>NZ_CP120997.1:1428750-2143125 GCF_030719295.1 Streptomyces sp. Mut1 | reverse complement strand
GGGCGCTCAGACTCCGGGATGGACGGGGCGCCGTTCGCGAGTGCCGGCCGGAGCGTGGCGAGCGTCGTGGGGCTCCCATCCCGACCACCTTCGACCCAGGCAGAGCCGAGCAGTCGCGGCCCAGGGCGTCAAGGTCGTTCGTACAGTGGCGCGCTCCACCTTGACGCCCTGAACCACGACCGCTCCACGGTGTGTGGGTCGAAGGCGGACGGGATGGGAGCTGGGGTGAGTGGTGGGAGGTGGCGGAAGCGTGGTGCGGGTATCGCACCCCCGAGTTAAGGCGATACCAAGCCAGCCAATCGGAGGCCAAGCGCCCCGTTCTCCGCCTAGCATGCATCTGTCAGCCTCGTGCACGTGTGGCCGTGTAATACGGAACGAGTTGACGTGGCGTCAGGTAGTCACTCAGGAGGCATTATGGGTACCGGTGGTAACAGTGCACAGTTCGCCACGGCCGAGGTGACGCAACTCCTCAAAGACCTGCAAGAGGCAACACGTGCGACGCCCTTCGGTGGCCCTCAGAGCTACGTCCCGCCTAAGGGTGGAGAAATTGCCGAGGCTAACTACCATCATTTCGTCTTTGGTCAGCGCGGATCGGGAAAATCGAGCCTCCTCCGTCACCTACAGGAGCAAGTGACCGAAGAGGACCGGGCAGCCGTTTGGATCGACCAGGAGATTTTCGCGAACCTCAGCTACCCGGACGTGCTCGTCAGCGCTGTACATGAACTGATCAAAGGAGCGCGTGAAGCGCTTCTTTCGAAGATCCCCGAAGCTCAGAAGCCAGGGTTCTTTAAGAGGATCTTCGGTGCAAAAGAGCCCGCACACCCGATCGCGACCCTCGCGACCTCTCTGGGCGAGGCCGCGAACCAGTTGGAGCTCCTGAAATTCGCCCCGCTCGATCGCAAGGTTCAGTGGACAGTAAACGACGAAGCCGGCAGCACTGTGGGTGCGGGTGCTGGCGTCAAGATGAAGATCGTCTCGTTGGATGCGAAGACGGAAGGGACTGCAAAGCTTTCGGTATCGTCCAGCGAGGTCGTTGAGGGATCAAAGGAGCAGTACCTGGAACGCGCTCTAACTAACTTTCGTTCCCTCATCGTCGATACAGCCAAGGTTACTGGTGGGGGATTCGTCTTTGTGGACGACCTGTACCAGCTCCGCCGAGACGTCCAGCCTCTGGTGTTGGGATACCTTCATCGGCTCGTCAAGGACACGGGGGTGTGGCTAAAAATCGGCAGTATCCGCTATTCGACAGTGACGTTCAAGCCGGGGGATCCTCCACGAGGTATGCAAATTGGCCACGACGCGCATGAGGTTCCACTCGACCGAGGGTTGCGTCACTTTAAATCCACCCATGAATTCCTCGAACAGATCCTTTCGAAGGTCGCCTCCAAATCGGGCGTGGATATCAAGGCATTGTTTACCGATGACGCGAGGAAGCGCCTAGTTCTCGCGGCCGGCGGGGTCGCGCGCGACTATCTTCGACTGGCCTCGGGTTCGATCACCGAGGCTCGGAATCGCGGGGTTAGTGAGAAAACGGGTTCCCATCGTGTAATTGTTGAGGATGTAAATAAGGCTGCGGGCCTGATTAGTCCTTCGAAATTCGATGACCTGCGCAAGGATGAGCCAGATGAGGCCCTAGAGCTGGAGAAGATCGTCAGGCAAATTACCGAGTTTTGTCGAGAAAAGAAGTCTGCATATTTCCTTGTCGCGACCGACGAGGCGATTCTTAGCGAGCAAATCAATAAGCTTCAACACCTGCGCTTCACTCACCTGCTGGTCGAGAGTGAGACGATTCCGGATAAGGGGTCCCAGCGCTTCAACGTTTGGCTCCTCGATGTTGCCGAGCTAAGTGCGCAGCGTGCTACGACGGGCATGGACTTCCTGAAATGGGAAAAGCGAGAGAATCGCCGTAACCGGCGACTCATCTTTTCTTCCGTCGAAGCGGCAGGAAGCGGCGTCTCACCAGTGACCCAGCCAAACGATCTTAGGCGTGGTCCGGCGCTTCCGCAGCAGCCAACGCTAGACGATGCTGAATGACAGTGGTGTGCTGGTAGCTCGCCGCTGTCAGGCCGTCCGAGAACAGGTCCACAACGCTCAACGGTGCCCCCTTGACGGCGGTCGCTCAGCGAGTCGACATCCACGACTGACATCAACGGCAGCACACAATGGCGGTTCCTGAGAACCTTAGACAGCAGCGGTAGCCGGGGCAGACCGGGTGCTCAAGCAGATCCGGCCGAACTTACAAAGCAGATGTCGGCGGTTCGAAACCGTCCGCGCCCACCAGTGCGAAGGCCCCTCGTCGATCATGGCGGGGGGCCTTCGGCATCTTTCTCCGACATCAACGGGCGGAGCCAGGAGCGGACGCGGGGTATCCGAGGACCCGAGGCGGGCGGGATGGGCGCCGGGGCGAGCAGTGGGCCGGGGATCGCCTCGTCCATGAGCAGTAGAGCAGCCCGACGAGAGAGCCGGCACCTCGCTGCCGTGCAGCAACGAGTGCAGCAACCTCAGATGCCTTGGGACTGCTGCACGGATAGGTGACACCTGACCTGGCTTGCTGAGAGGCGGCCTGGAAGGATGTTGCAGTGCCCAAGCCGTATCCGAAAGAGTTCCGCGAGGACGTCGTGCGGGTCGCACGCAACCGCGAGCCCGGCGTCACGCTGGAACAGATCGCCGCCGACTTCGGCGTCCACCCGATCACGTTGTCGAAGTGGCTGCGCCGCGCCGACACCGACGAGGGCGGCGCCAAGCCCGCGCCGGTGTCGGGTGAGTCGGCCGAGCTGCGCGAGGCCCGTAAGCGCATCCGGCTCCTGGAGCAGGAGAACGAGGTACTGCGCAGGGCTGCGGCGTATCTGTCGCAGGCGAACCTGCCGTCAAAATGATGTACCCGCTCGTCCGCGAGCTGGCCGCCGCCGCTGCCCCTGACCGGGTGCCGGTGGCGGTGACGTGCCGGGTGCTCAATCTGGCCCGCCAGCCCTACTACCGGTGGCTGGCTTCACCGGTCACCGACACCGAGAGGGCCGAGGCATACCGGGCCGACGCCCTGTTCGACGCGCATCGCGACGACCCGGAGTTCGGACACCGTTTCCTGGCCGACGAGGCCCGGGCGGCCGGTGAGGCCATGGCCGAGCGGACCGCCTGGCGGATCTGCCGCGACAACCGCTGGTGGAGCGCGTTCGGCAAACGCCGAGGCCGAGGCAAGAACACCAAGGCCGGCCCGCCGGTCCACGACGACCGGGTCCGGCGGGACTTCACTGCTGCCGGGCCGAACCGGCTGTGGCTGACGGACATCACCGAGCACGCCACCGGCGAGGGCAAGCTCTACCTGTGCGCGGTCAAGGACGTGTACTCCAGCCGCATCGTGGGCTACTCCATCGACGCCCGGATGAAGTCCAGCCTTGCCGTCAAAGCCCTGGAATCCGCCGTCGCCCGCCGCGGCCAGGTCGCTGGATGCATCGTGCATTCCGACCGAGGGTCGCAATTTCGTTCCCGGAGGTTCGTTGCCGTTCTCGCACGTCACAGCATGATCGGATCGATGGGCAGAGTCGGTGCCGCCGGCGACAACGCGGCCATGGAAAGCTTCTTCGCGCTGCTGCAGAAGAACGTCCTCGACCGCCGCACCTGGGCCACCCGCCAGGAACTGCGGATCGCCATCGTCACCTGGATCGAGCGCACCTACCACCGACGCCGGCGTCAGAAACGCCTGGCCCGATTGACCCCCATCGAGTACGAAGCCATCATGACCCCACCCGCAGCCCTGGCTGCATAGAACCCGCTGTCACCTACGCGTGCAGCAGTCCCCTTCTCGTGCCCGTCTCCATGGATAACTGGGCTCGCAGGGTGCGTCGTTCGTCATGTCGATAACCTTCCCTCGTGACCAAAGTTGGGGGCCGAGAGGGACGTGACGGCGATCTTGGGGCGGAGGTCCCGGGTGCCACGAGGTCGTGGGTGGAGGAGCGACTTGGTGCCGGGCAGCGGATAGCGGGGGTCGAGCGTCTGCGTGGCGGCTGGACCTCGGAGATGCGCAGACTTTGTATCGAGGGGCCGGGGGGCAGCGGGCACCTGGTGTTGCGGTCCTTCGTGAAGCCCTTCTACGTGCGGCACGCGGACGGTCTGTTGTCCCGTGAAGCCGAGATCCTGCGCCTCCTCGGGGCAACGGACGTACCCGCGGCCGCGCTTGTGGACGTGGACGCGACCGCGACGGACTGCGACCACCCGTCTCTCCTGATGACGTTGCTGCCCGGGGCGGTTCGGCTGGACGACCGAGGCGCCGAGCGCCGGGCGGACCTGTTGGCCGAGCAGCTGGTGCGCATCCACCGGGTGGAGGTCTCCGCCGACACGAGGCCGCGTGCCTGGCAGGCGTGGACGTCGCCGGAGCGGGTGACGCCCCCGCAGCAGACGGCGCGGCCCGAGCTGTGGCAGCGGGCCGTGGATGTCATCCGGCAGGATCCGCCCGCCTTCCGCCCCTGTTTCCTGCATCGGGACTTCCATCCGGGCAATGTCCTCTTCGAGGGCGAGCGCGACGATGCCCGCGTCAGTGGTGTCGTCGACTGGGTGGAGACCTCCTGGGGGCCGGCCGACCTCGACGTGGCCCACTGCTCGACGGCTCTGGCTCTGCTCCACGGCGTTTCCCTCGGGATGACCTTCGCCGATCGGTACGCCGCCGCGGGCGGGCGCCTCGCCGAGCGGGACGCGGCGCACCTCTACTGGCGGGTCATCGACGCCCTGGCATTCGCCCCGGACGCGGAGAAGGTCGCCGTCCCTTGGCGCGAACTCGGCCGCACGGACCTGACTCCCGTCCTTCTGAGCAGCCGACTTGAGGATTACCTCCGGGCTCTGTTCGACCGCTACGCGTAGGTTATGAAGGTCCGCGGGCGCGTCAGGGGAGGGTTCGAGCCCAACCGGCCCGGTGAGTGACGACCGCATCCGTGGGCTTGGCCCCTCACCGCTTCCGCCGTTGTGTCTTCCACTTGCGCGGGCCGGTCGCCTCCGGGGGTGGAGACCCGACGCGCTTGACGCCCGTGCCCGCCCAGCGTGCTGTTCGGCTGTTGCCGGTCCCGTCGTGTCTGTGCAGGGCGTCTGCTCGTGCTTGCTTGTGCGGGCACGCGTCCGGCGCCGATGATCGGTGACGACTGCCCGCGAGGTCCGGGCTCGGGAGGGGCGGGGATGATGACAGCCGATCTTCGGTTCGGTTGGGAATTGAGCGGCTCGGGATGGGCGACCGTTCGCATTGCTGACAGTGTTGCCGAGCACAAGGAAGACGTCAGCTATTGCACGGACGCCTTGGCCGACCTGCTTCATGCGGTGGCGGGGCTGTACGGCGGCTCCGCCATGCAGAGGGTCTCCTTTGATCTCGAACCGGCCGAGGTGAGGTGGCGGCTCCGGCGCCGGGGCGAAGGAGTGGACCTCGCCATCCATCGGTTCCCGGACATGGCGAGTAGTTGGGACGCGCCCGACAGCGACGGCACCCTCGTCTGGAGCTCGACGCAGCCCCGCAGCACGCTGGGGCATGCGGTGATGGAGGCCGCTGAGAGCGTGCTGAGGTTGCACGGAGAGGACGGCTATCGGAAGAAGTGGGTGCTGTACCCGTTCCCCGTTTCGGCTCTCCAGGACCTTCGAAGGCTGCACCGGAGCGAGGACCGGTGCCGGTACGAGTCGTGCCTGAACGGGACCGTGACCTGCTGAGGCGTCAGCCTCGCAGGTGCGGCCAGCCGTCCTTGTTGGAGAAGGACTCGAAGCAGTACCGGGTCGCGCGGTCCCACTCCTTTCCCGTGGCCAGCTCGTACGCCTCGTCCGGTACGTACAGCAGTCGCTCACCGTCGTACCCGGTCGAGGTGTACGGGGCGAAAGCGCCGGCGTCGGAGAACGCGCTCTCCCAGACGTCCCGGCCCGCGGCCACCACCGCGCACCGTGCGTAGAGGAACGAGTCGCCCGACTGCGGGAAGGGCTCGCCCTTGTCGTCAGTCATGTCGGCGACGGGCAGTGATCCGAACTTCTCCTGGTCCAGGCGGTAGAGAGCTTCGGCGTGGCGCTCCGCGAAGCCGATGATGTCGGGGAGGGGCCGGCGGCTCAGCTCCTTGGCGAGGCGGCGGCAGTTGGCTTCGGTGGCTTCGCCGTTCAGGGTGGCTGTCAGCGCCCAGAAGTCGGCCCATGTCATGGTCACGGGGGGAAGGATGTCAGGGCGGTCTGACAATGGGGCCCGGTGCAGCCGATGGCCGTAGGGCCGGACGGTACACGTACTCCGTGGGCACGATCGGCGCACCCTGTGCCCTGCGGCAAATCGGAGGATCGCCGTCCCATTCAGCTCCCGTCGTGAACCGCCCCGACATCTCAGGACGACGGCATCGAGAGCTTCGGCGACCTGTGGGGCGTCCCTCGAATGGCATGCTCCCTTCTCGTCAGGCTCTCGGCGCGAAGTCAGGGTTCGACTGAAGAACAGCCAGCAACTCCGCGAAGCGCTGGTCCTGAGATGTCCCGGCGGCCATCTCGCTCAGCGCGTACGCCGTGGTCTTGAACCCGTCTCCGTGGTGGAACTCCGCGCCCCACGCACCGAGCCGCACCGAAGCCACCTCATTCAGCGCCAGTCGGTGAGTGCCCCACGGATTGACCGCCACGATCCCGGCAGGACCGACTTCGAGGCGGACTCTGAGAACAGCCCACCAGAGGAACAACGCGATGCCGGCGGTCAGTCCCGTCCACAGCCCGGCCGTCCGTGCCGCGTCCACTCCCGGCGAGGAAACCCACCCGGCCCAACTGGTGAGAGCACTCACCCCCACAACCGTCGGGATGGCATAGCCCACCACGAGAGCCGGTCCGCCAATACGCCAGACCGACACCGAGTCCCCACCCTGGTCGTCCATGCCCGCATTGTGAACCACGTAGCTCGAACCAACGCATGGGGCACCCGCGGTTGCAGGGGCGCTCGCACAATTGACCTGCTGGTTGTCATCGGTGGGCCGTACGCTTCCGGCATGCGCAAAGGGGCGATCAGCCGAGACGGTGTCCTCAAGGCTCTGTTGGAGTACGACGAGCTGGGGCGAGACCTGTTTTTGACCAAGTACGGATACAAGCCCGCCACCGGGTATCTCCTCCTGCACGAGGAACGGACGTACGACTCGAAAGCCATTGCCGGTGTGGCGCACAAATTTGATCAAGGCCGAGCGTTGAAACCGGAGGAGCTGAGCGGGGGAAGGTCCCACGCAGCCCGGTGGCTGGCCAGGCTCGGCTTCACCATCCGTTCGTCCCGCAGCCCGGACTGGACGCGCGACGAGATCATTCTCGCCTGCGAGTTGGCCATGGCCAACGGGTGGAAGCGACTGGAGTTCAACGACCCTCGTGTGGTCGAGCTTTCCGCGTTGCTTCAGACCATGCCGATCCATCCCGAGGAACTACGCAACGAGCTGTTCCGGAACCCCAACGGCGTCGCGCGCAAGACCGTTGACATCACCTCCCGGCACCCTGCGTACACAGGTAAACCGACCAACGGCAACGCGCTGGATGTCGAAGTCATGAACGACTTCCTGGCCCGACCGGCTGAGATGTCGGAGGTGGCACGGCGCATTCGGCAAGGCCTTGGCGCTGGAGACCTCCAGGACCTGCCTGCTGCGGCCGAGGAGGAGGACGATTACAGCGCGCCGGAGGGCAGGCTGCTGCTACGCCGCCACCTGAGCCGTGAGCGGAACAAGGGGTTGCGCAAGAGGAAGATCGACGGTGTGCTGCGCCAGGGAGGACAACTTGCCTGCGAGGCGTGCGGCTTCGACTTCGAGGAGATCTACGGGGATCGGGGCAAGGGGTACATCGAGTGCCACCACGTCATCCCACTGCACAAGGCCGGTGAAGGCCGGACCAAGCTCAGTGACCTTGCCCTCATATGTGCCAACTGCCATCGTATGATCCACCGGCGGGCGCCGTGGCCGACACCGGGGGAGCTGCGGGCTTCCATGGAGCAGCGGCACGCAGCGGACAGGCGTGCAGCCGAGGTTCTGGGGCGACCACGCAGTTCGGCTGACGTGCAGGTGGTTCCGGAGCCGTGAACGAGAGCTTTGGGCGTTGTCGACGTAGGGGTTCTCCTCGTGTCTGGGAACGGACACGACTCCGCGCTCTCTCCGTATCTGGCAGCCTGGCTTCCTCGCCACTCAGCCCCAGGGGGACCATGAACACCCGCATCGCCGCCCCGCTCATCGTCGTCGGCCTGCTCGTCGGGCTCACCGCGTGCGGGAGCAGTGACGATGACAAGGCTGCCGCAGCGCCCGGCAGGACCGTCAGCGAGGCCGATCGGGATGCCGCGCGGAAGGCTGCCGGGCTTCCCGAGGAACCGAGCGCCCATGACCGGTACGCGTTTCTCGAAGCCCTCGACGCGATCGACCCGCGCATCTCGAAGGCCGATATGGACGAGCGGTCCGTGAGCCGTGGGCTCAATCAGTGCGGGTCGATCAGGACGACCAAGGACCGGGCGAAACTGATCGAGCTGACCCTTGAGAGGTTCACCATCGCGACGCGCCTGCCCGACATCAACAACGCGGACACCGGGGGCAAAATCCTGGACGCCGTGCACAAGCATCTCTGCCCCGACTTCTGACCGGCCCCACGCCGGCCCGCCCTTCACAGCCTCACTCGGTAAGGTCCCCGTGTGACGAGCAAGCCTGAGCCGACGATTCCCGAGATCACCCGCACCGACTGTGCGCGGTGCGGCACCGAGGTGCATGGTCTGGCCGGGCGGTACGCCTGTGCGCTCTGCGGGTGGGTCAATCACTACTCGGAGGGGCATGAGGAACTGCCCGGGTTGGACGAGGATCCCGATCACGGGCGCGGGTGAACGCATTCGGCGTACGGGGCGTGTGGGCGGGCGTGTGCGCCGAGCCGTTCAGCCCGCGATCAGCAAGCGGTAGCCGTAGTCCACGGAATCGCGCGTGAGCAGGTCCGCGTGGCGGGTGTGCCAGGTGCCCGATGCCAGGTCCTTGTGGAGCCGGGCGATCGCCGGTTCGACCACCGATGCGGGGAGCTGGGCGAACGTGGAGCTCGCGCGGCGGATCATCGGGTCGAGGTAGGACTCCGGGCGGCGCCAGTACGCGATCTGGAAGCCGTCCGTGAAGTCGTGCGGGATGGGGAACGGGACCACGGTGTGGGCGCCCAGGGCCTTTGCCACCGTGGACAGCGGGGTGAAGCGGGCGTGTTCGAGGTGGCGGATCTCCGGGAGGTACTCGTTGATCAGCCACAGCTCCTCCGCGTGCCGCGGGTCCCAGGTGAAGACCAGTTGCCGGTGCGATACGCGTCGCAGCTCGGTCAGGCCCCGTCGCAGGTCGGGCCAGTGGTGCACCGTCATCACCGCCATCGCGGCGTCGAACGCCCCGGCGGGGAACGGCAGGTTCTCCGCGCTCGCCAGGACCTTCCAGCCGCCCGGGTGCTGGTCGAGCATGACCTGTGACGGATCGACCGCGGTGACCCGCGCGGTCCTCGCGCCGGGTTCGTAGGAGCCGGTCCCCGCGCCGACGTTGACGACCGTGCGGGCTCCGGCCAGCGCCTCGTGGATCAGGGCGGCGAGACGGGGGTCCGGGCGGCGGATGTCGCGGTAGCCCGTGCCGATGCGGTCGTACGTCGCGGTGGGTGAGGTGTGTCCTGGTGTGGAATGCGTCATGGAGGAATGCCACCACGTCCGCACACCGACCGGCCAGGTAGGCGGCGCGGCCCGCCGTGGGCTGCCGGTGCCCCGGCGCGTACCGGCGCGTGCCGGCCCGGGACTGTCACCCCGTCCGGCCGAGGTGCGGCGGTCCCGGACAGCCGGGTGCTACGCCCTCGCGCGTACCGGACCGGGCTCGTCACCCGGGCCCGGCAGGGGCACCTCGTCCTCTACTCGCGCAGCGCGCTCGGGGACCAATTGGCCGCCTGAGGAGCCCTTACCGGCCACCTCCGGACGGTCGGGTGCCCCTGCCCCGCCCCCACCCCTAACCTGGCCGCCATGGGTGACGTGCGTGAAGGGCCGGCTGTTGGTGTCGATCACCCGAGTGAGCCTCCCCCTCCCGCCGCCGGGTCCCCGTTGCGGCTGCCCGTCTTCCGGCGCTTCCTGCTCGCGAACCTGATCTCGGCGACCGGCTCGGCGATGGCCCCCGTGGCGCTGGCCTTCGCGGTGATCGGGCAGGGCGGGGGAGCGTGGTCGCTCGGGGTCGTGCTCACCGCCAACACCGTGCCGAGCCTGCTCTTTCTCCTGGTGGGAGGGGTCCTGGCGGACCGGGTCTCGCGCAGCCGCCTCCTCTTCCTCGGGAACCTCGGGGCGGGGGCCGCGCAGGCGGTCGTCGCCGTGCTCGTCGCGACGGGGGCGGCGACCACCCTCGCGATCAGCGTGTGCGCGTGCGCCTCGGGAGCGGCCTCCGCCTTCACCACGCCGGCCGCCCGGGGCATCGTGTCCCGGCTCGTGCCCGTGGAGCAGCTCCAGCAGGCCAACGCGCTGGTCCGGGTGCCCCGTAACGCCGTCAAGGTCATCGGTCCGGTCGTCGGCGGGTTCGTCGTCGCGCTGGCCGGGCCGGCCTGGGCGCTCGGGTGGGACGCGGCCACGTTCGTCGCCGCCGCGCTCCTGATGGCCGGGCTGCGGCTCGCGGGTTCCGCGGCTCCCGGGGGCCCTCGCGGCGGTCTGCTGGTCGACCTGAGGGTCGGGTGGGCCGGGTTCCGGTCCCGGGCCTGGCTGTGGAGCTACACGCTGTCCGGGACCGCTGTCGTGGCCGCCTGGCTGGCCGGCTACCAGCTGCTCGGGCCGCTCGTGGCGGACCGCAGTTACTCGGGTGCCGGTTCCTGGGGGCTGGTGCAGGGGGCCTTCGCCACCGGGCTGCTGGCGGGGACGGCCGTCTGTCTGCTGTGGAAGCCGCAGCGCCTCATCCTGGTCTGCGTCATCACCAGCTCCGGGCTCTTCCTGCCGCTGGCCGCCATGGGTCTGGGGCTGCCGCTGCGCTGGGTGCTGGGCGCCGCGGCCGTTGCCGGGGCGGGGATGGACGTTGCGATCGTCGCCTGGTCCACCGCCATGCAACAGCAGGTGCCCGACGAGGAGTTGGGGCGGCTCAACGCCTTCAACTCCCTGGGGGAGCAGATCGCCATCCCTGCCGGGTACCTCGCGGTGGGGGTGGCCACCGCGTACTGGAGCACCCGGACTGTCCTGCTGGTCTGCGCGTCCGTCATCGTCTTCGCCGGGCTCGCCAACGCCTGCGTACGCGATGTGCGCCGGATCAGGAGGGTCTGAGGGTCCGGGGTCACTCACCGGCATATGCCGGTCCCCCGGCCGACTGCCCCGGTTCAGCGGCCGGGAGGTGTCTGCCCAGGCGGGACAAGGGGGAGAGCGCCATGAACGCCGGGGAGAGGGCGAGCGCCACGGCGGTGAGCAGCAGGCTCGTACGCAGGCCCCACGCCGTGGCCAGGAAGCCGCCCAGCAGCGAACCGAACGGCGTGAGGCCCATGCCCGCGAAGTTGATCGTCGCCACCACCCGGGCCTGGATGCGGACCGGGGTGACGGCCTGCCGTACCGACATCACCGTGACGTTGACCAGCTGGCCGAACGTACCGAAGAGGAAGTTGACGGCCATGAGCGCGGGCAGGACGAGGGCGCCCGCGCCGGGCAGTGCCGGTACGCCGAGCATCACGCCGTCCGCGAGGACCGCCGCGCCCACCAGCACGGGCCCGTAACCCAGCCGTTCCGGCAGTTTCGCGGCCAGCAGCGAACCCAGCACCGCCCCCGGGCCGGTCGCCGCGAGCGCGAGGCCCACCTCCGCGCCCGACAGGCCGAGTTCGCGCGGGAGGAAGAGCAGGTAGACGGTCATCAGGGCGGCCAGCGAGAACTGGAAGAGGGCCGAAGCCAGTCCCACCGCACGCAGCGCCGGATGCCGGGCCACGAAGCGGAGGCCCTCCCCGATCTCCCGCAGGACCCGGGGGCGGCCTTCGAAGGGCGCGGGAACACGTTCACGGCGGCGGATGCGGCAGATCGACAGGGAGGACAGCGCGAAGAGGACCGCGCCGGTGACGACGGCCAGGGGAGGCGCGAACACCGACACCAGCGCGCCGCCCAGCGCCGGGCCGCCGATCTGCGCCGCCGACCTGCTGCCCTCCAGGGCGCTGTTGCCCCGCATCAGCCGGCCGCGGTCCACCAGCCGGACCAGCGAAGCCTGGTACGCCACGTCGAAGAACACGCTGCCCACGCCGGTCAGCGCGGCGGCCACGAGCAGCGCGGGCAGCCCGAGCACGCCGAGCAGATACGCCACGGGGACCGCCGCCAGGGCCAGTGCGCGGCCGATGTCCGCCGCGACCATCACTGTGCGGGTGTGCCGGCGGTCGACCCACGCGCCCGCGAGCAGCGAGAGCAGCAGGATCGGCGCCTGCTCCACCGCGCGCAGAACGCCCAGCTCGCCCGCGTCGGCGTGCAGGGAGACGACGGCGACGAGCGGAAGGACGACCTGGATGGCCTGCGCGCCGAACTGGGACGCGGTCTGGCCCGCCCACAGGCGCAGGAAGTCCGGGTCCCGCCGGAGGGAGGGGCGGGAGGTGCGGTGGCCGGGGGTGTGGGAAGCGGGATGCACGGGTGGCCCCTTGGGCTGCGGAGGACAACGCTCCGCCGCCGCCGGGGCACGTGTGCGCGCCGGCGGTCGGGCGGGAAGGGCTCGCTGTGCCGCAGTCGGAGGCAGCACGCGATGACGGGTCGATCACGACCTACGGCGTCAGCGCGCGCTCGGGCTACCGGGCAACTTTCCCTCCTCGTGGCCGTCGGGTGAGGGGAGGTTAGCCCTTGGACGGCGCGGGGAACAGCGGGTTTTCGTCGCCGTCCCGCGGGGCCTCCTCGCGTGCCAGGTCCCGGAAGCGGCGCCCCGTAGCCAGGCGTGCGCCGGGTCCGCGTCGTGGCGTGGGTGCCAGGCCATGCCGAACGGCAGCGGCGACAGCGGGAAGGGGATCTCGAACGTCCGCAGGCCCAGGGGGAATGGGCCGTCCGCAGGCCCAGGGGGAACGGGCCGGCCACAGGGCTCTCCATCAGGAAGCGGAGCCGCACGCCCGGCGCCTCCCGCGCGATCCCGGCGAACAGCGCGGGACCGGACGTCGCCGCCAGGAGGTCCTGGGCGAGCACCGTGAAGGTCCGCGACAGGGCGCGCGCGGGTCCACCGTGCCGCCCGACAGGAACAGCCCGCGCGCCCGCTCCACCACGGCGCGCACCTCGCCGCGCACCTCGCCGTGGATGGGCGGGGCGTGCGGGGTGGGCACCATCGTGCGCCCGGCGCGCACCAGCACAGGATCGCCGAACGGGAGCGCGGGCGGCCCCGCAGGTCGGTGGTGACGCAGCCGTTCTGGACGCCGGGCAGGCGCGGCCCGGAGTAGGGGGAGCGCGGGCGTCCGGGCCGGGCGGTGGGGCCTGTGCGGGGCGCGGGCGTTCACCCGTACGGGTGTGTTCGCGTGGCCGTACCCGGGTAGCCGCCGCAGGGTCGGGCTGACGTGTACTTCCGCCGGCCCAGGAGTCCCCATGGCACACACCGCGCCCCCGCCGGGCACCCCCTCCTCGCCCCAGCCGCCCGCCGGTCCGGGGTCGCCCGGCCCGGGCGGCGGTTCGGGTTCCGGTTCCGGGCCCGACATCAGTCCCTGGGCGGCCGGCGGGATCATGTTCGCCGGTGTGCTGCTGATGGTCGACGGGGTGCTCGGGGCGATCAAGGGCATCGCCGGAATCGCCTCGAACGACGTCTACGCGCGGATCGACGACTATGTCTTCAAGTTCAACGCGACGTCCTGGGGGTGGATCCACCTCGTCCTCGGCGTCGTCATCGCCGTGGTCGGCTGGGGCATCCTGCGGGGCTCACCCTGGGCGCGCGGGGCCGGTGTGGGGCTGGCGGCGCTCAACATGATCGCCAACTTCATGTGGCTGCCCTACCAGCCGGTCTGGGCCGTCGTCTCGCTCGCCATCGACACCTTCGTGATCTGGGCGCTGTGCACGGGACGCACCAAGCCGGTCGTCTGACGGCCGCCGCGCGGGCCGGAAACAGGGCCGGCGCCGGACGGCCGCGCGCTGTTGTCAGTGGTGGGCGTCACACTGGAGGCATGTGCCGCAGTATCAAGACGCTCCGACCGCCCGCCCTCCCCGAAGAGGCCACCGAGGAGGACATCCGCGCCGCCGCCCTGCAGTTCGTCCGCAAGGTGTCGGGCTTCCGCGCCCCGGCCGCGCACAACAGGGAAGTCTTCGACCGCGCCGTCGACGAGATCGCCGAGGCGACCGCCCGGCTGCTGGACGGCCTGGAAATACACGGTGGTGGTGTCAGGACGCCGTAGGGACCGAGGCGGCGGCAGCGGCGGCGGCCGCCGCCGGGCGCCGCATGAGGAGCGCGGCGAAGGAGCCCGCGACGAACAGGGCGAGGACCGAGATCGCCGTGCCCAGCCAGCTCGCGCCCAGCCATTGCGCGCCGAAGTAGCCGAGGCCCACGCTGTAGCCCGCCCAGGCCAGGCCGGCGACGGCCGACCACGGCAGGAATTCCTTCACCTTGCGCTGCGAGGCGCCCGCGCCGAGCGAGACGACCGAGCGCCCGGCGGGTGCGAAGCGCGCGATGACGACGAGGACGCCGCCGCCCCGGCTCAGGGCGGCGCCGAGACGTTCCTGCGCCGAGGTGAGGCGGCGGGAGCGGGCGATGGCCCGGTCCAGCCGCTCGCCGCCGTGCCGGGCCAGCCGGTAGGCGGCCAGGTCGCCGAGCACCGACGCGGTGGCCGCGCACAGGAGGAGGGCCAGCAGGGAGGGGACCTCGGTGACCTGGCGGGCGGCGCCGGCCGCGTCGGCGGCGACGCCGGTGGTGCCCGCGGCCGCGGCCGTGGCGGCGGTGATCACCAGCACGCCGCTGGGCAGTACGGGGAGGAAGACGTCCAGCAGCACCGACAGGGCGACCACGGCGTAGATCCATGGGCTGCCGGTCAGCGCGCCCACACTCTCCAGCACCTTCTACTCCCCGGTCGGTGACAACGCCGCGACGTCGCAGGGGAGCGGCAGGAGCGGCAGGTTCAGCTGTACAGCGTACGCCTGCCGTTCAGCTGGAGATCCCTATATATGCGTGATGTTGGGCACCTCGGTCCAGCGGGGCTCGAACGCGTACCGCCGGGGAGCGGTTTTCCCGGCGGTACGCGTGGGTTTCGGCGGGCCCGGTCGGCAGCGGGCCCAGGGGAGGGGAGCGGGTCAGACGGCGACCGGGGAGCTCTGTTCCGTCGTGTGGTTCCGGTCCTGCCGGTTGGGGGGCCGGGAGGTGAACAGCCGGTCCAGGGCGAAGGCCCCGGGGCCGGTGAAGACGAGCAGGAGGAACACCCAGGAGTAGACGGCGGAGGGTTCGCCGCCGTTCTGCAAGGGGAAGAGTCCTCCCGACTGGTGGACGCTGAAGTAGGCGTACGCCATGGAGCCGGAGGAGATCAGGGCGGCGATCCGGGTGCCGAGACCCAGGGCCACGAGGACGCCGCCGATGAGCTGGATCACCGCGGCGTACCAGCCGGGCCAGGTGCCGGCGGGTATGGAACCACCGCCCCTGGCGCCGCCGAGCACGCCGAAGAGCGAGGCGGCACCGTGGCAGGCGAAGAGCAGGCCGACGACGATTCGGAAGAGCGCGAGGGCATAGGGCTGGGCCCGATGCAGGTGTGTGGACATGGGGGGGGAGCTCCTTCGGTCTGGTGGGGACGTGAACCGACTGAGCCCAAAAGATTAGGTAGACCTCACCAATACTTGCAAGTTCAACGTTTTGTCGACTGGCTGAAATTCGACGGCCTGTCATGAGTCAATGGGCGGGCCAATACCGCCGCGAACTGGGCACCTTCTTTCCTTTACTTGGCCTGAACCATTGACGGCGCAGTTTTCCGGCCATGGGGGTGCGTGTGGTGGTCCGACGCCCCGACCATGGCACGCCCTTTCTTTCGCTGGAGTTCCGGTGGAATTCCGGGCCTGCCGGGCCCTGTTGAGGGGTGATCGGGGCGTTGCCCGGTGGCCGGCTCGCGCGAGCGCTTGTCATGGACATCTGTAGTAGGCCGAAAACACGTCGGTGGCCCCATCGGCCGGCCCGGCGTGCGGGCGTCGGCCGGTGGGGCCACCGGGCGGATGGTTCAGCAGCCGCTGAGCGCGGACTGGAGCGCCGCCTTCTCGGCCGAGTCGACCGTCAGCTTGTAGTAGTGCTTCACATGAATCCAGGCGCGCACATATGTGCACTTGTAAGCGGCGCGCGGCGGCATCCACTTGGCCGGGTCCTTGTCGCCCTTGGACTGGTTGACGTTGTCCGTGACCGCGATCAGCTGCGGGCGCGTCAAGTCGTTGGCGTACGCCTGCCGTTGGGCGTTGGTCCAGCTGGAGGCGCCGGAGCGCCAGGCCTCGGCGAGCGGGACCATGTGGTCGATGTCCAGATCGGAGGCGGCGGTCCAGGTGGCGCCGTCGTACTCCGAGTACCACTTGCCGCTGGTGGCCGCGCAGCTGGAGTCCTGCGAGACGTTCGTGCCGTCCCGCTCCAGGACGACCTCGCGGGTGTTGCACGTTCCCGACTGGGTGATCCAGTGCGGGAACTTGTCCCGGCTGTAACCGCTGGACGAGCCTTCGGCCTTGACGGTCAGCTGGCTCAGATACGTGCGGGCGGTGGAAGCGGCGATCGGGGTGGGCATGGCGGCCTGGGCGCTGGGGGCGGTGAGCAGACCGGTGGTGGCCGCGAGGGCGGCGGATGCGACGAGTACGGTTATGCGACGCGCGTAGACACCTGACATGCGAACTCCCTTGACGTGGGGGGCTGGTGGACGGGCTGTCCGGAACGGCCCGGCCATCGTGGCGGCGCCGGGTTTCCGTGGGGTGGGCGCCAGGTAACAGAGTGGCGACATGGGCACGTCACATCAAGGGGTCTGACACAGGGGTTCGCCGTACGGGGGGCGTGCGCGACCGTGCGCGCGGGCGCGGGGAGCTGAGGGGTTGCCAGTTTCGGGGCGGGGCGAGGGCCCCGGCCTGCGGGGGGTCACACGCGTACGGCCCTCACCCGGAGTGGGTGAGGGCCGTACGGCTGTTCGCGGTGTGGGTGTGCGGTTGGGGTGCGGGGACCCCGGCCAGGGGCTAGCGGGCGTCGAAGTGCAGGGTGATCGCGCCGTCCGCCGCCGCCTCCACGCGGAGGTGGGTCAGATCGTCGACGTGGGCGTCGGGGGAGAGGGCCGCCGCGCGCGGGCCGACGCCCACGACGCGCATGCCGGCCGCCCGGCCAGCGGCGATGCCCGCCTCGGAGTCCTCGAAGACGACGCAGTCGGCCGCCGTGAAGCCGAGTCCGGCGGCGCCCTTGAGGAAGCCCTCCGGGTCCGGCTTGCTGGCGCCGACGCTCTCGGCGGTGACGCGGAAGTCGGGCATCCGCAGACCGGCCGCGCCCATCCGGGCCGTCGCCAGCGCCAGGTCGGCCGAGGTGACCAGGGCGTGCGGAAGGGCGGCGATGGCGTCCATGAAGGCCGGGGCGCCGCCGACCGGGACCACACCGTCGGTGTCGGCGGTCTCCTCGGCGAGCATCACCCGGTTGTCCGCGTGGTTCTGCTCCATCGGGCGCTCGGGCAGCAGGACCGCCATCGTGGCGTACCCCTGCCGGCCGTGGACGACCTTCAGCGCCTCTTCCGGGTCCAGCCCGTGCCGCAGGGCCCAGCGTCGCCAGCAGCGCTCCACGACGGCATCGGAATTCACCAGGGTGCCGTCCATGTCGAGCAGGAGGCAGCGGGCGGTGAGGGTGGTGGCCGGCATGGGCGGGCTCCAGAACGGGGAAGCGAACGCCGCCGGGGGAGCGGCGCGGGAAGAGATCAAGCGGCCCCCGCCCGCCGGTCAGGGTGTGCGCGCGGAGGCCACTTTGTTTCTCCACGATACAAAAACGGGCCGATGAAAGCGAATCGCCCCGGCCCGGAGGTGTGCGGCTCCGGGTGCCGGGGTCTTCCGTGCAGGTCGGCGCCGGGTCAGCGGCGGCCCTGCCCTGTCGTGCGCGCCTCAAGAGCGCGCCGGGTGCTCGGGCCGTAGACCCCTCCCGGGTCGTCCGTGATGCTCCACCAGCTCTGGAGCTCGCGTACGGCCCGCTCCGTGCGGTCCGAGTAGTCGGAGTCGACGGGGCCGTTGTACACCCAGACCTCGCGGAGCCGGTTCTGCAGCTCGGCCACCTCCGGGCCCCGGTCGCCGCGCCGCAGCGTCGAGGAGTCGCCGGGCGGCTCGGGAGGCGGTGCCACGCCCTCCGTGGGGCCGCTGCTCTCCGTGGTGGCCGCCGGGGACGAGGGGGCGCCCGCGCCGGGCGCCGTCGCCGAGGCGGTGGCGGAGCGGGACGCGGAGGCGGTCGCCGAGGGGGACGCGGGCGCCGAGGCGGAGGCGGAGGAGGACGCGGAGGGGGAGGGTGAGCGGGACGGTGGGGCGGAGGCGGACGACGTGGTGGACGGCTCGGGCTCGGCGCTCTCGTCGGGCAGGCTGGCCACCGTGGAGGGCAGGGCCTGGTCGAGGTCCACCTCCCCCTTGTCGTCCCCGTTGAACAGTCCGCCGATGAACGCGGCCGTGCCGACCACCGTGACCACGGCCGCCCCCGCGACCAGGGCGGCGAAGGGCTTGCGGCGGCGCGGCGAGACGGGGTCCTGGCCGGTGAGCAGGATGCCGGTGGGCGCGTCCCCCGCCGGGGCCTTCGCGCCCCCCGCCGGGTCCTTCGCGTCCGGCGCGGGGCCGAGGAGGAGCGGCATCGTGGTGGCGGCGTCGCCCCCGGGGCCGCCGGGCCCGTAGCCGTGCGGGGTGCCGGGGCCGTGCGCGCCGTCCGAGGCGTGCGAGGTGCCCGGGGTGTGCGGGGTGCCTGGTGGGTACGCGCTGCTGTCCGGGGCATGCGAGGTGCCCGGGGTGTGCGGGGTGCCCGAGGGGTACGCGCTGCCGTCCGGGGTGTGCGCGCCGTCCGGGGCGGCAGGCGCGGGCGCCGCCGCGGTGTCGCCGCCCAGGGTCACGTACGGGCGGATGCGCAGCGGGTCGAAGTCCTCCGCCGCCGCCATCTCCGCCGACCGGCCGGCGTGGTGCGCCTCGGTGATGCGCTGCTGTTCGGCGGCCCGCTCCCGGTCGGTGGCGTACCGCGGTGCGCAGGCGCAGCCGGGACCGGTGCCCGGTCTGCTGTCCGTACCGCACTCCGGGCATATATGTCCGGCCATGGTGGGTCCCCTCCCCTTGAATGGTTGCGATTATGCAGCCCGCCGCCGAGAAGCCCAATCATGCGGGTCCCCGGCAGGCCATAACGGTGTGAAACAGACAGGATGGGGGTGTAACGGATCATCCGAGGAGATGTTTCATGGCCCAGCAGCTGAGCCCCACGGCCCAGGCCCCCGGTGGGGACCGCTCCACGCGCTCGGTTCTGGTGGCGATCGGCGCACTGCTTCTCGGCATGCTGCTCGCCGCGCTCGACCAGACCATCGTCTCCACCGCGCTGCCCACCATCGTCAGCGACCTCGGCGGGCTCGAACACCTGTCGTGGGTGGTCACCGCCTATCTGCTGGCCTCCACCGCCGCGACCCCCCTCTGGGGCAAGCTCGGCGACCAGTACGGCCGCAAAAAGCTGTTCCAGGCCGCGATCGTCATCTTCCTGATCGGCTCGGCGCTCTGCGGCGTCGCGCAGAACATGCCGCAACTGATCGGCTTCCGCGCCCTCCAGGGGCTCGGCGGCGGCGGTCTGATCGTGCTGTCCATGGCGATCGTCGGTGACATCGTCCCGCCGCGCGAACGCGGCAAGTACCAGGGGCTCTTCGGGGCCGTGTTCGGTGCGACGAGCGTCCTCGGCCCGCTGCTCGGCGGCTTCTTCACCCAGCACCTCAGCTGGCGCTGGGTCTTCTACATCAACCTCCCCATCGGGGTCGTCGCCCTCGTCGTGATCGCCGCCGTGCTGCACATCCCGGTCCGCCGGACGAAGCACACCATCGACTACCTCGGCACCTTCCTCATCGCCTCGGTCGCCACCTGCCTGGTCCTCGTCGCCTCACTCGGCGGCACCACCTGGGCCTGGGGCTCGGGCCAGATCATCGGCCTCGCGGTGCTGGCCGTGCTGCTCCTGGCCGTCTTCGTGCACGTGGAGCGGCGGGCCGTCGAACCGGTCCTGCCGCTGAAGCTGTTCCGGATCAGGACCTTCAGCCTCGTCGCGGTGATCAGCTTCGTCATCGGCTTCGCGATGTTCGGCGCGATGACCTATCTGCCGACCTTCCTCCAGGTGGTGCACGGCATCACCCCGACGATGTCCGGCGTCCACATGCTCCCCATGGTGTTCGGGCTGCTCCTCACCTCGACCGCGTCCGGTCAGATCGTCAGCCGGACGGGCCGCTGGAAGGTGTTCCCGATCGCCGGCACCGGCATCACCGCCATCGGCCTGCTGCTCCTGCACCGGCTCACGGTGTCCAGCGGCACCTGGGAGATGAGCGCCTACTTCTTCGTCTTCGGCGCCGGGCTCGGCCTGGTGATGCAGGTCCTCGTCCTCGTCGTGCAGAACGCCGTCTCCTACCAGGACCTCGGCGTGGCGACCTCCGGCGCGACCTTCTTCCGGTCCATCGGCGCCTCGTTCGGTGTTGCGATCTTCGGCACCATCTTCACCAACCGGCTCACCGACAAACTCAACGCGGCGCTCGCCGGCCGGTCGATGCCGCCCGGGGTCGACGCGAAGAGCCTGGCCGCCGACCCGCGCGCCCTCGGCCAGCTGCCGCCCGCCCTGCGCGGACCCGTCCTCCAGTCGTACTCGACGTCGATCACCGACGTGTTCCTGTACGCGGCACCCGTCGTCCTGGTCGCCTTCCTCGTCGCCTGGTTCCTCAAGGAGGACAAGCTGCGCGGTTCGGTGACGGCGCCCGACACGAGCGAGACCCTGGCGTCGAACCCGGTCGAGCGGTCCTCGTACGACGAGTGCGCGCGGGCCCTGTCCGTCCTGGCCACCCGGGAGGGGCGGCGCGAGGTCTACGTCAAGATCACCGAGCGGGCGGGGTTCGACCTGCTGCCGGCCGCCAGCTGGATGCTGCTGCGCATCAAACGGCACGGCACCGTCGAGCCCGCCCGGCTCGCCGAGGTGGCCCCCGTACCGCTGCGGGTGATCAACGAGGCGGCCCGGCAGCTGGAGGGACGCGGCCTCGTCCGGCGGGTCGGGGTGCAGATGGTGCTGACCGAACCGGGCGCGGAGGCGGTGGTGAAGCTCTCGCAGGCCCGCGAGGACTCGCTCGCCGAGCTGCTCGGCGACTGGTGGGGGCCGGACCGGCCGACCGACCTGGTCGCGCTGATCTCCGAGCTGACGGCGGAGACGAGCGGTTCGAGCAAGGAGCGCCCGCACAGCCCGGAGCCGAAACGCGACCACGCGGCCGGCCACCCGCGCCGCGGGGAGTAGGCCCCCGGCGTCAGGAGGAAGACGACGCCTGTGCCGCCCGCAGCTCCTTGGCGAACCAGTGCTCGGCGTACGCGCGCCGGTGGAAGGCCGGGACCTCGCGGTAGCCGTGCTTCGCGTACAGGCCGCGCGCCTCGACCAGGTCGTGACGGGTGTCCAGGCGCAGCCGGCTCAGCCCCAGCGCCCGCGCCCGGGACTCCACCGCGGTGAGCAGCAGCCCGCCGCCGCCCGTGCCCCGGAACTCCGGACGTACGAACACCCTGGTCAGCTCCGCGACGTCCGCGTCCACCAGGACCAGGCCCGCGCAGGCCGCGGCCCGGCCCCCGAAGCGGCCGACCACGAAGTCACCCGTCGGGGCCGTGAGCAGCTCGGCGCCGTCCCCGGTGAGCCCGTCCTCGATCTCCTCGGGCGTCGCCGGACGGTCCCAGTAGCGGCCGGCCACCTCCGCGTAGTACTCCCACCGCAGCTGGGCGGCGTCCGCGGAGTCGAAGGGCTCGGGCGTCACGGTCCAGGTCATGGGTTCATTCTGACGACCGCGCTACGGGCCCCGGGGCCCGCCCCCGCCCTCACCGCAGCGGCGGCGGGGCGAAGACCGGCGGCGGGGGCGGCACCGGGCGCCGCCGCCGGGCCCGCACCACCAGCAGCAGCGCCACGACCACCACCACGGCCGCGCCGAGCAGCGTCAGCAGCCAGGCCGGCACGCCGCCCACGGTCAGCAGCTCGTCCCGGTACACCACGGTCCGGTACGGGGTGTCGTCGGCGGTCGCCCGCAGCTCGTGGTCGCCGTCGATCCGCTCGGGCGACGGGAAGTACTGGCCGATCGCCGTCAGGAAGACCGGCTTGCCGCCCGTGACCGCCGCCAGCGCCTCGTACGACTCCTTCGCCGGGTCCACCCGGCCCGCGTAGGCGACCTTCGGGGGCCGCCCGCCGATCGCGCCGCGCGGCTCCATGCGGTGGTCCGCCAGCACATACAGGTCCAGCGACTGCGGGGTGGCGGCGAGCCGGGACAGGCGCATCGGGTAGACCAGCCGGTCACTGGCGAACCGCAGCCGCAGCGGGTCCAGCGTGCCGCTCAGCCGCGAGCCCTGCTCCTGGGGCGCGAGGCGCACCGCCACGTACTCCCACTTCTGCTCCACGTACGGGGTCAGGGCGGTGGCCAGACGGTCCGGCAGCTCGAAGCCGTTCTCCTCCAGCCAGCCCTCCAGCGCCGCCGGGTCGGTCGCCGCCAGCCGGGCCACGTCGAACGGCCCGAGCCGCTCCCGGCCCACCACCTCGACCGGCGCGGCGGCCGATGGCGCGGGGGCCCCGTCGCCGGACGCGTTGCCGGAACCGCCGAACGGCCAGTCCTTGTCGCGCGGCCAGAAGTAGTGCCGCTCCTCGGTGACCGGTGCGGTGATCGCCTTCAGCTCGGAGAAGAGCGCCGCGTCACCCAGCTCGACCGTGGCGCGGTGCGGCACCGGCATGATCCAGGCGGCGTCCGGCGCGTTCCCCCGGACGGTCAGCCGCATCACGATCTGCTCGGTGGTGCCGTCCCAGCCGACCGCCGAGGTCTCCCGGTCGACCGCCACCTCGCTGTCGCGGTGCACGACCATCGCCCCGCAGCCGCAGGCGTACGCCGGTGCGATCAGGGAGCCCAGTTGCAGCGACACCAGCATCAGGGCCAGGGAGAGCGCACGGGCCGCCCAACCGCGTGCCCCGCTCCCCGCCCCTCGTTCTCTCCCCGCGCGCCGCATGTTCCGGTCCTCCCCCGTCGGTGCCGATCACGGGCTCAGACGTGCGCGGACTCCGGCCGGTTCCGGACCCCCGGCCGGCATCCGAAACGGCCGACCGGGCAGTCTTTCGGACAAAGCGGGATGACAGTCAGGCGAACAGCGGGTTGATTGGGTCTACCTCAGAGCACAATGCGAAGGTTTCACACATGCCGGACAACTGGCCCGGCGACAGACCTTGGGAGGGTCGGCGCAGGGTGGCGAACGCGGAGCAGAGTGGGAGCGCAAGCGCGACGGGGGGAGCGAGGACCGGCACGGCACGGGCGGTGCTCTGGCTGGTCGTGGCCGCACTGGCGGTCCGGCAGATGGCGGTGGTGCTGCGGCAGCCGCCGGGCGAACGGCTCACCGATCTGGAGACCTGGATCGGTGAGAACGGTGTGCTCCATGTGACCGGCTCGCTCTACGACACCGACCGGTTCAGCGGCACCCCCTTCTCCGGTCTCGTCCTCAAGCCGCTGACCCGCACCGCGGAGCAGAGCCTCGGCGTCGCCTGGACCTTCGGCTCGCTGCTGCTCGTCGCTGCCCTCGGCCTCGTCGCGGCCCGCGCCCTGCCGAAGCCCGTGGGCCGGCGCACCGCCCTGCTCGCCGCGCCCGTCGCGATCAGCCTGCTCATGCTCTCGCTGCCGGTGCGCAACGCCCTCCACCTCGGCCAGGTCAGCATCCTGCCCGTCCTCCTGGTCCTCGTCGGCCTCTTCGCCGTCCGGGGCGAACGCAAGGCGGGCGTGCTCATCGGGGTGGCCGCGGCCCTCCAGCCGACCGTGCTCCTGTTCGCCGTCCTGCTCTGGCTGACCGGCAGACGCCGGGCCGCCCTGACCGGCGGCGCCGCGTTCGCCGCCTGCACGGCCCTGGCCTGGGCCGCGATGCCGCACGACTCGTGGACGTACTGGGTGCACCATGTCGCCGGGGCCGGCCTCGGCGACCAGGCGGACAGCCTCGCCAACCAGTCCCTGCACGGCGCGCTGCTGCGCCTGGGCCTCGCGGGACCGGTGGAGATCGCGCTCTTCCTGGCGCTGGCCGCTGCCGTCTGCGTCCTCGGTCTGCGCCGCGCCGTGCGGTACGCCCGCGACGGGCAACTCCTGCTCGCCGTGGCCGTGACCGGCTGCGTGGCGGTCGCGGTGTCGCCGACCGCCTGGCAGCACCAGCTGCTGTGGGTGCTGTTCGCCGTGGTCGGCAGGGCGGGGCGGAGGGCGTCCGACCGGCTGGTGTGGCCGGCCGTCGTGGTCCTGGTGACCACCCTGCCGGGCGCGATGCTGCTGCCCAACATCGAGGCGGTGTTCCCGGTGCGCGACAACGTGCTGCTGATCGCCGCGCTCGGCGCCGCCTGCGCCGCCCCCTTCCTGCCGCGCACCTCCCCGTACTGGCAGCGGCCCGTCCCCACCGACTACGCGGCGCCCGTCCCGGCGCGCTGGAGCCGGGTGCCGCTGCTGCCGGTGTGGCGGCGCGTCCTCACCCGCCCCAACCTGCTCCTGGAACTCCTGCTGATCCGCGTCGTCTACTCGGCGTACGCGCATGTCAGGCTGGCCGCGACGGCGGGGCGGCCCACCGCCGAGCGGCACGGCCGGCAGATCCACTCGATCGAGCAGTGGCTGCACATCGACATCGAGCACCGGGTCAACCACGCGGTCGCCGGGGTCGCCCGGCTGCGGGACTTCTTCGACTACTACTACTCGACGTTCCACTTCATCGTCCCGCTGGCGATCCTCGCCGTGCTCTACGTACGCCGCCCCGCGGACTACCGCTGGGCGCGCAGCACCCTCGGGTTCGCCACGCTCCTGGCCCTGGTCGGCTTCTGGCTCTACCCGCTGGCCCCGCCGAGGCTGATGCCGGGGCTCGGCTTCATCGACACGGTCCACGGGGTCCAGGACTTCGCCAAGCCGGACTACGGGGCGCTGACGGCGATGACCAACCAGTACGCGGCGATGCCGTCGCTGCACTTCGGCTGGTCCCTGTGGTGCGGGGTGATCATCGTGCTCCTCGCCCCGAAGACGTGGATGAAGGCGCTCGGGGTGCTGCATCCGCTGTTCACGGTCTCCGCGATCGTCGCGACCGCCAACCACTGGGTGCTGGACGCGGTGGGCGGGGCGACGGTCGTCGCGCTCGGCTTCCTCATCGCGTACGTGCTTGCCGGGCCGCGGAGGCTGCGGAAGCCGGAACCGGAACCGGAACCGGAACCGGAAGTGGAGGCGGCGGAGGCGGACGTGAGAGTGGCGCCGGGGAAGGCGGCCCGGGTGCCGGTCCCGGCCCCCGCCCCGGCACCGGAGGCGGAAGCGGACGGCGAGGCGGTGGCGGGCAGGCCGTAGCCGCCCGCGTGCGCGGTACGCGGACGGCTCACGGGCCCAGCGCCCAGGCGGCCACGGACAGCGTGACCATGGACACCAGCGTGGACGCCACGATCGCGTCGCGGGCGGGCCCGGTGTCCAGGCCGTACTCGCGGGCGTAGATGAAGGAGTTCTGCGCGGTCGGCAGCGCCGCGCACACCACCACCGCCAGCAGCTGTTTCTCCGGCAGGTGCAGCAGCGGGCCGGCGACCAGCAGGGCGGCCAGGGGCTGCCCCAGCGTCTTCACGGCGACGACGACCGCGGTCTCCGCCCGGTCCGCGCGCGGGGCGGTCCCGCCGGCCGGGCCCCGGTGCAGCGACAGGCCGAGCGTGATCAGGGCCGTGGGTACGGCGGCGGCGCCCAGTACGTCGCAGGGGTGCGCCAGGGCGGCCGGCAGCCGCAGCCCGGTCGCGGAGACGGCCACGCCGAGCAGCGAGGCCATGATGACCGGGTTGCGGACGGGCATGGTGAGCATCCGCCGCAGCCCGCCGCCGGGGCGCGGGCCGTCCGGTCCGTCGGGCGTGCGGGTCCCCGAGTCCAGCAGCGTCAGGATCACGGGCGAGAGCACCAGCACCTGGAAGAGGATGACCTGCGCGACGAACGAGGCGTCCCCGAGCACCTGCACCGCCACCGGGATGCCCAGGTTGGCGGAGTTCACCTGGCCCGATGACATGGCGCCGATCGCCGCCCGCGCCCGCCCCCGGCCGAAGACGCGCCGGACGGCCACGAATCCGAGCCCGGCGGCCAGGGCCGTGCTCACCGCGAACGCCACCATCGACGGATGCCCGAAGTCGTCCGGCTCCGACCCCGACACCATGGTGAACAGGGCGGCGGGCATGGCCACATGGAAGACGAACCGGCCGAGCACGGCCTCCGCCTGCTCCCCGAGGAGTCCGCCGCGCCCGACCGCGTAACCGATGCCGGTCAGGACCCAGATGGGCGCGAATCCGGAGAGCAGGGCATGCATGCCCGCCATGATCCTCGTACGCCTGTCCGGAATATGGATGGGGGTACGAGGATCGGGGCGTTCTCGGCGCGTTCTCTCAGCGGGCCGATGTGCTCACCTGGAGCTGTTTGATGCCGTTGAGCCAGGCCGAGCGCAGCCGACGCGGGTCGCCGGCCGGCCGCAGGCCCGGGAGCACGTCCGCGATCGCGTTGAAGATCAGGTCGATCTCCATCACGGCCAGGGACTTGCCCAGGCAGAAGTGCGGACCGCCGCCGCCGAAGCCGAGGTGCGGGTTGGGGTCGCGGGTGATGTCGAAGTCCTCCGGGCGGTCGAAGACCTCGGGGTCGTTGTTGGCCGACGAGTAGAACAGGCCGACCCGGTCGCCCTTCCTGATCCGCTGCCCGCCCAGCTCGGTGTCCTGGGTGGCGGTCCGCTGGAAGGAGACCACCGGGGTCGCCCAGCGGACGATCTCCTCCGCGGTCGTCGACGGCCGCTCGCGCTTGTAGAGCTCCCACTGCTCGGGGTGGGTGAGGAAGGCGTGCATGCCGTGGCTGATCGCGTTGCGCGTGGTCTCGTTGCCGGCGACCGCGAGCAGGATCACGAAGAAGCCGAACTCGTCGGATGAGAGGTTTCCCTCGCCCTCGGCCGCGACGAGCTGGGAGACGATGTCCCGGGCCGGGCACTCCTTGCGGGCGGCCGCCAGGTTCATCGCGTACGAGACGATCTCCATGGCCGCCTCGGTGCCGACCTCCTCCGTGATCGCGTACTCCGGGTCGTCGTACGCGGCCATCTTGTTGGACCAGTCGAAGATCTTGGCCCGGTCGTCCTGCGGTACGCCGATCAGCTCCGCGATGGCCTGGAGCGGCAGTTCCACGGCGATGTTGGTGACGAAGTCGAACGAGCCGTCCGCGTCGGCCGAGGCGAGGGCCGTCTCCACGATCGAGCGCGCCCGCGTCCGCAGGGCCTGCTCCAGGGAGCGTATGGCGCGCGGGGTGAATCCGCGCTGGACGATCTGGCGGACCCGGGTGTGCTCGGGCGGGTCCATGTTCAGCATGATCAGCTTCTGGACGTCGATCTGGTCGCGGCTGATCGACTCGTTGAAGCGGATGACCGCGGTGTTGAGGTTCGAGGAGAACAACTCGGGGTGCGTCGACACGTACTTGACGTCCGCGTGCCGGGTGACGGCCCAGTAGCCGTCGTCCTGGAAGCCGGAGATGCCGGTGGGCTGGGCGCACCACCAGACCGGTGCGGTCTCCCGCATGCGCGCGAACTCCGGGTGAGGCACGCGGGATCGGAGCAGGTCGGGGTCGGTGAAGTCGAACCCTTCGGGCAGATGGGGGCAGGGCATCGGCAGCTCCAGGTCGAAGACTCCGGGTCGGTCCGCGAGCCGCCGTACGGCGCCTGACGACCCCACAGCTGACGACCCATCAGAAGATGTCCGCAAGGTAGTAACGAGTTCTACAACTCACAAGGGGCGCGGCCCGATCTGTTGCGCCGGACGCCCCTGCGGCTGGCCGATTCCTGTCGGTTGTGGGGCGTCTTGTGCCGTTGTCGTGGGTGCACGACCCTTGCGTACCGGGGGTAAGCCTCATAAGACTGCTTG
The DNA here is from genome assembly GCF_030719295.1 of Streptomyces sp. Mut1. Classification (NCBI taxonomy): domain Bacteria; kingdom Bacillati; phylum Actinomycetota; class Actinomycetes; order Kitasatosporales; family Streptomycetaceae; genus Streptomyces; species Streptomyces castrisilvae. The sequence continues at coordinate 2,115,163 of NZ_CP120997.1, read as the reverse complement.
CAGAACTAGAACGCGTACTAGTTCCTTCCGTGGGGCGCCGGGACGCCATCGCGGGAGCGCGAGGAGAGGACGAGCTCATGGCCGCGGAACCCGTCATCGTCGAAGCCGTACGCACTCCCATCGGCAAGCGCCAAGGCGCGCTCGCCAATCTGCACCCCGCCTATCTGCTGGGTGAGACCTACCGTGAACTTCTCGGCCGGACCGGCATCCAGGCCGACTGCGTCGAACAGATCGTCGGCGGCACCGTCACCCACGCCGGCGAACAGTCCATGAACCCGGCACGCAACGCCTGGCTCACCGTGGGACTTCCGTACGAGACGGCCGCGACCACAGTCGACTGCCAGTGCGGCTCCTCGCAGCAGGCCTCGCACATGGTGGCCAACATGATCGCGGCCGGGGTGATCGACGTCGGCATCAGCTGCGGCGTCGAGGCGATGTCGCGGGTGCCGCTGGGCAGCGGCTCCAAGCACGGCCCCGGCAAGCCCTGGCCCGACGAGTGGAACGTCGACCTGCCCAACCAGTTCGAGGCCGCCGAGCGCATCGCCCGCAGGCGCGGCCTCACCCGCGAACGCGTGGACGCGCTCGGCCTGCGCTCCCAGCAACGGGCGGCCGCCGCCTGGGCCGAGGAGCGGTTCAAACGGGAGACGTACGCCGTCCAGGTGCCGACCACCGAGGAGGAGCAGGCCGCCGGGCAGGGCATGTGGCGGCTCGTCGACCATGACGAGGGGCTGCGCGACACCACGATGGAGGCGCTCGCCGGCCTCAAGCCGGTGATGCCCACCGCCGTCCACACCGCCGGCAACTCCTCCCAGATATCCGACGGCGCCTGCGCGATCATGTGGTCCTCCAAGCGGATGGCCCGCGCCCTCGGGCTCAAGCCGCGGGCCCGGATCGTGGCCCAGGCGCTCGTCGGCTCCGACCCGCACTTCCACCTCGACGGACCCGTCGACGCCACCCGCGCGGTGCTCGGCAAGGCCGGGATGTCGCTCAAGGACATCGACCTGGTCGAGATCAACGAGGCCTTCGCCTCCGTGGTGCTGAGCTGGGCCCAGGTCTTCGAGGACGACCTCGACGGCCTCGCGAAGGTCAACGTCAACGGCGGTGCCATCGCGCTCGGCCACCCGGTCGGCGCCACCGGGGCCCGGCTGATCACCACCGCCCTGCACGAACTGGAGCGCTCCGACAAGGAGTTCGCCCTGATCACCATGTGCGCGGGCGGCGCGCTGGCCACCGGCACGATCATCCAGCGGCTCTGAAGCGCGTCCGGCGGGTGGCCCCCGGCCGAGGGTGCACTCAAGTGCACCCCGGGCCGGGGGCTCACGCGGATGTCGGCGCCGCGTCCCCTTTTCTAACGTCATGGACATGAACAGCAACGCGAGCAACTCGCCCCGGAAGCACCGCGCCCGACGCCTCCTCGCCGCGGCCACCGTGGTGGTCCTCGCCGCACTGGGCACGGTGCCGGCCACCGCCGCGACCCGGCCCATGACGGGCCACGACACCGCGTCCGCCACCGCCGGCCGCCACGAGGCGCGGGGGACCCTCCTCTCGGTCACCCCCGTCGCCCGCCTCGGCCGGGCCGAGGCGGCCGCCTTCATCAGCGGGGCCGGCATGAGCGCGGACACCGTCCGCCACGGCGTCCGCGCCTACCGCCTCAGCTACGCGACGATCACCCCGCAGGGCCGCCCCACCACCGCCACCGGCCTCCTCGTGCTGCCCGAGGGCGGCAGCCACCGGCTCGACCTCGTCTCCGACACCCACGGCACGATGGCCCACCGCGACTACGCGCCGTCCGTCGGCGAGGACTTCGGCCGCTACGCCCCCTACCTGCACGCCTCCGCCGGGCGCGCGGTCGCCGCCCCGGACTACCTGGGCCTCGGCCAGGGGCCCGGCCGCCACCCGTACATGGACACCGACTCCGCCGTCAGCGCCTCGCTCGACATGCTCCGCGCCTCGCGCACCGCGTCGCGGCACCTGGGCCGGCCGCTCACCGGCGACGTGTACGCGAGCGGCTTCTCGCAGGGCGGCCAGGTCGCCATGGCCCTGGGCAAGGCCCTCCAGGACGGCGCCGACCGGCACTTCCGGCTGCGGGCCCTGGCCCCCGTCTCCGGCCCGTACGACATCGAGCACGCCGAGACGCCCGCCCTCTTCGACGGCCGCGTCAACGACACCAGCGGCCTCTTCTACATGACGTACTTCCTCACCGCGCAGAACCGGCTGCACCCGCTGTGGAAGGACCCCTCCGAAGCGTTCCGGGAGCCGTACGCGGGCATCGTCGACGACCTCTTCGACACCCATCACTACGAGGAGCAGATCATCCCCGCCCTCCCCGCGACCCTGAAGGAACTGCTCACCGACGACTACTACCGCAAGCTCCAGCACCCCACCGGCGCCCTGCTCGCCGCGGTCCGCGCCCAGGACGGCACCTGCGCCTGGAAGCCCGCCGTCCCCGTGCGCCTCTACACCTCGTCGGGCGACACCGACGTACCCATCGCCAACGCCCGCAGTTGCGCGGCCGATCTGGCGAAGCGGGGCGTGCAGGCGCCGGTCATCGACCAGGGTGAGACCGGTCACAACGAGACCTATCTGACGTCGGGCCCGCAGATCGTGCGCTGGTTCGACCGGCTGGCGGCGCGCGGCTGACCGCGTCCGGACGCGCCGGAGCCCCGGCCGCGGTGCGGTCGGGGCTCCGTTGCTCACTGGACGGCCGGGCCGGCTCAGTACCAGCTGTTGGCCTGCCAGAAGGACCAGGCGGCGCAGGGGCTGCCGTAGCGGGAGTTCATGTAGTCCATGCCCCACTTGATCTGGGTGCCGGGGTTGGTCTTCCAGTCGGAACCGGCGGACGCCATCTTCGAACCGGGCAGCGCCTGGACCAGGCCGTAGGCACCGGAGGAGGCGTTGGTCGCGCTCGGGTTCCAGCCGCTCTCGTGGCTGACGATGTTGCTGAAGCACTGGAACTGGGCGTCGTCACCGATCATCTGCTTCGCCGTGTCCTGAGCGCTCGCGGCGGCGGACGTCGGCGCGGCGGACGGAGCCGCCATGGCCGGGGAGACACCCAGGCCCAGGCCGGTGGCGCCGAGCAGTACGGCGGCGCCGGCGACGACGGTCTTGCGACGGGCGGTGCGGGGCTGGGCGAGGATGTTGCGGGCGAACGACACAGGGAACCTAACGTCGGGGACGGGGGAGTCGCGGGCTCGGTCCGAATCCTGTGTGGACCGGCGCTCGTTGACCGCGATCCGATCGATGGACCCTGCGGTGCTCGGCGACGGGTTCCAGTCTTAGCGGCGCCGGTCGGCCGTCGCAATGACCCCCGGTACGACCCCGCCTCGCACCCCGGACCGAAGGTCCCGAACCGCCCCAAACCGCTCCATAGCAGGTCGGAGGGGTCGGGTCCGGTCCCACGGGCCGCCCGCGCGCCTCCTATCCCGCTTCGTACGGGACCAAAGTCCTGTGGGTGCCCTCACTCGCCACGGGCGTCGAATGTGACCTGGGCCTCGAAGGCGGCCCGCCTGGTGGCCCGCCGCAGCGCCTTCAGCAGCGGCGCCCCGGCCGTCAGCGTCAGGACGACGGTGAGCACGGCCCGGCCCAGGTCCCAGCCCAGCGACGTCGTCGCGCAGTACACGAGGAACCGCACCAGGTTCTCGCCCAGCGGCCCGCCGGGATGGAAGGAGATGCCCGAGGCGAGGCCCGGCACGATCGTCCACCCGTACAGATTCATGATCGTTCCGTACGCGAACGACGCCACCGCCCCGTACGCCGCGAGCATCCACAGCTCGCCGCGCCCGCGCAGCCGGTCCGGGCCCGGCAGCAGCCCCGCACCCATCGCGAACCAGCTCATCGACAGCATCTGGAACGGCATCCACGGCCCCACCCCGCCGGTCAGCAGCGCCGAGGCGAACATCGTCACGGAACCGAGCACGAAGCCGAAGCCCGGCCCCAGCACCCGGCCGCTCAGCACCATCAGGAAGAACATCGGCTCAAGCCCCGCCGTCCCCGCCCCCAGCGGGCGCAGCGCCGCGCCGACCGCCGCCAGCACCCCCAGCATCGCCACCGCCTTCGCGTCGAGCCCGGCGTCCGCGATCATCGCGACCACCACCCCGACCAGCAGCGGAAGCAGCGCGGCGAACAGCCACGGCGCGTCCTGCGCGTGCGCGAGCCCCGAGTCCGCGCCCGCCAGCAGCGGCCAGCCGAAGGCCACCACCCCGATGGCGCTGATCAGCACCAGCGCGGCGACGGCACGCGGGCCGAGCCGGACCGGGCCGCCGCCGAGCCCCTTCACGCCGCTCACGCGCTACCCCCGAGCGCCGCGCGCACCTGGGAGACGGTGAGCCATTCCTGCGGGGCGAGGACCTTCGCCGTCTGCGGGGCGAACGCGGGCGACGACACCACGACCTCGGCGGTCGGCCCGTCCGCGACGACCTCCCCGTCGGCGAGGATCACCACCCGGTGGGCCAGCTCGGCGGCCAGCTCCACATCATGGGTGGCCAGCACGATGGCGTGGCCCTCGGCGGCCAGCGCCCGCAGCACCCCGACGAGCCGGGCCTTCGCCGCGTAGTCCAGGCCCCGGGTCGGCTCGTCCAGGAGCAGCAGCGGGGGCCGGGCGGTGAGCACGAGGGCGAGGGCCAGCGCGAGGCGCTGCCCCTCGGACAGATCGCGGGGGTGGGTGTCGTCCGCCACCCCGGGCAGCAGCTCGGAGACCAGCGCCCGGCAACTGCCCGGCTCGGCCCCCGCGTCGGCGTCGGCCGCCGCGCACTCGGCGGCGACCGTGTCCGCGTACAGCAGATCGCGCGGCTCCTGCGGTACGAGGCCGACCCGGCGCACCATCTCGCGCGGCGGGGTGCGGTGCGGGGTGCGGCCGCCGGTCAGGACGGTGCCGGAGGTGGGCTCGACCATGCCGACGAGGGCGCCGAGCAGAGTGGACTTCCCGGCGCCGTTGCGGCCCATCAGCGCCACGGTCTCGCCGGGGCCCACGGTCAGCGACACCCGGCGCAGCGCCTCGATCCGGCCGCGCCGCACCCCCAGCCGCTCGACCCGGGCCGCCGCGTCGCCGCCGACGGACTCCGGGGCCGGGGCCTCCTGCGGGGCGCGGCCGAACAACTGGGCGAGCCCGCCCCGGCGCGGCGCGGGCGCGAGGGGCGGCGGCGGGAGGAGCCTCTGATCCACGACACCGCCGACGGGCCGCGGCACCACACCGGCCAGCCGCTCCCGCATCCCCGAAGCCCGCCGCCGGGCGTCCCGGACCGAGAGCGGCAGCGGCTCCCAGCCGGCGAGCCGCCCGAGCGCGACGACCGGCGGGTACACCGGGGAGACCGCCATGACGTCGCCGGGCGCCCCCATCACCGGGGCGGCGCCCGGCGAAGGCAGCAGGACGACCTGGTCCGCGTACTGCACCACGCGCTCCAGCCGGTGTTCCGCCATCAGGACCGTCGTACCCAGGTCGTGGACGAGCCGCTGGAGCACCGCGAGGACCTCCTCGGCCGCCGCGGGGTCCAGCGCGGACGTCGGCTCGTCCAGCACCAGGACCCGGGGGTGCGGGGTGAGGACCGAGCCGATCGCGACCCGCTGCTGCTGGCCGCCGGAGAGGGTGGCGATCGGGCGGTCGCGCAGCCCGGCCAGCCCCAGCAGGTCCAAGGTCTCCTCGACCCGCCGCCGCATCACGTCCGGGGCCAGGCCCAGCGACTCCATGCCGTAGGCCAGCTCGTCCTCGACCGTGTCCGTCACGAAGTGCGACAGCGGGTCCTGGCCCACCGTGCCGACCAGATCGGCCAGCTCCCGGGGCTTGTGCGTGCGGGTGTCCCGCCCGTCCACGGTGACCCGGCCGGACAGCCGGCCGCCCGTGAAGTGCGGCACCAGCCCCGAGACGGCACCCAGCAGTGTCGACTTGCCGACCCCGGAAGGGCCGACGAGCAGCACCAGTTCGCCTTCCGGGACCGTCAGGTCGACCCCCGACAGGGTGGGGCGCTCCACGCCCTCGTACCGCACCGAAACATCGTCGAACCGGATCACACCTGCTCCTCGAAGCCTGTGGGGGAGGGCGGGACGGGCGCGGCCACCGCCGGCAGCAGCCCGAGCAGCACGGCGGCCGCGGGCCACAGCGGCAGCACGGGAGCGGTCAGCGGTACGACCCCGGGGTGCAGTGCCGCGGGATCGGCGCTCCCGGCCCAGATCATCGCCGCGGCCACCGCGACGCCCGACCCCGCGACCAGCCAGGCCCGCGCCCCCCACCGGTCGGGCCGGTAGCGGGTCCGCACCGAACGCGCCCCGCCCAGGCGCAGCCCGGCCGTCGCGGCGACGAGACCGGCGATCAGCACGGGCAGCCCGTACACCGCGCCCTGCGCGGCGAGCAGCCCGTACGTACCCGCGCACACGCCGAGCAGCCCGCCGAGCGTGAGGATGTTCGTGGTGTGCCGGACGGCGGCCGGGACCCGGGCGGTCCGCCCGTAGCCGCGCGCGTCCATCGACGCCGCCACCGCGACCGACCGCTCAAGGGCGCCCTCCAGGACGGGCAGCCCGATCTGGAGCACCGCCCGCACCCCGCCGGTCGGACGGCCGCGCAGCCGCCGGGCGGTCCGCAGCCGCAGCACGTCGGCCACCATGTTCGGCGCGAACGTCATCGCGACGACGACGGCGACCCCGGCCTCGTACAGCGCGCCGGGCAGCGACTTCAGGAGCCGGGCCGGGTTGGCGAGGGAGTTCGCCGCGCCGACGCAGATCAGCAGGGTCGCCAGCTTCGCCCCGTCGTACAGCGCGAACAGCAGCTGCTCGGCGGTGACCCGGCCGCCGATCCGGACGCCCTTCGCCCAGTCGGGCAGCGGCGCCTCGGGCAGCGTGAACACGATGTGCGTGCCGGGGATCGGGGAGCCCAGGAAGGCGGAGAAGAGCAGCCGCACCGCGATGACGAACAGCCCGATCCGGATGAACATCCCGTAGGACCGGGCCCACGGGGCGTCGGTGCGGCGCGCGGCCACCACGTATCCCGCGACCCCGGTCAGCAGGCCGAGCAGCAGCGGGTTGGTGGTCCGGGACGCGGCGGTGGCCAGCCCGAGCGCCCACAGCCACCAGGCCCCGGCCGGCAGCGCGTTGCTGCGGGTGGCGGTGGGGGCGCGCCAGGCGGGGAGCCGGGCCGGCGCGGTGTCCGTGCGGCCGGCCGTCGGGCCGGTCATCCGCGGCGGCGGCGGGCCTGCGCGACTGCGGCGATGCCGAGGAGCAGGACGGCGCCGATCCCGACGAGGACCCCGGCGGACGGGCCGCCGCCGCTGCCGGAGGAGGAGCCGGCGGCGGACGCCGATGTGGGCGCCCGGCTGCCGCCGGAGTCGGAGCCGCCGTCCCCGTCGCGGGAGGTCTGCTCGCCGCAGCCGGTGGCCGGGTAGCCGGAGATCGCGCAGAGCATCGCGCTCGTGTCGTAGCGCAGCGGCTCGGCGACCGAGGCCAGCGCCTCCGCGCTGCTCGCGTCCCCCGGGACACGCGCGCAGGCGGTGCGCGGCGCGGGCGGGGTCTCCCCGGCCGGCGCGTCCGCCGCGACGCCGGGGTCGATGACGAGCGCGACGCGCTTGCTGCCGTCCTCGGCCGGAGTGTCCGCGCAGATCTTCGCGAAGTCGGGGGCGCGGCGGGGCTTCGACGCGTCCTGCGAGTCCGCGCTCACGGCGAACCGGAAGCCCTGCACCGAGCCGTCGCCGGGCCGCACGAGGGACGGCCCCTGGGTGGCGTACGTCCAGCCGCTCGCCGAGCCCTCCCAGAACGACCAGTAGCGGTAGCCGGCCGCCTGCGCCGTGCCCGAGCCGAGCACGGCCGGCACGGCGCAGGCGACCAGGAGCGCGACGGTCCTGACGACGTTCCTCACAGCTGCTGGTTCTTGCGGCGGCCGCTGATCAGGAAGCCGACGCCCGCGCCGACGGCGAGGCCGATCCCGACGAACCACCAGAGGCCGCCGATGCCGTCGCCGTCGCCGCTGTCCTTCTTCTCCTCGTCCTCCGTGGCGGCCGCCTTCGGCTTCTTCACGGCGGCCGGCTCGGGGCCGGTGGCGTTCAGCTGGGCGACCAGGTCGGCGCCGCCGAAGTCGCGGAGGTCGGCGCCGGTCGCGTGGGCGGCCAGGATCAGCTGGGCGTAGGCGGCGGGGCCGTTCTCCTTCGCCCAGCCGGCGGAGTTCTTCTCCAGCCAGGCGACGGAGGCGGCGGCCTTGTCCTTGTGGCCGGACGCGGACAGGGCGACGACCGCGTCGGCGGTGTTGCCGAAGTCGGGCTGCGGGGCGCTGTCCTCCGCGCCGGGCATCGGCGCCGAGTCGAGGTGGCCGCTCTTCGCGAGGGTGGCGGCGAGGTAGGAGGCGCCGTTCTGCGCGGCCTGCTCGGGTTCGGGCGCGGAGCCCTTGTGGCAGGTGGGGTCCTTGACCGCCGCGTTGTTCCCGACGACGAGCCCCTTGCCGAGCGCGCCGAGGACTCCGGCCGCGGTGGCGTCGGCGTTGGCGGCGAGCTTGCCGTCCTTGTCGGGCTGGTAGGCGAAGGCGCCGCCGTCCTTGCCGCCGCAGGGGATGGCGAAGGTGAGCAGCGCGGCGTACGGGGTCCGGCCGCCGTCCGTCGTCACGTCCCCGAGCTTCTCGCCGGCCCGCGCGAGGGCGCCGATCACGATGGAGGTGGAGTTCGCGTCGCTGGGGCTGCCCGCGGTGTAGCCCCAGCCGCCGTCCTTGTTCTGGACGGACTTGAGCCAGCTGACGGCGTTCGCGACGGCGTCCTGGTGGCCGCCGACGTCGCGCAGCGCCTGGACCGCGGCCGCCGTCGCGTTGGTGTCGACCATCGTCTTGTCGGTGCAGGGCGCGGAGGCGTCCGCCCGGTACGCGGGGAACGCGCCGCTGTCGCACTGCTGGCCGGTCAGCCAGTCCACGGCCTTCGCGGCGGGCGTGACACCCGCGGTGCGCTGCGCGAGGAACGCCAGCGACTGCCGCCACACCCCGTCGTACGTCGGGTCCTTCGTGCCGTAGAGGCCCGAGGGCAGCGCCACGGAGGGGGAGGGGGACGGCGCGGCTACGGCGGCCGGCGCTGCGGCCGCACAGAGCACGGTGGCGGTGGCGGCGAGCGCGACTGCGCTGCGGCGTACGGTCATGGCGGCGGGGGCCTCTCCTGGGGGAACCGGGCACAGGCACACACAGGCACCAGGCTCCGGCTCCGTATACCTCGACGGTGCCGGCCGCCGGGGGTTCCCGACGACGCGAGCCGGTCACGACACGGACAGGGCATTCCGACTTCCGCCGGAGGCGGCGGTTCACGGAGTGGGGTCTCCCCTGCTCAAGCGAAGCCGAGAGCTTGGGGAATGGTCAGTGCCGGATTCGCACCGGCTTCCCCCTGAACGGGCATGATGACGACTCGCACACTCTACCGGGCGGGTCCCGGGGCGGTCCTGGCCGGGAGCGGCCGCCGGGGCAGAATGCGGGCGGACGGTGCGGCGGGACGGCCGGGGGCCGGAGGCCGGGAGGGACGGGGCCGGAATGGATACGACGACGAGCGGCGGGCCGGGGGCCCCGGAGCGCTGGAGGCTGCTGACGCCGGCGTGCGTCGGGCTGCTGTGCCTGCTGGCCGGGGCGGTGCTGTTCGCGCTGGTTCCGGGAACGGTCGCGGACGTGGACGCGTACGCCTCCGCGCCCGCGTGCCGGGCCGGGCAGCCACGGTCGGCCTCGTGCACGACGGCGGTGCCGGCGACGGTGCGGACCACGGAGAAGGTGTCGAACGGCCGGGGCATGCGCTACTGGCTGACCGCCGGGGAACGGGACGCGGCGCCGGGCGCGGACGCGGTGCATCGCATCCGCATGACCGGCGCGAAGCCGGTGCACTCCGCTGTGCGTCCGGGCGACGAGGTGACCCTCGTGTACTGGCGCGGCGAGATCCGCACGGTGCGCTTCGGCGAGGCCGCCCAGGAGACCGGGGAGTCGCCCTCCGAGAACTGGCGCCTCCCGGTGGCCTTCGGCCTGCTGGCCGTGTCCTTCGGCCTCGTCCTGCTGTACGCCGCCTGGTGGTACCGCTACCGCTCCCGGACCACGACGCACATGGCGCCCATGCGGTACCTGGTGTGGCCGCTGGCCCTCACGCTGGTGGCCGTCGCCGGATTCACCGCGGGCATGGTGGGCAGCGGGATCGGGAACGCGTTCACGGTCACCGCGTGCGCCGTCCCGCCGTCGTTCGCGCTGGCCGTCCTGTGCGCCTGGTGGCTCCAGCGCCGCTCGACGCGCGCCGCCGACACGAGCGACATCGTGCCGGTGGCCCTGAAGGGCCGGCGGTGCGTGAGCGCGTCCGTCCACGGCGACGTCCCGTACAGCCGGGCCGGCTTCGGCACGCTGGTCCTCGGCGACGGGCCCGTGACGACGACCCCCGACCCGACGGGCCGCTTCGCCGGCCGGGCGCTGCCCCCGACGCTGACCGTGCGCGGCGTGCGGGGGCTGCGGCCGGGCGATCCGCATGCCTGGTACGGCATGTACAAGTACGACGCGGCCGTCATCGAGTGCGCCGACGGCGACCGTACGGTCCTCATCGGCGCACCGCGCAAGGAGGCCGGACCGATACTCGGCTCACTGGCCCCGCCGGACTGGGCACCGCCGCCCACCGGGGCGGTGGGCTGACCGGAGAGAACCCCGCCCTACGCCGTACCGGGCGCGGGTGCCGGGGTGCGCTCCGCGAGCGGGACCGGTGCGGGCCCCGGGTCCTGGGAGAGGAAGAGGCGGCGCACGACGCGCTCGGCGGCGTGCCCGTCGTCGTACTGGCAGAAGCGCTCACGGAAGGCGGCCCGCAGCGCCGTGGCCTCGGGGCCGCGCCAGCGACCGCTGAGGAAGACGTCGGCGAGCTCCTCCTCGGTGGCCGTCACGGGCCCGGGGGTGTCGCCGGGGAGACCGGAGAGCAGGTCGAAGGTGACCCCGCGCACATGCGAGTAGGTCTCCCAGTCGTCGGCGTGGACGACGATCGGGCGGTCGAGGTTGGCGTAGTCGAAGACGACGGACGAGTAGTCCGTGACGAGCGCGTCCGCCGCGAGGCAGAGCTCCTCGACCGACGGGTGACGGGACACGTCGATCACGCGGTCGTGCCCGGCGAGTTCGGCCGGCAGCGGGCTCCCGCTGTCCAGGCGATGGGGCCGGACCAGCAGGACGAAGTCCTCGCCCAGCGCCTCGGCCAGCCGCGCCGGGTCGAAGGGAGGCGTCCACTCCTTCCGGTAGTCGCGGTGGGTCGGCGCGTACAGCAGGGCGGTCTTCCCGGCCGGGATGCCCAGCCGGTCACGGGCGGCGGCGACATCCTCGGCGCCGGCGGTGTAGTAGCGGTCATTGCGCGGGTAGCCCGTGGCCAGGGACTCGAAGGCGCCGGGGTAGACGCGTTCCCACTGCGCGGTGGAGTGCTGGTTGGCGGAGACGCTGAGATCCCACTGGTCCACCCGCTCCAGGAGACGGCCGAAGTCGATGTTCCGGGCGGCGGCGGGATGGGCCTTGCGGTCCAGGCCCATGCGCTTGAGCGGGGTGCCGTGGTGCGTCTGCGTGTAGACCTGCCCCGGACGCTTGACGATACCGTCCGGGAAGTCGCCGTTGCTCACGAAATGCGTGGCACGGGCCATCACCTCCCAGTAGCGGCGCGACCCGTGGACCACGTGGTCGATGCCCTCGGGCACCTCGGGGGCCAGTTCCTCGCGCACCAGCCACACACCGCGCACCCGCGGGGCCAGCTCCCTGGCCTTCTCGAAGACCGCCAGCGGGTTGCAGGAGGGCAGCCCGTTCCCGTACGAGGTGTAGACGGCGAGGTCCGGATCCAGGGGGCGCCGGCGGTGCACGGTGTACAGGCCCGCCGACGCGCGCCTGCTCGCCGCGTCCGTGATCCTGACGACCTTCTTCGGGCCCCTTCTCCTGACCCGCACGGCGAACTCGGCCGCCCGGTAGGTGCTGAACGACCGCTTGGCCAGGGCGCGCATGGCGGCCCCGACCGCCCCGCCCGGCGGCGTGAAACCCGCCGGGACGTGCTTCGCGTAGAAGTCCGCGGTGAGGGCGAAGAACTCCTTGCGGTCGCCGGCCTGCACCCGGTCGGGGCGCTTGATCACGAACAGCATGTGGTCCATGGCCCGCTCGAACAGCAGACGCTGGGCCCAGGCCAGTCCGGGGCGCTCGGCGAGGGCGGCGAACAGCCCCTCGTACTGCGCGAAGATGTCGAAGTGCCTGCGGCCCGGCGTCTTCGTGATCGCGCCGTGGCGGCGCTGGCGGTACTCGACACCGACCCGGTCCAGGCAGCCGATGCGCTCGGCCGTGACCATCGCCAGGTGGGAGACCGGCGCGTCCTCGTACAGGCCGGGCGCGTACTGGAAGCCCTCCTTCAGGAAGAACTCACGGCGGAACGCCTTGTTCCAGGCCACCAGGAACAGCTCGATGAACTCGGGCCGGTCCTCGATGCGGAAGACATCCGTGCCCGCGCGCGCGACCAGGTCCGCGGTCTGGCTGCGCGGGCCCTTGCCGTACCAGTGGGTGCGCACGTGGTCGAAGACGAGGATGTCCAGCTCACCCACCGCGTCGAGCCGGTCCGCCAGCGCCTGGAGCAGGCCGGGGGCGTAGGCGTCGTCACTGTCGAGGAAGAGGACGTAGTCGCCCCGCGCGTGTCGCAGCCCCGCGTTCCGCGCCCGCCCCAGGCCCACGTTCTCGGGCAGGTGCACCGCCTCGACACGGGCGTCGCGGGCCGCGTACTCGTCGATGATCGCCCCGCAGGCGTCCGGGGAGCAGTCGTCGACGGCGATCACTTCGATGTCCCGGAACGACTGCCCCAGGACCGAGTCCAGGCACTCGTGAAGGTATCCCTGAACCTTGAACACAGGGATGACAATGCTGAAACGGGGCATTTTCGGGAACTCCAGGTGAAGTGCTGGGTCGCGGGGGTCGGACAAGGATGACTCCCGAGCCCGCTGAAGCGTTGTACGGGGGTGTTGTACCAGGTGGGGGGAGGGCGCGTCCCCTCACCGGAGTCCTCGCCGGTGGTGCGGGCCCGTGTCCGGGCCCGCTCCCCGTCACACCGCCGCGTACGTCACCGGCTCGCTCCCCGCCACCGCCTCGGCCCGGCCCAGCTTCACCAGCCGCCGCAGATGCGCCTCGGCCTCCGAAACGGCGATGTTCCGCGAGCCGTGGGGGATCTGCGCCCAGGGGCGGTTCCACTCCATGCGCTCCGCCAGCTGCCACGGGGTGAGCGGTTCGGCGAGAAGGGCGAGCAGCCCCGTCAGGCGCTCCTCATGGTGGTCCAGCAGCTCGCGGACCCGGCCCGCCGCGTCCGCGAAGGCGTGCTGATGGGCGGGCAGCACCTCGGCCGCGCCCAGCCGGCCGATGCGTTCCAGCGAGTCGAGGTAGTCGCCGAGCGGGTCGGTGGCCGTGGCGTCGTCCGGGTCCTCGTACAGGCCCACGTGCGGGCTGATGCCGGGAAGCAGGTGGTCGCCGGAGAAGAGGCGGCCCCGGCCCGGGAGGTTCGCCGGGTGCTTCTCCTCCAGGTGCAGGCAGACATGGCCGGGGGTGTGGCCCGGGGTCCAGATCGCGCGCAGCGAGCGGCCCGCGAGGTCCAGGAGTTCGCCCGGTACGATCTCGCGGTCCGGGAGCGCGGCCCGCAGTCCCGGCAGGGTGCGCATGCGGCCGCCCTGCTCGCGGGCGGCCAGCAGCGGGGCGATGTGGTCCTCGGGGGCGCCGACCGCCGTCAGCTTCGCCGCCAGGTACGACAGCCAGCTGCCGGGCTCCGACTCGCGGGTGCGGCGCACGATCGCCGTGTCCGCCGCGTGCATCGCGATCCACGCCCCGGAGGCCTCGCGGACCTGCCCGGAGAGGCCGTGGTGGTCGGGGTGGTGGTGGGTGATCACCACGCCGTGGATGTCCGCCACGTCCACGCCCACGGAGGCCAGGCCCGCCGTGAGGGTGTCCCATGCCTCCGGGTCGTCCCAGCCGGTGTCGATCAGGACCGGCCCGCGGCCGGTGTCCAGGAGGTGGACCAGGGTGTGGCCCAGTGGGTTGTCCGGGATGGGGACCTTGATGCTGTGGACACCGCCACCGTGATTGATCACCTGCGTCATGGACTCCCCATCTCTGCGCGGTATCGGCGGCGTCCGGGTGCGGCCACGACGCGCCGCGTCCACTGTAACGAGAACTTGTTCCAGCGGGAGCCCCGGGGCGGGGCGCCCGCCCTCCGGCGGCGGTGTTCGGGGTGGACTCCTGCAACAGGAACTGGTATCAGTTCTGACTATCAGTCAGATTCGGTCGCGGGGCGGGTCGCCGAGCCGGATCACGTGCCGCGTCGCGGAAGGCAGCAGCCATGAGCGAGCTTGTCGAACACGGAAAACTGTTCATCGGCGGGGAGTGGGCCGATCCGCTCGGCCGGGACGTCATCGAGGTCGTCTCGCCGCACACCGAGCAGGTCATCGGCCGCGTCCCGCACGCCGCGGAGGCCGACGTGGACCGGGCCGTCGCCGCCGCCCGGCAGGCATTCGACCACGGCCCCTGGCCCCGGACGAGCCTGGACGAGCGGATCGCCGTCGTCACCCGCATCAAGGACGCCTTCGCCGCCCGGTACGAGGAGATGGCCCGGGTCATCAGCGCGCAGAACGGCACCCCGTACACGTCGAGCGTCATGGTGCAGGCGCTGGCCGCGATGATGGTGTGGGACGCCGCCCTCACCGTCGCCCGCTCCTTCTCCTACGAGGAGCGCAGGGACGGGGCGCTCGGGCCGCTGCTCGTGCGCCGGGAGCCGGTCGGGGTCGTCGCGGCCGTCGTCCCCTGGAACGTGCCCCAGTTCACCGCCGCCGCCAAGCTCGCGCCCGCGCTGCTCGCCGGGTGCACGGCCGTCCTGAAGGTGTCGCCCGAGACGCCGTTGGACGCCTACCTGCTGGCCGGGATCGCCGCCGAGGCCGGGCTGCCCGAAGGAGTGCTGTCGATCCTCCCCGCCGACCGCGAGGTCAGCGAATACCTGGTGGGGCACGAGGGCGTCGACAAGGTGTCCTTCACCGGGTCCGTCGCCGCCGGCCGCCGCGTCATGGAGGTCGCCTCCCGCAACCTCACCCGCGTCACGCTGGAGCTGGGCGGCAAGTCCGCCGCCGTGATCCTGCCCGACGCCGACCTGGACGCGGCAGTCGCCGGCATCGTGCCCTTCGCCTGGATGATCAACGGACAGGCGTGCGTGGCCCAGACCCGCATCCTCGTGCCGCGCTCCCGGTACGAGGAGTGCGCCGGGGCCTTCGCCGCCGCGGCCGGCGCGCTCAAGGTGGGCGACCCGCTCGACCCCGCCACCGAACTCGGCCCGCTCGTCGCCCGCCGCCAGCAGCAGCGCTCCCTGGACTACATCCGCATCGGCCAGGACGAGGGCGCCAAGCTCCTGACCGGCGGCGGCCGCCCGGCCTCGCAGGAACGCGGCTGGTACGTCGAGCCCACGCTCCTCGGCGACGTCGACAACTCCATGCGCGTCGCCCGCGAGGAGATCTTCGGCCCGGTCATCTGCCTGCTGCCGTACGGGGACGAGGAGGAGGCCGTCCGGATCGCCGACGACTCCGAGTACGGGCTCAGCGGCAGCGTCTGGACCGCCGACACCGAGCGCGGCATCGACATCGCCCGCCGGGTCAGGACGGGCACGTACAGCGTCAACACCTTCAGCCTGGACATGCTCGGCCCGTTCGGCGGCTACAAGAACTCCGGCCTGGGACGGGAGTTCGGGCCCGAGGGGTACGGCGAGTTCTTCGAGCACAAGATGATCCATCTGCCCGCCGGATACGGGAGCGGGGCCTGATGGGGGACCGCTGGAGCGTCGAGGTCGACCGCGGGGTCTGCATCGGCTCGGGGATGTGCGTGAACCACGCGCCGGACGGCTTCCGGCTGGACTCCGCCCGCCAGTCCCACCCCGTCGACGCGGAGGCCGACGCCAACGAACGCGTGCTCGCCGCCGCCGAGGGCTGCCCGGTCGAGGCGATCACGCTCACCCTGGCCGGCACCGGAGAGGTGGTTTTCCCGCCGGAGGAGTAGCGGCCCTAACGGCCGGCCCCCGACAGCAGATGCAGCCGCAGCGCCAGTTGCAGTTCCAGCGCCCGGTCCGGTTCGTTCCAGTCGCGGCCCAGCAGCACCTGGATGCGGTCCAGGCGCTGCACCACCGTGTTCACGTGCACATGCAGCTCGTCCTTGGCCCGGATCAGGCTGCCGCCCGCGCCGAAGTACGCGCTCAGCGTCCGCACCAGATGCGTGCCGCGCTGGGCGTCGTACTCCAGCAGCGGTCCCAGCGTCGCCGACACGAACCCGTCGACGTCCCGCGCGTTGCCCAGCACCACGCCCAGGAAGCCCAGCTCCTCCACGCACGCGCCCTCGCCCGCACGCCCCAGCACCCCCATCGCCCGCAGACAGCGCGCCGCCTCCGCGTAGGCGGCGGCCAGCTCCTCGGGGCCCCGGGCCGGACCCGCGGCGGCCACCGTGACCGGCGCCTGGGCCAGCTGCCCGAGCTGGGCCGCCGCCGCACGGGCCGCCGCGCCCGCGCCCGTACCGCCGTACTCGGTCAGCAGCACCACGGCGCCCGCGTGCTCGGCGCTCACGCCCTGGTTCTCGCCGCCGAACAGGAAACGCATCGCGGCGGGCGCCAGCCGTTCGCGGGCCTCGGTCTCCGCCACCAGCAGCAGGTGCGGGCGGTCCAGGTCGATGCCGAGCCTGCGCCCCCGCTCGGCCAGGCCCGCCGGATCGCGGCCGCTGTCGGTGAGCAGGTCGGCGATCAGCTCGCCGCGTATGCGGTTCTCCGTCTCGGCCACCGTGCGCCGCAGCAGCAACAGCAGCCCCGTCACCACCGCCGACCGCTCGAACAGCCGCCGGTCGGAGTCGTCCAGCGGGCGGCCGCGGTGCAGCACCAGACCGGCCAGCAGCTCCTGGCCGGCGAGCACGGCACACACCACCCGCCCGTCGCGGTGCACGGCCCGCGCCCCCGTACGCGACTCCTCGGCCGCCTCCGCCAGCCATCCGGCGTCCATGCTGTCGGCGGCGAAGCCCGTACCATCCGGGCGGACCGCGGCCAGCGGGCGGCCACCCGGGTCGTGGATGGTCAGCGGTGAGCCGAGCAGCCCGGCCACGGCCGCCCCCACGTCCCTGACGTCCCGGCCGCGCAGCACCAGGTCGGTGAGCCGGTCGTGCGACTCCTCGGCCCGCCGCATGGCCGCCGAGTGCGCCCGCACGGAGGCGTTGGCCTCGGCCAGTTCCGCGTTGGCCTCCGCGAGGTCGGCGAGGGCCGATGTGGTGTCGGCGAGCGCGCGGGCCGTGTCGATGGCGATCGCGGCGTGCGCGGCCAGCGAGCAGAGCAGGGCGACCTCGTCGGGGCTGAAGACCCGGGGCGCCCGGTCCGCCGCGAACAGGACGCCGATCACCTTTCCCGTACCGCCCCGGCTGGAACCCAGCAGCAGCGGCACGCCCAGGATCGCGACCAGGCCCTCGTCCAGGACCCCGGCATTGATGTTGCGGGTGTGGCGGAAGCGCTCGTCGGTGCGGTAGTCCGGTGTCGCGTACGGGCTCGCCGTCTGCGCCACCAGGCCGCCGAGCCCCTCGCCCAGCTCCAGGCGCAGCCGCTGGAAGAGCACCGAGACCGAGCCGTCCGTCACCCGCATATAGGTGTCGCCCGCCTCCTCGTCCGGGAGGGTCAGATACGCGGTGTCCGTGCCCAGCAGCATCCTGGCCCGCCGCACGATCGCCTTCAGCACGTCGTCCAGGTCGCGGGAGGCGGCGAGGTCGCCCGCCGTGTCGAAGAGCGCGGTGAGCTGGAGCTCGCGCCGCCGGTGCTGGCGCAGCACGCTCCTGATCCGCAGCGCGGTCGCCGTCGCCCGCTCCACCTCCGCCAGCTCCTCGGCGGGCACCCCGTCCCCCCGGGCCCGCGAGGAGACCGCCCCCAGCGCCTCGGCCGGCGCGTCGTCGGCCAGCAGGTCGAACAGGCGCCGGAGGTGGGGTGCGGCGGAGGGGAGCGGTTCAGGCATGGCGTCCAGAGTTCCTCGGGGGTGTTGTCCGGCCGGTCAGTTCGCGGTCCAGCCGCCGTCCATGGAGAGCGAGGAGCCGGTGATGTGACCGGTGCGCGGGCCGCACAGCCACAGGACCGCGTCGGCGACGTCCGCCGGCTCGATCAGGCGCTTGATCGCGCTGCGCTCCAGCATCACCCGCTCCACCACCTCCTCCTCCGAAATGCCGTGCGTCCGGGCCTGGTCGGCGATCTGGTTCTCGACCAGCGGGGTGCGGACGTAACCGGGGCAGACGCAGTTGCTCGTCACCCCGTGCTCCGCCGCCTCCAGCGCGACCACCTTGCTCAGCCCCTCCAACGCGTGCTTGGCCGTCACATAGGCCGATTTGTACGGGCTCGCGCGCAGCCCGTGCACCGACGAGATGTTGACCACGCGCCCCCAGCCGCGTTCGTACATCCCCGGCAGGGTCCGGCGCAAGATGCGGAACGGGGTCTCCACCATCACGCGCTGGATCAGGGCGAACCGGTCCGGCGGGAACGCGTGCACCGGGGCCACGTGCTGGAGCCCCGCGTTGTTGACCACCACGTCCACATCGGCCGGCAGGGTGTCCACGACCGCCGGCTCGGACAGGTCCACCACCCAGGGCGTCCCGCCGATCTCATCGGCCAGGAGCCCGGCCGCCTCACCGGCCCGGTCCACCACGTGCACATGGGCGCCCGCCGCGGCGAGCGCCTGGGCGCAGGCCCGTCCGATCCCGCTCGCCGCCCCGGTCACCAGCGCGGTGCGCCCGGCCAGGACGGGTACTGCGGGCGCCTGCGTCGGTCCGCCGGGCGCGGGGGCGGCGGGCTCGTGATCCGGTCTGCGGGAAGTCTCCATGGCCGTCACCGTAGGTACGCGGCGGCCCGTGTCACATGGCGCCGGTGCACACACCCTCCCGCCCCGGCATGGTGGCGGCGTACGTGGTGCCGGTCCCCGCCGGGGCGACCCCCGCGCCGGGCCCGGGTACGGCGCAAGGGAACGGCCGCACACACCCGGGGCCCGCCGGTGTCCGCCTGCCACATGGGCGGGGGCGTGCGCTGCTCGTAGGTTCCGGCAGCAACCCATCGGTCCGCCCACCCCCACGACAGGGAGATGCAGCCCCGTGCGTCCAACGATCCTGAAACGCCTCTTCCGCCGCGTCGCCTCCACGGCCGCCCTCGGCCTGCTCGCCGCGACACTGAGCGCCACCACCGCGGCCCAGCCCGCGGCTGCCGCCTCCGGCCTCCAGCAGGTGACCGGCTTCGGCTCCAACCCCGGCAACCTCCAGATGTACGCGTACACCCCGGCCGGGCTCCCCGACGATGCCCCCCTCGTCGTCGCGCTGCACGGCTGTGCCCAGAGCGCCGACGCGTACTACACCAACTCCGGCTGGCCGAAGTTCGCCGACGAGTGGGGCTTCGCGGTCGTCTTCCCGCAGACCACCTCCGCGAACAACGCGCTGTCCTGCTTCAACTGGTTCGACCCGGCCGACGACACCCGGGGCAAGGGCGAGGCCGCGTCCATCGTGCAGATGGTCGACTACGCGAAGCAGACCTACGGCACCGACGCGGGCCGGGTGTACGTCACCGGACTCTCGGCGGGCGGCGGGATGACCGCCGACCTGCTCGCCGCCTACCCGGACGTCTTCGCCGGCGGCTCGGTGGCCTCGGGGATGCCCGCCCAGTGCGCGACGAGCCAGCTGGCCGCCTCGACCTGCCAGTACGGTCCGCAGAGCCAGACGCCCGCGCAGTGGGGCGACAAGGTCCGCGCCTCCTACCCCGGCTACAGCGGCCCGTGGCCCCGGGTGGCGATCTGGCAGGGCACATCGGACTACACGGTCTACCCGGCCAACGCCACGGCCCTGCGCGACCAGTGGACCAACGTCTGGGGCATCAGCCAGACCCCGTCGTCCACCGACACCCTGCCCGGCAGCACCACCCGTACCGTCTACAACGACGCCTCCGGCAAGCCGGCCGTGCAGATGTACTCGATCTCCGGCATGGGCCACGGCCTGGCCGTCGCCCCCGGCTCCGGCGACCAGCAGTGCGGCTCGACGGCCGCCTACTTCCTGAACACCATCTGCTCCTCGTACTACACGGGCGTCTTCTGGGGCCTGGACGACGGCACCGCCCCCGGCGACGGCGGTGACCCGGGCGACGGCGGTGACCCCGGTGACGGCGGTGACCCGGGCGACGGCGGCGACCCCGGTACGCCCGACCCCGCCGCGTGCTACACCGCCTCCAACTACGCCCACGTCACGGCCGGCCGGGCGCACACCTCCGGCGGGTACGTCTACGCCAACGGCTCCGACGAGAACATGGGCCTGTACAACCTCTTCGTCAGCCACACCCTGAAGGAGACCCCGGCGGGCTACTTCGTCATCGCCGACAGCGGCTGCACCACCTGACACGCACGACGGAGGGGCCCGGCGGACGGTGTGCCGCCGGGCCCCTCCCGTCGTTCCCGGTCAGGCGCGCGCGAACGCCACCAGCCGGTCCGCGATCTCCCGCGCGCCCCGGTCGCCCGTGAGGACCGTGTAGTGGTTCACGTCCTTCACCGCGACCGGCTCCACCCGGGTCCCGCCCAGGCCGGCGGCGGTCAGCCGGCCCTCGTCGTACAGGCCCTGCTCCTCGTCCATCAGACCGCGCGCCGCCCACAGCAGCACCGCGTCGGCGGGCAGCTTCCGCACCGCAGAGAGGACCTCCTCGTCGAACAGGCCGACCCCGTCCGTGCGGATCGCCTCGATCCGGCAGGTCGAGCGCAACTCCGGCTCCTCGCCCGTCAGATCGCGCTGGATGTACGCGTCCACCTCGTCCGACCAGGCGTCCGCGAACGCCGGGTGGGCCTGCCAGAACGCGCGGTAGGCGGCCCGGTCCGGGAAGGTCATCGACAGCCGGTCCATCGCCGGGCCGATCACCGCCGTCATCAGCTCGTCCGGGGTCAGATGGGTGGGGGCGGGGAAGCCGATGCCGCCGTCCACGAGCAGCAGCGGCCCGAAGCGGTCCGGGTGGCGCACCGCGGCCAGCGCCGCCACGAACGCGCCCATCGAGTGGCCCGCCAGCACCACCCGGTCCGGGCCCAGGGCCTCGGCGAGGGCGGCGATGTCGTCGGTGTGCGCGCCGATGCCGTACGGCCCCGGCAGGTGCGCGCTGCCGGCCCGGCCCCGCAGGTCCGGGGCGATCAGCGTGACGCGGCCGGCCAGCTGCCGGGCCACCGCCGCCCAGGACAGCGCGTTGGCGGTGATGCCGTGCAGCGCCACCACCACCGGGGCGTCCGGGTCGGCGGCCGGCCAGCGCAGCGCGGTCAACGCGCCCCCGCGCACGGGGACCTCGATCTCTTCGTACTCCGGGTGCGCAGTCACTGCTCTCCGGTCTCCTTCCGGTTCGATGCGGCCCGCAACCGGGACGGCAGCCGGGCCAGGCCGCCGGGCAGCAGATGTACCACGGCCACGAACAGCACGCCCAGCAGGAACAGCGGCTGCGAGAGCGGTACGCGCAGCACCGCCGGCAGATCGGCGACCGCGCCCGAACCGGCCAGGTCGCCGAGCCGGTGGTCGGCCCAGGTGTAGAGGATGCCGCCGACCATCGGGCCCCAGCGGGTCCCCGAGCCGCCGAGCACCACCATCACCAGCAGCGACAGCGTGAAGTCGGAGGTGGTCGTCTGCGGGGTGGAACCGCCCGTCAGCAGCAGGTGCACGATCCCGCCGAGCGCCGCGAGCCCGCCCGCGACCACGAACGCCGTCAGCTTGAACCCGTACGGCTTCAGGCCCAGCACCTCCACCCGGCGCTCGTTCTCCTTGATGCCCTCCCAGACCCGGCCGGTGGGGGAGCGGACCGCCCAGTGGACGACGCCCAGGGTGAGGACGAGGTAGGCCAGCGCGATCCAGTACAGGTTGGCGGTGTTGTCGATGCCGACGAGCGAGGACGGCAGCAGGTCGGAGGGGGCCGCCCGGCCCTCCTCGCCGCCGGTGATCCCGCCGGGGTTGCGGGACACCAGGATCGAGCCCGCCTGGGCGAACGCCAGGGTCACCATGGAGAAGCCGATGCCGGTGACGCGCAGGCTCACCGACCCCAGGGCCAGCGCGAGCGCGATCCCGAAGAGCAGCCCGAGAACGGTGGCGAGGGCGAACGGCAGCCCCGCCTCCAGCAGGAACAGGTTGGTGGCGTAGCTGCCCGCCGCGAAGTACAGGGCGTGGCCGAACGAGAGCAGCCCGGTCCGCCCGAGCAGCAGGTCGTAGCCGGTGGCCAGGGCGCCGAAGAGCAGGCACGTCGCCAGGAGTTGCAGACTGCCCGCCGAGCCGAGGGGCCCGTCGAGCACGCCCGGAACCGGTACGGCGCTGAACGGCGCGACCACCAGCACCAGCAGGACGACGGCCGGCCACCAGCGCAGCGGCCGGGTCCGCCCGGCCCGGGCCGGGGCCTTCGCCGGGCGCTTGTCGGTGCGGTCGGGTGTGTCGGTGGCGGTGCTCACGCGAGCCTCCCCGTCAGTCCGCGCGGCCGGATCAGCAGCAGCACGGCGAGCAGGACGACGACCGCCAGATCGCCGAGCCCCGCTGCGGTGTAGTAGTTGGCGAACTGCTGGACCAGGCCGATGACCACGGACGCCACGGCGGCGCCGGTCACCGACCCCATGCCGCCGGTGACCACGACGACGAACGCGAAGATCAGCAGCGAGGTGCCCTGGTGGGGGTCGACCGAGCCGAAGTACAGCCCGCCGAGCGCCCCGCCGAGCGCCGCCGCGCAGCCGCCGATCGCGAAGACCAGCGTGAACGCCTTGCGGACGTCGATGCCGAGCGCGGTGACCATCGCCCGGTCCTCGACCCCCGCCCGGACGACCAGGCCGTGCCGGGTCCGGCCGAGGAACAGCCGCAGCGCCACCAGCACCACGACCGCCGCCCCCACCAGCACCAGCCGGTTGACGGGGACCTGCGCGCCCAGCAGCCCGAAGGTCCCGCCCAGCGCCTCGGGCCCGGGGAAGGTGTGGGCGTCCGAGCCCCAGATGCCGGAGAGCAGCGCGGGGACGGCCAGCCCCACCCCGACCGTGGCGAGCACCTGCTCGCGCGGCCGGGTGTAGAGCGGGCGGACGACGGCGAGTTCCAGGAGCACGGCGGCGGCGGTGCCCACCGCCGTACCGAACAGGACCGCCAGCACGAAACCGGCCCCGCCGGGACCCGCGCCGGGCAGATTCCCGGACGCGGCCCACCAGGTGCCGTACGCGCCGATGGACAGCAGCGCCCCGTGCGCGAAGTTGAGCACGTCCATCAGACCGAAGATCAGCGAGAGTCCGGACGCGACGAGGAAGTAGAGGGCCCCCAGACCGAGTCCGGTCATGGTGAGCAGGACGAGGGTGGACATCAGGAATCCGCCTTCACGGAAGGGTGTGCGGGGAGCGGGCCGTGCCCCACGCCGAGCAGCGTGCGGGCCGCCTCCGCGTCGTCCAGCAGCTCGGCGGCCGGGCCCCGGTGGGCGGTACGGCCGTCGGCGAGGACCACGCAGTGCCCGGCGAGCCGGCGCACCACGGCGAGGTTCTGCTCCACGAGCAGCACCGGAACCGCCTCGGCGGCCCGCTCCAGCACCTGCGCCACCTCGGTGACGACCTTCGGTGCCAGGCCCTTGGTGGGCTCGTCCGCGATGATCAGCCGGTTGGCGTTGAGCAGGGTGCGCCCGATGGCGACCATCTGCTGCTGCCCGCCCGACAGCGTCCCGGCCAACTGCCGGGCCCGCTGCTTGAGTTCGGGGAAGAGTTCGTGGACCAGGCCGTATGCGGGCTCGCCCGCGCCGCGCCGCTCGGCCAGCCGCAGGTTCTCCGCGACGGTCAGCCCGGCGAAGACGCCCCGGTCCTCGGGGGCGTAGCCGACACCGCGCCGGACCAGGGCGTGCGTGGGCAGGCCCACGGTCTCCTCGCCGTCGAGCCGGACGCTGCCGGCGCGCGGGACGAGCCCGAGGACGCCTCGCACGGTGGTGGTCTTCCCGGCGCCGTTGCGGCCGAGCAGCGCGGTGACGCCGTGCGCGGTGACGTCCAGGTCGACGCCGTGCAGGATGTGCCGGCCGCCGATCAGGACCCGCAGGTCCCTGACGTCCAGGAGGGGGCGCTCCGTCACAGCCCCTCCCCGAGGTAGGCCTGCTGCACGGTCGGGTCGGCGGTGACCGCCTCCGGGGTGTCCAGGGCGAGCAGCCGGCCGTGGTGCATCACGGCGAGCCGGTCCGCGAGGCCCAGCAGGACGTCCATGTGGTGTTCGACCATGAGGACCGTGCGCCCCTCCTCCCGGTGCAGGGTGCGGATGAGTTCGGTCAGCGCGGGGACCTCCTCGGCGCTGACCCCGGCCATCGGCTCGTCGAGCAGCATCAGCCGGGGCTCGCCCACCAGCAGCACGGCCAGCTCCAGTTTCCGCTTCTCGCCGTGCGACAGTTCGGCCGCCGTGGCCTTCGCCCGGTGGCCGAGCCCGGTGCGTTCCAGGACCCCGGCCACCTCGGCGGCGTACGCCTCGGCGCGCCGCCACAGCCGGTACGAGCCGCCCCGGGCCGCCTGCGCGGCGAGCCGGACGTGGTCGGCGACGGTCATCGCGGGCCACAGGCTGGACGTCTGGAACGTCCGGCCGACGCCGCGCCGGGCCCGCACGTGCGTGGGCCGGTCCGTCATCTCGGCGCCGTCCAGCTCGATGCGGCCGGCGGTCGGCAGGTTCAGCCCGCTGATGAGGTTGAACAGGGAGGTCTTGCCCGCCCCGTTGGGCCCGATGAAGGCGAGGAACTCGCCCTCGCGGACGCTCAGCGTGACGTCCTGGACGATGGTGGCGCCGCCGACGCTCCAGCCGAGTCCCTCCAGCTGGAGCACGGGCGCCACCCGGTCCGCCGGGCCGGCCTGCCCGAGGGTGTGGGGTGCGGTCACGGTTCAGCCCGCCGCGGGCTTCACGGGCGGGGCCACGGCGTCCATCTGCTCGGTGTCCAGCAGCTTCGGCTCGGCCGTCTTGCCCTTGCCGTCCAGCTTGGCCACGAACATCGGCTGGAGCAGCGCGTGGTCCTCGCCGCGCACCCGGGTCTGTCCCTTGACGCCGTCGAAGCTCCAGCCCTCCAGGGCCTTCACCATCGCGGCGGTGTCGGTGGCGCCGCCCTCCTCGATGGCGCGCACGATCATCTGCGCCGCGGTGAAGCCGTCCGGGGTGAACAGGTCGGGCCGGCCGCCGTCCTTCTTCACCGCGTCCAGCATCGCCTTCTCCACGGCGTTGTCACCGCCCGCGCCCGGGAAGTAGTGCGCCAGGAACGACACCTTGGAGCCGGCGGCCCCGAAGACCGGGTACGAGGCGGTGCCGGCCAGGCCGGTGACCACCTTGCTCGCGCCGAGTACGCCCTGCTGGTCCAGCGCGGTCCACAGCGCCGGGGCGGTCGACCCGGCCCAGGCGACGAAGACCAGGTCGGGCCCGCCCGCCTTGACCTGCCGGGCGAACGGCGTCAGGTCCGTCGCGCTGGGCGGCGCCAGCACCGAGCCCACCTTCGCGCCCTTCTCGCCGAGCACCGCCTTGACGGCGGCCACGTTGGCCTGGCCGAAGGTGGAGTCCTGGGCGAGCACCGTGACCTTCTTGCCCTTGGCGTCCCCGAGCATCGTCCCCGCCGTCAGGATGTCCTGGTAGGACTGGCGGCCGGAGCGGAAGGTGTAGTCGTTGATGCCGGTCACCGCGTCGGTGGCGGCCGGGCCGCAGATGTAGAGCACCTTGTTCTGGGCGGCGAGCGGGGCCATCTGGAGGGCGACACCGGAGTCGGTGGTGCCGGCCAGCACCTTGTAGCCCTTGCCGATGAGGTTCTTCGCGGCGGACACGGCCTTGCCCGGGTCGCCCGCGTCGTCCTGCTCGGTGACCTCGATGGGGTGGCCGCCGGCCTTGCGGGTGCCCTTGGTGGCGTAGTCCAGGCCGGCCATGAAGCCGTCGCGGTACTGCTTGCCGTAGTCGGCCAGCAGCCCGGTCCTGGAGTACACCAGGCCGACCTTCACGGCCGAGTCGTCGGCGGACTCCGCGGAGTCGGACCCGCCCGCCTTCCCGGCGGCGGTGCAGCCGGTCAGCAGCAGGCCGGCCGCGGCCAGGACGGCGACGGTACGGACGGGGGTGAGGGATCTGAGGGATCTGCGGGCTGTGCGGGGCATGGTGACCGGCTCCTCGGCGTGTTCCTGTGATGTCGCCGAACCGTATGAACACCGTGCCGTCGTCGATATGGTGCAGGGCACCCCACCTGGACCCCGGGGCGTGTGGGCGCCGCACATGGCAGGCGCCCGCCCGGGTCCAGGGCCTGTCTTCACACTGCCGTCGTCGCCCGGCAGACGGCAGTGTGAAGACAGGCCCTAGGGGGCCGGGTCCGGCGCCGACAGGTCGATCAGCCGGCACACCGTCTCGATGTCCGTGCGCACCTGCGCGATCGACGCCCGGCCCGAGAGCCAGGTGATCAGCGCCGAGTGCCAGGTGTGCTCGATCACCCGGACGGCGGAGAGCTGTTCCGGCGTCGGGTGGCCGGTGCCCATCGCGTCCAGGATGATCGCGGTCGTGAGCCGCGAGACCGTGTCCACCTCGGGGCTCACGCTGCGGTCCGCGAACGTCAGCGCCCGGACCATCGCGTCCGCGAGGTGCGGTTCGCGCTGCATCGCGCGAAAGGCCCGCATCAGGGTGTCGGTGACCCGGGCCGCCGCGTCGTCCCCGGCCGGGGGGCGCTTGCGGAGGGTCGTGTGCATGTGCTGGAGCTGGTCCTGCATGGTGGCGACGAGGAGGTGGACCTTGGACGGGAAGTACCGGTACAGGGTGCCGAGGGCGACCCCTGCGGCCTCCGCCACCTCGCGCATCTGGACGGCCTCGAAGCCGCCCTTGCCGGCGAGCTGGGCGCTGGCGTGCAGGATGCGGCGGCGGCGGGCCTCCTGGCGTTCCGTCAGGGGCGGCGATGCCGGTCTGGCTTCCGCTGTCATGTGTCCCATCCCCGTGGCTTGCGTCCGCGTCCGCGAGGGCGCGACGGCCGGTGCGGCGGCGCACAGCATGCCAGGGTGTGTGCCGTGGCGCGAATCACCTGATCCCGCCGTTGCACCGTCGCTACCTGCCGGTAGATTCGTAGCTCATTGAACGACCCGGTCTATAACTTGTTCTAGATTAGCGTGAGCGGTTACGCTCCGGCGAACACGCAGTGAGAAGGGGGCCGAGTGTGACCGCTGAGGCCATAGAGTCGGGCCCCCGCACGGGCCCGGGTACGTCGGGCACGGGCGACGGAGACGGCCCCCTGCGCATCGCACTCCTCACGTACAAGGGCAATCCTTTCTGCGGCGGACAGGGCGTCTACGTACGCCACCTCGCCCGGGAGCTCGCCCGCCTCGGCCACAGCGTCGAAGTCATCGGCGCCCAGCCCTACCCCGTGCTCGACGAGGACGTCCCGCTCACCGAACTGCCGAGCCTCGACCTCTACCGGCAGCCCGACCCGTTCCGTACCCCGAAGCGCGGCGAGTACCGGGACTGGATCGACGCCGCCGAGGTCGCCACCATGTGGACCGGCGGCTTCCCCGAACCGCTCACCTTCAGCCTGCGGGCCCGGCGCCACCTCGCCGCCCGCCGCGGCGAGTTCGACGTCATCCACGACAACCAGACGCTCGGCTACGGGCTGCTCGGCGACCTCGGCGCCCCGCTGGTCACCACGATCCACCACCCCATCACCGTCGACCGGCAGCTCGACCTGGACGCGGCCCCCAACCGCCGCCGCCGCGCCTCCGTACGCCGCTGGTACGCCTTCACCCGCATGCAGAAGCGGGTCGCGCGCCGGCTGCCGTCCGTGCTCACCGTCTCCGGCTCCTCCAGGCAGGAGATCGTGGACCACCTCGGGGTGGACCCCCGCCGCGTCCAGGTCGTCCACATCGGCGCCGACACCGACCTGTGGTCGCCCGACCCCTCGGTCGCCGAGGTCCCCGGCCGGATCGTCACCACCTCCAGCGCCGACGTCCCGCTCAAGGGTCTCGTCCACCTCGTCGAGGCCCTCGCCAAGCTCCGCACCGGCAACCCCGCGGCCCACCTCGTCGTCGTCGGGCGCCGCGCCGAGGACGGGCCGGTCGCCCAGGCCATCGAGCGGCACGGGCTCTCGGACGCCGTCGAGTTCGTCAAGGGCATCAGCGACACCGAGCTGGTCGACCTGGTGCGCGGCGCCCGGATCGCCTGCGTCCCCTCCCTGTACGAGGGCTTCTCGCTGCCCGCCGCCGAGGCCATGGCCACCGGCACCCCGCTCGTCGCCACCACCGGAGGAGCGATCCCCGAGGTGGCCGGCGCGGACGGCGAGACCTGCCTCGCGGTGCCGCCCGCCGACCCCGGCGCCCTCGCGGACGCGCTCGGCCGGCTGCTCGGCGACGCGGAGCTGCGCGCCCGGCTCGGGGCCGCGGGGCGCGAGCGGGTGCTCGCCCGGTTCACCTGGAAGCAGGCCGCGATAGGCACCGCCGCCCTCTACCGGCAGGCGATCGCCGCCCGCGCCGCGACCGGCCCCGGCGGCCGGCGATGAACCCGGCCCGCCCGCCGGGCCCCTGACTCCCCTGACCACCCTCCCGACCCCGACCGCGAAAGCAGGCATTCGTGCTGACCGTGGACTTCACCCGCTTCCCGCTCGCCGCAGGCGACCGAGTGCTCGACCTGGGCTGCGGCGCCGGACGCCACGCCTTCGAGTGCTACCGGCGCGGCGCCCAGGTGGTGGCCCTCGACCAGAACGGCGAGGAGATCCGCGAGGTCGCGAAGTGGTTCGCCGCGATGAAGGAGGCCGGGGAGGCACCCGAGGGCGCCACCGCCACCGCGATGGAGGGCGACGCGCTGAACCTGCCGTTCCCCGACGAGTCCTTCGACGTCGTGATCATCTCCGAGGTCATGGAACACATCCCCGACGACAAGGGCGTGCTCGCCGAGATGGTCCGGGTCCTCAGGCCCGGCGGCCGGATCGCCGTCACCGTCCCGCGCTACGGCCCCGAGAAGGTCTGCTGGGCCCTCTCCGACGCCTACCACGAGGTCGAGGGCGGCCACATCCGCATCTACAAGGCCGATGAGCTTCTGGGCAGGATGCGCGGCGCCGGCCTCAAGCCGTACGGCACCCACCACGCCCACGCCCTGCACGCGCCGTACTGGTGGCTCAAGTGCGCCTTCGGGGTCGACAACGACAAGGCGCTGCCGGTGCGGGCGTACCACAAGCTGCTGGTCTGGGACATCATGAAGAAGCCGCTGGCCACCCGGGTCACCGAGCAACTGCTGAACCCGGTCGTCGGCAAGAGCTTCGTGGCCTACGCGACCAAGCCGCACCTGCCCGTCGCCGCGGCAGCCGAGGCCGAGGCGTGAGCCTTCCCGAGCGGACCGAACACCTCGTCCTGCCCGGAGTCCTCACCGCCGCGCAGGCCACCGAGACCGTCGCCGCCGTGCTCGCCGTGCAGCGCCCGGACGGCGCGATCCCGTGGTTCCGCGGCCACCACCTCGACCCGTGGGACCACACCGAGGCCGCCATGGCCCTGGACGCCGCCGGTGAGCACGCCGCCGCGGAACGCGCGTACGAGTGGCTGGCCCGCCACCAGAACGAGGACGGCTCCTGGTACGCCGCCTACCACGACGGCGACCCGCTGCGGCCGACCGACCTCGGCCTGGAGTCCAACTTCTGCGCCTACGTGGCCGTCGGCGTCTGGCACCACTACCTCGCCACCGGCGACGACGCCTTCGTCGACCGGATGTGGCCGACGGTCTTCGCGGCCGTCGAGTTCGTCCTGCGGCTCCAGCTGCCCGGCGGCCAGATCGGCTGGAAGCGGGAGGCCGACGGCACGCCCGTCACGGACGCGCTGCTGACCGGCTCCTCCTCCATCCACCAGGCGCTGCGCTGCGCGCTCGCCATCGCCGAGCGCCGTGAGGAGCCCCAGCCGGACTGGGAGCTGGCGACCGGCGCGCTCGCCCACGCGATCCGCAGCCACCCGGAACGCTTCCTCGACAAGAGCCAGTACTCGATGGACTGGTACTACCCGGTCCTCGGCGGCGCCGTCACCGGCACGGCCGCCAAGGAGCGGATCGAGGAGGGCTGGGACCGTTTCGTCGTCCCGGACCTCGGGGTGCGCTGTGTGCTGCCCAACCCGTGGGTGACCGGCGGCGAGAGCTGCGAACTGGCCCTCGCCCTCTGGGTCATGGGCGAGTCGGACCGGGCGCTGGAGATCCTCCAGTCCATCCAGCACCTGCGGGCGGACGGCGGCATGTACTGGACGGGGTACGTCTTCGAGGGCAACCGGGCGTTCTGGCCCGAGGAGCACACCTCGTGGACCGCCGGTTCCCTCCTGCTGGCGGTGGCCGCGCTCGGGGGCGACGAGGCGACCACCGCGGTCTTCAGCGGTGAACGGCTCCCGAAGGGCCTTGAGCCGGACTGCTGCGGCTGAGGGCTCCGGGGAGGTTCCGTCAGCGCCGGATGCGGCCTGCCACGGCGTGCCCGATGAACAGGTACACCAGGGCGGCCAGGCCGTATCCGGCGACGACGTTGGCCCAGGCCCGGTCGAAGGTGAACAGGTCGTGCGACCAGCCCGCGAGCCACCGTGCGGTGTCGCGTACGAACTCCACCAGCTCGTTGCCCCGGTTCGCGTCGAGCAGGTACATCAGGATCCACAGGCCGATGATGAAGGCCATGACGTCGGCCACCACGGCGATGACACGTGCCGCGGTGATGCTTCCACTGCCTCTGCTGTAGGACATGGACTCCGCGTTGCCCCTTTCGCCGCGCCGAAACCCGCACGGCCCGCGGCCCGGCGGATATCCGCATGTGGGGGGAGCCTCGATCGCACTAGGGTGCGAGCATGGATCTTCGCGCGCATGGGCGCTACTGCGATGAAATCGTCCGGCTGACCGGTGAGTTGAGGGCGACGGTCAAGGGGGCCGACCTCGACGCCACCGTGCCGACGTGCCCGGACTGGACGCTGCGCGAACTCGCCCAGCACGTCGGCCGCGCCCACCGCTGGGCCGGCGAGATCGTCCGCACCCGCGCCACCGAGGCGGTCGCCCCCGAGAAGGTGCCGGCGCACACCCCCGAGGGCGACGGCCCCGACGCGCTCGACGCCTGGCTCGCGGACGGGGCGGCCGGGACCGCCGCCGCGCTGCGGGAGGCGGGGCCCGAGGCCGAGGTCTGGAGCTGGGCCTGGGAGCGGCGCGCCGGCTTCTGGTCGCGGCGCATGGCCCTGGAGACCGTCGTCCACCTCGCGGACGCGGCCCTCACCGCGAAGGTCCCGTACACGATGTCCCCCGAGCTGGCCGCGGACACGATCGACGAGTGGCTCCAGATCGTCGCCTTCGCCCAGGCCCAGGGCGATCCGGAGATGGCCGAGCTGCGCGGGGCCGGGCGCTCCCTGCACCTGCACGCCACCGACGTGCCCGACGCCGAATGGCTGATCGAGCTGGGCGAGGACGGTGTCACCTGGCGCCGGGCGCACGGGAAGGCGAACGTGGCGCTGCGGGGGCCGCTCACCGACCTGATGCTGGTCTTCAACCGGCGCCTGGCCCCGGACAGCGACCGGGTGGAGGTGCTGGGCGACGCCGCGCTGCTGGACCTCTGGCTGGCGCGTACGTCCTTCGGCTGAGGACGGCGGGCCCTCCGGTGTGCGGGCCGGGCGGTGCTGGGCCAAGCTGGACGGGGCGGCCGAAACCGCCCCGTCCCGCACGAGGAGGTGCCGATGGACCCGGTCGGGGCCCTGGAGCGGATCGCCTTTCTGCTGGAACGCGACAGCGCGGTCACCTACCGCGTCCGGGCCTTCCGCACCGCCGCGCGGACCGTCGCCGCGATGGACGACGGCGAACTGGACCGGCGGCTGGCGGACGGCTCCCTGGAACGCGTCAAGGGCATCGGCCCCCGCACCGCCCAGGTCATCCGTGAGGCGGCGGCGGGCGAGACCCCCGGCTACCTGGACCGGCTGGAGTCCGGGGCCCGGAGCGCGGGCCCGCTCGCGAAGGGCGGCGAGCACCTGCTCTCCCTGCTGCGCGGTGACTGCCACACGCACTCCGACTGGTCGGACGGCGGCAGCCCCATCGAGGAGATGGGCCGCGCCGCCGCCGAGCTGGGCCACGACTGGACGGTGCTCACCGACCACTCGCCCCGGCTCACCGTCGCGAACGGCCTCTCGCCGCAGCGGCTGCGCCGGCAGCTCGCCGAGATCGCCGAACTCAACGAGTGCTGGGCGCCGTTCAGGCTCCTCACCGGCATCGAGTGCGACATCAACCTCGACGGCACCCTCGACCAGGAGGAGGACCTGCTGGAGCAGGTGGACCTCGTGGTGGTCTCCGTCCACTCCAAACTCCGCATGGACCCCGCCCCGATGACCCGGCGCATGCTCGCCGCCGTCCGTCACCCGCAGGCGAACGTCCTCGGCCACTGCACCGGCCGCCTGCTCACCGGCCGGGGCCGTCCCGAGTCCACCTTCGACGCGGACGAGGTCTTCGCCGCCTGCGCCGAGTCGGGCACGGCCGTGGAGATCAACAGCCGGCCCGAACGCCTGGACCCGCCCCGCCGCCTCCTTCGCCGGGCCGTCGCGGCGGGCACCCTGTTCGCCGTCGACACCGACGCCCACGCACCGGGCCAGCTGGACTGGCAGGCATACGGCTGTGCCCGCGCCGAGGAGTGCGAGGTCCCACCGGAACGCGTGGTCACCACCTGGCCGGCCGGCGAACTGCTCGACTGGACCCGCGAGGGCAAAGTCCCGGAACGCGGCACTAGTTGAGCTCCGCCAGCACCCGCAGCGTGTCCGGGTCCGGCGCCGTCACCAGCAGGTCGGTGACCGGGCCCGCGCGCCACGCCTCCAGGCGTTCCGCGATCCGTTCCCTCGGGCCGACCAGGGAGATCTCGTCGGCGAACGCGTCCGGCACGGCCATCACCGCCTCCTCCTTGCGGCCCTGGAGGAACAGGCGCTGGATGCGGTGCGCCTCCTCCTCGTAGCCCATCCGCGCCATCAGATCCGCGTGGAAGTTGCGGGCGGCGGCCCCCATGCCGCCGATGTAGAAGCCGAGCATCGCCTTCACCGGCAGGAGGCCCTCGGCGACGTCGTCGCAGACCCGGGCCCGTGCCATCGGCGCGACCATGAAGCCCTCGGGGAGGCCGGTGAGCGCGGCCTCGTAGACGTCGGTGCGCTGCGGTGACCAGTACAGCGGCAGCCAGCCGTCCGCGATCCGGGTGGTCTGCGCGATGTTCTTCGGCCCCTCCGCGCCCAGCAGCACCGGGAGGGAGGCACGCAGCGGGTGGGTGATCGGCTTCAGCGCCTTGCCGAGGCCGGTGGCGTCCGGGCCGCGGTACGGGTGCGGGTGGAAGCGGCCGTCCAGTTCCACGGGGGCCTCGCGGCGCAGCACCTGGCGGATCACGTCCACGTACTCGCGGGTCGCGGTCAGCGGGCTCGCCGGGAACGGGCGCCCGTACCAGCCCTCCACGACCTGCGGGCCCGAGAGGCCGAGGCCGAGCATCATCCGGCCGCCGGAGAGGTGGTCGAGGGTCAGTGCGTGCATGGCCGTCGCGGTGGGGGTGCGGGCCGCCATCTGCGCGATGGCCGTGCCCAGACGGATGCGGGAGGTGTGGGCGGCGATCCAGGTCAGCGGGGTGAAGGCGTCCGAACCCCAGGCCTCCGACGTCCACACCGAGGCGTAGCCCAGGTCCTCCGCCGCGCGCGCCAGCTCCAGCTGGGCCGCGTCCGGGCCGCGGCCCCAGTAACCGAGAGCGAGTCCGAGCCGCATTCCGCTGCCTCCCCGGGATTCTGACGTGGCATCAGCTATCCCGGGAGGGTACGGCAGCGGCCCCCCGCCCGGAAGGGGCGAAGGGCCGCCGGCTGGGCGCGGGGCGTCAGCCGCGCTGGATGCCCGTGGTGTCCTGGAGGACGCCGCGACGGCCGTCCTGCGTCTGGGCGATCAGCGCGGCACCGCGCTGCTCGACCGCGAGGTACCAGGTGCCCGGCGCCAGTTCGGCGATCGGGGCCTGCGAACCGTCCTCGTTGTACAGCTGGCGGGCCACCGGCACCGCGAACCAGAACGGGGTGAACTCACCGGACTGCCCGCCGGCCGCCGGCGCCTGCGGGGCCGGGGCCTGCGCCTGCTGGGCGTCGGGCTGACCGACCTGCTGCGGGGCACCGTACGGCTGGGGCTGGCCCGGCTGACCGCCGAAGGAGGCCTGCGGGCCGCCCGGGTAGCCGTAGCCCTGGCCCGGCTGGGCGCCGTACGGCGGCACGGCCTGCGGCTTCGGGGCGCCCGCGAGCGGGGCCTTGAGGGCCGGGACCAGCGGGGCGGCGACCGCGCCGCCGGCCAGCACCAGGGAGGCGATGAAGCCGAGGATCAGACCGGCGCCGGCGTCGATCTGGCCGAGGTCGATGATCGTCCAGAACATGTTCCACGCCGTGAAGACCGTGGCGGCGACGCCGAATGGGGCGAGGTCGAGGCCGAGGACCTTGCGCGGCTGGGGCTGCGAACGGGAGAGCACGATCAGTGCCGCTCCGATCACCCCGACCATGTAGACGCCGATGCCGTTGCCCAGGGAGTCCCAGGAGTTGGGCGCGTCGATGTGGCTGCTTCCGTAGTCGACGTAGTCGAGGAAAGAGGCGATGAACAGCACGACCGCTGCTCCGATCACCACGCCATCGCCTCGAGTGAGGGAGCGGATATTCACGTGAAGGTCCTTAGTCGGTCGTCTCGTCGGGGCGGTCGTCGCTGGCACCGCGTCTACGGCGGGCACGGCACGTAGCTCGGGAACGGCTCCCCATCGTACGGATGAATCTATCGTCTGATCGGCCGGGTTGTGTTCCTGCCCGGTTGGTGCGCGGACATCCTCCCGAATTCATCGCAGAACCACCTCTTGCCTACCCCTTGAGGAAGCTGCTGATGCCGTCGGCGATGCCCTGGGCGGCCTTCTGGCGCCAGCCGGGACTGGTGAGCAGGGCGGCGTCCTTGGGATCACGCATATTGCCGCATTCGATGAAGACTTTGGGCACGGTCGACAAATTAAGTCCGCCAAGATCCTTGCGGACGTCCAAACCGGTATTGCCGCCTACGTAATTGGAAGGGGAACTTCCGGTACTGCGTACGAACAGTCCGGCGATACGGGTACCGAGATCGCGCGAGGGCGCGACGATCTTCGAGGTGTCCGCGCCCCCGCCGCGCACCGATGCGGGCAGAATCACATGGAAGCCCCGGTTGCCGACGGCCGATCCGTCCGCGTGGATCGAGACCACCGCGTCCGCGTGCGCCTTGTTGCCGATGCGCGCCCGCTCGTCCACGCACGGTCCGAACTCCCGGTCCCCGTCGTACGTCAGGATCACCGTCGCGCCCTGGGCCCGCAGCAGCGTCCGCAGCCGGTGCGCGACGTCGAGGTTGAACGCCGCCTCCGCGTAACCCCCGTTGGTGGATGTGCCGGTGGTGTCGCACTCCTTGTGCCCGGTCCCGATCTCCACCTGGCGGTTGATCTCGGCGGTGTGCAGGTGGTTGGCCGGGTTGTGCCCGGGGTCGATGACGACCGTACGGCCGGACAGCGGGCCCGAGGGGGCGGCCGGCGGCTTCGAGGGCGGCGCGGACGGGGACGCGCTCGTGCGCGACGGCGTCGGGGAGCGGGACGGGGAGGGCGGAGCCGGGTCGGCGGACGGGGTGACCGTCCCGGTGGCGCTCGGGCCCGGCCGGGCCTGCGCGGTGCCGCCGTCGCCGCCGCAGCCGGCGAGACCCAGGCACATCAGGGCCGCCGCCGCCGCGAGCAGGACCGGGCGGCGCGGGGTGGGGGGAACGCTCTCGTCGTGACGCACCCGGCGATGCTATCCGCCGAGGGCGGCGGCGTCCGGGGCGTTCACGGACCGGCCGGGAACACCCGGGGCAGGCCCCCGCCCTCAGATCCCCGGCCCCGTGCGCCGCAGGACGCGCAGCGAGTCCGTGACGGAGACCTCCGTGAACGCCCCCGACTCCAGCGCCCGCAGATACACCCGGTAAGGGGCCTGCCCGCCGTGCGCCGGGTCCGGGAAGACGTCGTGGATCACCAGCAGCCCGCCCTCGGCGACATGCGGCGCCCAGCCCTCGTAGTCACCGTTCGCGTGCTCGTCGGTGTGGCCGCCGTCGATGAAGACGAGGCCGAGCCTGCCGCTCCACACCGCCGCGACCTGCGGCGAGCGCCCCACCAGCGCCACCACGTGGTTCTCCAGGCCCGCCGCGTGCAGCGTCCTGCGGAACGTGGGCAGCGTGTCCATCCGGCCGACCTCGGGGTCCACCACCGTCGGGTCGTGGTACTCCCAGCCCGGCTGCTGTTCCTCGCTGCCCCGGTGGTGGTCGACGGTGAGCGCGGTCACGCCCGCCGTACGGGCCGCGTCGGCGAGCAGGATCGTGGAACGCCCGCAGTAGGTGCCGACCTCCAGCAGCGGCAGGCCCAGCGCCGCCGCCCCGGCCGCGGCGTCGTACAGCGCGAGCCCCTCGACCACCGGCATGAAGCCCTTGGCGGCCTGGAACGCGGCGAGAATCTCCGGCTTGGGCTCGGCGGACACGGGGTTCCTCCTGGTGGGACGGGTACGGCGACGACGGGCGGGCGACGGCGCCTTATC
Source organism: Streptomyces sp. Mut1 (assembly GCF_030719295.1). NCBI lineage: Bacteria > Bacillati > Actinomycetota > Actinomycetes > Kitasatosporales > Streptomycetaceae > Streptomyces > Streptomyces castrisilvae. The sequence goes on along the minus strand of NZ_CP120997.1, from coordinate 2,078,677 downwards.
GTGCCGTACGCCCCCGCCGAAGGTACCGGCGGGGGCGTACGGCGGGGCCCGCGCGGGCTCAGCAGCTCTGCCAGAGGCGGGTCATGACACGGACGCCGAAGCGCAGCCCCTCCAGCGGGACGCGCTCGTCCACCCCGTGGAAGAGGCGGCCGTAGTCCAGGTCGTGCGGCAGCTTCAGGCCCTTGAAGCCGAAGCAGCGGATGCCCAGGTGGGTGAAGGCCTTGGCGTCCGTGCCGCCCGGGTTGCAGTACGGCACCGGGTGGCCGTCCGGGTCCTCGGCGCGCACCGCCGCGCACATGGCGTCCACGAGCGGGCCGTCGAACGCCGTCTCCATCGCGATGTCGTGGTTGACCCACTCGCGGCTGACCGAGGGCAGCAGGAGCCTGTCGATGGTGTCGATCAGCTCCTGCTCGTGGCCGGGCAGGAAGCGGCCGTCCACACGGGCGGTGGCCTTTCCGGGGATGACGTTGGTCTGGTAGCCGGCGTCGAACATGGTGGGGTTCGCCGAGTTGCGCAGGACCACCTGCATGAAGTCGGCGACCGGGCCCAGCTTCGCGAGGCTGCCCTCGATGTCGTCCTCGTCGAACTCGACCCCGTAGAGCCGGGCGGCCTCTTCGAGCAGGGCGCGGACCGGTTCGATCAGCCGGACCGGGAAGGTCTCGCGGCCGATCCGGGTCAGCGACTCCGCGAGGTCGGTGACCGCGTTCTCGTCGTTGGGGGACGAGCCGTGACCGGCCCGGCCGGTGGCGGTCAGCTCCATCCAGGCCATGCCGCGCTGGGCGTTCTCGATCGGGTAGAGCCGCCGGGTGCCGTCGATGGCGAAGGAGAACCCGCCGCCCTCGCCGATCGCCTCGGTGACCCCGGCGAACAGCTCCGGGCGGTGCTCGACCAGCCAGTGGGCACCGAACTTGCCGCCCGCCTCCTCGTCGGCGAGGAAGGCCAGGACCAGATCGCGCGAGGGCTTCGTCCCGGTGCGGGCGAAGTGCCGGGCGGTGGCCAGCATCACGGCCACCGTGTCCTTCATGTCGATCGCGCCCCGGCCCCAGAGGTAGCCGTCCCGGATCTCGCCGGAGAAGGGCGGCACCTGCCACTCGGCGGCGTCGGCCGGCACCACGTCCAGATGGCCGTGGACCAGCAGGGCGCCGCGCTCCGGGGCGCGCCCGGCGATCCGCGCGACGACGCTGGCCCGGCCCGGCGCGGACTCGATCAGCTCGGAGGCGATGCCCACGTCCGCGAGGCGGGCCGCGACCCACTCGGCGCTCGCGCGCTCGTCGCTCGTGGGGTTGGAGGTGTCGAACCTGATCAGCTCGGCGCAGAGGTCGACGACCTCGGCCTGGGCCTCGTCGGAGGCCGGGACCAGGGCGGGGGAATCGGATGCGGTGCTCATGCTGCTCCCACGGGGGTGGTGGTGCGGGCGGCGGGGGTGGTGCCGTCCTCGTCGTCCAGGGCGGAGGTGCCGTAGGGCCTGATCCAGCCCAGCAGGCCCAGGACGCTGTACAGGACGAAGGCGGTGGCCAGCGAGTTCAGGGCCGGGATGCCGCCGTCGTAGAACTTGCCGACGCAGAACGCGGCGACCCAGATGGCGAGGGACGCGGGGACCCAGGTCGGCGAGGACGCCGGCAGGGTCTCGGAGGCCCGGGTCTCGTCCAGCGGCCTGCGCATCCGCTTCACGATCCAGTACTCGGCCACGATGATGCCGCCGATCGGCGGGATCGCGACGCCGAGGATCGTGAGGAACTCGGTGAAGTGGCTCATGATCCCGACCGCGGACAGAAGCGTTCCGGCGACGCCGAGGACGATGGTGACCGCGCCGCGGTGGACGCGCTTGCCGAAGACGACCTGGAAGAAGTTGACGACGCCGAGCGAGGAGCCGTACAGGTTCCAGTCGTTGATCTTCGCCGTGGACATCAGGACGACGAGCACACCGAAGGCGCCGGAGGTGGAGAGCACGATGTGCGAGACCTCGCTGCTCTTGACCAGGTGGCCCAGGAGCACGCCGGTCAGGCCGACGATGTACTCGGAGAGGATCATGGACGAGGCGCTCTGCAGGAAGACGTGCGAGCCCTTGCGGTTGTAGCGGGTCATCTCCGGGGAGACGATCGCGCCCGTCATGTAGCCGCCCGCGATGGCGGTGGCCGCGACGGCCAGCGGGATCGTGTCGCCCGGCGGCGGCGAGTGGACCAGCTCGCTCAGCGAGTGGTCGTTCAGCGTGCGGATGACGGAGAAGGCCACCATCGCGAAGAAGAGCGGGGTGACGATCTTCGCGAAGTTCGCCATGTACTTGAACCCGAAGATCACCAGGGCGGTGATGGCGATGCCCGCGAGCACGCACCACATCCAGGACGGTCCGCCGACCAGCGCCGAGACGCTGTCGCCGAAGATCGTGTTCTGGACACCGAACCAGCCGACCAGGCTGACCGCGATCACGAAGCTGACCAGCGCGGAGCCGTTGCGGCCGAAGCCCACCCAGCGGGTCAGCATCGGGGTGGCGAGACCCTCGCGCATCCCGGCCAGGCCGATGGCGAAGATCACGACCTCCAGGATCACCGCGCCCAGCGTGAACGCCCAGAAGGCGTTGGCGAAGGTCATCCCGACACCGATGGTGGCGCCGAGCGTGAACTGCGAGATCGAACCGGACTGGGCCAGCCACTGGAGCAGCATCGACCAGAAACCGAACCGCTTGTCGCGCGGGACGCGCGAGAGCGCGTAGTCGTCGCTGCCGATGCTCTTGGCCTCACGGGCCACGGCACCGGACTGAGGGGCGGCTGCCATCAGGACTCCTGGGGTGTACGGCCGAAGGTCTGGAGGTGGGTCAGCGGGCCGTAGCGGCTGACGAGGTTGTCGAACTCCACGGCGTCGTGGAAGTCCAGCCGGCCGCCGCCGAAGGCCTTGGCGACCTCCACGGCGTAGCGGGCGGCCGACGCGATGTCGCTCTCGTGACTCGCGCCCGTCCCGCAGCCCGGCACCGCGGCGGCCGAGGTGACGGCCAGGCCGACCACGGGGGCGGCCGTGGCGGTGGAGGGCTGGAGGATCGAATTGATGTGGTGTGCACCGTTACCGTACGGCGTGATGTCCTGCGTGGTCACGGGGTACGTGACCAACGGCTCACCGGTCACCACGGCCAGCAGCTCGCCCAGCTGCTCGTTGACCCGCAGCACCCAGCCCTCCTTGACGGTGGGTGACAGGGCGAGGCCCTTGTGGTTGATGATCCGGTTGCCCTTGGTGGTGTCGATGGAGAGCACCGCCTCCATCTCGCCGGTCACCTCGTGCCGGTTCATGGTGGCGATGTCCACGGGCGAGCCCATGAACGGCACCGGGTCGTGCGGCTCGGTCGGCGCGCTCGGGCAGATGTGGGTGGCGACGATCACATCGCCGGGCAGCACATCGCCCCGGCGGCGCATGTCGAGCAGCTTCGCGGCGGCGGCGAGCGCCGAGACGGCCCCGTCCGCGTCGGAGACCAGGCCGGTGACCTCGGGCCGGGCGCCGATACCGCCGAGCCGGCCGACGACGCCGAGCGTGCGGGCGTCGCCCCCGGCCGTACGCCCACGGGAACCGGGGACGCGGACCGAGACGAAGTCCGTCGAGCCCCGCTCACCGGCCACGGTGGTGACCTGTGCGGACGAGCCCTCGGCCCCCGCCGCGGCGTCCAGGTAGTCGACGACCGTCCTGCCATCGGCCCGGGGGTCGTCGAGCAGGTCGACGAGGTCCAGTACGTACTTCAACATGGGGGGCCTTTCTCGCGCATCCGTCACACCCGTCCGGAGCCCGCCAGGGAGCCGGGGCTCCGGACGGGGTGCTGAGAGCAGATTCGGGATCGGATAGCGTTGAGCGCAATGATTTCCCGTTATCTGCAATTCACGTCTGAATGGTGAGATGGCCATGACGGAGTTCGATCTGGACCGGCGCACCCCCGCCGGAGCCCTGCAAACCGTGGACCGGGCGCTGCTCGTGCTGCTGGCCTTCGAGCGGACCCGGCCCGACTGGGGCGTCACCGAGGTCGCGGCGGAGTTCGGCTGGGACACCTCCGTGGCGCAGCGCCTCCTCGCCACCCTCGCGGGGCGCGGCTTCCTGGTCTCCGACCCGGCCACCCGGCGCTACCGCATCGGCCCCGCCGTGCTGCGCCTGGGCAGGCTCTGGGAGCGCTCGGGATCACTGGAGCTGCTGGCCGGACCGGTCCTGGAGGAGCTGCGCCGCGTCACCGGCGACACCGTGCTGTTCTGCCTGCCCGACAACTTCCACATGCGGTGCGTGGCCGCCGAGGAGGGCGAGACGGGACCGCTGCGCTACTACCCGCTGGTCGGCGAGCTCTACCCGGCGCACGCCGGGGCGACGGCCAAGTCCTTCTACGCCTGTCTGCCCGACGAGCAGCGCCACCGGCTGTTCCGTGGGCGCCCGATGGCCCGCTTCACCGACCGGACCGTCACCGATCCGGACGCGCTGGAACAGGAGTTCCTGAAGGTCCGCGCCCAGGGGTACGCCTGGACGGTCGGCGAGTACGACACCGGCATCGCGACCGTCGCCGTACCCGTCTTCCTGGGCCGCGAACCCTACGGAAGCCTCAGCCTGGGCGGGGCCGAGGAGCGGTTCGACGGGGCGCCGGAGAACCGCCTCGAAGCGCTGCGGCACGCCGCCGGACTGCTGGAGAAGCGCCTCACCCACCCGCCGCAGCGCCCGAAGCCCCGGACGCGCCGCACCCCCACGACCTGACCGAGCAACCCCGAAGAGGAACCCCGTGAATCTGCTCCTGCTCTCCAACTCCACCCAGTACGGCCGCGGTTACCTGGAACACGCCCTCGAAACGGTCACCGCCTTCCTGCCCGCGGGCGCCCGGCTGGCCTTCGTCCCCTACGCGCTCGCCGACCACGCCACGTACACCGCACGCGTCCGCGACGCCCTCGAACCGGCGGGGATCGGCGTGCACGGCGTCCACGAACACACCGACCCGGTCGCCGCGCTGGAGGCCGCCGACGCGGTGTTCGTCGGCGGCGGCAACTCCTTCCGGCTGCTGAGCGCGCTGTACCGGACCGGGCTGCGGGACGCGGTGCGCGGGGCCGTGCGGGCGGGGCTGCCGTACATGGGGGCGAGCGCCGGGACGAACATGGCGGCGCCCACCCTGCGGACGACCAACGACATGCCCATCGTGCAGCCGCCGTCCTTCGAGACCCTCGGCCTCGTCCCGTTCCAGATCAACCCGCACTACCTCGACCCGGACCCGGACAGCACCCACAAGGGCGAGACCCGCGAGGAGCGGCTCACCGAATTCCTGGAGGAGAACGACGTGCCCGTGCTCGGCCTGCGCGAGGGGTCGTGGCTGCGCGTCGAGGGCGAGACCGCCCGGGTCGACGGGGCCCGCCCCGCCCGGCTGTTCACGCGGGGCTCGGCGCCCCGGGAGCTGGCGGCGGGGACGGATGTGTCCCGGCTGCTCACGACCGCAGCGCGGTTCGACGCTCCGGCACGCTGACCGTCAGCACCAGGTCCGTGTCCACCGCGCCGCCGCCCGCGGGGCAGGCCGCCGGCCAGGCGCGCGGCGCGTAGTCGGTGGCGGACACGGCCAGCACGAAGGTGCCGGAGCCGGGGGCCGTGAGCGCCCAGCGGCCGGAGGCGTCGGTGGTGGTCAGCCCGGCCTGCCGGCCCTGCCGGTCGATCAGGGTCACATTGGCCCCGGCCACCGGCGCCCCGTCGGCCTCCAGCACCCGGCCCCTGAACCCCTGCGGGCCCGGCAGCGGGAGCGGGGCGACGGCCCCTCCGGCAGCGTCCAGGATTCCGGCGTCCAGGACCCCGGCGGCGGCGCGCCGGGCCGCCGCGTCGCCCTCGCTGCTCGCCAGGAGCACCGGGGCGGTGGCGGCGCGCCGCGACGGCAGGAACGAGGCCAGGACGAGCCCGGCCACCACCGCCCCCGTCGCGATGAGGAACGAGATGCGGAACCCCTGCATGGTGGGCACCGCGACCGTCCCCATCCGCGTCGAGGTGTGGGCCAGGACCATGCCGATCACCGCGCTCGACACGGAGGTGCCGATGGAGCGCATCAGGGTGTTCAGCCCGTTGGCCGCGCCGGTCTCGGAGGCGTCGACGGCGCCGATGATCAGGGCGGGCAGCGAGGAGTACGCGAGCCCGATGCCGGCGCCGAGCATCACCGCGATCACCACGGTCTGCCAGGCGGCGCTCATCAGGCCGAGCCCGGCCCCGTAGCCCACGGCGATGACCAGCATGCCGAGGATCAGGGAGACCTTCGGGCCGCGCCGGGCGGAGATCCGGGCGTACAGCGGGGCGACGAACATCATCGTCAGGCCGAGCGGGGCCACGCAGAGGCCGGCGACCACCATCGACTGGCCGAGGCCGTAGCCGGTGGACTTCGGCAGCTGGAGCAGCTGGGGCAGGACCAGTGAGACGGCGTAGAAGGCGACCCCGACCATGATCGAGGTCAGGTTGGTCAGCAGCACCTCGCGGCGGGCCGAGGTCCGCAGGTCGACCAGCGGGGCGTCGCTGCGCAGCTCGAACAGCGCCCACAGCACCAGCACGACCAGGGAAGCGGTGATCAGCCCGAGCGTGGTGGGCGAGGCCCAGCCCCAGTCGCCGCCCTTCGTGATGGGCAGCAGCAGGAGGACCAGGCCGAGCGAGAGGCCGAGCGCCCCGACGACATCGAACCGGCCGGGGGCGCGCGACGAGGTCTCGGGCACGGCCAGCACGGTCAGCACCATGGCCAGCACGCCGAGCCCGGCGGAGCCGAAGAAGAGGGTGTGCCAGTCGGTGTGCTGGGCGACGAGCGCGGCGGCGGGCAGCGCGAGTCCGCCGCCCACCCCGATCGAGGAGCTCATCAGGGCCATGGCCGAACCGAGCTTCTCGCGCGGCAGCTCGTCGCGCATGATGCCGATGCCCAGCGGGATCGCGCCCATGGCGAAGCCCTGGAGCGCGCGGCCCACGATCATGATCACGAGGTCGTCGGTGAAGGCGCATATCAGTGAGCCGACGACCATCACGGCGAGGCTGGCCAGCAGCATCCCGCGCTTGCCGTTCAGGTCCCCGAGCCGCCCCATGATCGGGGTGGAGACGGCTCCGGCGAGCAGGGTGGCGGTCATCACCCAGGTCGCGTCGGAGGGGGAGGTGTGCAGAAGGGCGGGCAGATCCTTGATGACGGGGACGAGCAGGGTCTGCATCACCGCGACGGTGATGCCCGCGAAGGCGAGGACGGGAACGATCCCCCGGCCCGCCCTCGCGCGCGGATCAGGAAGCTCCGCGGCGGGCTGTTCGTGCGTCGGCTGTGGCATGCGTGCGGCCTCCGGGCAGCGGTGGGAGCGGCGACAGGGGTGGGGCGAACGGTCGTGTGTCCCGGTCGTGGACAGCGTCGACCGCCAAGTCTGTGCAGGGTGAACCTTCTTCGGCTACGGCGTATTCCGGTGAACCAGGTGCGAACGGGGCGCGCTCGCCCCCGGGCCCGCACAACCGTCGGGATCGAGCCTGCGTCTGACCTTCCGTCAGATTGAAACGTGTTCTACTCTTGCGCCGTTCCAGTGGCTGCGACCGGCGAGGATGCGCATGGGCATCGGGATCACCGAAGAACACAGGGCGCTCGCACAGGCGGTACGAGGATGGCTGGCCAGAGCCGTACCCCCCGGCGCGGTCCGCGAACTGCTCGACGCGGACGCCCCCGCACCCCCCGGCGCACGCCCCGCGTACTGGGACGGCCTCGCCGGACAGGGCCTGCTCTCCATCCATCTGCCCGAGGCGTACGGGGGCTCCGGCGGCGACCTCCTCGACCTCGCCGTCGTCCTCGAAGAGGCCGGCCGGGCCGCACTGCCCGGCCCCTACCTGGCGCACGCCCTCACCACCGCCGCCCTGCACACCGCCGGCGCGGACGCGCTGCTCCGGGACCTCGCCAGCGGCCGCCGCACCGGCGCCGCCGCCCTCGGCCCCGGCAGCCTCACCGCCGTCCCGCACGGCGAGGGCCACCTGCTCGAAGGCACGGCGCCCCCCGTCCTGTCCGGGGCCGACGCCGGACTGCTCCTCCTCCCCGCCACCCGCGAGGGCGCGGTCCGCTGGTTCGCCGTGGACGCCGAGGCGCCGGGGCTCACCGTGCGCCCCCACCTCGGCGCCGACCCGACCCGGCCCACCGCCGAGGTCCGGGCCGCCGGCGTCCACGTCCCCGCCGGACGGCTGCTGCGCCTCGGCCCGGACCTCGTGACCGACCTGGCCGCCGTCCTGTTCGCCGCCGAGGCGTGCGGAACCGCCGCCCACGCCCTGGAGACCGCCACCGAACACGCCAAGGTCCGCGAGCAGTTCGGCCGGCCCATCGGGCAGTTCCAGGGCGTCAAGCACCTCTGCGCCGACATGCTCGTACGCCTCGAACAGGCCCGCGCCCTCACCTGGGACGCCGCCCGCGCGGCCGCCGACCCGCACCGCAGCGGTGACGTACGGGGGCTGACCGCCGCCCTCGCCGCGGCCACCGCGCTCGACGCCGCGTACGGCTGCGCCAAGGACGCCATCCAGATCCTCGGCGGCATCGGCTTCACCTGGGAGCACGACGCCCACCTGTATCTGCGCCGGGCCCTGGTCGCCCGCCAGCTGCTCGGGTCCGGCGACACCCACCGGCAGCGGGCGGTACGGCTCGCCGCCGCCGGGGCCCGCCGCGAACTCGCCCTGGAACTCCCGCCGGAGGCCGAGGCCCACCGCGCCGCGGCCCGCGAGGCCGTCGCCGCCGCCCGGGGCCTCGACCCGAAGGCCGCCCGCCGCGCCCTCGCCCCCACCGGCTACGCCGCACCCCATCTGCCCGCACCCCACGGCCTGGACGCGGGCCCCGTACAACAGCTGGCGATCCAGCAGGAGTTACGCGCCCAGGGCGTGAAGCTGAGCGACCTCTCCATCGCCACCTGGGTGGTGCCCTCGCTCCTCGCCCACGGGACGGCCGAGCAGCAGGAGCGCTACCTCCCGCCGACCCTGCGCGGCGACCTCCTGTGGTGCCAGCTCTTCTCCGAACCCGGCGCCGGCTCCGACCTCGCCTCGCTGCGCACCCGGGCCGAACGCACCCCCGAGGGCTGGCGGATCAACGGCCAGAAGGTGTGGACGAGCGCCGCCCAGTGGGCCGACCACGGGATCCTCCTCGCCAGGACGGACCCGGACGCGCCCAAGCACCAGGGCCTCGGCTACTTCCTCGTCGACATGAAGAACACCGAAGGCATCGACATCCGCCCGCTGAAGGAGATCACCGGCGACGCCCTCTTCAACGAGGTGTACTTCGACGACGTGCTGCTGCCCCTCGACGCGCTCGTCGGCGAGCCCGCCGGCGGCTGGCGGGTCGCCCGCAACACCCTGGGCAACGAACGCGTCCACATGGCCGACCAGATGACCTTCGACACCGGCCTGGAAGCGCTGATCGGCCGCGCCGCCGCACTCGACGGGGCCCAGCGCGCCCGGATCGGAGCCCTCGCCGCCGAGGCCCACGCCCTGGCCTGCATCGGCCTGCGCACCACCCTCCAGCAGGTCTCCGGGCTCGAACCGGGCGCGGGCGCCTCCGTACGCAAGCTCGTCCGGACCACGCACCAGCAGAAGACCGCCGAACTCGCCCTCGAACTCCTCGGTCCCGCGGGAGCGGTGTGCGAAGGGCCGGGGGAGCGGGCGGTGCACGGCTTCCTGATGTCGCGCTGCCTGACCATCGCGGGCGGCACCACCCAGGTACAGCTCAACGTCGTCGCCGAGCGCATCCTCGGCCTCCCCCGGGACTGAAGGGAAACCGTGATCATGATGAGGTCCTACATCGTCGGCGTCGGGATGACGAGGTTCGAGAAGCCCGAGACCCGCGACTGGCAGTACTGGGACATGGCGAAGGAGGCCGGCACCGCCGCCCTCGCCGATGCCTCGCTCGCGTACCGCGACATCCAGCAGGCCGTCACCGGCTACTGCTTCCAGGCGTCCACCGCCGGACAGCGCGCCGTCTACGAACTCGGGCTGACCGGGGTGCCCGTCTACAACGTCAACAACAACTGCGCCACCGGCTCCACCGCCCTCATGATGGCCCGGCAGTTCGTGGAGGGCGGCGCGAGCGACTGCGTCCTCGCGCTCGGCTTCGAGAAGATGGCGCGCGGCTCGCTCGGCGGCGGCGGGGCGGACGGCGGTGCGGGCGATTTCAAGACGTCCCCGGTCGCCCGCCACTACGCGGTCATGGCCGCCGCCCACGGCTTCGAGATGACCCCGCCCACCGCCCAGATATTCGGCAACGCCGCCCGCGAGCACATGGAGCGCTACGGCACGACCGAGGCGCAGCTCGCCGCCGTCGCCGCCAAGAACCACCGCCACTCCGCCGGCAACCCGTACGCCCAGTTCCAGGCCCCGTACACCGTCGACGAGGTCCTCGCCGCCAAGCCCGTCCACCTCCCGCTCACCCGGCTCCAGTGCTCCCCGACCTCCGACGGGGCGGCCGCCGCCGTCGTCGTGTCCGAGCGCTTCGTGGAGCGGCACGACCTCGGCGCGCGGGCCGTCGAGATCGCCGCCCAGGCCATGACCACCGACACCGAGGCCTCCTTCGCCTCCGGGACCTGCGTCGACGCGGTCGGCCTGCCCATGTCCCGGGAGGCGGCCCGGCAGGTGTACGAGGCGTCCGGCACCGGCCCCGACGACCTCGACGTCATCGAGCTGCACGACTGTTTCTCCATCAACGAACTCCTCACCTACGAGGCGCTCGGGCTGTGCGGCGAGGGCGAGTCCGGGCCGCTCGCCGAATCCGGCGCCACCACCCACGGCGGGCGCTGGGTGGTCAACCCGTCCGGCGGCCTGATCTCCAAGGGCCACCCGCTCGGCGCCACCGGAATCGCCCAGGCCGCCGAACTGACCTGGCAGCTCAGGGGCGAGGCCGGGGCCCGCCAGGTACCCGGCGCCCGCACCGCGCTCGCCCACAACATCGGCCTCGGCGGCGCCGCGGTGGTGACCCTGCTGCGCCGTTGAGGAAAGCCCGGGTCCTACGCCGCTGGACCGAGGCCGACCGGACCGGAAACCGATGTACGGGGCGCACGGCGGCTGCGAGTATGACACCCATGGTTGACGTCTCCACGCCCGCACCGCCCACCGACCGGATCAAGGCCCGCACCTGGGCGGTGGTCCTCGCCGCCTGTGTGGGGCAGTTCCTGGTGGTGCTCGACGTGTCCGTCGTCAACGTCGCGCTCCCGTCCATGCGCACCGACCTGGGGCTCAGCGCCGCCGGGCTGCAATGGGTGCTCAACGCGTACTCGATCGCGTTCGCCGGGTTCATGCTGCTGGGCGGGCGGGCCGCCGACCTCTACGGCCGCAAGCGGATGTTCCTCGTCGGCCTCGGCCTGTTCACCGCCGCCTCGCTGGCCGGCGGCCTCGCCCAGGAGGGCTGGCAACTGCTCGCCGCCCGCGCCGCACAGGGGCTCGGCGCGGCCGTCCTCGCCCCCGCCACCCTCACCCTGCTCACCGCGGCCGTCCCCGAGGGCCCCGCGCGGACCAAGGCCATCGGCACCTGGATGGCGGTCGGCGCGGGCGGCGGCGCGGCGGGCGGGCTGGTCGGCGGGGTGCTCACCGACACCCTGTCCTGGCGCTGGGTCCTCCTGATCAACGTGCCCATCGGGGTGCTCGTCCTGATCGGCGCCGCGCTCTGGCTCGCCGAGGGCCGCACGGGCGGCCGCAGCCGTATCGACCTCCTCGGCGCCGTCCTCGTCACGGCCGGCCTGGCCTCCCTGGCGTACGGCATCGTGCAGACCGAGGAGTCCGGCTGGACCGCCGCGCCGACCCTCGTACCCCTGCTCGGCGGCCCCGCGCTGCTCGCCCTGTTCGCCCTGGTGGAGACCCGCACGGCGAAGCCCCTGATGCCGCTGCGGGTCCTCGCGGCGCGGCCGGTGGCCTCCGCGAACGTCGCCATGGTCGTCATCGGCTCGGCCACGTTCTCCATGTGGTACTTCATGACGGTGTACGCGCAGAACGTGCTGGGCTACAGCGCGCTGGAGGCCGGACTCGCCCTGATGCCCTCCTCCTTCGCCGTGGTGCTCGGCTCCAAGGCCGCGCCCCGGCTGATGGCCCGCGTCGGCGCGAAGAACCTCGCGCTCATCGGCGCCGCCGTCGCCGCGACCGGCTTCGGTTGGCAGTCCACGATGACCGTCCACGGCTCCTACCTCACCGCCGTCTGTCTGCCCGGGGTGCTCATGATGGCGGGCGCCGGGCTCGCCTCCACCCCGCTCGCCTCCCTCGCCACCTCCGGCGCGGCCCCCGGCGAGGCCGGCCTCGTCTCCGGACTCGTCAACACCTCCCGCACCATGGGCGGCGCCCTCGGCCTCGCCGTGCTCTCCACGGTCGCCGCCGCCCGCACGCACGACGGGGCGGACCCGGTCGAGCTGACCGCCGGCTACGCACTGGCCTTCCGCACGGCGGCCGGGGTCCTGCTCGCCGGGCTCCTCGTGATGGCCCTCTGGCTCCCGCGCCACCGGCCGACCGTCATCAAGGTCTGAGCCCGTACGAGGCCGGGCGCGGAGCCCGTACGAGGCCGGGCGCGGGGCCCGTACGACGCCGGGCGCGCGGGGTCCGTACGAGGCCGGGCGTGCGAGGCCCCCCGGACGCCCGGCGCGCGAGGCCCCCCGGGTCACCGTCGTGTTCGCCCTGTCACTGCCGTGCCCGCCCCGTCACTTCCGCTCGTACAGCGTCACCCGCCGGCCGCGCACCCGGGCGTCCGCGACCACGGTGAAGTGGTCCCTCAGCACGGCGGCCTTCACCTTCTCCCGCTGTTCCGCTTCCGGCCGGGCCGCCTCCGGCGTGTCCGTCACCAGCAGTATCCGCGGCTGCGCCAGCATCGCGTCCCGTATCCGGGCCGGCTCCGCCTCCACCCCGTTCAGCGTCCCGGACTCATGCGGGCCCCGGGCCAGCGCTATGTCCCGCAGGCCGGTGAACGCGCCGGGGGAGACCAGCATCGTGTCCCGCCGGGCGCTCGGCAGGAACACCACCGCCGCCCCCGGCTCCTTCAGCCGCCGTATGTCCGCCGTGGTCGCCAGCACATCGTCCACCCGGCTCTCCGGGGACCGCTTGGCCAGGGACTGCGGAAGGAGCGCCGCCACCGTCGCGGCCAGCAGTACCGGGACCAGCCACCTCGACGCCGCGGGGAACCGGGGCGCCGCCGCCCGCACCGCCGCCGCGAGCCCGGCGCCCGTCAGCAGCGCCAGGCCCAGCAGGCTGAACAGCACGTACCGGTCCAGGAACAGCGGCTTGACCAGCGAGAGCGCGACCAGGCCCAGCTGGGGGACCGCCAGCAGGGGCAGCCCGACCGAGGCCAGGGAGAGCCGCCCCGCCCCCGGCCGGTCCGCCAGCGCGCCGAGCCCGCCGATCGCCAGCAGCACGGCGGGGCCGATCAGCATGTGCCAGGTCAGCGGCGGTATCCAGGACACCTGCTCGGCCTGGCCCGCCGTGAACAGGATCAGCGGCAGCGCACCGGCCACCGCGGCGGCCGAGGCCACCGCCCACCGCGCCCACACCCCGCGCCCGGCCCCGCTCCACGCCAGCGTCGCCAGATGCGCGGGCAGGATCAGCAGCGAGAACCAGTTCAGCAGCGCACCGGCCAGGACCGCGCCCGCGTACGCCGCCCAGCGCCCCCATCCGCCGCGCCCCTGGAGCAGGGCCACCAGGAGCAGCGTCGAGATCCCGGCCGCCGCCGCGACCAGGGCGTACGGGCGGCCCTCCTGGAGGTAGAACTGCACGGCGGGAAGGAGACCGAGCACCATCCCGCCGCCCAGACCCGCCCACGGCCCGGCCAGCCGCCCGCCGATCGCCGTCACACAGGCCGCCGCCACCGCCATGGCCAGCACGGACGGCAGCCGCAGGGTCGTGGTCGTCGCCCCGAACCAGTCGAACAGCCCGTGCATCAGCAGGTAGTAGACCCCGTGCACCGCGTCGACATGGCTCAGCAGGCCCCGTATGCCGGCGGCGGACCGCAGGGCCACCTGCCAGGTGGCGGCCTCGTCCCGCCAGACGCTGTCCTGCCGCGAGAGCCCCCAGAGCCCGAGGCCCAGGGTCCAGAGCGCCGGTATCGGCCAGAGCGGAAAGGCGCGCCGGAGCGCGGTGGTGCGGGAAGTCATCGATGTGGCCGGGCCCCTGGGTGGTGACGGTACGGACGAAGCGGTGGCGGTCAGAGCCAGCCCTGCTGCCGGGCCGCGCGGACCGCTTCCATCCGGTTGCGGGTGCCGGTCTTGCCGATCGCCGACGAGAGGTAGTTGCGGACCGTCGACTCGGAGAGATGCAGCTTGGCCGCGATGTCGGCGACGGTCGCCCCGTCCACCGACGCGACCAGCGCGTCACGCTCGCGCGCGGTCAGCGGGCTCGGCCCGGAACTCAGCGCGGCCGCGGCCAGCGCCGGATCGACCACCGTCTCCCCGGCCAGCACCCGGCGGATCGCCTCGGCCAGGTCCTCGACCGGGCCGTCCTTCACCAGGAAACCCGCCGCCCCGGCCTCCATCGCGCGGCGCAGATAGCCGGGCCTGCCGAAGGTGGTGAGGATCAGCACCCGGCAGTCCGGCACCTCCTCGCGCAGATCGGCCGCCGCGTCCAGCCCGCTGCGGCCCGGGAGTTCGATGTCGAGCAGCGCCACATCGGGCCGCGACGCCCGCGCGGCGGCCACGATCTCGTCGCCCGCGCCGACCTGGGCGACCACTTCCATGTCCGGCTCCAGACCGAGCAGCAGGGCGAGCGCGCCGCGCATCATCCCCTGGTCCTCGGCGAGCAGTACGCGTACGGACGGGGCCGGCGGGTGCTCCTGTGGCATCTCGTTCACCGGCCCAGGGTAGGCGAGTTGTCCGCGCCACCCCTCACATCCGGCTCCGCGGCGTCGCCGTCCGCCCCGTCGCCCGCGTCCACCGGGAGTTCGGCGGTGACCACGAAGCCGCCGTCCGGTCCCGGGCCGGCCACCAGGGAGCCGCCGGCCGCGGCGAGCCGCTCGGTCAGCCCCTTCAGGCCGGTGCCGCCGATGCCCGGGGTCGGCGCGGGGCCGTCGGGCCTGCCCCGGCCGTCGTCGGTGACGGTCAGCCGGACCCGTTCCCCGCCGCCGCCGAGCTCGAACACACAGCGGGCGGCGGTGGAGTGGCGTACGACGTTGGTGACGGCCTCCCGCACCACCCAGCCCAGCAGCGCCTCGGTCTGCGGAGCGAGCGGGGGTCCCGAGCGCCGGACGACCGGTTCGATCCCGGCGGCGGTCAGCGCGGACCTGGCCCGGTCCAGCTCGGTGGCGAGGCTGCCCTCGCGGTAGCCGGTCACCGCCTCGCGGATCTCGGTGAGCGCCTGGCGCCCGACGGACTCGATGTCGGCGACCTGGGACAGCGCCGCGTCCATGTCGCGCGGGGCGAGCCTGCGCGCGGCCTCCGACTTCACGACGATGACGGAGAGCGTGTGGCCCAGCAGGTCGTGCAGATCGCGGGAGAACCGCAGCCGCTCCCGCTCGACGGCGGTGCGGGCCAGCTCCTGCCGGGTGTCGCGCAGTTCCATCACCGTCTCCGACAGGGTGAGGATCGCCGCCGTCACCGCCCCGGAGATGAACGTCCCGTACCCCAGCGTCCACGGGGTCGACGCGCTGTCCCCGCGCCAGATGGCGATCCAGCACGCGGTGATCGCGAGGCCGAGCAGCCCGAGCACCAGCCGGCGGCTGCGCAGGACCGTACCGCAGGCCAGCGACAGCAGCGGGAAGAACAGCAGCCAGCTGCCGCCGTAGCCGATGGCCAGGGCGAAGGTGACCGCGGCCAGCGCGCCCAGCAGCACGTACGTCACCGGGCTCTCCCGCTTCTTCTTGACGAAGCCGCGGAACACCACCGAGATGTACAGGGAGTTGAAGGCGAGGAGGCCGGCGCCGCCGATCCACGGGCTGGGGGTCTCGCCCTGGAAGAGGTTGGAGAAGGCGCCGAGCCCCATCAGCAGCCAGGGCATCAGAGCGTACGGGCCGGGAGGGCCGGGGCGGCGGCCCTCCCTGCGCAGCCGGCGCCGCTCCTTGCGTGATGGTGTTGCGTCGCGCGGCATGTTCGCTCCCGTCACACGGTCCTGGCGGACCGACGGTACGAGATCCGGGCGTACACGCCGAACAGCAGCAGCCACACGGCGAGTACACCCAGCGTCGTCGCGCCCGGCGCGTGTCCGTCGGTGGTCGCCCAGCCCAGGTCGGCGAACCGGTTGGCGGGGGTGAACCGGCCGACCGAGCCCAGCCACCCGGGCAGCAGCTCCAGCGGGAACCACAGCCCGCCGACGACCCCGAAGCCCATCAGGCAGGCGACGTTGACGACACCCGTGCCCTGCGGGGTCAGGCGGTAGCCGTTGCCCAGGCCGAGGAGGGTGAAGGGCAGCGCGCCGGCCCACAGCACCAGCACCAGCACGGCCCACTGCCAGCCCGCCATCCGCACTCCGTTGACCAGCGCGCCGGCCAGCAGCACGGTGAGGATCACCGGCAGTACGGTCACCGAGCCGCTGACGGCACGGCCCACCACCGCCTGCGTGGGGGAGAGCGGGGTGACCCGCAACTGCTGGAGCCAGCCCAGCGACTTGTCGGAGGCGACACCCGTACCGATCGACATGGCCGAGCCGAGCGCGCCGTACGCGGCCATGCCGACCATGGAGGCGGTGCGCCAGCCGTCGGCGCCGTCGCCGGAGCCGATGTTGGTGAAGATCAGGTACATCAGGACCGGCATACCCGTGCCGAAGACGAGGAAGGAGCCGTCGCGCAGGGTCCGGCGGATTTCGAGCAGGATGTAGGGGAACATCAGACGGTCTCCTTCTCGTTCTTGAGCGTGGTGCCACCGGGAGCGGTGAGGGCGAGGAAGGCGGTCTCCAGCGTGGCCACCGAGACCTGGAGGCCGCGGACCATGCCGAGCCGGGCCAGCTCCATGACGGTGGCGTCCGAGTCGTCGGTGTGCAGCAGGGCGCGGTCCCCGGTCACCTCGACGGTGGCGACCCCGGGCAGCAGTTCCAGGCCCTCGGTGGAGCGGCCCGCGAGGTCGAAGGAGACCTGGTTGCGGCCGGCCGAGCCCTTGATGGTCTCGCCGCTGCCGTCGGCGACGATCCGGCCCCGGTCGATGACGACGATCCGGTCGGCGTTCTCGTCGGCCTCCTCCAGGTAGTGGGTGGAGAAGAGCACGGTGTTGCCGCGCCGGGCGTAGGCCCGCATCGAGTCCCAGAAGTCGCGCCGTCCCTCCACGTCGAGGGCGGCGGTCGGCTCGTCCAGCACGATCAGCTCGGGATTGCCGGCCAGCGCGACGGCGAACCGGACGCGCTGGATCTGGCCGCCGGACAGCTTGTCGATGCGCCGGTCCGCGTACTCCGTGACCCCGGCCAGGACCAGCGCCTCGGCGACCGGCAGCGGGTGCGGGTAGGTGGAGGCGACGAAGGCGACCAGCTCACGCACGGTCACCCGGGGGATCGGGCGCCCGTCCTGGAGCATGGCGCCGACCAGACCCGCCCGCACCGCCTGCTCGGGGGAGCGGCCCAGGACCCGCACGGTCCCGGCGTCCGGCTCGTCCAGCCCGAGCAGCAGCGAGATGGCGGTGGACTTGCCCGCGCCGTTGCGCCCGAGCAGGGCCACGGTCTCGCCGCGCCTCATCGTCAGTTCGATCCCGTCGGCGGCCCGTACGCTCCGGCCGGCCCGCCCGAAGGTCTTCACCACCCCGGTGAAGACCACCGCTGCCTCGTCATCCCTTGTCTGCGTCATGTCTACGAGATTACGGAGGGTGAGCGTGCTGTGGCAGAGGCACATGTACGCAGTCGGCGATGACATATGTCACCGCCGCCACCGGACGGAATGCTGAACCGGTTGCCCCGTAAGCGATCTGACGGAACGTCAGCAGTCTTCACAACTTCCGGGCGCTGCGTTATACAGGGGGGCAACCGGCTAGAACGCGTTCTAGAACAGGCGCGGTCCGCCCGGTCCCCGCACGACCTCGGTGCGGCCGACGGTGCGGACGGCCGTGCCGAGGTCTCCCACCGTCGAGGAGCAGTCGAGGAGCAGCTTCCCCATGCCCATTGATGCCGAGAAAGCTCTCGCCGCCGAACCCCGGACCAGCCGGATCGGCTGGGACCACAAGGACGTCCAGCTCTACCACCTCGGCATCGGCGCGGGCACCCGCCCCGGCCTCGCCGACCCCGCCGTCGACCCCGGCGAACTGCGCTACACGCTGGAGTCCCGGCTCCAGGTGCTGCCCTCCTTCGCCACGGTCGCCGGCGCCGGTACGGGCATGGCGGGGCTCGCCTCGCCCGGCATCGACGTGGACCTCGCCGCCGTCCTGCACGGCGGGCAGAGCGTACGCGTGCACCGGCCGATCCCCGTGAAGGGCGACGCCGTACAGACCTCCGAGGTCGCCGCCGTGTACGACAAGGGCAAGGCGGCCGTGCTGGTGCTGCGGACCGAGGCGGCGGACGACGACGGCCCGCTGTGGACCAACGACTCCGAGATCTTCGTACGCGGCGAGGGCGGCTTCGGCGGTGAGCGGGGTCCGTCCGGACGCACCCCCCGCCCGGCCACCGCCCCCGACCAGGTGGTCGAGCGGCCCGTCCGCCCCGACCAGGCCCTGCTGTACCGGCTGTCCGGCGACTGGAACCCGCTGCACGCAGACCCCGGATTCGCCGCGCTTGCGGGCTTCGACCGGCCGATCCTGCACGGGCTGTGCACGTACGGCATCACGCTCAAGGCCGTCACCGACACCCTGCTCGACGGTGACGCGAGCCGCATCCGCTCCTACCGCGCCCGGTTCGCCGGAGTGGTCTTCCCCGGCGAGACCCTCCGTATCCGGATGTGGACCGCGACCGCCGGGAACGAGGTACGGGTGGAGGTGACGGCCGCGGAGCGGAACGACGCCGTGGTCCTCGGCGACACCTCCGTCACGCACTCCTGAACCGCGCACTTCTGAACCGCGCACTCCTGAACCCGCGCACTTCCGAGCCCATGAACCGCCCGTGTACCGAGGGGAGCCGCACCATGCGCGCAGCCGTACTGCACGAGATAGGCCAGGACAAGCTCGAAGTCCTCGACGACGTCGAGGCGGTGGGCTTCGGCCCCGGCAAGGTCAGGCTCCGCATCCGGGCCACCGGCCTGTGCCACTCCGACGTGTCCGCGATGAGCGGGGTGCTGCCCCAGCCCGCCCCCTTCATCCCCGGCCACGAGGGCGCCGGCGAGGTCATCGACGTGGGCGACGGGGTGAGCGGGCTGAGCGCGGGCGACCGGGTCCTGGTCTGCTGGCTGCCCGCCTGCGGCTCCTGCCCGGCCTGCAAACGCGGCCAGACCCACCTGTGCCTGGCCGGCTTCATGAACGCCGGCACGCCCAACTTCAAGCGCCCCGGCGGGGACGTCTTCGGCTTCGCGGGCACCGGCACCTTCACCGAGGAGGTCGTCGTCGGCGCCGGCTGCGCGGTGCCGATCCCCGACGACGTCCCGTTCGAGATCGCCGCGCTGATCGGCTGCGGGGTCACCACCGGCCTCGGCGCCGCCATCAACACCGCGCGGGTGGAGGCCGGTTCGTCGGTCGCCGTGATCGGCTGCGGCGGCGTCGGCATCTCCACCGTCCAGGGCGCCCGGGTCCAGGGCGCCGCCCAGATCGTCGCCGTGGACCCGGTCGCCTCCCGGCGCGAGGCCGCGCTCCGCTTCGGCGCGACCGAGGCCGTCTCCCCCGAGGAGTTCGCCGACGCCAAGCAGCGGATCACCGCGGGTGAGGGCTTCGACTACGTCTTCGAGGTCGTCGGCAAGTCCGCCACCGCCCGCACCGCGTACGAGAACACCCGGCGCGGCGGCACCCTCTGCATCGTGGGCGCGGGCGCCCTGGACGACAACTTCCAGGTCAACATGTTCGAGCTGTTCTTCGACGAGAAGCGCATCCTGCCCTCCATGTACGGGGGAGGGGACGTGCTGCGCTCCTACGAGCGGGCCATCGCGCTCTGGCGGTCCGGCCGCATCGACCTCGCCTCGATGATCACCCACCGAGTGGGGCTCGACGGCATCAACGACGCCCTCGACCAGATGCGGACCGGCGAGTCGCTGCGTACCTGCGTCGAGCTCTGAACCCGCCCCGCCGCCCGTTGTCTCCCGAGAGGACCCGAGAACCGATGTCACTTCCCCTGGACGGACTGACCGCGGTCGTCACCGGCGCCGGTCGCGGCCTCGGACGCGCCGAGGCGCTGGAACTCGCCCGGCTCGGCGCCGCCGTCGTCGTCAACGACTACGGGCAGCCGGGCCGCGACGGCTCGGGCGCGGCGTCGGCCGCCCCGGCCGAGGAGGTCGCCGAGGAGATCAGGGCGGCGGGCGGCCGGGCCGCCGCCCACCTCGGCGACGTCTCCGACCACGAGCAGGCCCGCGCCCTGGTGGAGCTGGCCGTCGAGACGTACGGGCAGCTCGACATTCTCGTCAACAACGCGGGCATCCTGCGCGACCGGATGATCTTCTCGATGACCGAGGACGAGTGGGACTCGGTGATACGGGTCCATCTCAAGGGCCACTACAACACCACGCACTTCGCCGCCGCGCACTGGCGCGCCCGCTCCAAGGCCGTCGGCGGCCCGGTCCACGGCCGCGTCGTGAACACCTCGTCGGAGGCGTTCCTCGCCGGATCGGCCGGCCAGCCCAACTACGCGGCGGCCAAGGGTGGCATCGTCGGCCTGACCACCTCCACCGCCCTCGCCCTGGGCCGGTACGGCGTCACCGCGAACGTGATCTGCCCGCGCGCCCGGACCAGGATGACCGAGGACGTCTTCGCGGGCTTCGAGGAGCCGGGGGACGGCCGGCTCGACGCCCTGGCCCCCGAACACGTCTCCCCACTCGTCGGCTACCTCGCCTCACCGGCCGCCGCCCATGTCAACGGGCAGCTGCTCGTGGTGCACGGCGGGATGGTCGCGGTCATGGAACGCCCCCGGGTGGCCGCGAAGTTCGACGCGGCCAAGGACGCGTTCTCCTTCGAGGAACTGGACGAGGCGCTGACCCCGTACTACGCGGACCGCCCGCCGAACGAGACGTTCGCGGCGGCCGAGGTGCTGGCCCTCAAACGCGGCTGAACAGAAGGGCTGAACAGAGCAGCTGAACAGAGGGGCTGAACAGAGGAGCTGAACAGAAGGCTGAACAGAGGGGTGCCCCCGCGGCCGGAACGCTGTGGCCGGCCGCGGGGGCACCCCTCTCCCCTCCGTTGTTCTCCTGGCGGGCGGTGGTCAGGCCGCCGCGCTGCCCTCGTCCTCGGGACGGCGGTGACGGCCGGCCGGCTGGGCAGCCGTGTCGTCCGTCGCCACACCCCCTCGGTGCTTTCCGGAGCCGCCGGCTTCGCCCTGCGCGTCCGCCCTCGGCGGGCGTGTCTGGGTCGTGTCGGTGCGGGCTTCAGACATGTGGGAAGTCACCCCGTTGTGATCGCTTACGTGTGTGTCGTCCGGAGCGTCACGCCCCCGCCATCCCGGGAAAAGGCCACGGTCGGTGACCGCAGTGCACGGTTGCGTGAGCCCGGCCCAAGCTTAGCCAGGAGCCGTACGCCCCACGAGAGGCGCCTGCCCCAACGGAACCGGCCTACACACAGGAGGAGGCGCCACAGCCGCGGAAGGTTGCGTACCGCTTTCACCGCAGCCGGGACCCTCCACCGGCTCCACCTCCTCCGGCATCTCCAGCAGGGCCACCGCGCAGGCCGTCGCCCCGTCCGCGTAGGGGAGTCTGAGCACGCCGTCGCGGGACCAGACACCGCTGCCCGCAAGCCAGCCCCCGGGCGCGGCGAGCTGGTGCAGCCGGCGGCCCGACGGGCGCCACACCCCGACCCAGCTGCCCGCCGCCCCGTCGATCCGCAGGGCCACCGCGCAGCTCTCCGGCATCAGCATCTGGCCCGGCTGCACGGCGAACGGCTCCACCGCGCAGTCCGGCAGGCGCAGGCACTCCGGAAAGCGCACCGGCAGGCAGCTGCCGAGCACCCCCCAGCCGAGCCGGTCGTGCCCCGGCGCGTCCGAGCGGATCAGCAGCAGTCCGCTGTCGGGGTCGGCGAGCAGCAGCCGGTCGTTGCTGTCGGGCGCGATCTGGAGCAGCGGCGTCATCTCCGCGCCCCGCCCCAGGTCCACGGCGACCGCCTTCACCGGACCGCCGCCGGCCGGTTCCCGGTCCAGGGCCAGCAGCCGTCCCGCCCGGTCCAGCCAGACCCCGCCGGAGCAGCGGCCCGGCAGATTCGCCAGGTGCTCCGGCCCGGACGCCCCGCCGGCCACCCGCCACAGCGTGGTGGAGTACTCGCCGACCGACAGGGCGTACACGCAGGCACCGTCCGGCGAGGGCGGCAGCAGCGTCAGCGAGTCGCTCTCGACGGCGCCCAGCAGCAGTTCGCCGGTGCCGGGGCCGGTCGGGTAGAGCAGCGAGAAGGTATGCCGCTCCGCGACCCGGCGCCGGATCAGCACCCGCCCGTCGGCGAGCGGCAGCACCTGCGAATCCGCCTCCTCGGGCTGGTTCGTCGGCAGGGGGACGGCGTACGGCTCGGGCCCGTCGAGCGTCCAGCGCTCCGCGAACCAGGCGGTGTCGGCGCCCGCGCCCGCTTCCACGGTCCCGGGCGCGGCCGTCAGCCGGGCGCCGTACGCGCCGTCGGCGGTGAGCGTGAAGCCGGGCAGGACCGTTTCGGCAGGGCCGGCCTGGGCGCGGCCGGGCCGAGCGGGGCCGACCTCGGCGGGCGCGGTCCGCGCGGGCACACCATCCCCGGGGGCGCTCTCCGCGTCGGCGGCCCCGCCCACTGCGGCCCCGCCCACTGCGGCCCCGCCCACTGCGGCGGCGGCCGCTCCGGCCCCGCCCGCTCCGGGATCGCTCGGGTCGGGCTCGGGCTCCGACGGCTCACCGGTCCCGGTCGCCTCGGCGGAGCCGTTCCCTTCGGCGGATCCCTCCGCGTGTGTGGTCCCGTCCTCGATGGCACAGGCAGTCATCGACTCATCACCTCCGGCAACCGAAGCTAGTTTTCGCACTTCCAGCCGAACAACACGAGACCCCCCACTTCACACATAAGGGTGGTGATGGTCGGATTCGGCTGTGACACCGAGGGCGGGTGTGCTTCGCGAGGGGCCGCGCTCGGGCCGCGGGCGGGCGGTCCGTTCCCGGGGCTCCCGGGGACGCGCCGGGCAGGTAGCCTTTCCCCCGTGCCCCGTCTGTCTGATGTCATCTCCGAGCTCGACGCCCTCTGGCCGCCCGAGCGGGCCGAAGGTTGGGACGCGGTCGGCACCGTCTGCGGTGATCCGGACGCCGAGATCCACCGGGTGCTCTTCGCCGTCGACCCCATCCAGGAGATCGCCGACGAGGCGATGGAGCTGGGCGCGCACCTGATCGTGACGCATCACCCGCTCTATCTGCGCGGTACGACGACTGTCGCGGCGACCACCTTCAAGGGCCGGGTCGTGCACACCCTCATCAAGCAGGGCATCGCGCTGCACGTCGCCCACACCAACGCCGACACCGCCGACCCCGGCGTCTCCGACGCCCTGGCCGCCGCCCTCGACCTGCGCGTCGAGCGCCCCCTCGTCCCGGACCCGACGGACCCGGCCGGCCGCCGCGGACTCGGCCGGATCTGCGTGCTCGACCACCCCGAGACCCTGGGCGCGTTCGCCGCCCGTGCCGCCGCCCGGCTGCCCGCCACCGCGCAGGGCATCCGCCTCGCCGGCGACCCGGAGGCGCTCGTGCGCACCGTCGCGGTGAGCGGCGGATCGGGCGACAGCCTCTTCGACGCGGTGCGCGCCGCGGGCGTGGACGCCTTCCTCACCGCCGACCTGCGCCACCACCCGGCCTCCGAGGCCACCCAGCACTCGCCGCTCGGCCTGGTCGACGCCGCGCACTGGGCCACCGAGTGGCCCTGGTGCGAGCAGGCCGCCGCACAGCTCGAAGCGATTTCCGACCGCCTCGGATGGGACCTGCGGGTCCATGTCTCGAAGCAGGTCACCGACCCCTGGACCGCCCACCACTCTTCTGGAGCCCCCAACTGAACGCCGCGCCCGCCGACCAGATCCGACTTCTCGACGTCCAGGCGCTCGACCAGCGCCTCTCCCAGCTCGCGCACCGCCGCAAGTCCCTGCCCGAGCACGCCGAGATCGAGTCGCTCACGGCCGACCTCGCCCAGCTCCGCGACCTGCTCGTCGCCTCGACCACCGAGGAGAGCGACACCGCCCGCGAGCAGACCAAGGCGGAGCAGGACGTCGACCAGGTCCGCCAGCGCGCCGCCCGCGACCAGCAGCGCCTGGACTCCGGCGCGGTCACCTCGCCGAAGGACCTGGAGAGCCTCCAGCGCGAGATCACCTCGCTCGCCAAGCGCCAGGGCGACCTGGAGGACGTCGTCCTCGAAGTCATGGAGCGCCGCGAGTCCGCGCAGGAGCGCGTCACCGAGCTGACCGACCGCGTCGCCGCCGTGCAGGCCAAGGTGGACGACGCCACCGCCCGCCGCGACGCCGCCACCCAGGAGCTCGACACGGAGGCCGCCACGGTCACCAAGGAGCGCGAGGTCGTCGCCGGTTCGGTCCCCGCCGACCTGCTGAAGCTCTACGACAAGCTCCGCACCCAGCAGGGCGGGGTGGGCGCCGCACGCCTCTACCAGCGCCGCTGCGAGGGCTGCCGCCTGGAGCTCAACATCACCGAGATCAACGACGTGAAGGCCGCGTCCCCCGACACGGTGCTGCGCTGCGAGAACTGCCGCCGCATCCTGGTCCGCACCGCGGACTCGGGCCTGTAGTGAGCCGGCCGCGCCAGTTCGTCGTCGAGGCCGACGGCGGCTCCCGGGGCAACCCGGGCCCCGCCGGCTACGGCGCGGTCGTCATCGACCCGGAGACCGGCGAGACGCTGGCCGAGGCCGCCGAGTACATCGGGGTCGCGACGAACAACGTCGCCGAGTACAAGGGCCTCATCGCCGGCCTCCGCGCCGTGAAGGCGCTGCTGCCGGACGGCCCGGGGGAGGCCGGGGCCCGGGTCCACGTCCGGATGGACTCCAAGCTGGTCGTGGAACAGATGTCCGGCCGCTGGAAGATCAAGCACCCGGACATGAAGCCCCTCGCGGCCGAGGCGGCGAGCGTCCTGCCGGGCTTCGCCCTCACCTACGAGTGGATCCCGCGCGAGCGGAACAAGCACGCCGACCGCCTGGCCAACGAGGCGATGGACGCGGGCCGGCGCGGCGACCGGTGGGAGCCCTCGGCGTCCACGGCCGCCTTGGACACCCCGCGCTCCTCGGTGGCCGCCACCGCGCAGTCCTCGAACCCGCCGCCCTCCGACCCCGTCACCCCGCAGGTGGGCTGGGGCTCGGCGCCCGACCTGGGCGCGCCCGCCACCCTCGTCCTGCTGCGGCACGGCGAGACGGCCCTCACCCCGCAGAAGCGGTTCTCCGGAAGCGGCGGCACCGACCCCGAGCTCTCCGCCGCCGGCCGCGAACAGGCCGAGCGGGCGGCGGCCGCATTCGCCGCGCGCGGCACCGTGCAGGAGATCGTCAGCTCACCGCTGCGCCGCTGCCGCGAGACGGCCGGCGCGGTCGCGGCCCGGCTCGGCCTGGAGGTCCGGGTCGAGGACGGGCTGCGGGAGACGGACTTCGGCGCCTGGGAAGGGCTCACGTTCGGCGAGGTCAGGGAGCGGTACGCCGCCGACCTGGACGCCTGGCTGGATTCACCGGACGCCGCGCCGACCGGTGGCGGTGAGAGCTTCGCCCAGGTAGCCGTCCGGGTGGCGGAGGCCCGCGACCGCCTCGTCGCCCGCTGCGCCGGCCGCACGGTCCTCGTCGTCACGCACGTCACGCCCATCAAGACCCTGGTCCGGCTGGCCCTGGGCGCGCCCCCGGAGTCGCTGTTCCGGATGGAGCTGTCGGCGGCGTCCGTCTCGGCCGTGGCGTACTACGCGGACGGCAACGCCTCCGTACGCCTGCTGAACGACACGTCCCACCTGCGGTAGCGCGTACGTACCTCCGGGCAGCACAAGGCCCCACCGGCCGAGGGGGGGAGAAGAGGCCGGTGGGGCCGAGGCGGTTCCGGCGGGCTGGGGGATGGCCTGCCGGAACCCGGGTCACCCGCGTGCGGGTCACGTCCCCTACAAGGTGTCGTGCCCCGGATACGGGGGAGCATGCGTGCCGATGTGCGGCGGGTTCTCCCGCCGCCGCGCTCAGGCCCCCAGAGCGGCGGCCTCGGCGGCCAGCCGCTCCACCCGCCCCCAGTCCCGGGCCGCGACCGCGTCGCCGGGAACCATCCAGCTGCCGCCCACGCAGCCGACGTTGGGCAGCGCCAGATACGAGGGCGCGGAGGCGAGCGAGATGCCGCCGGTCGGGCAGAAGCGGGCCTGGGGGAGCGGGGCCGAGAGGGCCTTCAGATAGGCCGTGCCGCCCGCCGCCTCGGCCGGGAAGAACTTCATCCCGGTGACCCCGCGCTCCAGCAGGGCCACCACCTCGGAGGTGGTCGAGACCCCCGGCAGGAACGGCAGCCCGGACCCCTGCATGGCGTCCAGCAACGCGTCCGTCCAGCCGGGGCTGACCAGGAACCGGGCCCCCGCCGCCACGGTGTCGGAGACGTTGCCGGGCGAGATGACCGTGCCGGCCCCGACCACCGCGTCCGGCACCTCGGCGGCGATGGCGCGGATCGCGTCCAGGGCGGCGGCGGTGCGCAGGGTGACCTCGATCGCCGGAAGCCCGCCCGCGACCAGGGCACGGGCGAGCGGCACCGCGTCGGCCGCGTCCTCCAGGACGACGACGGGCACGACGGGGGCGAGGTCCAGCACGGAGGAGGTCATGCGGCCATCCTGCCCGGTCGGCGGCGCAGTGCGCAACGAGCGTTGCGGAGGGTGCAACGTACGGTCAGTGGATCTCCGTCACGACCACATCGAGCTGCCACGGCCGCCCCGCCCGCGTGGGCGCCTCGCCCTCGACGACGTACCCGAGGTCCCGCAGTACGCCCATCAGCTCGGCGGGCCCGGTCGGCCGCGCCCCCGCGAGCAGCAGATCGCGCACCATCCGCCCCTTGGTGGCCTTGTTGAAGTGGCTGACCACGGACCGCTTCTCCACCCCGTCCACGACCTGCGCGTGCAGCACCCGCACGCTCGCCGTGCGCTCCGCGACCGCCCCCTTCGGCTTCCAAGCCGCCGTGTACGCGGACGAGCGCAGGTCCAGCACGAGCCCGTCGCCCGCCGCCTCCGGCATCACCTCCGCCATCGGCCCGCGCCAGAACGCCCCGAGCGCGCCGAGACCCGGCAGCTTCACCCCCATCGAGCAGCGGTACGGCGGAATCCGGTCGCCCACCCGTACCGCGCCCCACAGCCCGGAGAACACCAGCAGCGACTTCCCCGCAAGGCGGCGGGCGGCCGTGTCGAGCGAGTCAAGGCCGAGAGCGTCGTACAGCACACCCGTGTACAGCTCCCCGGCCGGACGCGTCCCCGCCGTCCGCAGCTCCGCGTTCTTCGCGACCTCGCCCCGCAGCCCCTCGCTGAGCCCCAGCACGTCCCGCGCCTTCTCCTCGTCGGCCACGCACAGCTCCACGAGCGCGTCCAGCACCTCGGCCCGCGCCCCGGCGAGACCGGGCAGCGACAGGGACTCGGGCTTCAGGGGCGCCCCGCGCCCCGAGGCGGCCTTTCCTTCGGAGGGCGGCAACAGCACGAGCACGGCGGTTCTCCTTCGTACGTACGGGGAAGAGGCGCGGCGGTGTGCGGACCGCACGGACGCCCCAGGTCAGCGTACGGGGACGGCGAGGCAGTTCGTACGGGGCGGAGGGGCCCACCGCACGGGCACAAGGCCCTCCGTTCGGAATGCCGCGTTCCGCGCTCCGCCCTACGCTCGGGACCATGCCCCGCCGTCATCTGCACATGACCGGCGCAGCCGAGACCCCGCTGCGGGCGGCCCTGCGCGGCCTGCGCACCGAGCTGTCGCTCCCCGACGACTTCCCGCCCGAGGTGTTCGCCGAGGCGGCGGACGCCGCGCGGAGCCCGGAGCTCGCCGGGCACGCGGACGCGACGGACCTTCCCTTCCTCACCGTCGACCCGCCCACGTCCACGGACCTCGACCAGGCAATGCACCTGGAACGCCGCGCCCACGGCTACCGCGTGCACTACGCCATCGCGGACGTGGCCGCGTTCGTGCGCCCAGGCGGCGCGCTCGACGCCGAGGCCCACCGCCGGGGCACGACGCTGTACTTCCCGGACGGCAGGGTGTCCCTCCACCCGGAGGTCCTGTCCGAGGACGCCGCGAGCCTGCTGCCCGGCCGGGTCCGCCCCGCGGTCCTCTGGGAGATCGACCTCGACCCGGAAGGCGCGGCGGTCGCGACCCGGGTGCGCCGGGCCCTCGTACGCAGCCGCGCCAAGCTGGACTACGCGGGCGTGCAACGGCAGATCGACGCGGGCACAGCCGAGGAACCGCTCGCCCTGCTCCGGGACATCGGCACGCTCCGCGAGGAGCAGGAGGTGGCCAGGGGCGGCATCTCGCTCAATGTGCCCGAGCAGGAGATCACCGAGCACGACGGCCGCTACGGCCTGGCCTACCGCGCCCCGCTCCCCGCCGACGGCTGGAACGCCCAGGTCTCCCTGCTCACCGGCATGGCGGCGGCCCACCTCATGGCGGAGAGCGGCACCGGCATCCTGCGTACGCTGCCGGTCGCGCCCGACGGCGCGGTGGCCCGGCTGCGGCGCAGCGCCGACGCCCTGCACATCGACTGGCCGCACCACGTCCCGTACGCCCGGCTCGTCCGCTCGCTCGACCCGGGGCGCACGGATCACGCGGCGTTCCTCCAGGAGTGCACGACGCTGCTGCGCGGCGCGGGCTACACGGTCTTCGACGGCGGCGACCTGCCGGTGCCCGCCGTGCACGCGGCCGTGGCGGACCTGTACACGCACTGCACGGCGCCGCTGCGCCGCCTCGTGGACCGTTACGCCTCCGAGCTGTGCGTCGCGGCCTGCGAGGACCGGGACCCGCCCGAATGGGTCCTGGCCGCCCTGCCCGCGCTGCCCAAGGAGATGGCGGAGGGCACGCGCCGGGCCAACACCGTGGAGCGGGAGTCGGTGGACCTGGTCGAGGCGGCGCTGCTCAAGGACAAGGTGGGCGAGGTCTTCGACGGTTACGTGGTGGACGTGAAAGAGAACGAACCGGCCACCGGCACCGTCCACATCGACGCCCCGGCGATCGTCGCCCGCGTCGAGGGCACCGCGCCCCTGCCCCTGGGCGAGCGCCTGCGGGTCCGGCTGGCCCAGGCCGCTCCGGGCACGGCGAAGGCCCTGTTCGTACCGGCCTGACGGCGTCTCGTACGATCGCGAGTCCGGCCCCCGCGCCCCGCGCCCGTACGACGGAAGGACCGGCGTGACCGACCGTGCCCGCCAGCACCAGATCCTGGCCGCCGCCCGCATGCTCCTGGAGCAGGAGGGCGCGGAGGCGCTGACCATGCGCCGGCTCGCGGGGCTGCTGGGCATCACGGCCCCGTCCCTCTACAAGCACTTCCCGGACAAGTCCTCGGTGGTCGACGCGCTGGCCGACGCGATGCTGACGGAGACCGCCGAGGCCCTGGAGGCGGCGGAGACGGCCGCCCCCGGCTCCTTCCCCGCCCTGGCCACGGCCTACCGCGCCCACGCCTTGGCCCACCCCCACCTCTACCGTCTCACCACGTCCCGCCCCCACCCCCACCCCCTGGAGGACCGCGCCGCCGCCCCGCTCTTCCGCGCCCTGGCCCCCGAGGACCACCTGGCCCGCGCGGCCTGGGCCTTCGCCCACGGCATGGTCATGATGGAACTGAACGGCCGCTTCCCCACCCCGGAGTCCGTCACCACGGCTTGGACGGCGGGCATCACCGCGTTGGCGTCGAGCCGGTTGTGACAGCGGCGGGTCCGTTTGTGCCACGATGGCCCGTTCCGGCGAGCGACCGAGGAGAGGGCGCCACATGTCCGCTGTTCCGCATGAACGGCTCTCGCAGGCGGACGTACTGCTGGAAGGCTTCGAGGCTCTGGACCCACCGGAGGGTTTCCGGGCGGAGTTGCTTCAGGGAGAGATCTCCCTGAAGCCGCCACCGGACGGCGATCATGAGGACTGCATCGGCCTGGTCCTCGGACAGGTGCTCGGGCGCGCGAAGACGGACATGGACTTTTCGGCACACAAGGGTCTGAAGCTGAGAGGCGGCCGGGGCTGTCCAGCGAAACATGTCATCCCCGACGGTACGTTCGCGCCGACGGCGCTACGGCTCTACCGGGGCGCGGACCCGTGGATGCCGTGCGAGGGAGTGGCGCTGGTCGTGGAGGTCACGTCGTCCAATCCGGCCGCCGACCGGGAGGCCAAGCGCCACTGCTACGCGAGGGGCCCGATCCCGCTGTACCTGCTGGTGGACCGGGAGGAGTCCGCGGTGACGCTGTTCAGCGACCCGGAGGGCGACGACTACCGGCAGCACCGCACGGTCCCGTTCGGCGAGGCGGTCCGCCTCCCGGAGCCGTTCTCGTTCGACCTGGAGACGGCGGAGTTCATCTGATTCGGCCAGGTAGCATGGGCCCCACGGCAGACGAGCCGGGCGGACGGCCGCGTGGGGATCTCCGGATCCTCCCGAGGAACGTCCGGGCTCCACAGGGCAGGGTGATGGCTAACGGCCACCCGGGGTGACCCGCGGGACAGTGCCACAGAAAACAGACCGCCCGGGACCTCGGTCCCGGGTAAGGGTGAAACGGTGGTGTAAGAGACCACCAGCGCCTGGGGCGACCCAGACGGCTAGGTAAACCCCACCCGGAGCAAGGTCAAGAGGGAGCACCCCGGTGCTCCTGCGCGAACGTTTGAGGGCTGCCCGCCCGAGTTCGCGGGTAGACCGCACGAGGCCGGCAGCAATGCCGGTCCTAGATGGATGGCCGTCTCCCCGGCCGCCGCGAGGCGACCGGGCGACAGAACCCGGCGTACAGCCCGACTCGTCTGCCGCTACCTGCGGCTCCGCCGCCGGACAGCGGTCCTGGCTTCCTTCGGGTGGCCCGCCGCCCCCTGCGTTCCGTACGGCCGAGGGCCCCGCCGGTGTGTGCGTCGGCGGGGCCCTCGGGGTGGTCGGGGTCGTTCAGCAGGCGCCCTGGTCCTTCCAGACGCCCCAGTCGCCGGTGCTGCCCGGGGTTTCGTTCTGGGTCCACCACTGGGCCTTGTACGTGCGGCCGTTGTGGGAGACCTCGTCGCCGGCGTTGTAGACCGTGCCGGCCACGTACGCCGGGACCGAGCCGCAGTCACCGGCGGGCGGGTCCGTGGGGTCGGTGGTGGGCGGGGTGGTCGGGTCCGTGGGGTCCGTGGTCGGCGGGGTGGTGGGCTCGGTGGTGGAGCCGCCGATCGCGGTGTTGATCTGGTTCAGCAGGGTGGTCTTGTCGTCCAGGCCGAGGAGGGAGTACATCATCGCGCCGGCCAGGCCGCGCTGCTTGGCGTAGTCGGCCCTGGCCTGGATGGACTTCTGGTCCAGGCCCGTGAAGAACTCGCCGTCCTTGTAGAAGTAGGACGCCTTCGCCTCGTCGTCCCAGTACGTCGTCGCCGGGTTGTCGACGATGCCGCCGAGTTCCTTGTAGTGCGCGATGCCGGCCTGCTGGCTCAGCGGGCGGGCGGCGGAGCCACCGGTCGCGGACTGGGCCAGGCCATGGGTGGTGCCCTCCGGGACGCCCTTCCAGCCGCGGTAGTAGAGCTCGTAGCCCAGGGTCAGCTTGTTCGCGGGGAAGCCGCCGGCGATGCCGTAGGCCGGCTTGCCGTCGATCCAGGAGTCGACCGCGTTGTCGATCGAGTACTTCTCGGTGCCGGGCGCGACCGGGTCGGACGGGTCGTCGGCGCCCGAGTAGAGCGGGGACTGGTGGTACGTCGGGCCGTCGCCGTCCCAGGCGCCGTGCATGTCGTACGTCATCAGGTTCGCGTAGTCGAGGTACTGGCCGATCTTGTCGGTCTCGATGTTCGCGATCTTGTCCTGGCCGGCCCCGAAGGCGGCGGTCAGCAGGTACTTCTTGCCGCCGTTGGCGGTGCCGTACGCGTCGAGCTGCTTACGGAACTCCGCCAGCAGGAGCGTGAAGTTCTGCTTGTCCTCGGGGGCGTAGTGGTTGCCCAGGTGGCCGCCCGAGGAGGCGGGGTACTCCCAGTCGAGGTCGATGCCGTCGAAGACGCCGGCCGCGGTGCCGGGGCCGCCGAAGCCGCCCTCGACGGGCAGGTTGCCCTTGATGTACTGGTCGATGCAGGAGGAGACGAGCTTCTTGCGGCTCGCGTCCGTCTTCGCCGCGTCGCTGAAGTACTTGGAGTAGGTCCAGCCGCCCAGCGAGATGTTGATCTTCAGATGGGGGTACTTCGCCTTCAGTTCCTTGAACTGGTTGAAGACGCCGACGATCGGCTGGTCCCAGGTGTCGGCGACGCCGTCGACGCTGTCGGCGGCGCTGAAGGACTTCTGGTAGTCGGCGTACGAGTCGCCCGCGCCGTCACCCGCGTTGGGGTTGTTGTCGTCGCCCGCCGCCTTGTTGGCCTCGAAGCAGGTGAGGTCGGTGGGGTGGATGTTGCCGAACGAGTAGTTGATGACGTCCAGTTGACCGGCGATGCCCCGGGTGTCGAGGTGCTTGGGGTAGAAGGCGTTGCCGTAGACGCTCCACTGGTCGTAGTACGCGATGCGTACGTTGCCCGCGGATGCGGTGGCCGGCGCGTCGGCCGCCTGTGCCGAGCCGAGGCCGACGGTCGCCGCGAGGGCTCCGGCCGCGAGGGCCGTGCTGAGCAGCGCGGCGGTCAATGTCTTACGGGGGTGCACGTGCGGCCTCCAGCGAGGGGGAGCGGTGGTGCTGTTGATGGGCTGGAGCAGTGATAACCGGCCTGTGACCAGCACGTCAACGATCTCGACGAGATCAGGACTAGACCAATTCGGGGCTCTGTGGCCCCTTCGGGTGTGCGCGTGGCGCGGCCGGGAAAAAGTGCGGTGCCGGTGACCAGCGGCTTAAGGATCATTTAAAGATGGCGTACAGGTGGTTCAGCGATGAACCACCCGGTCTCGGTATGTGGACGATCGGGCCGCCGGGCTCCCCGCCCCGCTCGGGCGCGGACCGGCCCTCCCCATACGCCGGGCCCGAGCGGGACGGCCGTGCGGCGCGGTCCGTCCGTCGCTACCCGCGGCTTCTGCCGGGAAGGGGCCTCCGGCCCGAGCCGGAGGCCCCTTCCGGCCTTCTCAAGTGGTGCGTGGCGCCTACCAGTAGGTACGCGTGACCTTTTCAGGCGGTTGTCCCTGCCGCTCCCATTCCTGGAAGATCGCCGACACCACGGTCAGGAAAGCGCGGCGGAGCTTCGGGTCCGGGTCGGGATTTTCGACATTTCCGTTTCCTTTGTCCAGGAGCATGTCGCCGATGGCCGTTCCCTGCGGGGTGCAGGGGCGGGCGACCGAGCCCTCCGGGTCGATCAGGATGTTCCCGGTGGCGCCTTCCGCGGTTTCCCAGGCGTAGACGGAACCCGCTTCGAGAGAAGCGGTCCTCCTACACGTCAGTGATGCTGTCACGGGGATTTCCACCCATTCGCTCGTGCCAGGATTTTGATCACCGGTACCCTACTCCGTCCGCCGCGGGAGCGTGCTCGTCCCAGGTGTGCCCGGCGTCCAGGGTGGCCTGATGGGCGCGGCGATAGTTCTGGTCGCCGTGCTGACGCATCCAGCTCGACTCGTAGAGTTCATGCGCGAGCAGATCGAAATCGCTGGGATGCGGATTTCCGTTCTGGAGGCGTTCCCAGGCCCTGGCGATACGCGGATTGGCGTCGAATCGCAGCATTCCCGCGTCGAGCTGATGCGATTCGGTGAACAGGTGGTTGTAGATCTGATTGATGTCGGCGGCGGAATATCCGTGCGACGCCGCGGTCTGCGCCACCCGGCCGAGCTGGGCGTCCGCGCGGATCGCGTCATAGGCGTGGTCGGCCCATTCCAGCTCGAAGTCCATCTCGCTGCGCGGCCGCCGGAAGGACGAACCGCCGGACTGCAGCTCCCGCTCCGTGGCCACCGCGGTCCGCCGCCACCCGGTCAGCCCGCTGAGCCCGGTGACGACCAGCTGCTGGGCGAGTTCGTCGGCGGTCTCCGCGTACAGGTCGGCGAGCGCGTCGCAGCCCTGCTGGCGGAGCATGTACTCGGCGCGGTAGAGCCGGTAGGCGGGGCGCACCGGGAGGTACTTGTCGATGAACGCGCCCGCGCCGCCGTTCTTGCCCGTGAACGCGTCGTGCAGATCCCCGAGGAACACGAACGGCGACTTGGCGACGTCCACGAAGGCGTCACCGAAGATGCCGAGCGCTTCGCCGAAGCTGTCGACCCGGTCGTTGTCCGGGTCGTCCGGGCTCAGACCGCTGGGGTCGGTGAGCGCGCTGGGCGCGTTGTCGGCGTAGGCGTACGCGGAGACGTACGGCGTCGACAGGTCCCGGGCGGCCGGGTCGGACCGGGTGAAGCGGCCGGTGGTGGTGTCGTACTGACGGGCGTGCAGGTCGAGGTTGCCGGTGCTGGTCTCGTAACGGGCGCCGGTGTAGGACGGGGTGCTCGCCGGCGCGCCGGCGGCAGTGGTGTCCAGGGTGCGGGTGCCGAACGAGTCGTAGGCCCAGCGCTGGTGGAGGGTTCCGGTGCTGCCGGTGACGTCGACCGGGGAGCCCTGGGTGTCGTGGTGGTAGTAGAAGACCTCCTCGGTGCCCGTCTCGGTGGCGGTGGGCTGGCCGAGGGGGTCGTAGCGGTAGGACTGCTCGACGGCCCAGTCGCTGTCGTACTCGGTGGCCAGGACGGGCAGGGGAGCGTTGGGGTCCCACTGGGTGCGGCTGGTGACCGCGCCGTCCTTGGTGGTGGTGACCTGGTTGCCGCTCGCGTCGTGGCCGTAGGTGTGGGCGGCGCCCCCGACGGTGGCGGCGGAGATCTGTCCGGCCAGGTCGTAGCTGTAGGTGTCGGCGCCGGCCTTGGTCCGGTTGCCCTCGGCGTCGTGGTCGTAGGCGGTGGTCGTCGTGCCGGTGGTGGTCGAGGTGAGCTGGTCGGCCGCGTCGTAGGCGTAGCCGGTCGAGGCGGTGCCCAGGGTGGAGGTCAGCCGGTTGCCGACGTCGTCGTAGGTGTAGGACGTGGTGCGGCCCGCGGCGCAGCCGGTGACCTCGGGCTGCGGCGCGCAGCCGGAGGTGAGCCGGCCGGCCGCGTCGTAGGTGAGGTCGTAGCCGCCGGTGCCGACGCCTTCGCGGGTGACGTCGACCCGGGAGGGCAGGCCCGCGGCGGACAGGGTCAGCGCCGTCCCGGTGACCGTGGTGCCCGCCCGGGTGGCGGTCACCGCGGTGACCCGGCCCGCCCGGTCGTAAGCGCGGTTCTCGGTGCTGGAGTCGGGCAGGGCCGAGGCGGTCAGGTTGCCCGCCGGGTCCCAGGTGTACGTGGTGGTCGCGCCGTCGGCGTCCATCGTCGCGGTGCGGCCGTCGTCGTCGTAGGTGTACGCGAACGTGCTGCCGTCGGCGTACTCGCGGGTGAGCATCTGCCCGGCGGCGTCATAGGTGTAGGCGAAACCGCGCGTGCCGGACAGGTTGCCGACCTCGTCGTAGACGAAGTCCTCCAGGACCTCGGAGTTCGCGCGGGCGGTCAGCTGCCCGGCGTCGTCGTAGCCGAAGGACGCGTCGGGGGTGGTGTCCGAGTAGTCGATCGCGGTGAGCAGCCCGCGCGGGTCGTAGGTGTACCCGGTGGTGCCGCGAGGGGTGGTCTTCCCGGTGACATGGCCCTCCGCGTCGTAGGCGTAGGCCGTCTCCCGGTCCAGCGGGTCGGTGACCGAGGTGAGGCGGTGCACCGCGTCGTAGCCGTACGCCGTGACGTGGTCGTTGGCGTCGGTGCGCTCGGTGAGGTTGCCGAGCCGGTCGTAGCCGTAGGTGGTGACCGCGCCGCCGGGGGCGGTGACCTCGGTCAGCCGGTCCAGGTCGTCGTAGCCGTAGGAGGTGGTGCGTCCGTCGGCGTCCTCGCGCTCGACGACCTTGCCGGTGGCGTCGTAGGCGGTGGTGGTCGTCCCGCCGAGCGGGTCGGTGACCTCGGTCGGGTGGCCCGCCGGGTCGTAGCCGTACGTCGTCGTGTACTGGGCGGGGTCGGCCCCGGTGGCGTTGCCGCGCGGATCGACCGCGGTGGCCCGGCGGCCGTCGCCGTCGTAGGTCCAGCTCGCCCTGTGGCCGAGCGGGGAGGTGCGGCTGAGCAGATTGCCGTCGGCGTCGTAGCCGTAGGCCGTGGTCCTGTCCAGCTCGTCGGTGCTGCTGCTGAGGCGGTTGTTCTTGTCGTAGACGGCGGTGGTCGTCCCGCCCGCGGCGTCGGTGGTCCTGGTGACGTTGTTGTTGGCGTCGTAGGTGTAGCCGGTGGTGCGGCCCAGCGGGTCGGTGACCACGAGCGGCCGGTTGACCGCGTCGTACGTCGTCTTCGTCGTCGCGCCGGTGGGACCGGTGGTCTCGGTGAGGTTGCCGGCCGTGTCGTACGCGTAGGACGTGGTGTAGGCGGCCGGGTCGGCGCCGGAGACGTTCCCGCGCGGCGAGACGCTGCTGAGCAGCCGGCCCGCCTTGTCGTACGTGAAGGTGGTCCGGCCGCCGGCCGCGTCGGTCCTGGAGGCGAGCCGTCCGCCCGTGTCGTAGGCGCGCGTGAGGGACTCGCCCGCCTGGTCGGTGGTCCGGGTCAGGTTCCCCGCGTCGTCGTAGCCGAGTGTGGCGGTGTCACCCGCGGGGTTGAGCACCGACGCCAACTGCTCGGCGCCGTTGTACTCGTAGGTCGTCGTACGGCCCAGGGCGTCCGTGGCCGAGCTGAGCAGACCGCGGCCGTCGTAGGCGTACGTCGTGGTGTACGCGGCCGGGTCGGCGCCCGTGACGTTCCCGCGCGGGTCCGTCCTGGTCAGGACGCGGCCCGCCGGGTCGTAGGTGAACGTCGTCCTCTCGCCCAGCGGCGTGGTGACCGACGTCCGGTTGCCCGCGGTGTCGTAGCCGTAGGTGGTGACCTTGCCGCGCGGGCTCGTCACGGTCTCCAGCGAGCCGAGCGCGGTGTACGTGTAGGCGGTCTCGCCACCCGTCGGGTCCGTCGCCGACATCAGCCGGTTCGCGGTGTACGCGTAGGTGGTCTTGTTGCCGCGGCCGTCGGTGTGGCTGGTGAGGTTGCCCGCGCTGTCGTAGCCCCAGCTCTCCTCGTAGCCGAGGGCGGCCGGCGCGCTGCGGGTGAGCATCCGTCCCGCGGAGTCGTACGTCATCTCCGTGGTGTTGCCGCGCTGGTCGGTGATGGCGGCGGGACGCAGGTAACGGTCGTAGTCGTAGGCGATGCTGTTGCCGTACGGGTCGATCGTCTCCATCAGGACGTTACTGGCGTAGACGTCGGTCCACACACCGCCGTCGGGCGCGGTGGTGTGGGACTCGCTCCTGCCGTCCCAGGTGAACGTGGTGGTCTCACCGTTCTGGTCGGTCTGCGACGTGATGCGGCCCGCGCTGTCGTAGACGTTGCTGACCTCGCCGCCCGCCGGGTCGGTGTACGACGACAGCCGCTTGTCCGTGTCGTACGTGTACGAGGACGTCCGGCCGGCCGGGTCGGTGACCGAGGTCAGCAGGCCGCCGGTGTATCCGTACGAGACCGATGTGCCGTCCGGCAGGGCCACTTCGGACAGCAGCCCGTCGGTGCCGGGGGTGAAGGAGGTGGTGCGGCCGGCGGCGTCCTTGACGGAGGCGAGCCCGCCCGACGCGTACGTCAGGCTCAGGCCCTTGCCCGCCGCGCCGGTCACGGAGGTCAGCAGACCGGCGCTGTCGAACGTCCGCACCGTGTGGTCGGGGGTGGTGACCGTGTACGTACTCGTCCCCTTGACCAGCTCGGCCGTCGTGCCCGCCGGGGCCGTGTACGTGCCGTTGGCCGCCTGCGTGAACACGAACGACGCCCCGTCGCCCGTCCGGTAGGTCGCCTTCCCCGTCGCGAGGGTCAGCCGCGCGTCGAACGGCGTCGCCCAGCCGCGCCCCAGCAGACCGGTGGAGGCCGAGTCGGAGCGGTAGGTGCGCTCCAGGGCCAGCGGCACCCCCGGCCCCGTCAGCGAGGCGTCGGTGAGCTGCTCGTAGAACATGCCGGTCGCCGTGTTGACCGGGTCGGCGCGGTGGGCCTGGGCGTAGCACGTGCAGATGCCTGCCGCGGCGCCGGGGATGCCGGGTGTGTAGAAGGCCTCCACCAGCAGCGAGGTGGTGCCGCCGGGGCTGGAGCCGTCGGCGTTGCTCAGGAAGACCCAGGCGTAGTACTTCTTGCCGTCCTCCAGGATTCCGTCCAGTTCACTGCCGGCCCACCAGAAGCACTGGTCGGTGGGGTAGGAGTTGCTCGACCACCAGTCGTAGCACCAGGCTCCGGTGTCCGGGGTGTCCCCGCTGGGGTCGTCGGTCGACCTGTTGATCTCCTGCTGGACGACGGGGTAGCCCGCCTCGTCCAGGACGTACAGCCACATCCCGGTGTACGTGGACCCCCGCAGCGGCAGCTTCACCTGCCCGCCGATCGACAGCATGCCGGGGTACGCGGTCGCCCACGCGGACACCGAGACCGGGTTCCCGGGCGCGGCGGCGAGGCGCTTCGAGGCCGCGCCCTTCCCGGCGGCGGGGCCCCGCTCGACGTGCTCCGAGTCCGGCCGGCCGGGCGGCGCGCCCTTCGCGGTCCGCTCCGGCGCGTCCATGTAGCCCCGCATGGGCGATACTTCGTGCCGGTCCTTCGCGACCTGCTTGCGCCGCTCGGCCAGCGTCATCGCCCTGGGCGGATCGGGCAGGTCCTCGGCCGTACGGGCCTTGACCTGGACCACCCCCTCCCCGGCACCGCCCGGCCGGTCCCGTGGAGCCGCCCAGGACGGGGCGGTGGCGGCCGATATCGCAAGGAGAACGAAGGCCAGGAGGGTCGTGACGAGTCTTCGCGCTTGTGTGCGCATGGTGAATCACCTGTGAGGCAGCAGTGAGTGAGCAGAGACTCGGTGATGTTGATCCATAAAGCGTCCGGAGTAACGCGTGGTACGAAAAGCGGCTGGATTGCGAGGGCGAGGCTGAAGCGGCGCCTGGGAAAACGCCTGCTCACGAGGGTGGGCCCGGACGGGCAGGTGATCAAGTTGGCGTGGACGCGACGATGCGGAGGGACCGGCCCGCCCTCCGCCCGGTTGCCGTGGATTGACCCTCCCCTTACGTCAGGCCCAATGCTGGGTGGCGACGAAAGGGCAGGTGGATGAGTTATTCCGTGGGGCAGGTCTCGGCCTTCGCCGGGGTGACGGTGCGTACGTTGCATCACTACGACAAGGCGGGGCTGCTCTCCCCCAGCGGGCGCAGCCAGGCCGGTTACCGGCTCTACAGTGACGCCGATCTGGTCCGGCTCCAGCAGATCCTCTTCTACCGGGAACTCGGCTTCCCGCTCGACGAGATCGGCGAGATCTTCAAGGACCCGCAGGCGAACGCCCTGGAGTATCTGCGGGCCCGGCAGGAGCAGTTGGGGGCGGAGATCGCCAGGCTGCAACGGCTGTCCGAGGTGGCGCAACGCGCGATCGAGGTGCAGCGGACCGGGGTCGCCCTGTCCCCGAGGGAACGCTTCGAGGTGTTCGGTGAGATCACCTTCGACCTGAGCTACGCCACCGAGGCGGCGCTGAAGTGGGCGCACTCGCCCGGACAGCGCGAGGCGATGGCCCGCGCGGCCGCCCACACCAAGGAGGACTGGCGGCAGCTCATGGGCGAGGCCACCGTCTGGCGCGCGGAGTTGCTGGCGGCCTTCGACGAGGGGGAGGCGAGCGACGGGGAACGGGCCATGGACCTCGCCGAGGAGCACCGCCTGCACGTCTCGCGCTGGTTCACCTCCTGCCCGCCCGGCATGCACCGGCGCATCGCGGACGACTTCGCCGCCGACCCCCGTGCCTTCGCCCTGGTCGTCCCGGTGTCCCAGCAGCGCCCCGGATTGGCCGCCTACCTGTGCAAGGCCGTCCACGCCAACGCGGCCCGCCGGGCCGACGGCCGTACCGGTGCCGATGAGGACCGATGAGGACCAGGGGGACCGATGAGGACCAGGGAGGACCGATGAGGATACTGATCACCGCCGCCGGATCGCGCGGGGACATCGCGCCCTACACGGGCCTGGGCTCCGCACTGCGCGCGGCCGGCCACGACGTCGCCCTCGCCACCACGGACGCCTTCGCACCCCTCGTCCGCGAGGCCGGGCTGGAATTCCGCGCGCTCCCCGCCGACCCGCGCAAACGGGGCGCGGGCACCGGGCAGCGGGAACTCATGCGGACCGCCGCCGCGTTCATCACCGACCTCGGCCAGGGGTTCGCCGACGCGATGGACGACCGCACGGAACTGCTGCTGCTGTCGACCTCGACCGCCCCGCTCGGCCTGCACCTCGCCGAGGCCACCGGCATCCCGAGCATCGGGGTGTACCTCCAGCCCACCGTTCCGACCGGCGACTTCCCGCCCGTCGTCACCGGCTCCCGCTCCCTGGGCCGCCCCGCCAACCGCCTGGCCGGCCGCTTCGCCCTGCGGATGACCGACCGCCTCTACGCGCCCGCGGTGGCCCGGCTGCGCGAGCGCCTCGGGCTGCCCCCGGCCTCGCCCTCCGAGACGCGCGGCCGCCAGGAGCGCTCGAACTGGCCCATCGCGCACGGCTTCAGCACCGCCCTGGTGCCCCGGCCCGCCGACTGGCGTCCCGGCCTGCACGTGGTGGGCAACTGGTGGCCCCACCACCCGGCGGCGGCACGGCTCCCCGAGGACCTGGAGGACTTCCTGCGCGCCGGACCCCCGCCCGTCCTCATCGGCTTCGGGAGCATGGCGGCCGGCGACGGGGACCGGCTGAGCGGGATCGCCGTGCGGGCCCTGCGCCGCGCCCGGCTGCGCGGCATCCTCCAGTCCGGCAGCGCCGGGCTCGCCGCCGACGGCGACGACGTGCTCACCATCGGGGACGTACCGCACGCCCTGCTCCTTCCGCGGCTGGCCGCGGTGGTCCACCACGCCGGGGCCGGTACGTCGGCCGCCGCCCTGCGCGCGGGGATTCCCTCGGTCACGGTCCCGGTGACGGCCGACCAGCCGTTCTGGGCCCGCCGCCTCGCCGCCGTCGGTGCCGCCGACGAGCCGGTTCCCTTCCGCACCCTCACCGCCGAACGGCTCGCCGACGCGCTCGGCCGCGTCGTGCGCGAGCCGGCCTACGCGGAAGCCGCCGCGAAGGGCGCACGCCATATGGCGGCGGAGGACGGGGCGGGGCGGACCGTCGAACTCGTTCAGCGGCTGACCGGCGGATGAGGGGGACTGGCCCCGGGGCAGGAGGGCCGCGAGGGTCCCCGGTACGGCAGCGTCTGGCTGTAGACGACGCTGGTGGTCGTGGAGCCGAAGCCGGCCAGCTCGTCCATGAGGGTCTCCAGATGCTCCATCGAGGTCGCGGCCACCTTGAGGGTGTAGCAGTCGTCGCCGGTGGTACGCAGACACTCCAGGATCTCCCGCCTCTCGGCGAGCAGCCTGCGCAACGGCTGGTGGCGGTTGCCGGGGTACTTCAGCCGGACGACCGCGAGCACCGGGTAGCCGACCCGGGTCAGGTCGACGACGGCGCGGTAGCCGGTGATGACGCCCATCGCCTCCAGGTTCCGCACCCGTTCCGTGGTGGCCGACGAGCCGAGACTGACGCGCCGCCCCAGCTCGCTGAGGGAGATCCGCCCGTCCTGCTGCAGTTCGTCGACGATCGCCCAGTCGATGTCGTCAAGGTTCCCGGTCATATAGAAATTCTACCGGGAATTCGATGCCGAAGTCCCTCTTGTGCCGGGAGGATTGTCTTCCTCGGGCCCTGATCACCGGCATATCCTCCACCCATGCGACTTGGCGTCAACGTAACGAACTTCGGGCCCGGGACCGATCCCGGTGTGCTCCGCGAGTGGGCGCGGACCGTGGAAGGACTCGGATTCGATCTGCTCATGGTCTCGGACCACGTGGTCGTCACCCCCGATGTGGCCGCGCGCTATCCGGAGCCGTTCTACGAGCCCTTCACCACGCTGTCCTGGCTGGCCGGGATCACCACCAGGGTGCGGCTGGGCACGACCGTGCTCGTACTGCCCTACCGGCACCCGCTGTTGGTGGCCCGTATGGCCACCAACCTTCAGCAGCTCAGCGGCGGCCGGTTCGTGCTCGGGGTGGGGATCGGCTGGGCGCGCCAGGAGTTCGACGCGCTCGGCGTGCCTTTCACCGCACGCGGCAGGCTGACCGACGAGCACCTCGGCGCCCTTCGCGAGGCATGGCGCGAGGAGGGGGACGGGCCGGCCGGGCCGATTCCCGTCTGGGTCGGCGGCAACAGCGAGGCCGGAATCCGGCGCGCCCTCTCGTACGGCGATGCCTGGCATCCGTTGCGGGGCACGCTGCCCTGGATGCGTTCGGTCCTCGCGAACCACACGCTGCCGGCGTTCGCGCCCCGTATCGCCCTGCGGCTGACCGGCTCCCCGGTCGACGGCCCCGAGCGGCTCGCCGGCACCGGCAGCCTCGAACAGATCCTGGACGATCTCGGCGAGTTGCACCGCCTCGGCGCCGACACCGTCGTACTCGACCCGTACCACGGGGACCCGCAGGACACCCTCCGGCCCCAAGAGGCCTGGCGGGCCCTGACGGCCGTGGCCACACACTGGAGGACACCATCGTGATCACCACCGCCGACGAGGCACTCCTGCGGCGGGCCGTCGCCCTCGCCGCCCGCGCCGTCGAACTGGGCGACGCGCCCTACGGCTCCCTGCTCGCCGGCCCGGACGGCGCGGTCATCGCCGAGGCCCACAACACGGTGCGCCGCGACAACGACATCAGCGCCCACCCCGAGCTGAAGCTCGCCCGCTGGGCGGCCCGCGAGCTGGACCCCGACGCGGCCGCGCGCACCACCATGTACACCAGCTGCCAGCCCTGCGGCATGTGCGCCGGCGGCCTCGCCCGGTCCGGGCTCGGCCGGGTCGTCTACGCGCTCTCCACCGAGCAGCTCATCGAACTCAACCCGGAGTCGGGCGCCTGGCCGGTACCGGAACAGGACGGCCCGGCACTGTTCGACGAGGCGCGCGCGCCCATCGCGGACTACTACCGGCGCTGAGGCATCCCTCCCTCCACGGCCCGCCCGCCGAATCCGCCCCTCATGCCCGCTCCGCCGCTGCGGCGGGCGGTGCCGCCGGGCCCGGCACCCGGGCGGTACGGCCGGGCCACCGGATGACCAGCCGGGCGGACGGCATGTCGAAGACGTCGCCCGGCGGCAGTGCGTCGGCACGGGTGTCCGCCGGGTGCACGGTCATCGGCGGGTAGCCGCGGTCGCGTACGTGGCGGTCCCAGGCCCTGACGCATCCGGCCAGCCGCTCGGCCAGACCGGGTGCGGCCGGGCCGTAGGCGTGGACGCGGAACTCGCTGAGGCGGTCCGCCGGGTCCGGGGCGTCGTGGATCGCGACGTGGGTCAGATACGCGAGTGAGCCGCCCGACACGATCGCGGCCGCGTCCTGCTGGGCGATCAGCGCCGGGTCCTTCGCGCCGCTCAGGCGGCAGAAACCGCGCTGGGTGGTCGCCGCGTAGAGCTGCAACGTCTCGAACGAGTACCGGCCGGGGACGACGACCCCCGTGGCCAGCTCGTGGCGCCGGCCGCGCAGGGCATCGTCCAGCGCGGGCACGTCACCCGCGACGCCGCCCTCCCAACGCGCCGTGACCGCCCCGCCGGCCAGCACGGCGGCCGGGACCGCGCGGGCGGCGCCCCCTCGGTCGCGTACGAAACCGCAGTACGTCCAGTGCTCCGCCACCAGCACGTCGCCGCGCCTGACCAGGGCGACCGAGCGGGTGTAGCCGGCCACGTCGAGCGGGACGACCAGCCGGCCGCCCTCCGCCAGCTGCTCCCGCCAGGCCGGGGCGATGTCCGAGGCGGTGTGCGTGATGATCACACCGCCGAACCCGCCCGCCGGTACGTGAGCGGGCGCGCCCAGGGCGCCGTCGCCGAGGACGGCGGTGACCCGGCCGCTGCCGGCCTCCGCGCACAGCCGCCGGGTGCGCCGCACGACGTACGGGTCGATGTCGACCGTCACCACCCGGCCGCGCGGTCCGACGAGATGGGCGAGCAGCTCCGCGTTGTATCCGCC
This sequence comes from Streptomyces sp. Mut1, assembly GCF_030719295.1. Lineage (NCBI taxonomy): Bacteria > Bacillati > Actinomycetota > Actinomycetes > Kitasatosporales > Streptomycetaceae > Streptomyces > Streptomyces castrisilvae. Next base: position 2,034,750 of record NZ_CP120997.1, on the reverse strand, counting down.
CGAACCGACCTCCAGGACGGCTCCGCCGGGCTCCAAGCGGAGCCGTTCGGCCATGTCGGCCTGAAGCCAGGGGGCCGATACCGAGCTGACCGCGGTCCCGGGGGCCTCGCGGACCGTGACCACGGCGAGATCGTCGTCGTAGGCCGTCTCCAGGGACGCCTCGGGGACGAAGCGGTGGCGGGGGACCTCGCGCAGGGCGGCCCGGACGGCGGGGGAGGGGGCCCAGCCCCTCCGGATCACCGCGTCCGCCATCCGCCCGCGCAGGCGTGCGGCCTCGGCGGGCTCACCGGGCACGGGCGGGACCCCGGACTCGCAGGGGTAGGAGTGGACGGGCGGCAGACCGGGCAGCACGCCGGGCCACACCGCGTTCAGCGCCTGGGCGGACGGCATGAAGATCCGGCCCAGGGACGCCAGGGTGTGCGGAGGGTGCCACTCCCAGCGGGAGAACCTGTGCGGTTCCGGCAGCCCGAGCTCACCCGCCCAGCCGGTGACGCGGACGACGGGCGTGACGCGGCGTACGTCGAACCGGTCGTCGTGCAGGACGGTGACGACGTGCGCGGCGTCCTCGCGTGCCGTCAGCCCGGTCTCCTCCGCCAACTCCCTTACGGCGGCGGCCTGGGCGGACTCGCCCGTCTCCACGCGGCCACCCGGCAGCTCCCACATGGACCGGGTGGAGCGGCCCAGCAGAACCCGGCCGGCGCCGTCGGTGACCACGGCGGCGGCGCCCAGAACGGCCTGCGGTGCCGGGCGGAGCTTCTCCACGGCGGTGAACGAGCCTCCGGGTCCGCGCAGCACGAGCACCGCCAGGCCCTCCGCGTCGAACCTGCCGGTCTCCTCGAAACCCTCCGCGATCAGGTCCAACTCGCCTTCTTCCAGGGCGATGTGGCGCCGCGCCTCGGGGGTGTGGGCCACGACCGGGGTGATCACGACGAGCGCGCCGCCCGTGCGCAGCCGCGCGCCCAGAGCGTGCAGCAGGCGGGACCGGTCGCGGATGAAGGCGACGCACGACCGCATGGTGATCAGGTCGTATCCGGGGCCGCTGCCCTCCGGCGGGTTCGGCAGCTCGTCGTGCTCGACGTCCAGGCAGCGGAAGCGCACCTGCGGCAGCACGCCGGAGTGCTCCGCGCGGGCCCGGGTGATCGCCTCCGGCGCGAAGTCGACCGCGTCGACGGCGTAACCCAGGCCGGCCAGTGCGGCGGCGAGTTCACCCGTACCGCAGCCGACGTCCAGCGCCCGGCCGGGCCGCCCGTCCCGGGGCGCCGGTGCGTGCTCGGCCAGCAGCGCCCGTTCCCGTACGCCCAGGGGGCGAAACCCCCGGCCCTGCGCGTAGTGCTCGCGCCAGATCTCCGTCCGGTCCTGCTTCAACGTGCCTCTCCTCTCGTCGCCGTGCCGGTCACGCGTCCCCCCACCCCCACGCGTCGAAGTACGCGGCCGTGCCCGTCAGCCGCGCCGTCATCACCGCTTCCAGGCGGGCGAAGTCCTGCGGGGGCATCAGGGGGTGCCACTGGGCCAGGGACAGGGCCCGGACCGCGTCGTGCTCGTCCGGGTCCAGGACGATGGCGCGGATCTGCTCGTCCGTGAGCCGGCCGCCGTCGAAGACGCAGCCCGATGTGCTGAACGGCCAGTCGGTGCCGGGCGGGCCGAAGACCGAGGCCAGCAGGCGGGGCGGCCCCGGCACCACGATGCCCGTCTCCTCCAGGCACTCGCGCCGCGCCGTCTCCCAGGGACGTTCGCCGTGGTCCATCGTGCCGCCGGGGAACTGCCACGGGTGAGTCCGGGAGTACGTCGCCCGCAGCTGCACCGGGCGGTGGTGCTCGTCGGTGAAGAACACGCAGGCGAAGCCGGTCGACTTGGGCACCGAGCGGGCGTACTCCTCCGGCGGGAGCATCACCCGCCCGGACGGTGCGGGGACGCCGTGGGCCGTGCCGGTCCCGGTCATGCCGCCTCCCAGCCCATCTCGGTGAACAGGCGCCCGGCGCGGATGCCGTCGATCGCGGCCCGGGTGTAGGGGACGATCGGGTCGGGAAGGGCGTCCACGGGCCACCAGTCCCAGGACACGCACCGGTCGGGTTCGTACACGGCGGGCTCGCCCCGGGCCTCCGCGCGGAGGAAGAGCTGAATCCTCGGCGGCCCGCCCGCCGCGTCCACCAGGTGCACCACATGGACCAGTTCGGCACCTGCCGGGTCGACGACGAGGCCCGCCTCCTCCCACGCCTCGCGCGCCAGACAGGCGGCGGCGCTCTCCCGCTCGCAGTGCCCGGCCAGGGCGTGGTGGACGTTTCCCGCGTACGCGCTGTCCGGGTGCCTCAGGCCCAGCAGGACCTTTCCCTCGCGCTCCAGGTAGAGGTGCACGCCGACGACGCGCGGAACCGCGCCGCTCCCCGGCACCGGCTTCGGGGGGCCGGCCTGCCGCGCGTGCCGCTGGATCAGGGCGAGGGTCGAGGGCGCCATCCGCAGCCGGGGCATCGTCTCCGGGTCGAACCAGGCCAGCATGACGCCCTCCGTCAGGGGGAGGGCGGCGGCGTCGCCGTTCCAGCGGCCGGCGAAGACCTGGATGAGGTGGCTGGTGCCGTCCAGGCTCACGGCCTCCTCCACCGCGAACGGCGCCAGGCCGGGAAGCACGAGGCCGGTCTCCTCGCGCAGTTCGCGGCGGGCCGTCGCCTCCAGAGAGGCGTCCTGCCGCTCCCGCCCGCCGCCGGTGACCGACCAGGCGCCCGGCTCCCAGATCAGGCCCGGGTAGTGGTCGCGCAGATGCAGCAGGTACTCGCCCCGGTCGTTGCGGATGAGGACGGAGGCGCTCAGCGGCTCCGGCGCCGCGCCCAGGGGTGCGGCGAGGAGCTTGGCGCGCAGGGCCGGGCACGTGGTCTCGGCGAGCGGCAGCCAGGTCACCGCCGAGACCTCGTCCGCCCGGACCGTGGTCTCCACGGTCTTTGGGACGAGGTGGAGGACGAACCGGAAGTCGTAGTGCCGGTGCGCGGGTTCGCCCTTGGCCGGGTTCGCCTCGATCTCGTGCACGTCGATGTCGGCCGGCTCGGCGCGGAAGGCGGCGGTGTGGCTGAGCCGCGCGGCCGGGATGCCGGTCTCCTCCTCCACCTCCCGCAGCGCGGCCCCGAGCAGGGTCGCGTCGCCCGGTTCGACATGGCCGCCGGGGGCGAGCAGCAGGCCGCCCGAAGCGTTGTGCCGCACGTGCAGGACCCGCCCCGCGCGGTCGATGACGGCCGCGCTGCACGTGATGTGCCCCGGCAGCGTCGTCCGGGCGATCGGATCGTCCGCCGCGTCCAGCGCGGACAACAGCGGGGCGAGAGCGTCTCGTTCGGCCGGATGGCGGGCCAGGTACGCGGTCACCACGGCGTGGACGCGGGAGCGGGTGAGGGGTGGCTGTGGCACGGGGGCCTCTCGTTTCGTTGTCGTGGGGCGGAGGGTGCGGGGCGGCGGTCGGCCGGTCAGGGGGTGCCCGGGTCCTGGCCCGTGCGCTGCTGGAGTTCCCACAGCGTTCTGAACAGGCCCGGCTCCCGGGTCAGTTGCTCATACGTCCCCTCCTGCACGATGCGGCCCCGGTCCAGGACCACGATCCGGTCGGCGACGCTGACGTTGGTGAGGCGGTGGGTGATCAGCAGGACGGCCCGGTCCTTGGCCAGGTCCCGCAGGCCGGTGAAGACGCGGTACTCGGCGCGGGCGTCCAGGGCCGCCGTGGGCTCGTCCATCACCAGCAGGGAGGCCTGCCGGTGGAAGGCCCGGGTCAGGACCGTGCGCTGCCACTGCCCGCCGGACAGCTGCTGGCCGCCGAACCACTCCGCCGTCAGCAGGGTGTCGAGGCCGGAGCGCAGCGCGGGCAGCATGTCGATCGCCCCGGACGCCTCGCAGGCGGCGAGCACGGCCGCGTCGCCGGTGTCGCCCTGGCCGAAGGTGATGTTGTCGCGCATCGTCAGCGGCAGATACGTGTACTTCTGCGGGACCAGCGCCACATGGCGCCACGCCTCCCACGGGTCGAGCTCGGCGGTCGTGGTGTGGCCCCAGGCCACCGCGCCCTCGGTCGGCAGCAGCAGCCCGCACAGCAGGCGGGACAGGGTGGTCTTGCCCGAGCCGTTCTCCCCGACCAGGGCCACGATCTCGCCGCGCTTCACATGCAGGGAGACCCCGGCGAGGCTGTCGGCGGGCGCGCCGTCGTACCGGTAGGTGAGGTCGCGGGCCTCGAACCGCTCCGGCGCGGCCGGCAGGGTCCTGGTGCCCCGGGAGTCCGCCATCGCCTGGCCGTGGGCGTTGTCGAGGAACCGCTGCCAGTCCTGGACGTACCAGCCGGTGCGCACCAGCCGCGCCCCGCCGTTGATGATGCCGCGCACGGACGTGGTGGCGGTCTGGAGCGCGAAGACGGCGCCCCCGCCCGCCGCGAGGTCCATGCGGCCGGTGGCCAGGAGGTACAGCAGGGCCGCCCATACGGTGGCCGACGCGACCCCGCCCACGGCGGCGCCGGCCAGCCCCATCCACGCGCCCGTGTCGGCGGCCCTGCGCTCGGCGGCGTTCACGGACGCGGCGAGGCGGCGGTACCGCCCGACGAGGAACGGGCCGGCCAGGCAGGCCCGCATCTCCTCGCTGGACTCCGTGTAGGCCATGTGCCAGCGCAGCTTGGACAGCATCCGCCGGCGCCCCGACGTCTCCAGGTTCGCCAGGTACAGGACACGGGCCGCCCGTACGTACGCGGCGGCCTGCGGCAGGCACGCCACCAGGAGCAGCGGCAGGAGCGCCGGGTGCAGGACCGCGAGCACGGCCGCCCCGGCGGCGAGTGTGGCGGTGGCGGCCAGCACGTCCTGGGACTCGGCCACCAGGTCGGGGGTGACCTGGGCGCCCCGGTCCGCGATGTCGTAGAAGTCGTTGTAGCCGGGCATGTTGTTCGCCGCGAGCTCGGCGCCGAGCGCGGCCTCGATCATCGTCAGCTCCGCCGCACGGGCCAGGACCGGGCGCAGCCTGCCCGTCAGCCACGTCACCACGATGCCCAGCAGGGCGCGCAGTCCGGCGGCCGCCGCGATGACCGCCAGCTGCGGGGCGGCCTCCCACAGCCGGTCCGTGATGTCGCCGGAGGCGATCAGCGCGTTGATGGTGCTCGTGACCGCGAGCAGTTCCAGCGCGGCGAGCACCCCGGTGCCCACCTGGCAGGCCAGCAGGCCCGCCGTCGCCGCCCGGTCCACCCGCCAGGCCATCCTGAGCGACCGGAGCACCAGCGCGGGCAGCCGCCGCGCCATCGTGCCGCTCGTCAGCTGCGCACCGGCCCGGAGCCGGGACTCGTCCCGGTACAGGAACTCCTCCTCCCGCGCCGGGCTTCCGCTACCGCTGTCCGGTGGTGCTTCCTTCTCCGTGCCCGCTGGTTCCGCACTCAGCTGTTCGGGCGTGCTGGCCGAGGTCAAGGTGGCCCCCTCCGTGGTCGGTCGCCGCTGGGTCACACGGCTTAACGACCACGCCCGGAACTCGAACACCTGTGTTTCGGTCGGCCTGCGATCCCCTCCGCGCCGGGCCGCACGGGCGTGCGGGATACATCCACCCGTGCCCCGCACGGGGTCCGGTACGGGGCCGGGTTGGCCGAAACGCCGAGAGCAGCGCATGCGGACACCCGAGCCTCCGGCTCGCGCGCCGGTGCGCGCGGGCGGGGGAACGGGCGCCCGGGGCTCAGCGGTGCGTCAGCACATTGATCACGCGCCCGTTCGGGTCGCGTACGAAGAAGCGGCGCACGCCCCACTCCTCGTCGTGCGGGCCGTACACGATCTCCGCGCCGGCACCGGTCAGCGAGGCGTGCACCGCGTCCACGTCCTCGACCTCGACGCTGAGGTCCGGGGTGACCGGCCCCGTCCGGTCGGCGGTCATGACGCTGATCTGGGCCGTGGGCCGGGTGGGCGACGCCAGGGTCATGATCCAGCCCTGGTTCATGACCTCCTCGAAGCCCAGCAGGCCGTAGAACGCGGCGTTGTCCCGCATCGCCGCCGCGCCGGCCTCGGTGCCGTCGCCCGCACCGACCGGGATGTTGGGAACCACGCGGCGAATCGACATGGGGCACTCCTGTCACAGGGATGACGGCCGGTCACTCCCACCACAATAAGGGCCGCCCCAGGCCGGGCCCCGGATCAGGCCGGCTCCGGCAGGCGGGTGCCCGTGCCGCTCACCCGCACCCGTGCGTCGCCCGCCCGCAGCGTCACCGTGAGCGTGCCGGGGCGGCCCATGTCCTCGCCCTGGCGCAGGGTCAGTTCGGCGGTCTCCGGTACGAGGGACAGCGCGCGCAGGTACGCGCCGAAGGCGGCCGCAGCCGCGCCCGTCGCCGGGTCCTCCACCACACCGCCGACCGGGAACGGGTCGCGGACGTGGAACACGGTGGGGGAGGCACGCCACACCAGTTGGAGCGTGGTCAGGTCCAGCCGGTGCATGAACGCTTCCAGGCGCGCGAAGTCGTAGTCCAGCGCGGCCAGCCGCTCCCGCGTTCCGGCGGCCAGCACGAGGTGGCGTGCGCCCGCGTAGGCGATCCGGGGCGGCAGGGCCGGGTCGAGGCCGGCGGCCGGCCAGTCCAGGGCCGCCAGCGCTTCCGCCAGGTCGGCCGCACCGACGTCCTCGATGTGCGGTTCCACGCTGGTCAGTGTGGCCGTCAGCGCGCCGCCCGCACGGACCACGGTGACCGGCACGCTCCCCGCGCGGGTGGTGAACTCCAGCTCGCCCGGACCGTCCCGCTCGGCGAGGGCCAGAGCGGTCGCGACGGTGGCGTGGCCGCAGAACGGCACCTCGGCCTTCGGGCTGAAGTAGCGGATCACATACCCCCGCGCACCGGGCCCCGCCGCCTCGGCCCGCCCGGTCAGGAACGCCGACTCGCTGTAGCCGAGCCCCGCCGCCACGCCGAGCATGGCCGCGTCGTCCAGGCCGGCGGCGTCGAGCACGACCCCGGCCGGATTGCCGCCCTCCGGATCGGCGGAGAACGCGGTGTAGCGCAGCACTTCGGGGAGCCCGGTGGCGGAAGGATCGCTCATGCGCCGCACAACCACGGGCCCGGCGGCGGCATTCCCGGGCCCGTGGTTGTGCGGCGTTCCCGGGCCCGCCCGCCGGCGGTGCGGACCCGGGGCGGCCCTCAGTGGCAGTTCTTGACGCCGTTGCCGGACTTCGTCCAGGAACAGGAGTCCAACAGCGCGCCGCTCGGCTTGATCAGCCGCGCCTTGTCGCCGGTGTTGTTCCAGACGTAGGAGCCGCGGTTCCAGTACAGGTGGCCGGGGGCGGCCGTGCCCCTGCCGGTGTGCACCCTGACGGTCTTGCCGGGGCTGATGTTGTAGCTGCCGAAGGTGTACGTGTAGCCGGTGTTGTCCTTGAGCTTGTAGCCCTTGAGCTGGAACTTCGACCTGGTGTTGTTGTGTATCTCGACCCACTCCGCCTTCAGCGAGGCGTTGGACCGGGTGTCCTTGCCGGGGCTGTCGTACTGGATCTTGCCGAGGTGCACCCCGCCCCGGTGCTTCGCGGCCGAGGCCGGGGCCGCGAGGAGCAGCGAACCGGCGAGTGCGGTCGTGGCGACCAGAGCGAGGGGCGCCGCGGTGCGTATGCGCATGCTGTGTTCCTTGTGTGGTGTTCCGGTGAAGGACCGTGAGCATAAAGGGCGTACGCACCCGCCGGCGGGGTTATCGCACGATTCGCCTCAACCGCGCCCCACATACGGCATGGCCGTCGCCATGACCGTGGCGAACTGGACGTTGGCCTCCAGCGGCAGGTCCGCCATGTGGAGGACCGTGCGGGCCACGTCGTCGGCGGCCATCACCGGCTCCACCGCCAGTTCGCCGTTGGCCTGGAGGGTGCCGGTCCGCATCCGTTCGGTCATGTCGGTCGCCGCGTTGCCGATGTCGATCTGGCCGCAGGCGATCCGGTGCGGGCGCCCGTCCAGCGACAGCGACTTCGTCAGACCGGTGATCGCGTGCTTGGTCGCGGTGTACGCCACCGAGTGCGGGCGGGGCGTGTGCGCCGAGATGGAGCCGTTGTTGATGATCCGGCCGCCCTGCGGGTCCTGCTCCTTCATCTGCCGGTACGCCGCCTGGGCGCACAGGAAGGCGCCCGTCAGGTTCACATCGACGACGCCGCGCCAGTCCTCGTACGCCAGGTCCTCCACCGGCACCGAACCCGGCCCGAAGGTGCCCGCGTTGTTGAAGAGCAGGTCGAGGCGGCCGAAGCACTCCCGCACGGAGGAGAACAGCGCGTCCACGTCCTCCGGGCGGGTCACGTCGGCGGGGACGGTGATCACCCGGGCCTGCTCGCCGGCCAGCGCGGCGGTCCCGGCGAGCGGGTCCGGGCGCCGGCCCGCCAGCGCGACCGCCCAGCCGGCACCGGCCAGGGCGAGCGCCACCGCACGGCCGATCCCGGAGCCGGCGCCCGTGACCAGAGCCGTCCTCGTCGGGGCGTTCGGCGCGTTCAACAGTCTGTTGTCCATGCGGCCGCAGCGTACGCGCAGCGGCCGCGCGCCCTCGCGCGCCGCCGCCGATTCCCGTCCCCCAGGGGTGATTCCGCAGACCGGTCCGGCGATTCACGGCCCCTCGCGGGCCCGCTCGATGATCATGGCTTTGGCCGCGTACGCGGAGTTTGCCCCCGGGGGCACCATCCTGCCGCACTCCTCATCCAGGCGACGCCCGCGCGACGCGGGCACGACAGCCGCAGGATGCGCCGGCCCGGTGGACTTCCCTCACATCACCAGTCAGGGGAGGACAGATGACGCACTCATCGCCACAGCAGGAGCTGCGCGACGCCGCCCGGCACACCGACCGCCGCCGCTTTCTCACCGTCACCGGAGCCGCCGCCGCGCTCGCCTTCTCGGTCGGCCTGCCCGCCGCCGGGACGGCGAGCGCCCGCGAGATGGAGGCCCGGCAGATCGGCGAGGACCCGTTCACCCTCGGCGTCGCGTCGGGCGACCCGCTGCCCGGCTCCGTCCTCCTGTGGACGCGGCTCGCGCCCCGCCCGTTCGAACCCGACAGCGGGCTGCCGAACGCCCGCGTCGAGGTCCGCTGGGAGCTGGCCCACGACGAGCGCTTCACCCGTGTCGTCCGGCGCGGCACCGCCTACGCCCACCCGGAGTTCCACCACAGCGTGCACGTCGAGGTGGGGGGCCTGGCCCCGGACCGCGTCCTCTACTACCGCTTCCGCGCCGGACGGTGGACCAGCCCCGCCGGCCGGACCCGCACCGCGCCCCCGGCCGGTGCCCGCAAACGCGAACTGAGCCTGGCCGCCGTCTCCTGCCAGGCCTACCACGACGGCTACTTCACCGCGTACAAGCACCTCGCGCAGGAGGACGTCGACGTCGTCTTCCACCTCGGCGACTACCTCTACGAGTACGCCGTCACCGCGACCGGCGGCGCCCGCGACTACACCGACCGCACCCTGCCCGCCCTCTTCAACCGGGAGACGGAGACGCTGGAGGACTACCGGCTGCGGTACGCCCTCTACAAGTCCGACCCCGACCTGCGCGCCGCCCACGCCGCGCACCCCTTCGTCGTCACCTGGGACGACCACGAGACCGAGAACAACTACGCCGGCGACATCCCCGAGAACGACGTACCGCCCGAGGAGTTCCTGATCCGCCGGGCCGCCGCGTACCGCGCGTACTGGGAGAACCAGCCGCTGCGCGCGCCCCAGCGGCCGACCGGCCCCGACATGCGGCTCTACCGCCGCCTGAACTTCGGCCGGCTCGCCCAGTTCGACGTCCTCGACACCCGCCAGTACCGCAGCGACCAGGCGTACGGCGACGGCTGGCAGACCCCCGGACCCGAGTCCGAGGACCCGAAGCGCACCCTGACCGGTGCCACCCAGGAGCGCTGGCTCATCGACGGCTGGCGCCGCTCGCACGCCACCTGGAACGTCGTGCCGCAGCAGGTCACCTTCGCCCAGCGGCGCGACCTGCCGACCGACGCCTTCAAGCTGTCCATGGACTCCTGGGACGGCTACCCGGCCTCCCGCGACCGCATTCTGAAGGGCGCGCGGAGCGCCGGCGTGGACAACCTCATGGTCCTCACCGGCGACGTGCACGTGAGCTACGCCTTCGACCTCAAGCAGGACTTCGACGACCCGGCGTCGCGCACCGTCGGCACCGAGATCGTCACCACGTCCATCACCAGCGGCAAGGACGGCTCCGAGAAGCCGTCCAACTACAACAACCTCACGCGGGCCAACCCGCACCTGAAGTTCTACAACGGGCGCCGCGGCTACGCCGTCGTCACCCTCCAGGAGCGCCGGGCGCGCGCCGACTTCCGTACGGTCTCCGCCGTCACCACGCCGGGCGCCCCCGTCACCACCGCCGGCTCCTACGTCACCGAGGCCGGTGACCCGGGCCTGAAGCCGGCCTGACGCCTACGCGTCCACCGGGTAGCGGACGCCGACGCGGTCACGCACCGCGTCGAGCGTCCGCATCACCGCGAGCGAACCCTCCAGCGGCACCAGCGGGGACTCCGTCTCGCCCGCCCGGACCGCGCGCATCACCTCGGCCGCCTCGTACTGCATTCCCGAGAGGCCCTGCGGGCCCGGACCCGAGGTGATCTCCTCGGGCTCGGCGCCCGCCCGGTGCAGCACGAAGCCCTGCGGGTGGAAGAAGCTGTGCGGGATGTCGATCCGCCCGCCCGTGCCGATCACCGTGGCGGCGGTCGGGTGGTGCCCGACGATCGAGCAGGACAGCAGCGCCGTGGCGCCCGAGTCCCAGCCCAGCAGCATCCCGGTGTTCAGGTCCACGCCCTCCGGCGACAGCAGCGCGTCCGCCTGCACCCGGTCCGGCTCGCCCAGCAGCAGATGTGCGAACGACACCGGATACACGCCCAGGTCCAGCAGCGCGCCGCCGCCCAGCCGCGGATCGCGCAGCCGGTGATCGGGACCCAGGTCGCCCGCGAAGCCGAAGTCGGCCTGCACGGTACGGATCTCGCCGATCGCCCCGTCCCGCACCAGCTCGGTCAGCCGCCGCACGACCGGGTTGCAGTACGTCCACATCGCTTCCATCAGGAAGACCCCGCGGTCCCGGGCGAGCTTCACCAGCTCCCGGGCCTCGCGCTCGTTCAGCGTGAACGCCTTCTCGCACAGCACGTGCTTCCCGGCCTCCAGCGCGAGCGCGGCGGCCTCCCGGTGCGCGGAGTGCGGCGTGGCCACGTACACCACGTCGACCTCGTCGTCCGCGACCAGACCGGCCCAGTCGCCGTACGCCCTCGGTATCCCGAACCGCTCGGCGAAGGCCCGCGCCGAGGCGTCCGTACGGGAGGCCACGGCCACCACCTCCGCGTCGGGCATGGCCTTCAGATCAGCGGTGAACGTCGCCGCGATCCCGCCTGTCGCCAGCACGCCCCAACGGACAGTCCTGCTCATGCACGCTCCAAAAGGTGTCGACCACTCCCGCTGAGCTGAGAGCATAGAGCCGGATTCAACAACTATGGAGATGAGAATGCCGGAGAGCGGCGTCAGCCGGGCCCAGCACATACGCACCACCGACCCCACCCCCGACAGCACCACCGGCACCGGCACGGCACAGCCCCGGGCCGTCACCGCGGCCGCCCGGCGCACCGGCCTCCTCGTCACCCTGGTCCTCGGCGGACTGACGGCGCTCCCGCCGCTGTCCATGGACATGTACCTCCCGGCGCTCCCCGCCGTCACCGACTCGCTGCACGCACCCGCCTCCACGGTCCAGCTCACCCTCACCGCCTGCCTCACCGGCATGGCGCTCGGCCAGGTCATCGTCGGACCGATGAGTGACCGCTGGGGCAGGCGCCGCCCGCTGCTCCTCGGCATGGCCGTCTACGTCCTCGCCACCGCGATCTGCGTCTTCGCCCCGTCCGCCGGGCTCCTCATCGCCTTCCGCCTGATCCAGGGCCTCGCGGGCGCGGCCGGCATCGTCATCGCCCGCGCCGTGGTGCGCGACATGTACGACGGCGTCGCGATGGCGCGGTTCTTCTCGACCCTGATGCTGATCTCCGGCGTCGCCCCCGTCATCGCACCGGTCATCGGCGGACAGGTCCTGCGGCTCACCGACTGGCGCGGCATCTTCGCCGTCCTCACCGTGGTCGGCGTCCTGCTCACCTTCGTCGTCTGGAAGTGGCTCGACGAGACCCTGCCGCCCGCCGAGCGCCACACCGGAGGCGTCGGCGACGCGCTGCGCACGATGCGCGGGCTGCTCGCCGACCGCGTCTTCACCGGCTACATGATCGCGGGCAGCCTCGCCTTCGCCGCCCTCTTCGCCTACGTGAGCGCCTCGCCCTTCGTCATCCAGGAGATCTACGGCGCCTCCCCGCAGACCTTCAGCCTGCTGTTCGGCATCAACTCCATCGGACTGATCGCGGTCGGCCAGATCAACGGCAAGCTGCTCGTCGGCCGGGTCAGCCTCGACAAGGCCCTCACCTGCGGGCTCGTCGCCATCGTGGCCGCCGCGGTCGCCCTGCTCCTGATGACGTCCGGGGCCTTCGGCCACGTCGGTCTCGTGCCGGTGGCCGCCGGACTGTTCGTCCTGATGTCGGCCATGGGCCTGGCGATGCCCAACACCAACGCCCAGGCACTGATGCGGACCAAGCACGCCGCCGGATCGGCCTCCGCGCTGCTCGGCACCTCGCAGTTTTTGATCGGCGCCATCGCCTCCCCGCTCGTCGGGATCGCCGGCGAGGCGACCGCGGTGCCCATGGCCGTCGTCCAACTGGTCTGCGCGGTCGGCGCCCTCGCCTGCTTCCTCGGCCTGTGCCGTCCCCAGGGGGTATCTCCCCGGCAGCGCACCTCCGCGATCTGAGAGCCCCCCACCCCGCCTACAATTCCTCGGTGAACGCCACCCTCCCCACCGCGGAAGCCCTGCGCGCCGCCCTGTCCGGACTCCTGGACGGGCTGCCGCCCAAGCAGGCGGGCCAGGCCGTCGACCGGCTCATCGCCCACTACCGGGGCACGATTCCCACCGACACCCCGGTGCTCCGCGACCGCTCGGACGTGGCCGCGTACGCCGCGTACCGGATGCCCGCCACCTTCGAAGCCGTACGGGCCGCCCTCGGCGCCCTGCGCGCGGCCGCCCCCGACTGGGCGCCCGCTACGCACACCGACGTCGGCGGCGGAACCGGGGCCGCGAGCTGGGCCGTCGCCGGGGCGTGGGAGGGTCACCGCACCACGGTCCTGGACTGGGCCGAACCCGCCCTCGCCCTCGGCCGCGAACTGGCCGCAGCCTCCGGCCTGCCGGCCCTGCGCACCGCCGAGTGGCGGCGCGCCCGCATCGGCGAGGACCTGGACCTCGCCCCCGCCGACCTGGTCACGGTCTCCTACGTGCTCAACGAGCTGACCGGCCCGGCACGCACCGCGCTCATCGACGCCGCCGCGGCCGCCGCGCGGGCCGTCGTGGTCGTCGAGGCCGGCACCCCCGACGGCTACGCCCGGATCATCGACGCCCGCGACCGGCTGACCGCCGCAGGGCTCACCGTCGCCGCGCCCTGCCCGCACAGCGGCGCCTGCCCCATCGAGCCGGGCACCGACTGGTGCCACTTCTCGGCCCGGGTCAGCCGCTCCTCCCTGCACCGCAAGGTCAAGGGCGGCACGCTGCCGTACGAGGACGAGAAGTTCAGCTACGTCGTCGCCACCCGCTTCGCGCCCCGGCCCGTGACCGCCCGGGTCACCCGCCGGCCGCAGATCCGCAAGGGCCAGGTGCTCCTGGAGCTGTGCACCCGCGACGACGGCCTGGAGCGGGCCACGGTCACCAAGCGGCACGGCGAGCTGTACCGCGCCGCCCGGGACACCGACTGGGGCGACGCCTGGCCGCCCCCGCAGGCCGGTTAGCCGCGCAGCTCCTGCGTGCAGCACTTCACGCTGCCGCCGCCCTTCAGCAGCTCGCTCAGGTCCATCGGCACCGGCTCGAAACCGCGCGCCCGCAACGGGTCGAACAGGCCCGTCGCGGCCTGCGGCAGCAGCACATGGCGCCCGTCGCTCACCGCGTTCAGACCGAGCGCCGCGGCGTCCGGCTCCTCGGCGATCAGCGCGTCCGGGAAGAGCCGGGCCAGCACCGCGCGGCTGCCCGGTGAGAAGGCCGGCGGGTAGTACATGACCTCGTCGGCCGCGTCGTCCAGCACGCTCAGGGCCGTATCGAGGTGGTAGTAGCGCGGGTCGACCAGATCGAGGCCGATCACCGGACGGCCGAAGAACTCCTGCGCCTCCGCGTGCGAGAGCGGACTCGACCGGAAACCGCGCCCGGCCAGGACGTACGAGGCGGTCACCGCGAAATCGCCCTCGCCCTCGTTGACGTGGTCCGGCTCGTGGATCTCGGCGAAGCCGCGGTCACGGAACCAGTCGCGGTGGGCGGCGGCCTCCTCGAACCGTTCCCGGTAGGCGAAGCGGGCGCCGAGCACCCGGCCGTCGATCACCGTGGCCCCGTTCGCCGCGAAGACCATGTCGGGCAGGTCGGGCCGGGGCTCCAGCAGATCCACCGTGTGACCGAGCGCACGGTAGCGGTCGCGCAGGTCCTCCCACTGGGTCTGCGCCAGCGGCAGGTCGACGGGCTTGGTGGGATCCATCCAGGGATTGATGGAATACGTCACCCTGAAGTGGGAAGGGGCACACATCAGATAGTGCCGGGGTGTGGCTTCACGAGGCAAGGAAGGCTCCTCACGAAATCGTCGCTGCGGCTGTGGCCGCTGCGGCCGGTGCGTCGCACGGGTGTGTGCGTGAGCCCATGGTGCGGCCTGCGGGCCCCCGGGCGCAGTGGTCCGATCGGGTGGTTCGGGCGGACACGCCGCGCCACGTGCGCCCCCCGCCCGGTTCCGGGCCGGGGACACACGCGCTCTTTCGTGACAAAGCGTGTGATAGCGCCCACCCTGCGGCACCGGCCGTCCCACCCCGCTTCCGGACTCTGGCCACCCGAGGCGCAGGATGGTGGGACCATGGGCAGGGGCAACGCAAAGGCAAGGGGATAGATGGGCGCCGATTTCGGCCGTAATCGCGGCTCAGAGAGCAAGTTTTCCCAGTGGCTGCGGCGACGACCCAAACCGCAGCAGCGCGAGGTCGACGACACCGCACGGGAGGCGCTGCTCCTGGCTGTCGCCGAAGCCGGAATGCCGATCGCGCCCGCCGCCCACCCGGTCGGCTACCGATGTTCGTGCGAACGCATCGGCTGTCCCACCCCCGCCCGCCACCCCATCTCCTTCGCCTGGCAGACGCAGTCCACCACCGACCGCGCCCAGATCGAGCGCTGGGCGCGCAGCCAGCCGCAGGCGAACTTCATCACCGCGACCGGCATGATCCACGACGTGCTCGACGTCCCGCTGTCCGCCGGCGCCCAGGCGCTGGAGCGGCTGCTCGAAGCCGGGATCGAGGTCGGCCCGGTCGCCCGCTCCGGCGACGACCGGATGCTGTTCTTCACGGCGACGCGCGGCACGCCGGAGGACGAGGACGAGTGGTGGCCGTGCGAGCTGGACTGCCACCCCGAGACGATGGACGAGCACCCGGGCCTGCGCTGGCACTGCCGGGGCAGCTACGTCCTGCTGCCGCCGGCCCAGCTCCCCGGCGAGCTGGACGTCGCCTGGCTGCGGGGCCCCGAGCACCCGCTGCCCGACCCGCTGACGCTCCTGGAGACGCTGACGGACGCCTGCGCGCGGTTCGTGGGCTCCGCCGAGCAGAGTGAGGTCGATCACGACGCGGTGGCCTGGCCGCTGCGCCGGTGACCGGGCGGGGCCCGGGTCCTCCGGCGCCCCGCTACGAGCCCTTCGCCGCCGTCAGGCCGGGCAGCCGGTTCAGCACGGTCACCTTGAGCTCCGCGGCGCCCTTCCCGGGGACGTACACCAGCTGGCTGGAGATCCGCTCCTTGGTCAGGGTGCTCTTCACCTCACCGGTGAGCAGCGCCTCCACATCGGGGTCCACCGTCGGCCGCAGCCCCTTCGCCGCGGTCTGCCGTTCGTAGTGCTTGCTGCTGAAGAAGACCAGCGCGCCGCCGTTCCCGGTCGCCAGCGCGAGAGGCGCGAACGTGCCGTTGTCCAGCGGCTGGTCGACGTACTGGTAGGAGAAGCCGGCCCGCTTGGTGTTCAGCCGGGCGTCGCGCCACTGGGACGTCGCGGTGCCGGGCGCGAACACATCGGGCGTGCCCTTCTGCAGGTACCGCGTGTACTGCGTGCCCAGGTCCCGCGGGGCCACCGCCAGGTCCGCGCTGTCCACCGCGACCGGCTCGGCGAGGCCCTCGGCGTCCTTCGGGAGGACGGGTATCCGGTCCGGGGCGACGACCGCCAGATAGGCGGCCTTCCAGCCCGCGTCGGGGCCGGACTTGACGAAGGCCAGCAGCCAGCGGGTGTCCTGGTCGCCCGTGTCCCGGTCACGGTTGGAGTCCGTGTCGGCGAGGAACCAGCGCGGCCAGCCCGCCTTCTTCGGGATGACGAACTCGGCGTCCGTCAGCTCCAGCGGCTGGTGCCGGGCGTTGCCGGTCGGCTCGATCGTGTGACGGGCCTTGAGCCCCGCCTGGTTGATGGCGCCGAGGGAGCCCGTCACCAGGTCGGCGTCGAGCGCCGGATCGTACGCCTTGTCGGCGGCGTTGTACGCGGCGGTGAACTCCTTCAGGACCCGCGCGGCCTCGGACTTCGTCGCGGCCGGCACGACTGCCTCCTCGCCGTGCACGGTCACGCACCCGCTCGCCGCCAGGCTCAGCACCGTCGCCACCGCGAGTCCCGTCACCGGCCGTGCCGGCTTCAGACTTCTCATCCGTTGCTTTCCGCGCCTTCTGATCCGTCGCCACTGACCGTCCGAACCCTACCGGGGAGACGAACACCGCGAGGGCCGGGACCGGATTGGGCGGTGCCGAGGTCAGGCGGTCCGGTCCGGTACGACGAGCGGCACGCCCGTCCGCGGGTGCGGGAACACCTCGACCGGCTGCCGGTAGACCCTGCCGAGCAGTTCGCCGGAGAACACCTCGGCCGGCGGGCCCGCCACCGCGATCCTCCCCTCGTGCAGCACGGCCGCCCGGTCCGCGTAGGCGGCGGCGAGCCCCAGGTCGTGCAGGACGACGACGACCGCGTCCCCGGCGGCGGCCCGCTCCCGGCAGATCCGCAGCACCAACTCCTGGTGGCGCAGGTCCAGCGCGGCCGTCGGCTCGTCCAGCAACAGCAGCGGGGCCCGCTGCGCCAGCACCCTGGCCAGCGCGACCCGGGCCCGCTCACCGCCGGACAGCGCGGAGAAGGGGCGCGCGGCGAACTCGGTGACCTCGGTGGCCGCCATCGCGGCGGCGACCGCCGGATCGTCCTCGTCCGCCCGGTCCGTACCCGCCCAGGGCGCGCGCCCCATCCGTACGACGTCCTCCACCGGGAACGGGAACGCGAGGGCCGCGGACTGCGGCAGAACGGCCCGGCGCAGGGCCAGTTCGGGGGCGGCCCAGTCGGTGACCGGCCGTCCGTCGATGCGTACGGCACCGCTCTCGGCCGGCAGGTCGGCGGCGAGCGCGGCCAGCAGGGTGGACTTCCCGGCCCCGTTCGGGCCGACGAGGGCCAGGACCTCGCCCGCGTGCGCGGTCAGGTCGATGGAGTCCAGCACCTGCCGCCCGCCGAGCCGCACCCGCAGCCCGCTCACCTCGGCGACCGGGGCGCCGGCCGGTACACGTACGGGCAGCTGCCGGCTGTTCGTGGGGAAGAGGTTCCGCAGCGACTTCATGCCCAACCACCTTGCTTGCGACGGGTCCTGCGCAGCAGCCAGAAGAAGAACGGGCTGCCGAAGAGCGCGGTCAGCACACCGAGCGGCAGCTCCGCCGGGTCGGCGACGGTACGGGCCGCGAGGTCGCCCGCGACCAGCACGAGCGCGCCGCCGAGCGCGCTGCCGGGGACGAGGAAGCGGTGCCCCGGACCGTTCGCCATGCGCAGCAGGTGCGGCACCAGGAGCCCGACGAACGAGATGATCCCGGCGACCGCGACCGCCGCCGCCGTCAGCAGCGCCACGACGAGCACCAGCACGAGGCGCAGCCGCTCCACATCGACGCCGAGATGCCGGGCGGGCCGCTCCCCGAGCGCGAGCAGGTCCAGCTTGCGCGCGTAGAAGGGGGCGACGACGAGCCCCAGCGCCGCGCACGGCAGGACGGCCAGCACCTTGGGCCAGGTGGCCTGGGCCAGCGAGCCGAGCTGCCAGAAGGTGATCTGGGTGATCTGCGCGTTGTCGGCGAAGAAGACGAACAGGCCGATGAGGGCGCCCGCGAAGGCGTTGACGGCGATCCCGGTGAGGATCAGTGTCACCACCTCGGTCCGGCCGCCCGACCGCGACAGCGTGTAGACGAGGAGCACGGTCAGCAGACCGGCGGCGAACGCGCAGACGGTGATGGTCCAGTTGCCGAAGAAGGTCAGTCCGAGCGCGATCGAGGCGACCGCGCCGACCGCGGCGCCCGCGGAGATCCCGATGACGCCCGGCTCGGCGAGCGGATTGCCGAACACGCCCTGCATCAGGGCGCCCGCGCAGCCGAGCGAGGCGCCGACCAGCAGCGCGAGGACGACCCTCGGCAGCCGTACGTTCCACAGGACGCTCTCGCCGACCCGGTCCAGGGCGTGCCCGCCGAGCCCCATCCGGTGCTGGACGGAGGCGAGGACGTCACCGAGCGGAATGCTGTACGCGCCGAGCCCGGCGGACAGCAGGCAGCCCAAAATCAGCGCCGCGAGCAGCCCGGCGGTGAGGGTGACGGCGGTGGAGCGCCGGGCCCGGGGCAGGGCCGCTGGAGCCTCGGGCCCGGCTGTCTTGGCGGGTGCTTCGTAGGAGGTCGTCACTTGCCCGCACCGCTCTCCGGGTAGAGCTGGGCGACCAGTTCACTCAGGACGCGGTCGGTGCGCGGGCCGTAGTTCAGCAGGACCCCGTCGTCGACGGAGACGATCCGCCGGTCCATCCCGGCCGGGGTCTCGGCGACGCCCGGGATCTTCACCAGGCCGTCGACGCCGCCGACCGATTCGAGGCCCTTGGTCATGACGAGGATCGCGTCGGGCGCGGCCTTGGCCAGCGCCTCGCTGGTGATGGCGGTGAAGTCCTTCTTCAGCCCGGACTCCTTGCCCGCGTCGACCGCGCCCGCGGCCTCCAGCAGCGAACCGGCCCCGGAATCGCGGCCGCCCAGCAGGTAGACGGAGGCGGAGCCGCGCAGATAGAGGAAGGCGACGCGCGGCTTCCCGGCCCCGCCGGCCGGTGCGGGCACGGACTCGCGCACGGCGTCGATGCGGTCCTCGGTGCGCTGCTTCAGCGTGGCCCCGGCCTGCGGCACGCCGAGCGCCCCGGCCACGGTCTCGATCCGGCGGCCCACATCGGCGAGTTCCTTGGCGGGCTCGACCACCACGAGCGGAATCCCGGCGTCGCGGATCTGGCCGATCGCCTCGGCGGGGCCGGTCGTGGTGTCCGCGAGGACCACGGTGGGCTTCAGCGACAGGACGCTCTCGGCCGACACGTCGTGGGCCCGGGTCACCACGGGGAGCTTCTCGGCCTGTTCGAAGGTGGCGGTGATGTCGCGGGCCACGACCTGCTTGCCGAGCCCCAGCGTGAACACGATCTCGCTCAGGCTGCCGGTCAGCGGCACGATCCGGTCCGCGGAGGTGATGGTGGTCCGCTTTCCGTCCGCCGAGGTGACGGTCACGGGCAGCTTCGGGGCGGGCGTGCCGGTCAGCGGCTCTATCCGGTCGGCGTCCGCCGCCGACGAGGCCCCCGCGCCGGAGGTCTTCGCCGAGGGCGGCTCCGTACCGCCGCAGCCGGACAGGAGCAGGACCGAGGCCAGGGCGAGGGCGGTGGTCAGGACGCCGGTGCGCCCGCGCCCGGTTCGCCGGGCGCTGCGGCCCGGCGGGGCGAAGTCCTGCGAGAAGCGCACGGGGCACCGTCCTGTCGTTGTGCGGCTCGTACTACGGCGAGCAGTTGGTGGCGATCTGGGAAGAATGTGACGGAAGGGGGTACCGGCACGGGATGTACATACCTTAGGTTAGCCTTACCTGTGTTTCCAGACTTCGGAGGGGCCCCATGCCACCGTTCAGACCTGCCCGCGCTCTCGCCGTGGCGCTTCTCGCGGTCCTGCTGGGCGCTCTGCTCCCGGCGACCGCCGCGCAAGCGGCGAGCCGTACGGTGCAGGGCGGACGGCTGGACTGGGGCATCAAGTCCTCGTTCCAGAGCTATGTCACGGGCCCGATCGCCCAGGGGAGTTGGGGGCTGACCGGCGGTGCCGCCACGGTCGGCGGCAGCCAGTTCCGCTTCCACTCCGCGACCGGCTCCTACGATCCGGCGAACGGCGCGTTCCGGGCCGGCTTCTCGGGCGGAGTCCGCTTCGTGGGGCACAAGAAGTCCGGCGGATCCTACGAACTCGACCTCACCATCAGCCGTCCCACCGTCCGCATCCAGGGCGGCAGCGGCACCCTGTACGCGGACATGGTCAGCAAGGAGCGGGGGAGCGGACGCGTCACCTCCGCCGCCCAGGTCCCGATGGCCACGCTCAACCTGTCCGGGATCGACATGCGGGGCGGTTCCACCCCCATCGCCCTCAACAACATCCCGGCCACGCTCACCTCACAGGGCGCCAAGTCCTTCGCCGGCTACTACACGGCCGGCACACCGCTGGACCCGGTCAGCCTCTCCGTGGACACCACAGGCCCGGCCGCGAAGCCCAGCCCCTCGAAGTCCTCGGCCACGCCCGGCAAGAGCACCGAGCAGAAGAAGAAGAAGAAGACCGCGGCCGGTCCCTTCGAGGACGGTGCCGTCGACTGGGGCGTGCGCCGCACCTTCCGCGAGTACGTGACCGGCTCGATCGGCCAGGGCGAGTGGACCCTCGCCGACGGCGCCCAGGACGGCGGCGCGCTCTTCCGCTTCCCGAAGGGGAAGGGCACGTACGACCCCGAGAAGCAGACCCTGGCGGCCACCTTCGCGGGCAGCGTCCGCTTCACCGCCGCCGACGGCCTCGATCTGAAACTGTCCGGGTTCGCGGTGGGCGTGAAGGCGGGCAAGGGCACGCTGCGCGCCGACGTGCTGAGCGACGGCGCGGCCACGAAGGCGGTGCCGCTCGTCACCTTCACCGCCAAGGACTTCGCGCCGAAGGACGGCCTCGCGGTCCTCACCGAGGCTCCCGCCACGCTGACCGCCGACGGCGCCAAGGTGTTCGGCTCCCTCTACAAGGCGGGCACCGCCATGGACCCGGTCTCGCTCGCCGTGGCCACCGACGCGAAGGCGGAGCTGCCCGCCCTGCCCGACCTGGGCAGCGACGCCACCGCCACGCCGGAACCGTCGAAGAGCCCGGTGACGAAGGCCGCCGCGGTCCCCACCGCGGCCGAGGCGGACGACGACTCCCGGACCGGTCTCTACCTGGCCGTCGGCGGCGCCGGAGTGCTTGCCGCGGCGGCCGCCGCGCTGCTGCTCGTACGCCGCAACCGGGCGAAGCCGGACGCCTCTTCCTGACCCCCCGCACCACCCCGTCCCCACCATCCCCGTCGACCTGTTCATCCCTGAGGAGACCCCCGATCATGGCAGCCACCCGCCGCCCCATAACCCTCGCCGCAGCCGTCGCCACCGCCGCCGCACTCGGCGCCTCGCTGGCCCTTCCGGCCCTCGCCGCCGACCGTTCCGCGCCGAACGCCACCGCCGCCGCGCCGACGATCGAGCTGAAGGACGGCACGCTGGACTGGGGCTTCAAGGAGTCCTTCCGCAAGTACATCGGCGGCGCCGGCAAGATCACCGTGAAGGACGGCGCCACCCAGGCCGACGGCAACGGTGTCTTCACCTTCGTCAACGGCAAGGGCACGTACGACATCACCACGCACGGCACCGACACCGCCTTCGACGGCGGGGTCAACTTCTTCGCCCACGGCGGCGTCCTGGACATCACGCTCTCGGACGTCAAGGTCTCCACCGCCGGCACGAGCGGCGCGATCACCGCCGACGTCGCGACCGCGGAGGGCACGCAGAACGACGTGGCCGTCGCCGACCTCGACCTCTCGGCCGTGAAGCCCGGCCAGGGCGCGGGCGGCGCGATGGTCTTCAAGGACATCCCCGCCAAGCTGACGAAGGCCGGCTCCGAGGCCTTCAACGGCCAGTACAAGGAAGGGGAAGCGCTCGACCCGGCCACGCTCACGGTGACGGCCGCCGCCACCCCGACCGAGAAGCCCACGGACGAGCCCACCCCCACCGAGAAGCCCACAGACACGGCCACCCCGACCGAGAAGCCGACGGACGAGGCCACCCCCACCGAGAAGCCCACCACCGAGCCCACGCAGCCGACGACGAAGCCCAGCCCGACCGCCACGGCGACCGCCACCGACAAGCCGGCCGCCGAGTCCGGCCCGATCGTCGACGGCACCCTGGACTGGGGCGTCAAGGCGTCCTTCCGCTCGTACGTCACGGGCCCCATCGCCGGCGGCAAGGTCGAGACGACGGACGGCGCGAGCGCGACCGCCGACGGCTACCGCTTCTCCGACGCCACCGGCAGCTTCGACGCCGCCGGGCAGACCCTGAAGGCCGAGTTCGACGGCAAGGTCCGTTTCCTCGGCCACAAGGAGGACGGCGCCTACACCCTCGACCTGTCGCTGACCAACCTGGCGATCCGGTCGGACGGCACCAAGGCCCAGCTCGTCGCCGACGTCTCCTCCAAGGACCGGGAGACGAAGAAGGTGTCCAGCTACACCGCGCTGGCCATCGCCGACCTGAAGCTGCCCGCCGGCAAGCTCGCCGCCAAGGACGGTGTGGTGACCCTGTCCGGTGTTCCGGCCACCCTCACCGCCGACGGCGCCACCAAGGCGTTCGGCTCGATGTACGACGCGGGCGCGGAACTCGACGCCCTGACCGTCGCGGTCTCCCTCGACAAGGACGCCACCCTCCCGTCCGGCTCCACCACGGGCGGCTCGTCCACCGGTGGTGGCACGGGCGGCTCGTCCACGGGCGGCTCCGGCAGCGTCGGCGGTTCGGGCAGCGTCGGCGGGGCCGGCACGATCGGCGGCTCGGGCGCCCTGGCCTCCACCGGCTCCGACATCCCGGCCGGCGCGCTGTTCGCCGCCTCGGGCCTGGTCGTCGCGGCCGGCGCGGGCGCGGTCGCCGTCGCCCGCCGCCGCCGTACCGCCTGACAACCCGGCACCTGGTGACACCACCGCCCGGGTACCGGCCCTCTCGTGGGGCCCGGTACCCGGGCGGTGCTTGAATGCGCACGTGAACGACTACGACGTACCCGCCGGCATCGATGTCCTGCGCGTGTTCTGCGGCCCCGACGGCCAGCACGGCAACGCCCTCGGGGTCGTACGCGACGGGCGCCGCCACCCGGACCGGCCGGCCCGCCAGGAACTCGCCCGCCGGCTCGGCTTCAGCGAGACCGTGTTCGTGGACGACCCCGAGCGCGGGCGGCTCGACATCTACACCCCGGGCCTGCGGCTGCCGTTCGCCGGACATCCCGTGGTCGGCGCCGCCTGGCTGCTCGACCTGGAGATCCTGGAGCTGGAGGTGGGCGATGTGTTCGCCCGCCAGGACGGCGAGTTCAGCTGGATCACCGCCCGCCCCGAGTGGGCGCCGCCGCGCACGCTCCAGCGGTACGCGTCGGCCGCCGAGGTCGACGCGCTCCCGGCTCCGCCGCCCGGCGAGGGCCGGCTCTACGCATGGGCCTGGGAGGACGAGGCGGCGGGCCGGGTCCGGGCGCGGGCGTTCCCGCGCGGGTTCGATGAGCGCGGCGCCGGCCGCTCCGGTGGAGCCGGTGCCCGCACCGGGGGCATCGCGGAGGACGAAGCGACGGGAGCCGCGGCCCTGTTGCTGAGCGCCCGACTGGGTCGCGCACTCAACATCACACAGGGCCGCGGCTCCCAGATCCTCACCGCGCCCGCGCCGGACGGCTCGGTGGAGATCGGCGGCAGGGTCGTCCTGACCCACCACGGTTAGGGCCTGTCCGGCCCACGGCTGTCGGTCGCCCGTCAGGCGGCCCGGAACACCTCGCCCAGCTCCCGGAACACGGCCGTGTTCAGCGCGAAGGCGCGCTTGCACTCGTCCACGATCCGCCGCTTCTCCAGGTCGTCGGCGTTCACCGCGTCCAGCAGCTCACGGTAACCCCGCTTGAAGGACGCGGGGTTGGCGATCTCCTCGAAGACGTAGAACCGCACCCCGTCGCCCTTGCGCGCGAAGCCCCAGGTCTTCTCCGCCTTGTCGCGGATGATCTGACCGCCCGACAGGTCGCCCAGGTACCGCGTGTAGTGGTGCGCGATGTATCCGGCGGGCCAGGTACGGGCGCACTCGGCGACCCGTGCGGCGTAGGCGGCGGTGGCCCCGAGCGGCTCCAGACCCTCGCGCCAGTCGGCACCCCGCAGATGCGCGAGGTCGCGCTCCAGCTCGGTGGTGCGCATCAGCTCGGGCTGTATGAAGGGCCCGGCGACCGGGTCGGAAGCCAGTGCCTGGGCGCCCTCCTCCAGGGCGCGGTACACGAACCACAGCTGCTCGGTGTACCGCGTGTACGCGTCCACCCCGAGGCGCCCGCCGAGCAGATCGCTCATGAAGGTCGAGGTCTCCGCCTCGGTGTGCTGCTCGTGCGACGCGGTGCGGATCAGCGTCGAGAAGGGCGTGGCGGTGACGGTTGCGTCCAAGGCGGGCCTCCGGGGCCGAGGGGACGGGAAGTCCAGAAAGAGACGGAAATATCGGCCCGCCGCGGTTGCCCGCCGCAGCGCCTGCCGATGGCTCGATCTTCCTACTTAGGCATACCTAAGTCAACTCCTTGCCGACGACTTGTCGGTAACTTCGGCGCCGCTGTGCCGCCAGGGGGGTGCGGTGGTCGTGGTGCCGCTGTGCTGCTCGGGGTGCGGTGCTGCCGTGTCACCAGGGGGGCGTGGTGCCGCTGTGCCGTCGGGGGGTGCGGCGGCGGGTTGCTGGTCAGGTGCCCGCTTCGGGTGCGGCCGAGATGCGGTCGAGCAGCTCCGCGAGCAGGGCGCGCTCGCCCGAGGTCAGTGCGCCGGTCCGGGGGAGCAGTGCGTGCAGCGCGACCGCCGCCGCCGCGGGGCCGGAGGCGGGGGTGGCCGGGGCCTCGGTGGTGATCGCGGCGATCACCGCCTCCCGGGCCAGATGGGACACGCTCATGTCCCGGTGGTCCTCGGGGGTGGCGATGAGGGAGAGGGTGGTGCCGCCGCCCACGGCGTGCACCAGGTGGGTGGCGCGCGTCTCGTCGATCCTCAGGCGCCCGGCCTCGGCGATCCGGTGGATGTGGGTGGCGAGGATCTCCAGCGCTGCGGTGGCCGCGGGGGAGGGGGTGCCGGGGCCGGGCTGGGCGTACATGAGGGTGTAGAGGGCCGGGTTGGCCAGCCCGAACTCGGTGTTGAAGTCCCAGCCGGTGCGCAGGTCCTGCACCGGGTCGCCGGTGAGCTCCAGGGTGGCCTTCTCGCCGACATGGCTCGCGAAGCCGTGCGCGGCGACGGCGTCGAGCAGGCCCTGCTTGTCGCCGAACAGCCGGTAGATGGTGGGCGCCTGGACGCCGGCCGCGGCGCTGACCGCGCGCGTCGACACCGCCTCGCGCCCCTCTTCGGCGAGCAGCCGGGTGGCGGCGGCGATGATCCGCTGGCGGTTGTCCCGTGCGGGGGCGGGGTGGTCGGTCTCCATGGTTTCCGATGATAACGGAATTATGTTAGCGGTTTGCGATATCGGCGTTAGCGTGCCATCGTTATCAGTGGAAACGGTGGCCGGTCGGTGACCGGCCGGCACGCCGCGTCCTTGTCCACAGCCATGCTTCGGAGGCTTCCGTGATTGTCGTTACCGCTCCCACCGGCCGGATCGGCCACCAGGTCGTCGACGCGCTGCTCGACGGCGGCCGACAGGTGCGGGTGATCGCCCGCGACCCCGCCCGGCTCACCCCGAGGGCGCGCGAGGGCGCCGAGATCGTCCAGGGCTCGCACAGCGACCCGCAGGTCCTGGCCGAGGCGTTCAAGGGCGCCGACAGCGTCCTGTGGCTGGTCCCGCCGAATCCCGTCGCCGACGACATCCAGGAGCACTACCTCGGCTTCACCCGCCCGGCCTGCGAGGCGATCCGGGCACAGGGCGTCCGCCGTGTCGTCGGCGTCAGCAGCCTCGGCCGCGCCCACGGCTCGGGCGCCGGGCAGTTGTCGGCCGCGTTCGCGATGGACGAGATGATCGAGAGCACCGGGGCCGGCTACCGGTCCCTGGCGATGCCCTTCTTCATGGAGAACCTCCTCCACCAGGCCGAAGCGCTCGTGACGCGGGGCGTGCTCTCCCTGCCGGTGGCCGCCGACCGCCCGCTGGCGCTCGTCGCCACCCGCGACATCGCCGCGACCGCCGCCCGTCTGCTGGCCGACGACTCCTGGTCGGGGCAGGACACCGTCCCGGTGATCGGCCCGGACGCCCTGTCCCCCCACGGCATGGCCCAGGTCCTGTCCGAGGTCCTGGAGCGCCCGGTCCGCTTCGAGGAGCCCGACCGCGAGGCCTACCGGGCGACGATGACGCGGTACGGGATGAGCGAGGCCTGGGCGCAGGGCCTGTTCGACATGGCGGACGCCCAGGACAACGGCGTCTACGACACCGAGTGGCGGGCGCTGACCACCCCGGCCCCCACCGCCTTCCGCGAGTGGTGCCGGGAGGTGCTCATACCCGCCGCGCGCGCTACGGCAGCGTGAGGATGTCCGCGCCGGTCTCCGTGACCACGAGCGTGTGCTCGAACTGCGCGGTGCGCTTGCGGTCCTTGGTCACGACGGTCCAGCCGTCGTCCCACATGTCGTAGTCGTGGCTGCCGAGCGTCAGCATCGGCTCGATGGTGAACGTCATGCCGGGCTTCATCACCGTGGTGGCGTGCGGGCTGTCGTAGTGCGGCACGATCAGCCCGGAGTGGAACGAGGTGTTGATCCCGTGCCCGGTGAAGTCCCGCACCACGCCGTACCCGAAGCGCTTCGCGTACGACTCGATGACCCGCCCGATCACATTGATCTGCCGGCCCGGCCGCACCGCCTTGATCGCCCGCTTCAGCGACTCCTCGGTGCGCTCGACGAGCAGCCGGGACTCCGCGTCCACGTCGCCGCAGAGGTAGGTCGCGTTGTTGTCGCCGTGCACGCCGTTGATGTACGCGGTCACGTCGAGGTTCACGATGTCGCCGTCGCGCAGCACCGTGGAGTCCGGGATGCCGTGGCAGATCACCTCGTTGAGCGAGGCGCACAGCGACTTGGGGAAGCCCCGGTAGCCCAGCGTCGAGGGGTAGGCGCCGTGGTCGCACATGAACTCGTGGGCGACGCGGTCGAGTTCGTCCGTGGTGACGCCCGGGGCGATGTGCTTGGCGGCCTCGGCCATCGCCTGCGCGGCGATCCGACCCGCGATGCGCATGCGCTCGACGGTGTCGGCGTCCTGGATCTCCGGGCCGGTGTACGGCGTCGGGGCGGGCTTGCCGACATACTCGGGGCGCCGGATGTTTCCGGGCACGGAACGGACGGGAGTGAGCTCCCCTGGTACAAGCAGCGACTGGCCAGACATGCCAGCGAGTCTAACCAGCGTGTCTGGGGCAGCATGGCACAGAGGAAAGGAACCGACGATGGCCCTGTTCAAGAAGCGCACGGTGGGCAAGCCGGGCGAGTGGTTCTACTGCCTGGAGCACAAGAAGGTCGAGGAGGGCCCCGAGTGCCCGGCCAAGGACCGCTTCGGCCCGTACGCCACCCGCCAGGAGGCGCAGCACGCCATGGAGACGGCCCGGGAGCGGAACCTGGAGTGGGAGACCGACCCCAAGTGGCACGACCGCCAGGGCCCGGACGAGGACGACGCCTGACCCGACCCCTCGGGCTCCCCGAGACCTCCGGGACCCCTGGGGCCCGAGATCCCCGGGGGCCCCGGCTGAGGCGGCCGGCTCAGGCGGTCGGGGCCGCGTCCAGTCCCTCCGTGTGCTGTGCGCGCCTGCGCACCGCGTCCTCGTCCGTCGCCGCGTCGTACGTGAGGAGCTTGGGGAGCGCCGCGGCCAGCAGCGCAACGGAGGCGACGCAGGCCACGCCGCCGGTCCAGATCGCGGGCCGGGTCCCGGTCCATCCCGCCATGCCGCCGGCCCGGACCTGGCCGAGCTGCGGCCCGACGCTGTACGAGAGCACCTCGATGCCCGCGAGGCGGCCGCGCAGCTCCTCGGGGATGGTCTGGTTCCAGATGGTGGAGCGGCCGAGCCCGCTGAGCATGTCGCCCGCCCCGGCGAACCCGAGGCAGACCAGCACCAGCCACACGTTGCCGAACCAGCCGGCCGCCGCGATGGCCATGCCCCAGACGGCGGCACCGCACACGACGAACAGCCCGTGCCTGCGCACCCGGGAGGTCCAGCCGCTGGTCAGACCCAGGACGAGGGAGCCGACCGAGCCCGCCGCGTACATCAGGCCGAGCGACCAGTCGGCGTCCAGCTCGTCCGCGAGGAACGGGAAGATGGTGTTGGGGAAGGCGAAGAACATCGCGGCCATGTCGATCGCGTACGTCCCGAGGAGCACCGGCCGGCTCCACGCGTAGCGCGCGCCCTCCACGATGCCGCGCAGCGAAGGCTTCTGCCCCTTCTCGGCGGGCGGCGCGGGGGCGAGCCTGCGGCACATCAGCACGGACACGGCGAAGGTGACCACGGTGACGGAGTACGCGGTGGCGTGCCCGGCGTAGGCCACCACGAGGCCCGCCAGCGCCGGGCCCATGATCGCCCCGGCCTGCCAGCGCAGGGCGTTCAGGGCGGCGGCAGCGGGCAGCTGCTCGTGCGGCACGATGCGGGCCATCAGCGAGTCCAGCGCGGGCCGTTGGAGCCCGGCGAGCGCGGAGACGCCGCCCGCCACCACGTAGAGCGGCCACAGCAGCGGGTCGGGCAGGGCCGCGTTCACCAGGAGGATCAGCGCGAGGAGCCCGAGCCCGGCCTCGGTGACCAGGATGATCTTCCGCCGGTCGGCCGCGTCGGCGAGCGCGCCACCGTACAGGCCGCATATGACCAGCGGCACCAGCTCGACCGCGCCCATCGCGCCGACGGCGAGGGGGGAGCCGGTGAGGTCCTTGATCTGGAGGGGCAGCGCGATCAGCGCCATGAAGCTGCCGAAGTAGGTGACGATCCCCTGCACCCACAGCAGCCGGAAGTCGGCCGACGAGCGCCAGGGCGAAAGGTCGGGAAGGAGCGCGGCGAGCCTGGCGGCGAGGGAGGAGCGAGAGGTCACGAGGAGACATGGTCTGTCGGGATACGTGCCCAATGCAAACGGTATTCGCGGCGGAGGCAGGGGGCAGGGCCGGACCCCGGGGCGCCGGGGCCCGTACACCCCCGGGGCCCCGCCCGCCTCCTCCGCGGCGACCGGCAGCGACCCCGGCGAGGACAGGCGCGGGCGGACGCGGGCGGGCGATGGCCGGGCGCGGTCAGGCGCGGCCCGGGGCGGGCAGATGCGGGCGGGCAGGCGCGGCCCGGCGCGGACATGGGCAGGCGCGGGGGCGGGGGGCGCCGGGTTCTCCGGATGGCGTCCCGCCTCTCACCACCGAGGCGGCGGAGGTGCGGTCAGCTGGTCGGCGAGGCGGGACAGCCGGTCGCGGAAGGTGCGCCGGCCGCCGCGCGGGACGGGCGTGCCGTTCTCCCCGGCGGCGGCGCTCACCAGGTGCTGGACGGTGTCCAGGTCCACATCGTCGCCGTCCGTCACGGACAGCG
Organism: Streptomyces sp. Mut1; assembly: GCF_030719295.1. Taxonomy (NCBI): domain Bacteria; kingdom Bacillati; phylum Actinomycetota; class Actinomycetes; order Kitasatosporales; family Streptomycetaceae; genus Streptomyces; species Streptomyces castrisilvae. Next base: position 2,005,220 of record NZ_CP120997.1, on the reverse strand, counting down.
CCTCATGGGCGAGCCCGCGTACCTGCGGATCGCCGTTGTCCAGCGAGAGGACCGTCGCCCCGGCCCGGCGGGCGTCGTGGACCCGTTCGAGGAAACCCTCGCCCGGCCGCTCCGGCGTCACCACGAGCAGCGTCTCGCCCCGCCCCGCCGCCTCGATCCGGCCGAGCCCGACCGAGAGGTGTTCGGGGACGCCGGGTTCCACCCGGTGGCGGACCAGGATGGGGCGGAGTTCGGGCAGCCCCGCCCAGGTGGACTCGTCGACCAGATGGGCCGCCAGGTGCCAGGGCTCGTACACCTCGGTCCCGACCAGCAGCAGTCCGCCGCCGTGCGGGACCACGGAGGAGCGCAGGGCCCCGGCGAACTGCCGGGCGGCCGCCGGCCACCGGGTCCTGGCGAGCACTTCACGCAGCAGCGCCACACGTACGGCATCCATGGCCCGGCATCATCCACGAGCCCGCTGCCCGTCATCGGTGAACGGCCCCGCGGTCATCCGCACGGGTGGTCGTCCGGAAGGCTGTCCGATGATCCGTCCCACTGGTCGGGGACACAGGGTCCTGACGCCGTACCTGGCAGTAGTGTCGAGGCCATGACTACGAATGACAGCGGCAGCGCGCCCAAGCCCCCCGCCAAGGACCCGTGGGACCTGCCCGACGTGTCCGGCCTGACCATCGGCGTGCTCGGCGGCACCGGCCCGCAGGGGCGCGGGCTCGCCTACCGGTTCGCCCGCGCCGGGCAGCAGGTGATCATCGGCTCCCGCGCCGCGGACCGCGCCGAGGCCGCCGCCCAGGAGCTGGGGCACGGCGTACGGGGTGCGGACAACGCCGCCTGCGCCCGCGACAGCGACGTGGTGATCGTCGCGGTGCCGTGGGACGGGCACGCCAAGACGCTGGAGTCGCTGCGCGAGGAGCTGGCCGGAAAGCTGGTCGTCGACTGCGTCAACCCGCTCGGCTTCGACAAGAAGGGCGCCTACGCCCTGAAGCCGGAGGAGGGCAGCGCCGCCGAACAGGCCGCCGCCCTGCTGCCGGACTCCCGCGTCACCGCCGCCTTCCACCACCTGTCCGCCGTGCTGCTCCAGGACGAGGCGATCGAGGAGATCGACACCGACGTCCTGGTCCTGGGGGAGGCCCGCGCCGACACCGACATCGTCCAGGCCCTGGCCGGCCGCATCCCCGGCATGCGCGGCATCTTCGCCGGCCGGCTCCGCAACGCCCACCAGGTCGAGTCGCTGGTCGCCAACCTGATCTCGGTCAACCGCCGCTACAAGGCCCACGCCGGACTGCGTACCACCGACGTGTGAGCGGGAGGCCACCCTGCTCCGGGCGGCCGGAGGCGTGGGGGACACTGGAGGGGACCGCGTACCAGCCCCCGACAGGAGCCACCCCCATGCCCCGCCTCGCTCTCTACGCCCTCGTCGTCTGCGTCCTCGCCGTTGCCGCGGCCGTGACGTCCTTCGTGGAGGGCATGTGGCTCATCGGGGCCGTCTGGGTGCTGCTCGTCGGACTCTCGTCCAACATGGCCTGGTACTACCTGCGCCGCCGCCGCACCGAGGCCACCGCCCGCCCGGCGGACCAGAGCCTCTAGGGCCTGTCCGGCGGATCTTCGCGGGCCCACGACGCCTGGCACGCACTCTCGCCGCACGCCCGAATCACCCAAGTACGTCCAGTACGGGGGCGATCCGGGCGCACGCCGAGAGCACGCACCAGACGCCGCGGGCTGATCCACGAAGATCCGCCGGACAGGCCCTAGCCTGTCCCCCGCCCCCGCTCACCCTCCGATTGCGCACACCGGACTGGCCCCCTGCCAGAACCGGTAGGCGTCCAGCCCGCAGTCCACCCAGAACCGGTGCACGCCCAGCGACCTCAGCACCGCGTAGACGGCGTCGAAGAAGACCGCGTTCAGCTCGGGGATCCACAGCAGGGCGAAGACCGCGATCAGTCCGAACGGCGCGATCGGCTCCACCGACCGCCGCACGGAGTACGACAGCCACGGCTCGATCACCCCGTAGCCGTCGAGCCCCGGCACCGGCAGGAAGTTCAGGATCGCCGCCGTCACCTGGAGCAGCGCCAGGAAGCCCAGCGCGTTGCGGAAGGCGGGCGGGACCCCGTCCAGCGCGTGCAGCCAGAACGGCGCGGTGCACACGAGGGCGAACAGCACATTGGTCAGCGGCCCCGCCGCCGAGATCAGACTGTGCCGCCACCGCCCCCGGATCCGTCCCCGCTCGATGAAGACCGCCCCGCCCGGCAGCCCGATCCCGCCCATGATCACGAACAGCACCGGCAGCACGATGCTCAGCAGCGCGTGCGTGTACTTGAGCGGATTCAGCGTCAGATAACCCTTGGCGCCGATCGAGATGTCCCCGCTGTGCAGCGCGGTCCTGGCGTGCGCGTACTCATGCAGACACAGCGACACCACCCAGGCACCGGTGACGAACAGGAACGTCGCGAACCCGGGCTGCGCCGCGAAGTCCGTCCACACTCCCCACCCGGCCACGGCGGTCACGGCGGCAATGCCGAGAAAGACCGGGCTGATCCGCTGCTGTGCTGCGCCTGCCATCCCTTGAGCCTAAGGGCTGAACGCCGCTCGCAGGGCTCTCGCCGCTTTTCCCGCCGCGTCCGCGTGGCCGCCGGCCACCGCCACTCGACCGGCGTGGTGAACGTCTTTCAGGGGTAGGCGAGTTGGAGTGTTCGAACGACGGGGGCGGCGATGGGTGCGTCGACGGTGAAGGAGCGCCTGGGAAAGGCGTTGAGCGTGCCGGGGCGGTGGAGTCCGCGGCGGCCCCGGCTCGTGGGGGCGATCCTCGCGCTGAGCGGCGGGGTCGCGATCACCGGCTGCGGTGTTCTGGGCGCCATCATGCACGACGGGCCCTGGTTCGTCACGGTCGGCTACGCGGTGGTCGTCACGGGGAACATACTCGGCCTGATCGCGCTCTGCATTCCCTCGTGGAAACACGCGGTGGCTCTGATGGTGCCCTGCTTGTTCCTGCTCGCCATGGTTCCCTACGGCTTCCGCAGCGCGGTCCTCGACTGGCGGGGGGAGCAGGTGCGGGCCACGGTCACCGAGGTGAAGCAGCGGCGGACTCCGAGGGTCGGCGGCGTGGACTACGGCTGCAAGGTCGAGACGCCGGGACGTTCCTCCTGGCTCTGGGGCAGCGAGCAGTGCGGCCGGAACACCCGCCCCGGCGACCGCTACGAGATCCTGCGCGACCCCCACGACCTGGTGGCCGTGTCCACCTCCAGCCGGCCGATCGGCTTCCCGGTACTGGTGGCGGGCACCGGCGCGGCACTGCTCCTGATGTCCGCGGCCGGCGCCTGGACCATGACCCCGTCGGCGCGCGGCGGCGGCGCACCACCGGCCGGGCCCCGGAGGCCGTGAGCGCCCCCTGCTAACGTCCGGCTCCGTGAACGACAACGTAGACAACGTATACGTGGGCAACGCCGGCAAGGACGCCGCGCTCGACCGGGGATGGATTCTCGGGCACTTCAAGGACGCCGGCGATCCCCGGCACAGCGAGGACGTCGAGATCAAGTGGGGCGTCCATCCGCCGGGGGACGAGCGGACGCAGTGGGTGCGGGGGGAGAGCCGGACCGCGCTGCTCGTGCTCATCAGCGGGCGGTTCCGGGTGGAACTGCCGGGGCGCAGCGTGCTGCTGGAGGAGCAGGGCGACTACGTCGTGTGGGGCAGGGGCGTCGATCACTCGTGGATCGCGGAGGCGGAGTCCGTGGTCCTCACCGTCCGCTGGCCGTCCGTGCCCGGGTACGCCGTCGGGCCGGAGAACCACGAACCGGTACGGGACTGACGACCGACGACTGACGACCGACGACCGCGACGCGCGACACGCCGAAAACGCCTCGCTTCCGGACCGGGGTTCCGGAAAGGGTGGGGGCATGACGAGCGGGGCGGGAGCACGGGGCGGGGCGGCTGTGCGCGCGGTGCCGGGGGTCACGGACAATGGGCGCGTGCGCTACGGCATCCTCGGGACCACCCAGGCACTCCGCGACGACGGCACACCCGTATCCGTCGGCGGGGCGCGCCTGCGTGCCCTGCTCACCGTGCTCGCGCTGCGGGCCGGGCGGACGGTCCCGGTCGCCGTGCTCGTGGACGAGGTGTGGGACGGCGACCCGCCCGCCGACGCGGCCGGCGCGCTCCAGGCCCTGGTGGGGCGGCTGCGGCGGGCGCTCGGGCACGAGGCGGTCGCCTCGGCGGAGAGCGGCTACCGGCTGGCCGCCGCACCGGAGGCCGTCGACCTGTTCCGCTTCGAGCGGCTCGCCGGAGAGGGCGCGCGGGCCCTCGCGGAGGGCGACCCGGCGCGGGCCATGAACCTCCTGGACGACGCGCTGGCGCTCTGGCGGGGCCCCGCGCTCGCCGACCTCCCCGACCGGCACACCGCCGCCACGCGCTGGACTGCCCGGCGCCTCGACGCCCGCCGGGCCCGGCTCACCGCGGCGCTCCGGCTCGGCCTTGCCGCCGAAGTGCTGCCGGAGCTGGCCGCGCTCTGCGGCGAGCACCCGCTCGACGAACCGCTCCAGGCCCTCCGGCTGCGGGCCCTGCGCGACGCGGGCCGCACCGCCCAGGCGCTCGCCGCGTACGACGAGGTGCGCACCCTCATCGCCGACCGGCTCGGCACCGGCCCCGGGCCCGAACTGACCGCCCTCCACGAGGAACTGCTCCGGCAGGAACCCGCGCCCGCCGCCGGCCCGCCCGCCCCGGCCGTCGCCGCACCGGCCCCCGTCGCACCGCTCGGCAACCTGCGGGCCCGGCTCACCAGCTTCGTCGGCCGGGAGCGCGACATGGAGGCGCTGCGCGGCGACCTCGCCCGGGGACGGCTCGTCACCCTTCTCGGGCCGGGCGGGGCCGGCAAGACCCGGCTCTCGCAGGAGGCCGCGGACACCACCGACCCGCGCACCTGGCCGGACGGCGTCTGGCTGGCCGAGCTGGCGCCCGTGGACGACCCCGACGCGGTGCCGGAGGCGGTGCTCGCCGCGCTCGGCGCCCGGGAGACCGTGCTGAGCGCGGCCGGCGCCGGGGAGCTCAGGGCCGTCGAACGGGCCTCGGGCGAGGAACGGGCCGCCGGTGAATCGCTCGCCCGGCTCACCGAGTACTGCTCCCGCCGCCGCATGCTGCTCCTGCTGGACAACTGCGAGCACGTCATCGAGGCCGCCGCCGCCCTCGCCGACCACCTGCTGGCCCGCTGCCCGCAGCTCACCGTCCTCGCGACCAGCCGCGAACCCCTGGGTGTGCCGGGCGAGGCCGTCCGGCCCGTCGACCCGCTGCCGGACCCCACGGCCCTGCGGCTGCTCGCCGAACGCGGCGCCGCCGCACGGCCCGGCTTCCGGGTCGACGCGGACGAGGCGACGGCGGCGGCCGCCGCCGAGATCTGCCGCCGCCTCGACGGGCTGCCGCTCGCCATCGAACTGGCCGCCGCCCGGCTGCGGATGCTCACCCCGCAGCAGATCGCCGAGCGGCTGGACGACCGGTTCCGGCTGCTGACCAGCGGCAGCCGGACCGTGCTCCCGCGCCAGCAGACCCTGCGGGCCGTCGTCGACTGGTCCTGGGAGCTGCTGGACGACGCCGAGCGCGTCACCCTGCGCAGGCTGTCCGTCTTCGCCGGCGGCTGCACCCTCGAAGCCGCCGAGGACGTCCTTGCCGACCGGGCGGACCGGGCGTACGAGGTCGCCGGGCTGCTGGGCTCCCTCGTGGACAAGTCCCTGGTCGTGGCCGCTCCGGCGCCGGACGGCCAGATGCGCTACCGGCTCCTGGAGACCGTGGGCGAGTACGCGGCGGAGCGGCTGGCGGAGTCGGGGGAGCGGGACGCCGTCGAGCGCCGGCATCTCGTCCACTTCCGCGAGCTGGCCCGTACCACCGACCCGCTGCTGCGCGGCTCCGGACAGCTCGCCGCCATCGAACTGTTCCAGCGCGAGTACGAGAACCTGCGCATCGCCCTGCGGCACGCCGTCGCCGCGGGCGACGAGCAGGAGGCGCTGTGCATGGTGCTGTCGCTCTCCTGGTACTGGCAGATCCGCAATCTGCGCAACGACGCCCTGCACTGGGCCGACGCGGTCGCGGCCCTCGGCCCGGACCCGTTCGCCCCGCCCGTACGGCCCGCGCCCTCCATCTACGAGCGCTGCACCGACGCGCCCCCGCCCATGCGGCCGGAACTGCTCCAGGAGGCGCGGCGCCAGGTGGCGCTGGTCCAGCTGGTCAGCATGGACCACGCGATGGACGAGTGGACGAACGAGTGCGGCATGGACCGGCTGCGGGCGATCGTCGCCACCTACCGGGCCGGCCAGCCGCAGACCTGCCGCAGCCCCGCCTCGCTCTGGTTCTTCGCCGTGATGCTGACCGGCGGTGTCGCCGACCTGCGGCACCTGCTGGACGAAACCGTCCGCGCCGCCCGGGAGTTCGGCTACGAGTGGGAGCTGGCCGCCGCCCTCCAGATGCGTGCCAACGTGCTGGCCAACCGACCCGACTGGGCCGGGGAGGCCCACACGGACGCCGCCGAGAGCCTGGCGATCTTCCACCGTCTCGGCGACGACTGGGGCATGGCCGAGGCGCTCTCCTCGCGCGGCGAGGCCAACGAGAGGACGGGCGCCTACGTCCGGGCGGCCGAGGACTTCCAGGCAGCGATCGGCTCGGCCGGGAAGCTGGGCGCCCTGGCCCAGGTGTCCGTGCTCCGCATCCGCTACGCCGCCGTGCTCACCGAACTCGGCCGCGGGGCGGAGGGCGAGGCGATCATGCGCGAGGTGCTGAGCGACGAGCGCCGGACCGGGCACGAGGCGAGGCCGGCGGCACGGCTGTTCCTCGCCATGTGGCTGGGGCGGTCCGGCCGTACCGCCGAGGCGCGTGAGCAGTTCACGCTCCTGCTCGAAGCGTTCCGGTCCCGGACCATGGCGATCTTCGAGGGGTTCGTCACCGGTGGTCTGGCCTGGCTGGACAATCAGGACGGTGACTACGCGAGCGGTCTTGAGCGGAGCCGGCGGGCCCTTGTGGGGCTGAGCGACCCGCTGACGCGGATGGTCGCTCCGCAGATGGCCATGATCAATCTGGTGATCGTGGCGTGGGCGCTGGGCGGCCTCGGCGGCGAGGACCGGAGCGGTCTCGCGGCGCGGCTGCTGGGCGCCGCCCGGACGCATCTGCCGGCGGGCCACTTCCTGAACGGGATGGAACGGGAGAACTTCGCCCGTGCCGAGGCCCTGGTCCGCGACCGGCTCGGCGACCGCGCCTTCGAGGCCGCGTACGCCGAGGGCGGCGGCCTCTCCCTGGAGGAGGCCGCCGCCCTCGTCGACGCGTACCGGGACTGAGCCGGAGTCCTGAGGGGTCAGGACTTCTTGCGGAACTTGGACACCGCGAGCGGGGCCACCGCCGCCGTGATGACCGCGGCCCAGCCGAGCGTCAGCCAGACCGAGTGGCCGAGCGGGGTGCCCATCATGAGGCCGCGGGCCGCGTCCGCCAGGTTCGACAGCGGGTTGTAGTCGGTGAACGACTGGAGCCAGCCGGGCATCGTCGTGGGCGGGGCGAAGATCGAGGAACCGAACTGGAGCGGCATCATCACCAGCATCCCCATTCCCTGGACCGCCTGGGGCGTCTTCATGGCCAGCCCGAGCAGGATGAAGATCCACATGATCGCGGCGCCGAACGCGGCCGACAGGGCGATGGCCCCGATCAGCCCGAGCACGGAGCCGTGGAGTTCCAGGCCGAGGGCGAAGCCCATGCCCAGCAGGATGAACGTGGCGACCATCATCCGGCCCAGCTCGACCACGATCTTGGCGATGAGCACCGAGGACCGGGCGATCGGCATCGTGCGGAAGCGGTCCATGACGCCCTTGCGGAAGTCGTCGTTGACACCGCTGCCGACGGCCATGGCGATGTTCATGCCCATCATCGCCATCAGCCCGGGGATCAGGTAGTTCAGATACTCCTGCCGGCCGCCGCCCATGCTGCCGCCGACCGAGCCGCCGAAGACGTACACGAACAGCAGCACGAAGATGACGGGCATCAGCAGCGCGTCGAACATCGACTCCGGATCCTTTTTGATCTGGAGCAGATTGCGCCGTACCAGCGCGCCGATGTGGCGCAGGTTGTTCCGGAGGCCGATCCCGCCCTCGTCGTGGAGCTTCGTGGCCGGTGCGGGGCCGCCGGTCGTGCCGGTGGGGGCGGGCGTCAGAGTCGTCGTGCTCATGCCGCGACCTCCTGGGGAATCGTGTCGGTGACGGTGGCCTTGTCGCCCGTGATGGCGAGGAAGACCTCGTCCAGGCTGGGCAGCGCGGTGGCGACGTGGGCCAGCGAGAAGCCGCGGGTGCCGAGCAGGCCGATGACGGCGGTGAGCTGCTCGTCGCTGAGGATCGGTACGTAGAGCACGCCCTCGTCCGGGACGGCCTGCGCGCCCGCGATCCCGTCGAGCCCGGTCTCCCGCAGCGCCTGGGCCATCGCGGCCAGCTCGGCCGGGTCCGTGGGCCGGATCTGGAGGGTGCGACCGCCGACCTTGGCCTTCAGCTCGTCCACACCGCCCCGGGCGATGATCCTGCCCTTGTCGATGACGGTGAGTTCGTTGGCCAGCTGTTCGGCCTCTTCCATGTACTGGGTGGTGAGCAGCACGGTCGCCCCCTCCGCGACCATGCGCTGCACCTCGTCCCAGACCTCGTTGCGGGTACGGGGGTCGAGCCCCGTCGTCGGCTCGTCCAGGTAGAGGACGGCCGGGTTGCCGATCATGGAGGCGGCCAGGTCGAGCCGGCGGCGCATCCCGCCGGAGTACTCCATCGCGGCCTTCCTCGCCGCGTCCGTGAGCGAGAAGCGCTCCAGCAGCTCGTCGGCCCGCGACCGCGCCTTCTTGCGCGGGAGGTCGAGCAGCCGCCCGATCATGTAGAGGTTCTCCCAGCCGGAGAGCTTCTCGTCGACCGAGGCGTACTGCCCGGTCAGGCCGATCGTGCGGCGCAGCGCGCGGGGCTGCTTCACCACGTCGAAGCCGGCCACGACCGCCGTTCCGGCGTCGGGCACGATCAGTGTGGACAGGCAGCGTACGAGGGTGGTCTTGCCGGCGCCGTTGGGGCCGAGCACGCCGAGGACGGTGCCCTCGCGCACATCGAGGTCCACACCGTCCAGGGCCTTGGTCTCGCCGTAGTGCTTGACCAGTCCCCGGACCTCCACGGCGTTCCCGCCGCTCCCGCCGTTTCGGGGGTTCTTGTCGATTCGCGTCATGCCGACTATCAGACCAGCCGCCACCGACAGCCCACCGACATCCCGCCTACAGCCGTCCGCGCAGGCCGACAGCCCGCCGATGGGGGAAGTCGGCGGGCTGTCGTTGGTGCCGGTGGTGGTCATCGGGGGCGGGCCCCGGTCGTCGGGGGACCGGCCCCCCGCGGCCTCAGTGGAAGGTGTGCTCCGGGGCCGGGAACGTGCCGCCGACGACCTCTTCGGCGTACGCCTTCGCCGCGTCGCCGAGGATCTGCCGCAGGTCGGCGTACTGCTTGGTGAAGCGCGGCACCTTGCCGCCGGTCAGCCCGACCATGTCCGTGTAGACCAGCACCTGCGCGTCGGTCTCCGGGCCCGCGCCGATCCCGATGGTCGGGATGTGCAGGGTGCGGGTGACCTCCGCGGCCAGCTCGGCCGGTACGAGTTCCAGGACGACGGCGAACGCGCCCGCGTCCTGCACGGCCTTGGCGTCGCGCAGCATCTGCTGGGCGGCCTCCTCGCCGCGGCCCTGCACCCGGTAGCCCATCGCGTTGACGGACTGCGGGGTCAGGCCGATGTGGGCCATGACCGGGATACCGGCGTCCGCCAGCAGCTTGATCTGCTCGTGGCTGCGCTCGCCGCCCTCCAGCTTGACCGCGCCGACGCCGGACTCCTTGATGAGGCGGGTCGCGTTGCGCAGGGCCTGGACCGGGCTCTCCTGGTACGCGCCGAAGGGGAGGTCCGCGACGATCAGTGCGCGCTCGGTGCCCCGGACGACGGCGGCGGACAGGATGGCGATCTCGTCCATCGTGACGGGCACGGTGGTCTCGTAGCCGAGGTGACAGTTACCCATGGAGTCGCCGACGAGCATGACCGGGATGCCGGCCTCGTCGAAGACGGACGCGGTCATCGCGTCGTAGGCGGTGAGCATGGGCCACTTCTCGCCGCGTGCGGTGGCGGCGGTGATGTCGTGAACGGTGACCCGGCGGTTCCTCTTGCCCCCGTACAGCGACTTGCCGCTGTCGGAGGGGGTTCCCGCGGGGGTGGCGGACTGGTTCTGCGCAGCCTGAAGCGACATGGCAGGTGGCTCCTTCGTCATCTCGAGGCGCCCTGACGGCGTCCCCGGATCCCTTCCATGGTGGCATCCCGGAGCCGGTCGCGGGAAGTGGGCCGCGCTGCCGGGCCCTCGGTAAAGAATTTACAATACGAGACGGTCTCGTATCGAAAGCCGTTTAGGCTGCTCCCCATGTCCACACCGTCCGGCGCTCCCGCCGTGTCCCAGATACCGGAGGCGGTCCACCGCCGCCGCTGGGCGATTCTCGTCGTCCTGATGTTCAGCCTGCTCATCGTGGTGCTCGACAACTCGATCCTGAACGTCGCCGTCAAGACGATCGCCTCCCCCTCGCCCACCGGGCTCGGCGCCACCCAGAGCGAGCTGGAGTGGGCGATCAACTCCTACACGCTCGTCTTCGCCGGGCTCCTCTTCACCGCCGGCCTGCTGGGCGACCGCCTGGGCCGAAAGAAGGTCCTGCTCTTCGGGATCACCCTCTTCGGCATCGGCTCCGCCCTCGCCGCCATGTCCGGCTCGCCCGGCCAGCTCATCACCTGGCGCGCCCTGATGGGCTTCGGCGCCGCCTTCGTCATGCCGGCCACGCTCGCCGTCCTGATGAACGTCTTCGAGCGCGACGAGCAGCCCAAGGCCATCGGTATCTGGGCGGGCAGCGTCGGCCTGGGCATCGCGATCGGCCCCATCACCGGCGGCCTGCTCCTCGAACACTTCTGGTGGGGCTCGATCTTCCTGGTCAACGTGCCCGTCGTGGTCATCGCGCTGGTCGCGATGGTGCTGCTGGTGCCGGACTCGAAGGACCCGAAGCCGGGCCGGCTCGACCCGATCGGTGTGGTGCTCTCCATCATCGGCCTGGTCCTGCTGGTGTACGGCATCATCCGCGGCGGCGAGCTCGCCGACTTCACCGACACCTCCGTCCTCCTCCCGGTCATCGGCGGACTCGTCGTCCTGGCGGGCTTCGTCCTCCACGAGAAGCGGAGCGCCAGCCCGGCGATCGACATCTCGTACTTCAGGAAGCCCGCCTTCTCCGCCGCCGTCGCCGCCATCGCGCTGGTCTTCTTCGCGCTGATGGGCGTGACCTTCTTCTCCGCCTTCTACATGCAGAGCGTGCGCGGCTGGAGCGCCCTCCAGTCCGGGCTGCTGATCCTGCCGCTGGCCGTGGCGCAGATGATCTTCGCGCCCCGGGCCCGGCTCGTCGTCGCCCGGTTCGGCGCCCGCGCCGTCTGCACGGTCGGCATGCTGGCCGTCGCGCTCGGCCTGGCCGCCTTCGCCCTGTTCGACGCCGACACGCCCGTCTGGCTGATGTGCGTGGTCTTCTTCGTCCAGGGCACCGGCATGGCGCATGTGATGCCGCCGGTCACCGTGGCCGTGATGCAGGCGCTGCCGCGCGAGAAGGCGGGCTCGGGCTCGGCCGTCAACAACACGTTCCGGCAGGTCGGCGGCGCGCTCGGGATCGCCGTCCTCGGCTCGGTGCTGTCCGCCGTCTACCGCGGTGGCATCGAGGACCACCTCGGCGGGGTGCCGGCCGCCGCCCGGGGCGCTGCGGGGGAGTCCATCGAGGCGACGCTCGCCGTCGCGGAGAGGATGGGCCCCTCCGGCACCCCGCTGGTGGCCGCCGCGCACGACGCCTTCATGAGCGCCATGCACGTCACCGCCATCGGCTCGGCCGGCGTCGCGCTCCTGGGCACGGTCGTGGTCGCGCTCTGGCTGCCGGGCCGCGAGCCCGCCGGGCAGCCGCCCGTACGGGAAGAGGCACCGGCCGCCGCGGCGGGCGCCGAACGGTGACATCGGCGGCCGCGCACGGCTGAATCTTTCGTGTGAACCGGGCGGCGTGCGCGGCCCGGTTCACACGCGGGGGGCCGGGACGCGGCAGAGCCCCCCGGTCGCGTCGGGGAGAATCGGGGCGGCGAAAGGTGGGTTTCACGTGCAGGCTCAGGCACCGGACCGGGACGAGCGGGCCACGGGCGGGCGGGACGGGCGGTCGGACGGCGGCCCGGGTCCCGACCCGGGCCGCCCGGGTGCCACCGGACGGCGTCCCGCCCCGGCCCCCGCCCCGGCCCCGGTCTCAGCCCCGGCGCCCGCCTCCGCGCCCGCCCCCGCCTCGGCACCCGCCCGCGCCTCGGCACCCGCCCCCGCCTCCGCGCCCGCCCGCGCACCGGCTTCCGCCCCCGGCGAGGAGCCGGAGCCGCGCCGGGGCCGGCCGCGCAGCGCCGCCGCCGAGCGGGCCATCCTGGACGCCGTCGTGGAGCTGCTGGAGGCCGGCGAACCCCTCGCGGCCCTCTCCATCGAGCGCATCGCCCGCACCGCGGGCGTCGGCAAAGCCACCATCTACCGGCGCTGGGCCGGCAAGGAGGAGCTGTTCGTCGACGTCCTGCGCGCCATCGAGCCCCCGGAGCCGGACGTCTCCGGCACCGGCGGCCTGGACGACCTGCGCATCCTGCTGGAGTCCATCCGTACGCGCGGCCTCGCCCAGCGCTCCTCGGCCCTGCTGCACAACGTGTTCGCGCAGATGAAGACCCACCCCAAGCTCTGGCACGAGTACCAGCGCACCGTGATCGCCCCCCGCCGCGTCGCCATGGCCGCCGCCGTCCGGCGCGCCGTCGATGCCGGTGAGCTGCGGGACGACACGGACGTGGAGCTGATCAACGACCTGTTCCTCGGCCCCATGCTCGTACGCACCATCCACCGGCTCGACGCGCCGCTGCCCGAGGACCTCGTCGACCGCGTCATCGCCCTGGCGATCGAGGGCCTGGCACCGCGGCGGGCCGCGGACCACGGCAAGGACCGGGGCAAGGACCGGGGCTGACGCGCCGGGCGGGTACGAGTGTGCGGGCTTCGTCACAGACCCGCGCGTACCGCCCCAGGCCGGAACTGCCGGCGCCGCCCGCTACGTCCTCGTGGCAGTACGGCAGCCGACGGAGGCATGAGTCGGCGGCATGAAACACATCGCGCATCCCCTAGGGTCGGGGGCGCGGCGATGTGTACGGCAAGGCAGTGAGGACAGTGCGATGGCGCAGGCGTACAGGGCGGACACGGAGACCGGCGGCACGGAGCCGCAGCGCTCCGGATCCCGCTTCCGGGACCTGCGCGAGAGACTGATGAAGGACCGGGGCATCTGGCGCCGCGGGATCGTCCTGGCCTGCTGCTCGGTGCTGCTGACCCTCGTGATGGCCTTCCACGCCCGCATCCCGAACACCATCGGCAACCTGGGCAGCCTCTCCGAGACGTTCCTGCCGTGGATCGCCGTGTTCATCCCGCTGCTGCTGATCCTGGGCCTGGTGCGCCGCTCGGCGACCGCCCTGATCGCACTGCTGCTGCCGGTCGTGGTCTGGCTCAACGTGTTCGGCGGGCTGCTCACCGACAAGTCGGGCAGCGGCGGCGATCTCACCGTCGCCACCCACAACGTCAACGCCGACAACCCCGACCCCGCCGCCACCGCCGAGCAGGTCGCGGGCTCCGGCGCGGACGTCGTCGCCCTCCAGGAACTTCCCGCGGGCAAGGTCGCGGCGTACGAGAAGGCGCTCTCCGGCACCTACCGCTACCACTCCGTGCAGGGGACCGTCGGCCTGTGGAGCAAGTACCGGCTCAGCGACACCCGGCCGGTGGACCTCAAGATGGGCTGGGTCCGCGCCATGCGCACCACCGTCGCCACGCCCGAGGGCCCGCTCGCCGTCTACGTGGCGCACCTGCCGTCCGTACGGGTCAAGCTCCACGCCGGCTTCACCGCCAACCAGCGCGACCAGAGCGCGGACGCGCTGGGCAAGGCCATCTCGCACGAGTCCCTCGCCCGGGTCGCCCTGCTCGGCGACCTCAACGGCACGATGAACGACCGCGCGCTCAACGCGGTCACCTCCCAGATGCGCTCCACCCAGGGCGCGGCCGGTGACGGCTTCGGGTTCAGCTGGCCCGCGTCGTTCCCGATGGCCCGGATCGACCAGATCATGGTCAAGGGCGTCGAGCCGATGTCGTCCTGGACGCTCCCGGCCACCGGCAGCGACCATCTCCCGATCGCCGCCCGCGTCAAGCTCTGACGTAACGGGCCGTTCACCCAGGGGTGTCCGACCTCTGAGAGACTTTGTTCCGAACGGGAACAAGGCCGCCGGCGAAGAGGCCGGTCCGCCACCGTCCGCCCCGCCCACCCGGCGGACCGCGCCGGTACGCGTACGGCCACGTTCCTCCCGTCCCTCCCGCACCCCCGCAGGCCCCGACCGGGTCCCGGGCGCCGGGCGGGGCTCTCCGCGGAAAGGTTTCTCCTCATGCCCCTGGCCCTGCTCGCGCTGGCCGTGAGCGCCTTCGGCATCGGCACCACCGAGTTCGTGATGATGGGCCTGCTGCCCAACGTCGCGGACGATCTGGGCACCTCCGTCCCCACGGCCGGCTACCTGGTGTCGGCGTACGCGATCGGTGTGGTGCTGGGTGCCCCGCTGCTCACCGCCGTCGGCTCACGCATCCCGCGCAAGCGGATGCTCCTGCTGCTGATGGCCCTGTTCACCGTCGGCAACCTCGCCTCCGCGCTCGCCCCCGGCTTCGGCTGGCTGATCGCGGGCCGGCTGCTGGCGGGACTGCCGCACGGCGCGTTCTTCGGCGTCGGCGCCGTCGTCGCCTCCCGGCTGGTCCCCGAGGGGCGCCGGGCGCGCGCCGTCGCCACGATGTTCCTCGGCCTGACCGTCGCCAACATCGTCGGCGTACCCGCCGCGACCCTGCTCGGCCAGCACCTCGGCTGGCGGGCCACCTTCCTGGTGGTCGCGGCCATCGGCGTCTGCGCGATGGCGGCCCTCGCCCGGCTGATCCCGCAGATTCCGGTCGAGGCCCACCAGAACGTCCGCCACGAGCTGCGCGCCCTGGGCAACCGGCAGGTGCTGCTCGGCCTGCTCACCGCCGTCTTCGGCTTCGCCGGGGTCTTCGCCGTGTACTCCTACCTCTCGGCGATGACGACCGAGGCGATGGGCTTCGGCGAGTCCTCCGTGACGCTGGTGCTGGCGCTCTTCGGCATCGGCATGACCCTGGGCGCCCTCGCCGCGGGCCCGCTCACGGACCGGGCACTGCGCCCGACGCTGTACGGATCACTCGGCGCGCTCGCCGTGGTCCTGGTGGTCTTCCCGTTCGCCGCGCAGGTGAAGTGGGCCGCGCTCGTGATGGTGGTGCTGCTGGGCGGCGTCGGCTTCATGACGACCACACCGCTCCAGATGCTCGTCATGAACAAGGCCAAGGACGCCCCGACCCTGGCGTCGGCCTCCAACCACTCCGCGTTCAACCTGGCCAACGCGGGCGGCGCCTGGCTCGGCGGCGTGGCCATCGCGGCGGGCTGGGGCTGGACGTCCCCCGCCCTGGTCGGCGCGGCCCTCGCGGTGGCGGGCCTGGCGGTGGCGGTCACGGCGGGCGTCCTGGACCGCGACGGCGGCAGGTCAAAGGTGGTGGCACGCCAGAACCCGGCCCGTCCGGCGTTCGACGACAGCACGTCAGCCGCGACGGGCCACCACTGACCCGGTGGCGTCGGCCGCATCCGGCCCGTCCGGCCGTTTGGGGACAACACCTCGGCCCGGCTGGGCGGTCACTGACCGGGACCCGCCGCATCCGACCCGTCCGGTGCTCGACGACAAGACATCAGCTGACCCGGTGGCGTCGGCCGCATCCGGCCCGTCCGGCGCTTGAGGACAAACCCCCAGCACCGGACGGGCCGGCGTACCCGGAGACCCGCCGGCGTCAGCCGGCCTCGCGCCACCGGTTGGTGATCGGCAGCCGCCGGTCCTTGCCGAACCCCTTGGGCGAGATCTTCGTCCCCGGCGGGTACTGCCGCCGCTTGTACTCCGCCGCGTCCACCATCCGCAGCGTCTTCGCCACCAGAGCCCGGTCGAAACCGGCCGCGACGATCGCGTCGAGCCCCTGGTCGCGGTCGACGTACAGCTCCAGGACGCGGTCCAGCACGTCGTAGTCCGGCAGCGAGTCCGTGTCGACCTGGCCGGGCCGCAGCTCGGCGCTGGGCGGCTTGGTGATGGACGCCTCCGGGATCGGCGGCGTCTGCCCGCGCTCCTCGGCGGCCCGGTTGCGCCACTTCGCCAGCCGGAAGACCGAGGTCTTGTACACGTCCTTGATCGGCCCGTACGCGCCGACCGAGTCCCCGTACAGCGTCGAGTAGCCGACGGCCAGCTCCGACTTGTTGCCGGGGGCCAGGACGATCTGGCCCTCCTGGTTGGAGATGGCCATCAGCGTCGTGCCGCGCAGCCGCGACTGGAGGTTCTCCTCGGCCAGCCCGGTGAGCCCCAGCGACCCCATGTACGCGTCGAACATCGGCTCGATCGGGACGGTCCGGTAGTTCAGCCCGGTGCGCCGGGCCAGCTCGGCCGCGTCGCCCTTGGAGTGGTCCGAGGAGTACTTCGACGGCATCGAGACCCCGTACACCTGCTGCGCGCCCAGCGCGTCGCAGGCGATGGCGGCGACCAGCGCGGAGTCGATGCCGCCGGAGAGCCCGATCAGCACGCTGGTGAAGCCGTTCTTCGCCGCGTACGCCCGCAGGCCCACCACGAGGGCCGTGTACAGCTCCTCGTCGTCGTCCAGCCGGTCCGCGTAACCACCGGCCAGCTCGGCCTCGTACGGCGCCAGCGGCTCCTCGGAGAGGACCACGTGGTCGATTTGCAGGCTGTCGTTGACCTCGCCCGACGGCGCGTCGGCGGAGGCGGCCGGCAGCTCCAGGTCGAGGATGACGCTGCCCTCGGCAAACTGGGGGGCGCGGGCGATGACCTCGCCCTCCCGGTCGACCACGATCGAGTCGCCGTCGAAGACCAGCTCGTCCTGGCCGCCGATCATCGCGAGGTAGGCGGTCGTGCAGCCGGCCTCCCGGGCGCGCTTGCGCACCAGTTCCAGCCGGGTGTCGTCCTTGTCCCGCTCGTACGGCGAGGCGTTGACCGACAGCAGCAGCCCGGCCCCGGCGGCGCGCGCCGCCGGGACCCGGCCGCCGTCCTGCCAGAGGTCCTCGCAGATCGCGAGTGCGACATCGATGCCGTGCACGCGTACGACGGGCATCGAGTCGCCCGGCACGAAGTACCGGAACTCGTCGAAGACGCCGTAGTTGGGCAGGTGGTGCTTGGCGAAGTTCAGCGCGATCCCGCCGCGGTGCAGCACCGCGGCGGCGTTGCGCGGCGACCCGGCGGGCTGGCCGTAGCGCTCCGCGGCGAACTCCGAGCGGTCGAGGTAGCCGACGAGGACGGGGAGCTCCCCGAGGCCCTCCGCGTCGAGGCGGGCGGCGAGCGCGCGCAGCGCGTCGCGTGACGCCTCGACGAAGGACGACCGCAGGGCCAGGTCCTCGACGGGGTAACCGGTCAGCACCATCTCGGGGAACGCCACGAAGTGGGCGCCCTGTTCGGCGGAGTGCCGGGTCCAGTGGACGATCGCCTCGGCGTTGCCGGCGAGGTCGCCGACGGTCGAGTCGATCTGATTCAGTGCGAGGCGTAGTTGAGGCACGCGACCCACTCTAATCGTCTGACTGACGCGATGTCCTGGCGGGCCGGGTAAAAGCAACGACGCCCGCGGTGGATCAGCCGGTGGAGGTCCGCGCGTAGACCTGTTCCGCCCAGTCGGCGATCTGGTCGTCGGAGAGGTGCCGGGCCAGGTCGGCCTCGCTGATCATGCCGATCAGCTTCTTGTCCTCGACGACCGGGAGCCGGCGGATGCGGTGGTTCTGCATCTCCCGGAGCACGGCTTCCACGTCCGCGTCCGCCTCGATCCAGCGGGGCGTGCCCTGGGCGAGGTCGCCCGCGGTGACCTTGGACGGGTCGCGGCCCTCGGCCACACAGCCGACCACGATGTCGCGGTCCGTGAGGATGCCGATCATCCGGTCCTCCTCGCCGCTGGCCGAGATGGGCAGCGCGCCGACGTGGTGCTCACGCATGAGCTGGGCGGCGCGGTCGAGGGTCTCGTGCGCCGGGATCCAGGTGGCGCCGGTGTGCATGATGTCCTTGGCGGTGGTCATGGGGATTCCTCCTGCGTGCCGATGGGCAGCCGTACGTGCGTCCCCGAGCGAACCCATCGTCATGGGCCCGTTCGGGCGACGCGACCGCTATCGGCCATTCGGGTGTATTTACCTCACAGGGGAACTTTTCGTACAAGGGCATGCCAGTGACGGCTCAGGGCGCGCTCAGTCCGCCCGTGCAGGCGGCGCCCGGCTCGGGCGTCTGCGGGCCCTGCACGTAATGGGCGAAGAACTGCGCCACCCGCGGGTCGTCCGCGCCGTCCACGGTGACCTGCTTGCCCCAGGCGGTCAGCATGATGGCACCGGTCTGGTCCTTGTAGGGGCTCATCAGCGAGTACGGCGTCTTCGACACCCGGTCGGCGAGCTTGTCGACATCGGAGGCCGGCGCGTCGTCCGTGTACGTCACCCATACGGAACCGTGCTCCAGGGCGTGCACGGCGTTCACGTCGGGGATGGCCTTCTTGTACACCTCGCCGTCGCAGTTCATCCAGACGGGATTGTGGTCACCGCCGACCGGGGGCCTCATGGGGTACTTCACGTCCTCCTGGACATGGTCGCGGCCCAGCTTCGCCGCGTCCCAGGACTTCTCGCCCTCGATGGGCCCGGTGGCCAGGTCCCCGTCCTTCTGGTCCGAGCCCTTCGCACCCTTGTCGTCACCGCTCATCGAACTGGCCGAGGCGTCGGACTTGTCGAGGATCGTGTACGTACCGAAGGTGACGAGCCCGGCGACGACGAGGGCGCCTGCGCCTATGACCAGGACGCGGTTGCGGCGGTCGCGCGCGCGGTCGGCGCTGCGCATCTGCTCCATGCGGGTCCTGCGGTCGTAGCTCATGTCGTGGGTCCTTCTGCGAAGGGGTGATGAGGGGGACGGGGAGAGCGGGAATCCGGTGCGCGCGGGGCGGTGGCGAGGCGGCTGGGCCCTGCTCGCACCATGGGCGCCGATCGTAGTGGGTGGCCGGGTGCTCCACGTCACGTCGGGTGCGTAATCTGGGGGAAATCCGGGGTCGCGATACTGGAGTCTCTCCCCAGCCCCGGGAGGTGGAGCACAGACCGTCTGAACTGCAAGGATGTGGCTATGGACAAGCAGCAGGAATTCGTCCTCAGGACCCTTGAGGAGCGCGACATCCGGTTCGTACGGCTGTGGTTCACCGATGTCCTCGGTTACCTCAAGTCCGTGGCCGTCGCCCCCGCCGAGCTGGAGCAGGCGTTCGACGAGGGCATCGGCTTCGACGGCTCCGCCATCGAGGGCTTCGCCCGGGTGTACGAGTCGGACATGATCGCCAAGCCGGACCCGGGCACGTTCCAGATCCTGCCGTGGCGCGCGGAGGCCCCGGGCACGGCCCGCATGTTCTGCGACATCCTGATGCCGGACGGCTCGCCGTCCTTCGCCGACCCGCGGTACGTGCTCAAGCGCATCCTGGCCAAGACCTCCGACCTGGGCTTCACCTTCTACACCCACCCGGAGATCGAGTTCTACCTGCTGAAGGACAAGCCGGTCGACGGTACCCGGCCCACCCCCGCCGACAGCTCCGGCTACTTCGACCACACCCCGCAGAACGTCGGCATGGACTTCCGCCGCCAGGCCATCACCATGCTCGAATCCATGGGCATCTCGGTCGAGTTCAGCCACCACGAGGGCGCGCCCGGCCAACAGGAGATCGACCTGCGGTACGCGGACGCGCTGTCGACGGCCGACAACATCATGACCTTCCGCCTGGTCATGAAGCAGGTCGCGCTGGAGCAGGGCGTGCAGGCGACGTTCATGCCGAAGCCGTTCTCGGAGTACCCCGGCTCGGGCATGCACACCCACCTCTCCCTCTTCGAGGGCGACCGCAACGCCTTCTACGAGTCCGGCGCGGAGTACCAGCTCTCCAAGGTCGGCCGCTCCTTCATCGCAGGCCTGCTCCGGCACGCGGCGGAGATCTCCGCCGTCACCAACCAGTGGGTCAACTCCTACAAGCGCATCTGGGGCGGCTCCTCCCGCGCGGCGGGCGCCGGCGGCGAGGCCCCCTCGTACATCTGCTGGGGCCACAACAACCGCTCCGCGCTGATCCGCGTCCCGATGTACAAGCCCGGCAAGACCGGCTCGGCCCGCGTCGAGGTCCGCTCCATCGACTCCGGCGCGAACCCCTACCTCACCTACGCGGTCCTCCTCGCCGCCGGCCTCAAGGGCATCGAGGAAGGCTACGAACTCCCGGCCGGCGCCGACGACGACGTCTGGGCCCTCTCCGACGCGGAACGCCGCGCGATGGGCATCGAACCCCTCCCGCAGAACCTGGGCGAGGCGATCTCCCTCATGGAGAAGAGCGAACTGGTCGCCGAAACCCTCGGCGAGCACGTCTTCGACTTCTTCCTGCGCAACAAGAAGCGCGAGTGGGAGGAGTACCGCAGCGAGGTCACGGCCTTCGAGCTGAAGAACCTGCTGCCGGTGCTGTAGACGCAGGTCAGGCGCCCAGAGACCAGAAAGCGGGCGGGCCACCCGGTTCAACCGAGGTGACCCGCCCGCAGCCATGATCAGCTCTGGGCCGCCCGCGGGCCGTCAGGCCCGAACGGGCGGCCCAAGTACACCTTGTCCATGGCGACGTCAGTCTGCCCTCGCCCACTGACAACGTTCCTGAGCTCATAAGAACCCGACCCGGGGAAGGGCACAGCACTCGTGGCAAGCAGCAGTTACGGGGCAGGCCTTGAGCTCCGGGACGTTGCAGGTTTCTCCAACTCATCAAGGCACCCCGGCTCCGCTGCACGGGCGCGCTTCCCGACATGGCTCTTCCGGTCGTGTGCTCGTGGCGCGGGATCCGACGTCGCAGCCCCACCGAACTCCGCGCAGGGAAGGGGTACGACTACTCGGAGATCCGCCACTGGCTGCGGAACCGGAGCATCACACCAAAAGATCGCGCGACGTGGCATCGAGTCACCACATGAGACGACGTCTTGGACGTTGTCTCATGTGGTGCAGTCAGGAAGGAATGGCATGGGCTGGGTCATGGTGCCGTATCTGGATCCTCCGGCCGATTATGTCGGCGGAGCCGGGTGACTGATCATCGGGCCATGAACACGGACTACTGGACAGTGCTTGCGGACTCCGAGCGGGAGCAGTGGGGGTACGTGCCCGCAGAGGCTGTCGGGCCGCTGGCCTTCGGGATCGATCGGCCCGCCGCCGTCACAGTTATGGCAGGGCGCGGCTTCATCGCCGAGGAGAGTGAGATAGAGCGCTGGAACTCGTTGCGTGCCCAGTGGCGGGTCAACTTTCGCAGGGCTGCGTCGGACGAGCAGTGGTCGGCTGTGAAGTGTTATTTCGTCGAAGGGGTGGGGCTGACGTGCGTGCTCGTCGATGGGTTGCGTGGCCCTCAGGTCATCTGCGAGGGGATCCGGCTGATCGGCCGTGTGCCGTCGGAGTTGTCCACTGAGATGGAGGCCCACGCGCTGGGGCGGGGCGAGGGCATTCAGTTCAGCCTGACGGGAGACCTGTGCTGGCCCGGCTTCGCATTCGAGCGGGGTGCGCGGCGTGCAGGGGACGCTGTCGTGAGCTGGGCTCTGTTCTTCAACACTGGGGGTATAGCGGGTACTTCCTGGGACATTGCTCGGCAGAGGTCTGGCACCACTCATAGGCGGCCGCCACGATTCCGAGAAGGAAGTGTTCAGCCTTGCGCTCGTAGCGTCGATGGAGTCGCAGGCAGGCTCATCGAATCGATCGCGCACCGCCACCAGTCCAACTGGCCACTTGCCTCTGGCCGGGCCAGTACTGCCCGATGCACTTCAGCCCGTACCCGACCCTTCGACCAGTCGGAACAGCGTCGATGAACTGTCTGCCCGGAGGCTCCGAAGATCGGGGGGAAGTTGCCGTCAGATACAGCTTGACGTGGCCACGAAGGTAGTTGCCGTGAACACCATCCGGTCAGCGCACCGCCGCCGACCGCCAACGGCACCACATCCTTGAGCATGTCCCACAGCCTGTCCGGTACCAGATGTCCCACCGTCCTTATGCCAGCTCAATGATTCGGCACCAATCAAGGCATCGCCTCAGGTGCGAGCCAATGAGGACCGCAAGGCGGCCATGAGCTTCTGACGGGCATCGCGGAATGCGCGTCGCGCCTCCGCACACTCAGGATCGTCGCGGAGATGTCCAGCAATTACCGCGTCCCTGTACTGAAGCAGTTGATAGGCCGCGTTGCCAGCGAGCCCTGCCACCTCCGGCGTGGCCAATAGCTCCAATTGGTACTGCTTTGAGTGCACACCGTGAGTGAGGACGCTGGTACGAGCGAGTTGGGCGCGTTCATCCACGTGTACGTGCCCTGATCTGCTGGCATCGCTTATGGTGTCGCGCGCTTCCGTCAAGGCCTCCAAAAACTGGGCAGCCACTGCGCGCAGAGTCTCTCTGTCCTGCGCCCTCGTGTTCCGCCGCCAAGACGCGCGGTCTGTGACGAGGGTGCTGCCAACCCCGATAACCGCACCTACCGCTGTAGCAACCAATGCTGTCCATTCCATGGCTGGGAGCCTATGAGTCCGCCATATCTGCTGCTAGGGGGTATCCCGCCGGAGCGCTCCTGTGAGGTCGTCTGGGCCCCGCGCGGGGAGCACTCGTTGTCGACCAATGGTGACAACTGTCAATTGCTCACCCGCAGGTCACAGTGCAGATCACGTCAGTGGCCGCATGTCGCGAACCCGGCACACCACTTCCTCCGCAACAAGAAGCGCGAGTGGAAGGAGTACCGCAGCGAGGTCACGGCCTTCAAGCTGCGGAACCTGCCGCCCTGTTCCGGTGAAGCGGTGACGGCGCCGGGCGGCTCCGCCTAATCTGGGCGCGTTGCCGAGGGGGGCCATGGACGCATTCATCAACGCGACCTTCGCAGTGACGACTGGCAGCGCCGCCGGACTGCTGGCCATGGGGTTCGCCTCCAGGCTGTCGAGGCGTGCGGAGGACAGGGCGTACGAACTCACGAGGTCGGTCCGGGAGATCCGGGAGCTCCTGCGCACGCAGGAGCTCGATGTGTCGGAGGCCGCCCGGTCCCAGCGCCTGGTGCCGGAGCTGATTGAACGCCTTCCCGACGAGATCGCCTTCCGGGTCCGGCAGGATCTGAAACGCCGGCCGCAGCCTGTCACCAACGTGACCGCCGAGGTCGTCCACATGAGCTCGGCCGACGTGAGCGCCGAACGGGCCAAGCTGACGCAGGAGATCGCCCACTCGCTCAGTACCCCGCTGGCCCAGATCGAGGCCGCGGCGCTGTCCATGGAGTCCCGGGCAGCGGGCGGGGACGAGGCGGTGGCGCTCCCGGTCCGGCGCATCCGGGAGGGTGTCGAGATATGCAAGTGCTTCATCAATGCGTACAGGAATTACGGGAAACTCCAGGAGGGTGTGGGTGAATCGTTCACCGGCACCGGTGCGGCGGCGCTGAGAATGGCGGTCGACTTCTACGCGAACGCGGTCGACAAGGCGATCGAGCCGGAGATCGGCGACATCCCGGAATCCTTCGACGGCTATGCGGACGACTTCGTCATCGCCGCACTCCTGCCGCTTCTCGAAAACGCCGTCGATGCCTCTCCGGAGGGTGGAAAGGTTGCGGTGTATTTCACGAGGGGGGCGGACACCATTGCCTTCGTCATCTCCAATGTGTGCGCGAGCGGTCCACCGGGCGGCGAAGTATTCGACAGGGGCTACACCACGAAGAGCGGTCATCAGGGCGTGGGCCTGTCCGTCAGTAAGGGCCTGGTCGAGGGCTTCGCGGGCGGCGAGATATCCATGAAAGCCGACGGTGACGAAGCCGCGTTCACCGTTTCGCTCCCTTCCCGGAGGCAGGAGGACGGCGGTGTACACGGTACTCGTGGTCGATGACTCGCGCAGCATGGCCGAGCAGCTCGCTGAGCTGATCACCCAGCAGACCGGCTTCCGCACGCTGGCGTGCAGTAGGCCGGAACGCGCCGTTGCCGCCGTTCAGGAACACCCGATCCGGGTGGCCCTGCTGGACCAGCGGATGCCGGTCAAGAGCGGCACCGAGCTCTACCGCGAGCTCCGGGAGGTGAATCCCGCACTCAACGCCATCATGATTACCGGAGAGGCCAGCTCGAACGAGGTCGGCCAGGCCATGAGCCTCGGCTTCTCGGACTACCTCGCCAAGGCCGACATCGCGAGACTGTCCGAAGTCGTCCTCAAATGGCACACCCAGTACGAGGTGGACCGGGCGGCCCAGTGGCGGGTCGGCTCCCCTGAACTCCTCCATTCCGAACGCAGGAAATTTCTCCTGTTCGGTGACAGGGTCAGGTATTACCTGGCAGCCGTCCAGGTCCTCGATGAAGCCCATGTGATCCCGGACAGCTGGGTCACGGTCCAGCAGATCAATGCGGGCCAGGAAAAGAAGTACACGTACAGCACGTCCGTCAAAGAGACATTTATCGTGGAGACCTCCCATCAGTACAACGCCAAGGGAAGCCTGGCCGCGGACATCGCCAAGAAATCGAAGGTCGGCGCGCGGATCGAGGCCGCGGTCACCCGGATCGTGAAAAAGGCCCGGACGACCGAGACGACGGCCACCGCATCGACGGAGGAGACCTACCGACTCCCCGAGGAATCGTCCGACCCGGCGGAGAACTATGTGAAGTCCCGCCACATCGAAAGCGCCCCCGTCTACAGGAAGCTGCGCCTCTCCTTCGTGAAGGAATGCAGTTGCTGCCGGGAGGACACCGCGGTCCCGTTGGTGGTGCTGGTGTTTGACGACGCCTACGCGACCAGGCATACGGACTACTACCGCGACGGGACGTCGGAGTTCATCGACACGGGCCACATCCGCTGACCCGGCCCCGAAATCGCGTGGCCGCCGCGATTCCGGGGCCGGTAACGTCCGCCCACATGACCGGCCGACAAGCAACGACGACCCTGTGGCGCCCCACCGGCCCCGAGGAGCTGGACCTGGTGCGCGAACTGAACTGGCGCGCCTGGCCCCCCAGGCTCCCCGAGCAGCCGATCTTCTACCCGGTCCTCAACGAGGACTACGCGATCCGCATCGCGAGGGACTGGAACGTGAAGCACAGCGGCGTCGGCTACGTCACCCGCTTCGAGGTCGAGTCGGATTTCCTGAGCCGGTACCCCGTACAACAGGCGGGCGGACGGACGATCCTGGAACTTTGGGTCCCGGCCGAGGAGTTGGACGAGTTCAACGCGCACATCGTGGGTGGGATTCAGGTGGTGCACGAGTTTCGCTGACCTCCGGCGAGGAAGCGGGTGATCTCGTCCTCGGCACCGCGCGGGAGACCGGCGCAGGCGGACCCCGGCAGTGCCGAGACGACGGCACGCAACTGGTCCGCGAGGTCCGGGAGCAGAGCCCAGACCGTCGCCGGGACGCCCACGGTGGCGAGCAGCAGATCGCCCTCGTAGAAGTACGCGTCGATCAGCGGCTCCTCCAGCAGCAGGCGCACGGCGAGCGGAACGACGTACGGCAACGCCACCTGCTGTGAGACGAGCGTGCACAGGTCCGCCGGGCGGAGTTCACCCAGGGGTACGCGCCTCAGCGCACGCACCTTTCGTGCCAGATGGGTCGTTGCGGAGGGCGGAGCCGGCCGGCGGGGCGGGTCCAGGTCATCGAGCGTCCGGTCGAGGTGCAACAGAGGGCCCATGGCGTTCATTGTCGCCCCACCCGGCTTCCCCCTCTTCTTGCGGACGGGTCTTGTCCTCCCACGTGTGCCGGCCGGCGTGGGCGGGGACGCCTGGCTTCAGCGCTGGAGGTCGGCCTCCACCCTGTTTCTGCTTGCCAGGAGGCCCTCAAGCAAACGGCTTTGGCCCCCGGGCAGTCCTACCGGCGACGGGCCGCCGTGCTTGTCGACCTGGCCGCCGTCGGCGCGAAACGGCGCGATCCGGACCAGGTGATCGCGTACGGGAACGAGGCCGTCGGCCTGGCGTGCGCCTTGGGGTCCGGGTATGTCGCCCGTAGACTCCGAGCCCTGTGCGACGAGTTCGGGCCCTTGAGCCGCGACCGGCGTGTGGCAGAGCTGGGGGCGGAAAACGGCGTGCTCAACACACTGTGAGGAGAGGCGTGGTTATGTCACGGACCGAGGGTGCGCGGTTGTTCCGGGAGAGCTGGATCGCCGGTGTGCGGCGGCACTTTCCCGGGGAGCCGAAGGCCGGGTACGTCACGCCGTGGGACGGCACCCCGCAGTGGGAGCGGGAGGCGGCGGGTGCCGTGTACGAGCAGGTGCGGCAGTTCCTCGCGGTGAGTGGCGGGCAGGCGGCGCGGCTGTCGCGGGAGCAGAAGGGGCGGTTCGTCGCCCTGTGCTGGACGGCCCAGATGTACAAGCACTTCGAGGACCCGAAGCCCGGGTACGTCGCCGACTGGGGTGTGTTGCCCGAGTGGCAGCGGGAGACCGATGCCGACATCTTCGAGGCCATCGAGGCCATTGACGCCGTGCGGTGAGCGCTGGTTCTGTGCGGCGGTCTGCTGGGTGGCGCGGAGGACTGCGCGATCCGTATCGCGCGTGACTGGGGTGATCCACGAGCTCCGGTGACGTGCCCTCATTCGGAGTCGGCCATGAATCGAGAGGTTTGCCCAGTGGCGCCGGAGAGCTCGTCAACGCCGTTGCACTCCGTGTCCGTGGCCGGAGTCGTCGTCCGGGAGGACGGCCGGGTATTGGTGATCAGGCGGGCCGACAACGGGGCCTGGGAACCGCCCGGGGGTGTGCTCGAACTGGCCGAGGCTCCAGAGGACGGTGTCCGGCGCGAGGTTTATGAGGAGACCGGCATCACGGTGCGGGTGGACCGGTTGACCGGGGTCTACAAGAATTCGTCGCGCGGCATCGTCGCCCTGGTCTTCCGTTGCCGCGCCGAAGGCGGCTACGAGCAACTGTCCGACGAATCAACGGCAGTCGAGTGGCTGACTCCGGACGAGGTGGCCGGCCGCATGGCCGAGGTCTACGCGGTCCGGGTCGCCGATGCCCTTCTGGACGGTGCGCCGCAGGTGCGCACGCACGACGGCACGACGTTTGCCCAGCCTCCCGGACGCGTCGCGAAGAGGCGGTAGTTGTGTCGCGGGTTGCCCCGGACCCCGCCTTCGCCGGCTGTACCGGGCGGGTCGGCGTCGTCCCGGATCGCTCAACGCGTCTGCGCCGAGAACCATGGGCCGCGGCGGGCTTTCTCGCCGCGGCCCATGGCCTGATCGGTGGCAGTGGTTTCGAAGGGGTGGTGGTCTTCGAATCGCCGGCACCGCAGCCGGGCCGGAACCGGGAATCATCTGTGGATGAACCGTTCCTGCCTGCATGGTGGCCTTTCGGGCTTCGTCGAAATTCTAGGGAGTGAATCGCTGCCGATTCCATACGGACCGCCGATTTACGGATACGTAGAAAAAGGCAGAGTCGGTCAGAAGGTCAGAAACGCGCTGCCGCGTTCGTCCCTCCGTACGGCCAGGTGTCCACGGTCGCGGCAGGCCAGTCGAAGACCCAGCCGGGGCGCAGGCCGCGCGCTCCCCAGCCGTCCGGGCGCCGGCGGGGGAGCGGGAAGCCCGCCTGCTGCGCGGCGGCGGCCGTGTCGCAGGTCTCGCGGGCGATGCGGAGGGCGTCCGACCAGGTGTCTGCCGGCCCCGTGAAGATGTGCAGCCCACGCTCCTCGGGTGGTCCGGAGTTCGTTATGGGGACATTGACCTGGTAGTAGACCTGGGGCATGGCGCCGTCTCCTCGGTCACTGCGGAGGGTTGCGTTCCTTGGTGACCGCTCGGCTTCGTGCCCGTGCGGTCGCTGACCGGCCTCCGCCAGCGTACGAAGCCGCCCGGTTCCCGAATATCCGGAACGGTCAATCACCCATACGTATCCCGGGCCATCGGCTGAGCCCCTGGGTGCGCCGGGTTTTCTGCGTATACGTGAATCCGCCCTCCTGATGTAACGACGAGCCCGACTCCTCTAGGGTCCGGGGCGGGCGGTACCGCTGGGCGTGACCCGAGTTCCGAAAGGGCATCAGGTGACGCCCTTTCGCTTGATTTCTATTCAACAGGAATGCCACGGACTCTGTTAAGAAAGATTCCCGCTGCACGCGTATTGAAATCCCTTCGATCGCTGGGCAATAGTTCCGTTCGCGGCGAGTCGATGACTCTCCGCCAGCCAGAAACCGCCTTCGCCGGACGGCGCGTTGTTCGTGCATTCCGGTGTACACCCCCCTTGAGTTTCTGGCTGCCATCAGAAGGGATCAACGTGCGTAACTCCCGTAAGTACCGCATGGCAGCGCTGGGCATCGCGCTCTCGGCCTCGGCAGTCCTCGGAACCCAGACCCTGGCCCAGGCACAGGAGACGGAGTCCGCCCCCCGCTACCAGCCCGAGATGGTCCGGGCGTTGGCCGCCTCGCTCGGTGTGAGCGAGAAGGCCGCGACCGAACGGCTGGACCGGCAGAGCGCCCAGCAGGCCAGACTGGCCGCGCTCACGAAGAGCGGCATAGCCGACGACGGGGCCTTCTTCGACGGCTCGGGCAAGCTGACCGTCAACGTCGGCGACAAGGCCGAGGCGGCCGAGGTGGAGAAGGCCGGCCTCACGGCCCGGGTGCCCGTGCGAGGGCAGGCGGCGCTCGACGAGGTCAAGTCCCGGCTGGACGCCCTCGCCGCGAAGAAGGTCCCCTCCGGAGTGGCTTCCTGGTCCGTGGACCTGGCCGCCGACAAGGTGACCGTCAAGGTCAACAACGACCGGGGGGCCGCCGCCAAGGCGTTCCTCGCCAAGGCCGCCGAACAGGGCGCGGCCGTCGAGATCGTGCGCGGCCAGGAACAGCTCGAAGCCAAGGCCGCGATCTACCCCGGCAGCAAGATGACGCTGAACAACACCACCGGCTGGTGTTCCGTGGGCTACGGCGCCCACGACAGCTCCGGCAGGCAGTACCTGGTGAGCGCGGGGCACTGCGTCGTGAACACCCTGCGCTACGACGGCACGGCCTTCGCCCAGGGCTACAACACCCGCTACAGGCTCGGCAGCAACAGCGTCGACATGGGCATCGCGACCCTCAACTCCGGCCACTCGATCGTCACCGCCGTGGGCACCTGGGGCCAGGGCAGCACCTCGACGATCGCCGTCAAGGGCGGCAACCGGGCGGCCGTCGGCTCCGCGCTCTGCAAGTCCGGTGCCACCACCGGCTGGACCTGCGGTTCGATCACCTCGTACAACAACACCGTCACGTACGTCGATCTCAACGGAGGCCCCGACACGGTGATCACCGGACTGGGCGCGTCCAGCGTCTGCGTCGAGGGCGGTGACAGCGGTGGTGCGTACATCTCCGGCAACCAGGCCCAGGGCATGACCTCCGGCGGCCCGACCAACCAGCAGTGCACCGGCGGGGTCAACTCCCGCGGTTCCTCGTACTTCCAGCCCCTCAGCGACGCCCTCCAGTACTACGGGCTGACGCTCAACACCAACTGATCACATCCGGGGCAGGCAGGGCCGGGGGTCGTTCGCGCAACAGGGCGGGCGGCCCCCGGCCGCTTGCCGAGGGGACGACCCCGGCCCTCGGGTCCAGAACCCCCGGCTCCCGTCCGAAGACAGTCCCTCCACCGCTGGAAGACGCCATGGCGAACGCTCCCCGCACCGACGACCCGGACACGTTGTTCGCGACCACGTTCAAGACGGCTCTCCAGCGGCGTGAGCTGTCATTGGAGGTGGTACGCGATCATCTCAAGTCGCACGGAATCACCCTCAGTGTCGCCACCCTCAGCTACTGGCAGAGCGGCCGCAGCCAGCCGGAGAGGTCGCAGTCCCTGCGCGCCGTCGACGCCCTGGAGCCGTTCCTCGGCCTGCCGGGTGGCGCTCTGCGGTCCCTGCTGCGGCGCCGGCCGCGCGGCTGGGTCCCACCCCACGACCCGGCCGCCGTACGTGGCGTCTACGGCGAGAACTCCGACGTCGAAAGGGCCCTCGGCGACGCCTTCCCGCACCTCAACGCCGGCCTGCGGCGGCTGGTCGTCCACGAGGCGGTCCGCGTCAACGAGCACCGCCTCGTGGACGAGGTACGCGTCACCGTCGCGGTCAGAGCCGCCCGCACCAACGCGCGCCACCTGACGGTCGTCCATACCCTGGACGCCGCGAAGGACAACGCGTTCGACGTCACCGTTCCCTCGGGACCGCCTCCGCGCACCTGGTTCCGGCCGGAGCCGAACTGTGTGGTCGCCGAGATACCGCTCGGCCGCCCACTGGCCAGAAACGAGACCGCTGTCGTCGAGTACACCGTCCGTACCGCCGCGACCGGGGGCGTCTCCCACCAGCACGAGTCCCGCGTCACCACCCCCTTGCAGACCTACCTGCTCCAGGTCCGCTTCCACCCCTCGGCCGTGCCGGCGACGTGCTGGCACTACTACCGCAGACACCTCGGCGCCGAGCCCAGCCGGCAGCTCGCGGCCCTCGACGGCCTCCACACGACCCATCTGCTGCCGATGAAGTCGGCACCGGGCGTCCACGGCGTCGAGTGGCGCTGGCCGGACTGAACACCCGCGGCCCACGCCTCTGCCCCTGCCTCTGCCTCCGCCTTGGTACGGTGCGGGCCCGGCGGGGCGAGGTGCCCGGCGCGCCGTCTCCGCACCTTCCGGAAGAACGAGAGCGAGGGTGATGACGTGATCGAGACGCGTGGTTCCGCTCTGCGGCTCCTGGCCCGCACCCTCACGGGCGAGCGCGCCGAACCGGTCCTGCTGTACGTCGAAGGTGCCGCCGGCGAGGGGAAGAGCCACCTGCTCCAGGCACTGGCCGGCCTGCCCGGGACGCCGCACACCGTGCGGTGGCGGTGCGGAGCCGACGCCGGGCCGCCCGGCGAGGACGGCACCCTGCGGGCACCGGCCCTGTGGCTGGTGGACGACGTCCACCGGGCGGACGAGGAGGAACTGCGGTGGCTGCGCCGCGTCCTCGGTGAGCTGGGGCCCGGCTCGGCCGCCGCCGTGGCCTACCGGCCCGAGGAACTGCCCGTACCCGGAATGCCGTTGGGCGGCACGCCGATGACGTACCCCTCGCGGCTCAGGTTGCTCCGGCACCGGCTGACGCCCTGGGACGAGGCACGCGTCCGCCGGGCCGCCGACGAGGCGCTGAACGGGCCCTGCACCGCAGAGGCGGCGCGCAGACTGCACGAGCTCAGCGGCGGCGTGCCCCGGGTGGTCGTCGACCTCCTCTCCGCACTGAGGGAACGGCAACCGGCGTTCACAGGCACGGCGGCCGAGGTGGAGGCGGCCGGGGTACCGACCCGTCTCGCGGAACTCGTACTGAGCCGTACGCACGCGCTGCCCCCGGAACACCGGCCGGTGGTCTGGGCGGCCGCCGTCCTCGGCGCCCCCGCCCACCGGGACGAGCTGATCGCGGTGTCGGGGCTCGGACCCGGGGCGGGAGCCGGTGCGCTGCTCGCGGCTCTGGAGAAGGCGGCCCTTGCGGAACCGGCCGAAGGCCACTACGGCTTCGCCGTCCCGCTGGCCGCCCCGGCCGTTCGGGCCCGCGTGCCCGGCCCCGTCCGCCAGGACTTGCACGGCCGGGCCGCGGGCGTACTGCGCCGCAGACAGCCCGTGCCCTGGGCGGAAGTGGCCGAACACCACCGGGCGGCCGGCGATTCCGGCAGATGGCTGGCGGCGGTGGAGAAGGCGGCCGAGGCCGCGGCGGCGGCCGGCCTGCACCAGCAGGCCGTCACCCTGCTGGAGAGGACCCTGGCCATGCCTGGCCCGCCCCCTCGGAGCCGGGCCCGTCTCGCGCCGCTCCTCGCCCGCAGCGCGGTGACCGGGCTGCGCTCGGACCAGACCGTCGAGGTGCTCGCACAGCTCGTGCGCGACGCGTCCCTGCCCCCGGCGATCCGTGGCGAGCTGCGGCTCGACCTGGGCCTGATGCTGGCCAACCAGATGGGCCGGGGGCCCGAGGGACACCAGGCACTGGAGATCGCCGCCGCCGAACTGCGCGAGGTCCGGCCGGGCCTGGCCGCCCGCGCCATGGCGGCACTGTCCAGTACGTTCGTGCCGGGGAACCACATCGAGGCCGGCCGGAAGTGGCTGGCCGAGGCCGTCTCCGTCGCGGACGCCGACGGGGACGAGGCCATGCGCACAGCGGTCCTCGCCAACCGGGCCGACCTCGCCCTGAGCTGTGCCGACCCGGGGGCGTGGGAGCTGGTCGAGGAACTGTCCGGGAAGGACACGGACCCCGCGTGCGCCCGGCAGGCGGCACGCGGCCTGTGCAACGCCGCGAACTCCGCGGTCTGGCTCGGCTTCCACGACCGGGGGGAGGAACTGCTCGCGGAAGGACTGGATCTGGCCGCACGCAGTGGTGCGCCCTACCAGGAGCACACCGCGCTGGGGGCGCGGCTGCTCCACGAGTGGTGGACCGGCCGGTGGCAGGGGCTGGCCCAGCGGTGCGAGGACTTCGTCGCGGCGACCGCCGACATGCCGTTCCTCGCCTCCGACGCCTACGTCGTGCGCGGACTGCTCGCCCTCGCCGAGGGGGACTGGGGCGAGGTGGGGCCCTGGCTGTCCCAGCGCGGGGCCGCCCGGGCCGGGAGCCTTCCCGTGCCCCTGGCCGCGACGACGGCCGGAGCCGCGATCCGCCTCGCCCTGGCCCGCCAGGAGGTGGAAGCCGCGGCGGAACAGGCGCGCGCCGCCTGGACCGCCCTTGCCGGGAAGGGGGTGTGGACCTGGGGCTGCGAACTCCTGCCGTGGGCTGTGGAAGCGGTGGCCCGCGCGGGCGACGAAACCGCGGCGCACGCCATGGTCCGGGTCTTCTCCCAGGGCCTCGGCCGGCGTGACGCGCCCGCCGCGCAGGCCGCGCTGATCCGGAGCAGAGCCGTTCTGGCCGAGACGGCGGCGCTCGCCCGGGAGGAGCCGGACGAGCTTTTCCCAGCCGCCGCGCTCTACCGGCAGGCCGCGGCGGCGTTCGCGGCCATGGCCCGCCCCTACAGCCGGGCACTGACCGCGGAGGGCGCCGCGCGCTGTGTCCTCGCGGCGGGCACCGACGCGCCCGCCGGGCCGGCCGAACAGGGCGGGGACACCGCCACACCGCCGGAACCCGGCTCCGGCCGCCTCTCCACCCTGTCGGCGGTGGCTGAGCTGGAGAGCTGCGCCCGGACCTTCACCGAGCTGGGCGCCGGATGGGACGCGGCGCGGGTCAGGGCCCTGCTGCGCACACAGCGGCCGGTGAAGAAGGGCCGCCCTCCCGGCCGCCCCTCGCACGCCGACGAACTGTCCCCGCGGGAAGCGGAGGTGGCTCAGCTCGCTGTGTCCGGCCTGACCAACCGGGAGATCGCCGCGACCCTCCATCTGTCGCCCAGGACGGTGGAGCAGCACATCGCCCGCGCCATGCGCAAGACCGGTGCGCTCTCCCGCCGCGACCTCGCCGACCGGCCGGCCGCGGCACGTCCGCCCCATCCGCGCGGCGGGCCGGCTCAGGGCGCGGGAGACCTCCGCCGAGCCGGCGCCGGGAGCGCGTAGCCGGCCGGCTTCCCCCTGGGCGTCCTCCCGGTGCGTCTGCCGGTCAGGGGGCAGGCCGGCCGGATACGGCCTTCGCCAGTCGCGCCAGGCCGAGGAGGCGGCGTTGCAGGGAGGCCGGTTGGAGCATCCCGTCGAACCGTACGGTCAGCATCCCGTCCTCCAGATCCCAGCCGTCCAGGTTCAGCCGGCGCGTCATGAGGCGGATCCCCTCCGTCACGAGCGCGTGGGCGCGGTCGCTGTCGCTGTCGTCGGAGACGATCTCGTAGCGGCGGTCGAACAGGTCGGGTTTCTGTGCCGCGGGGGCGGAACCGCCGCGCCGGAGGGTCACGTACATCGTCGGCGTGTCCTCGATGTGGTGCACGGGCAGCAGATGGGCGAGGAGGGACTGGCGCCGGGCGCCTCCGAACGCCATCGTCTCCCGGGCGACCGCCCAGATGTCGACGTCCTCGGTGCGCCGATGAGCCAGCATCAGGACCCGCACACCGCCTCGGGTGTTGTGACGCACCGGCTCCGGAAGGGCGGAGGCGTCCTCGATGACGCGCCAGCCGGCTTTCGTCGCCCGTGCCTTGCGGGTTTCGTCCGCCTCCGTGGCGGCCTCGTTCTGGTGCCGGATGCTCGGGACCAGGACGAAGAGCGCGACGGCCGGGATCGCGAAACATGCCAGAGCCACGATGGCGATAGTGACCATCGCCTAGTGCTACCCCCTTCGGGCGGACCCCAACCCCCTTGTCCGGGAGGCGACTTCGGCAGGGGTGCGATGACGGGACGCAACTGGGCCGCGATGCCTGGGCGCAGCCCGGAGGTGTGCTCGACCGGTATTTCGCTGTCGTACCGAAGGCGGGTACGAGAGGCTGTCCACGAGCGGACGGCGGTCGAGTGGCTGCCCCCGGACGAGGTGGCCGACCAAGAGGGCAGGCATGGCGCGGACCGGCGGTGTTCAAGTGTGGCGGCGGCCTTTCGAGGGCCCGGGGCCCGGGTCCGTGGCGGGCCGGGCCCGGCCGCCGGGACTGCGGTGGGAGGCCGGTGCCCGCACCTTCGAGGGCGCGGAGGGCGTGCGGTGAGCGCCGGGGCCGAGCCTCGGATCGCGTTGCTCGGAGGCGGGTTCTCCGCCGACGACGACGGGTTGCTGGACGACTGGGTGCTCGGGCAGGTGGCGAGTCCGCGGCCACGGGTGTGCTTCGTGCCGACGGCCAGTGGTGATGCTCCCGAGTACATCGCGCGGTTCCACCACGCCTTTCGGACGCGCCCCTGCGAGCCCGGTGTACTGGATCTGTTCCGGCGGGAATTGGACGACGACGCCCTGCGCGCGTTCCTGCTCTCTCAGGACGTCCTTTACGTGGGCGGCGGCAACACCGCCAACCTGCTGGCCGTCTGGCGTACGCAGGGAGTGGACCGGCTGATGCGCGAGGCGTACGAGCGCGGAGTGCTGCTGTGCGGGATCAGCGCGGGCGCCAACTGCTGGGCCGAGGGCTCGCACACCGATTCCTTCGGGCCGTTGACCCATCTTCCCGACGGGCTGGGCCTCCTGCCCGGATCCGTCTGCCCGCACTACGACAGCGAGCCGGGCCGCCGCCCGTCCTACGGGGCCGCGGTGGCGGCCGGTGTGCTGCCGGCCGGGTGGGCGGTGGAGGACGGCGCCGGGGCGCTCTTCGGCGACGGCGGGCGGCTGGTCGAGGCCGTGGCGCGCACGGACCGGGCCCGGCTGTACCGGGTGGAACCCGACGGGCACGGCGGCGTCCGGGAGCGTGCCCTGCCGTGCCGGCGGCTCGGGACGGGGGCGCGCACGGTTGCTGACTAATCGTCAGATCCGTGTCATGCTGCGCCCCATGGCGGGCGGAGAGAAACGCGTCGTACCCGATGTGCTGGCCCCGGCCCGGCTGGGGCCGCTGAGGTTGCGCAACCGGGTCATCAAGGCGGCCACCTTCGAAGGGGCCGCCCCCGAGGCACTCGTGACGCAGGAGCTCATCGACTACCACCTGCGCCCCGCCGAGGGTGGTGTCGGGATGACCACCGTGGCGTACTGCGCGGTGTCGCCGGAGGGGCGGACCGAGCGGCGGCAGGTGTGGATGCGGGGCGAGGCGCTGCCCGGGTTGCGGAGGCTGACCGAGGCGGTGCACGCCACCGGGGCCGCGGTCTGCGCTCAGCTCGGGCATGCCGGGCCGGTGGCCGACGGGCGGTCCAACGGGGTGGCCTCCCTCGCGCCGATGGGCGGGTTCAACGCGCTCAGCATGCGCCGCAACAAGGCCGCCACCGCCGAGGACATCGCCCGGGTGGTGACCGCCCACGCCGACGCGGCGCTGCTCGCGGCCGAGGCGGGGTTCGACGCGGTGGAGATCCATCTCGGCCACAACTACCTGGCCAGCGCCTTCCTTAGCCCCCGGCTGAACCGGCGTACCGACGCCTACGGCGGGTCCCTGCGGGCCAGGGCGGCCGTGGCGCTGGACATCGCGCGGGCCGTACGCGAAGCGCTGGGCGACCGGCTCGCCATCACCGCGAAACTGAACATGAAGGACGGGGCGCCCGGCGGGATCACCGTGGAGGAGAGCCTTCAGGTCGCCCGCTGGCTCCAGGACGACGGCAGCGTCGACGCCCTCGAACTCACCGCGGGCAGCTCCCTGCTCAACCCCATGTTCCTCTTCCGGGGCGACGCCCCCGTCACCGAGTTCGCGGCCAACTTCCCGCTCCCACAACGCGTCGCCATCCGGGCCCTCGGGCGCGCGTTCTTCCGTACGTACCCCTACCGGCCGCTCTATCTGCTGGAGGACGCCCGCCGCTTCCGGGCCGCCCTGGAGCTGCCGCTGATCCTCCTCGGCGGGATCACCGACCGGGAGGGCATGGACCGTGCCATGGCCGAGGGCTTCGACTTCGTCGCCATGGCCCGCGCCCTGCTGCACGAACCCGACCTGCTGCGCCGCATCGCCGGCGACGCGGCAACCGTGTCCGGCTGCATCCACTGCAACCGCTGCATGCCCACCATCTACACGGGGACCCACTGCCCACTGGTATAGGGGTGTTGGCCCTGGACTGGGCGTTGTCGGTCACCCACAATGATGTGGAGATCACGTGCCCCACCGGCCGGCCGACGGGGGACCGCCGAGGCCGTGACCGGGGGAATGGGGGAGGGACACGATGTACGCGGTCCTCACACTGCTCGGGCTGCTCCTGGGCGCGATCGTCCTTCTGATCGCGAAGCTCACGTTGCAGCAGCGCCGACGCCGTACGGAAAACTTCGACGGCCAGCAGATCGAACGGCACCACAGCGCGGAGATACGAGACATCCGCGCCGCCAACAGGTCGATCGCCGTCCACAACCGCCTCGTGGACGGCGGCAACGACTACCGGCCCCGGAAGCGCTGAGCGGATCTGGGGTAGTCTTTCGCATCCCCGCACGGGGACATGGCCAAGGAGGTGGGACCCATTACCGCTGTATCGACCCGGGTGCTCACCCCCAGCGATCGCGTGGCCGACCGGACCTGACCGGCTGCGGAGCACCCCTCGGCGTTCCTCCGAAAGGCTCCGCACCATGCCGGTCCCCCTGTCACCGCCCGCTCTCTCCGTCCTCGTCGCCACCCTGCGTGCCGCCGGCTGTGTCTTCGCCGAGGACGAGGCCGCGCTCATCGCCGCCACCGCCGCCGGCCCCGCCGAACTCACCGCCATGGCGGAGCGCCGCGCCGCCGGTCACCCCCTGGAACACGTCCTCGGCTGGGCCGAGTTCAACGGGCTGCGGATCGCCGTGGACCCCGGCGTGTTCGTACCCCGCCGCCGCACCGAGTTCCTGATCGGCCGGGCCGCCGCCCTCGCCCCCGACCCGGCCGTCGTCGTGGACCTGTGCTGCGGCTCCGGCGCGCTCGGCACCGCGCTCGCCGCCGCCCTGGACCGCGTCGAACTCCACGCCGCCGATGTCGAGCCCGCCGCCGTACGCTGCGCCCGGCGCAACATCGGGGACCGGGGCCGGGTTTACGAGGGCGACCTCTTCGCCCCCCTGCCCGGCACCCTGCGCGGGCGGGTGGACGTGCTGCTCGCCAACGTGCCGTACGTACCGACCGGCGACGTCGCCCTGCTGCCCGCCGAGGCCCGCGTCCATGAACCGCTCGTCGCCCTCGACGGCGGCGGCGACGGCCTCGACGTCCTGCGCCGGGTCGCCGCCGAGGCCCCCCACTGGCTGGCCCCGGGCGGCAGCCTTCTCGCCGAGACGAGCGAGCGGCAGGCGGAACGCGCCGCAGGGGTCCTGGCGGACAGCGGGCTCGTGGCGCGCGTCGACTCCTGCGAGGAGCGGTACGCGACCGTGGTGACGGGGACCAGGACGCCGATCGCGGCCGGATGACCGCCGGCCCCGTGGATCACGACGCCCGGTGAGACCGGAACGGTCCTCGCGAAGCCCCTGGTACGGGGAACGGCGGCCCGGGAGACGCGGGCGGACCACCGCCACCCGCGCGCTCCGAATCCGGGGGCGGAGGGCTAGGCTCGGGAGGCCGGAAGCTGATCGGGCGGCGAGCGGGAGAGCGCGGAATGACGATGGTGCCGGGGCGCAGGAGCAGTACGTTCACCCGACTGCTGCGGCACGGTTTCACCGACCCGTCCGCCGCCGAGCGGCTGCTCGACCTGCCCGGCCTCTCCTCCGTACGCTCCGACTCCGTGCTCCTCGACGCGCTCGGGGCCACCGCCGACCCCGATCTGGCGCTGCGCGGCCTGGTCCGGCTGGTCGAGGCCGAGGAGGCGGACCAGCGGCAGATCCTGCTGGACACCCTGGTCACGGCGAAGCCCCTGCGGGACCGGCTGCTCGGGGTGCTCGGGGCGTCGGAGGCGCTCGGCGACCACCTGGCACGCCACCCCCGCGACTGGCAGGTTCTCGTCACGTACGAGGCCACCGACCTGCACCCCGGGGTCACCGAGTTCGAGCAGGAGCTGGCCGGGGCCGATGATCCGGACGAGCTGCGCGCCGGCTACCGGCGGTGCCTGCTGTCCATCGCCGCCCGGGACGTCTGCGGCACCACCGACGTCGCCGAGACCGCCGCCGAGCTGGCCGACCTCGCCACCGCGACCCTGCGGGCCGCCCTGCGCATCGCGTCGGCGGCGGCCCCCGACGATGCCGCGCGGTGCCGGCTCGCGGTCATCGCGATGGGCAAGTGCGGCGGCCACGAGCTGAACTACGTCTCCGACGTCGATGTCATCTTCGTCGCGGAACCCGCCGACGGCGCCGAGGAGAACAAGGCCATACAGGCCGCCACCCGGCTCGCCGCGCACCTCATGCGGATCTGCTCCGACACGACCGCCGAGGGCACCATCTGGCCCGTCGACGCCAACCTCCGCCCCGAGGGCCGCAACGGGCCCCTGGTCCGTACGCTCTCCTCGCACCTCGCCTACTACCAGCGCTGGGCCAAGACCTGGGAGTTCCAGGCGCTCCTCAAGGCCCGGCCGGTGGCCGGGGACACCGCGCTCGGCGCCGAGTACGTCGAAGCCGTCTCGCCGCTCGTCTGGCAGGCCGCCGACCGCGAGAACTTCGTCCCCGACGTGCAGAAGATGCGCCGCCGCGTCGTGGACACCATTCCCGCCGACCGCGTCGACCGGGAGCTGAAGCTCGGCCCCGGCGGGCTGCGGGACGTCGAGTTCGCCGTCCAGCTGCTCCAGCTCGTCCACGGCCGCAGCGACCCCGCCCTGCGCAGCGGATCGACCCTGAAGGCGCTGGGGGCGCTGGCCGACGGCGGTTACGTGGGGCGCGTGGACGCCGTACAGCTGGACGACGCCTACCGGTTCCTGCGCGCCATGGAACACCGCATCCAGCTCTACCGGCTGCGCCGCACCCATCTCGTTCCCGACGACGAGCCGGACCTGCGCCGCCTCGGACGCTCCCTCGGACTGCGCACCGACCCCATCGCCGAGCTCAACCAGGCCTGGCGGCGGCACGCGTCCGTGGTGCGACGGCTGCACGAGAAGCTGTTCTACCGGCCGCTGCTCGACGCCGTCGCCCAGCTCGCGCCCGGCGAGTCCCGGCTCAGCACGAAGGCCGCCACCGCCCGGCTCGTGGCCCTCGGCTACGAGGACCCGGCGGCCGCCCTGCGGCACCTGGAGGCCCTGTCCTCCGGGGTCTCGCGCAAGGCCGCCATCCAGCGCACCCTGCTGCCGGTGCTGCTCGGCTGGTTCGCGGACTCCGCCGACCCGGACGCCGGACTCCTCGGCTTCCGCAAGGTGTCCGACGCGCTCGGCAAGACCCCCTGGTACCTGCGGCTCCTGCGCGACGAAGGGGCCGCGGCGGAGAACCTCGCCCGGGTCCTGTCGGCCGGCCGGCTCGCCCCCGACCTGCTGCTGCGCGCCCCCGAGGCCGTCACCATCCTCGGCGACCCGCACGGCCTCGCCCCCCGCAGCCGCGCACACCTGGAACAGGAGGTGCTGGCCGCCGTGGGCCGCGCCGGCGACGCGGAGTCGGCCGTCGCGGTGGTGCGCGGGGTGCGCAGGCGCGAGCTGTTCCGCACGACGGCCGCCGACCTCATCGGCTCCTACGGCACGGAGGACAGCCCCGCCGAGTCCGACCCGGGCGCCCTCGTCGACCGGGTCGGCGGCGCCGTCACCGACCTGAACGCCGTCACCATCGCCGGGGCGCTGCGGGCCGCCGTCCGCGCGGAGTGGGGCGACACCCTGCCCACCCGGTTCGCGGTCATCGGCATGGGCCGCTTCGGCGGGCACGAGCTGGGATACGGCTCCGACGCGGACGTCCTGTTCGTCCACGAGCCGCGCGAGGGCGTGGACGAGCAGGAGGCGAGCCGGGCCGCGAACCGGGTGGTCTCCGAGATGCGCCGGCTGCTCCAGCTGCCCACCGCAGACCCGCCCCTCATCATCGACGCCGACCTGCGCCCCGAGGGCAAGAGCGGCCCGCTGGTGCGCACCCTGAAGTCGTACGGGGCGTACTACCGGCGCTGGTCGCTCGGCTGGGAGAGCCAGGCCCTGTTGCGGGCCGAGCCGATGGCCGGGGACCTGGACCTGGGCGCGGACTTCGTCGCGCTGATCGACCCGCTGCGGTATCCGAAGGACGGGCCGGGGGAGGACGCGGTCCGCGAGATCCGGCGGCTCAAGGCCCGCATGGAGTCCGAGCGGATGCCGCGCGGCGCGGACTCGACCCTCCACACCAAGCTGGGGCGGGGCGGCCTGAGCGACGTCGAGTGGACGGTCCAGCTGATGCAGATGCAGCACGCCCGGTCGGTCCCCGGCCTGCGGACCACCCGCACCCGCCAGGCACTCGCCGCGGCGTGCGCGGCGGGCCTCATCCCCGAGGACGACGCCCGGACCCTGGACGAGGCGTGGGTCCTGGCCACCCGGGTCCGCAACGCGGTGATGCTCGTACGGGGCCGGCCAGGCGACACCTTCCCCTCGGTCCCGCGCGAGCTGACCGCGGTGGGCCGTTACCTCGGGTACGAGGAGGGGCACGTGGGCGACATGCTGGACGACTACCGCCGCATCACGCGGCGGGCGCGGGGGGTTGTGGAGGAGCGGTTCTACGGGGGGTGAGGCGCGGGCTCGCGGGGCGCTGCCCCACACCCCG
Organism: Streptomyces sp. Mut1; assembly: GCF_030719295.1. NCBI lineage: Bacteria > Bacillati > Actinomycetota > Actinomycetes > Kitasatosporales > Streptomycetaceae > Streptomyces > Streptomyces castrisilvae. The sequence goes on along the minus strand of NZ_CP120997.1, from coordinate 1,964,109 downwards.
CTCCTCAATCGCCGGACAGGCCCTAGTGGCGGGTCGCCGCCGCCTCGCGCGGCTGCGCCGACAGCGCGCTCAGCCGTGGTCTGCGCCCCGTCTTCGGCGCGATCCGCTTCGGCAACCGGTGCGGCAGCGACCCGTACCAGGCGTACGACACCGCGTAACCGAACGCCAGGCAGGCCACGCCGCCCACCGCGTCCAGCCAGAAGTGGTTCGCCGTCGACACGATGACCATCAGGGTCACCGTCGGGTAGAGCAGGCCCAGGACGCGCGCCCAGGGGGCCGAGGCCAGGGCGAAGATGGTGAGGCCGCACCACAGCGACCAGCCGATGTGCATCGACGGCATCGCCGCGTACTGGTTCGACATGTTCTTGAAGTTGCCCGACGCCATCGAGCCCCAGGTCTGGTGGACCAGGACCGTGTCGATGAAGTTGCCGCCGTTCATCAGGCGGGGCGGCGCCAACGGGTACAGGTAGTAGCCGACGAGCGCGACCGCCGTGGTCGCGAACAGGGCCAGCCGCGCTGCCGCGTACCGGCCGGGGTGTCTGCGGAACAGCCACACGAGCACACTGATGGTGACGATGAAGTGCAGGGTCGCGTAGTAGTAGTTCATCGACACGATGAGCCAGGACACCGAGTTCACCGCGTGGTTGACCGACTGCTCGACCGCGATGCCGAGGAACCGCTCGACCGACCACAGCCAGTCCGCGTTGGCCAGGGCGGCGGCCTTCTGCTCCGGGACCGCGTTGCGCACCAGCGAGTACAGCCAGTAACTCAGTGCGATGAGCAGGATTTCGAACCAGAGCCGGGGCCGCCGGGGCGACCGCGGGGAGCGCAGTCGTGACACGACGTGGCCGAATGGTCTCTCGACCGCTCTGCCGATCCCGTGCGCGCGACCGGATTGCTTCGTGTTCGCCTCGGGAGCCGCCTCGTTCACGATGGGTGACGGGGTGGCCTCCGTGCGGCCTTCCTGTCGTTTCACGCTCAATTCACCCATAGGCACAGAGTCTGCCAGATTTGCCCTCTCCGCCCGATGATCCTCCGGCGGGGCGCGAGTTGCACGTCCGGCAGGCCTGTTACGGGCGGGCGTGCGATCCTGGGGGAGCGGCCTGCGAGGTGGCGGCCGTGCCGGGGCCGGCGGCCGTCGAACCGCGTACGACCAGCTCCGGCATGAAGACGAACTCGCTGTGCGGGGCGGGCGTGCCGCCGATCTCCTCCAGGAGTGTGCGCACCGCGGCCTGGCCCATCGCCGTGACCGGCTGGCGGATCGTGGTCAGCGGCGGGTCGGTGAACGCTATGAGCGGCGAGTCGTCGTAGCCCACGACCGAGACCTCGCGCGGGACCTCGCGGGAGAGCCTGCGGGCGGCCCTGATCGCGCCGAGCGCCATCATGTCGCTCGCGCACACCACCGCCGTGCAGCCCCGCTCCATCAGCGCCGACGCGGCTGCCTGACCGCCTTCGAGCGTGTACAGGGAGTGCTGGATCAGCTCCTCGACCTCGTCCGCCGTCAGGTTCAACTGCTCGCGCATCGTGGTGTGGAAACCCTCGATCTTGCGGAGCACGGGGACGAAGCGCTTGGGGCCGACCGCGAGCCCGATCCGGGTGTGGCCGAGCGACACCAGATGGGTCACCGCCAGCCGCATCGCGGCCCGGTCGTCCGGCGAGATGAACGGCGCCTGCACCTTGGGCGAGAAACCGTTGACCAGGACGAAGGGCACGCCCTGCGCGCGCAGTTGTTCGTAGCGCTGCATATCGGCGGAGGTGTCCGCGTGCAGCCCGGAGACGAAGATGATCCCGGAGACGCCCCGGTCGACCAGCATCTCCGTCAGCTCGTCCTCGGTGGAGCCGCCCGGGGTCTGGGTCGCCAGCACCGGGGTGTAGCCCTGCCGGGTCAGCGCCTGCCCGATGACCTGGGCGAGCGCCGGGAAGATGGGGTTCTCCAGCTCGGGCGTGATCAGGCCGACGAGCCCCGCGCTGCGCCTGCGCAGGCGTACGGGCCGTTCGTAGCCGAGGACGTCGAGCGCGGCGAGGACGGATTCGCGGGTGGCAGCGGCAACCCCGGGCTTGCCGTTCAGTACGCGGCTGACCGTCGCTTCGCTGACCCCCGCCTGAGTTGCGATATCGGCAAGCCGTGCGGTCATGGCAATGGACTGTACCGGGAGCGGGTCGGATTGCCCACCAGGCAGGGAATCGGGCGGGAGCGGCGGCGGTGGGCGGGCTTGCAGCCCGGGGGAGCGTCCCGCAGGGGTCCGCAGCAATGTCTTGCAAGGTCTTGCGGCGGTGGTTCGCCGGCTGCGGTCGGATCGTCGCACTGCGGAATCGGGGCTGGTGACCCTTCTCTGTCAGGGGTCGACGGGTTTCGTCAAGAGTCTTGACGGCAACCTTGAGGACACGCCAATGTAACGATCACCGGGGCTTGCAGAAATCTTCCGCAAAGTCTTTCGGTCGTCTTTCATCCTTGTTACGTTCACGTCGACCCGGCGCCGCGACGGAGCGGTACGGCAGTTGAAGGAGTTCAGATGCGACGTGGCATAACGGCCACCGCCCTGGTCGCGGCCCTGGCGCTCGCGGCGACCGCCTGCGGCAGCGATGACGACAGTTCCGACAGCACCTCCAAGAGCTCGGGCGAGCTCTCCGGCACCGTCACGTGGTGGGACACCTCCACCGCGGGCAGTGAGGACAAGGTCTTCAAGAAGATCGCCGAGGGCTTCGAGAAGCTGCACCCGAAGGTCGACGTCAAGTACGTCAACGTGCCTTTCGGTGACGCGCAGAACAAGTTCAAGAACGCGGCTCAGGCGGGCTCCGGCGCCCCCGACGTGATCCGCTCCGAGGTCGCCTGGACCCCCGAGTTCGCTGACCTCGGCTACCTCGCCCCGCTGGACGGAACCACGGCCCTCCAGAAGCAGGACGACTTCCTGAAGCAGGCCGCCGCTTCCACCAAGTACAACGGCAAGACGTTCGCCGTTCCGCAGGTGATCGACTCCCTGGGCATCTTCTACAACAAGAAGATCTTCAAGGAGGCCGGCGTCGAGGTCCCCACCACGATCGACGAGCTGAAGTCCGCCTCGAAGAAGATCAAGTCGAAGACCGGCAAGACCGGCCTCTACCTGCGCGGCGACGACGCGTACTGGTTCCTGCCCTTCCTGTACGGCGAGGGCGGCGACATGGTCAACGCCTCCGACAAGGCCGTCACCATCGACAACGCGGCCGGTGTCAAGGCCATGAAGCTCGTCAAGGACCTGGTCGACTCCGGCGTCGCGAAGACGGACGCCACGGACGGCTGGGACAACATGCAGGCGTCCTTCAAGGACGGCGACGTCGCGATGATGATCAACGGCCCGTGGGCCGTCGCCGACACGTACGCCGGCAAGGAGTTCAAGGACAAGGCCAACCTCGGCGTCGCCCCGGTCCCGGCCGGCTCCGTCGCGCAGGGCGCCCCGCAGGGCGGTCACAACCTGGCCGTCTACGCCGGTTCCAAGAACCTTGAGGCCTCCTACGCCTTCGTCGACTACATGACCTCCGTCAAGACGCAGGCCCAGGTCACCAAGGAGCTCAACCTCCTGCCGACCCGCACCTCCGCCTACGCCGAGGAGTCCGTGGTCGACAACGAGATCGTCGGCTTCTTCAAGCCGGTCGTCGAGAGCGCCGTCGAGCGCCCCTGGATCCCGGAGACCGGCAGCCTCTTCGCGCCGCTCGTCACCGAGTACACCAAGGCCCTCACCGGCCAGACCTCCCCGGAGAAGGCGGTCAAGACGACCGGTACCGCCTACCGCAAGCTCCTTGACGGCTGGAAGTAACTCAGGAAGGCAGGCCGGCTGATGGCTGTCCACACCAGCCAGTCGGTGGCGAAGGCCGCGGGCGACGACGTCGCCCGCGGCCGGAGCCGCGGTACTGGCAACCCCCCGCCGCCGGGCAAGCTCCGGCGGGCGCTGTCGACACACTGGTACGCCTGGACGATGGTGGCCCCGGTCGTCGTCGTGATCGGCGTGATCATCGGTTATCCGCTGGTCCGCGGCATCTTCCTGTCGCTGACCGACGCCAACGAGCGCAACGTCGCGCGGTCCATCGGTGTCAACCACCTGCCCGCCACGTACAAGTTCGTCGGTCTGGACAACTACGCCGATGCGCTCACCGGCGAACAGTTCCTCGGCACACTCGGGTGGACCCTGGTGTGGACGGTCTCCTGCGTCTCCATCACCTTCGTCCTCGGCATGGCGCTCGCGAACATCCTCAACCGCAGGATCGCCGGGCGCTCCGCCTACCGGATGGCGCTCATCCTGCCCTGGGCGGTCCCCGGGTTCGTCTCCGTCTTCGCCTGGCGCTTCCTCTACAACAACGACCGCGGGCTGCTCAACAAGATCCTCTCCGGCGCCGGCTTCGACGGGATCGACTGGCTGGGCGACCCCACCATCGCCAAGGTCGCCGTCATCGTGGTCAACGTGTGGCTCGGCGTGCCGTTCATCATGGTCGCCCTGCTCGGCGGTCTCCAGTCCATACCCGGCGAGCACTACGAGGCCGCGGAGATGGACGGCGCCAGCGCCTGGCAGCGCTTTTGCCACGTCACTCTGCCCGGACTGCGGCCGGTCTCCACGACCGTGATCCTGCTCTCCACCATCTGGACCTTCAACATGTTCCCGGTGATCTTCCTGCTGACCCGGGGAGGACCCGGCGACGCGACCCAGATCCTGGTGACGCAGGCGTACAAGTTCTCCTTCGAGATCAGCCCCCGCGACTTCGCGCAGTCCTCCACCTGGGGCGTGCTGATCCTCGTACTCCTGCTGATCTTCGCCACCGTCTACCGGCGAGTCCTGCGCACTCAGGGAGATGACTGGTGACCACCGCAACCACCCCCGCCGCGCGGCACTCCGCGCCCAAGGTCCGCAAGCGCGGCGAGCGTTCGCCGCTCGCCTCCACGGCCCTGCACCTGACGCTGATCGTCGCGTCCGTGATCGCGGTCTTCCCCGTGCTCTGGGTCCTGCTCACCTCGCTGAAGCCGGCCGAACTCGCGTCCACCACGGACTTCTTCAAAGAGACGACGTTCGAGAACTACACGAACCTCATCAAGGACACGAAGTTCCTGACCTGGTTCGGCAACTCGCTGATCGTCGCGGGGCTCACCACGCTCATCGGCGTCATCGTCTCCGCCTCCACCGGCTACGCCGTCAGCCGCTTCCGGTTCCCCGGCAAGCGCGGGCTGATGTGGACGCTGCTGATCACCCAGATGTTCCCGGTCGCCGTCCTCATCGTGCCGATCTACAACATCATGGCGGGCATGGGGCTGCTGAATAAGCCCGCCGGGCTCGTCATCACCTACCTGACCATCTCGGTGCCGTTCTGCGCCTGGATGATGAAGGGCTTCTTCGACACCATCCCGCGCGAGATCGACGAGTCGGGGCAGGTCGACGGCCTCACCCCGTTCGGCACGTTCTGGCGGCTGATCCTGCCGCTGGCCAAGCCCGGCCTCGCCGTCACGGCGTTCTACTCCTTCATCACCGCCTGGGGCGAGGTGGCGTACGCCTCCGCCTTCATGGTCGGCGAGGACAACCTCACCCTCGCGGGCGGACTCCAGCTGTTCGTCAACCAGTACGGCGCCCAGTGGGGTCCGATGACCGCCGCGTCCGTACTGATCGCGATACCCGCGGCCCTGGTGTTCCTGTTCGCGCAGAAGCACCTTGTCACCGGCATGTCCGCCGGAGCCGTCAAGGGCTGAGCGTCCTCAGCGGCACGCGCCCGTACGACCCGCACGCACCAGTCACGGTGGCGCCGGCATCCCGACCCGGTCCCGGCGCCACTCCCCACCCAGACACCCCAGGGACGACATGACCCAGCACCTCGCTGCCCCCTCCACCGGCACGTCCGACGAAGCCACGGGCCACCCCACCGGCTGGTGGCAGGACGCGGTGATCTACCAGGTCTATCCGCGCAGCTTCGCCGACGGCAACGGCGACGGCATGGGCGACCTCGCGGGCGTCACCGCCCGGCTCCCGTACCTCAAGGACCTCGGCGTGGACGCGGTCTGGCTCAGCCCGTTCTACGCCTCCCCGCAGGCCGACGCGGGCTACGACGTCGCCGACTACCGGGCCATCGACCCGATGTTCGGCACCCTGCTGGACGCCGACGCGCTGATCCGCGACGCCCACGACCTGGGCCTGCGGATCATCGTCGACCTGGTGCCCAACCACTCGTCCGACCAGCACGAGTGGTTCAAGCGCGCGCTCGCCGAGGGCCCCGGCTCCGCCCTGCGCGACCGCTACCACTTCCGCCCCGGCAAGGGCGCCGACGGCGAACTCCCGCCCAACGACTGGGAGTCCATCTTCGGCGGCCCCGCCTGGACCCGGACCACCGACCCGGACGGCACCCCCGGCGAGTGGTACCTCCACCTCTTCGCGCCCGAGCAGCCCGACTTCAACTGGGAGCACCCGGCCGTCGCCGACGAGTTCCGCTCGATCCTGCGCTTCTGGCTCGACATGGGTGTCGACGGCTTCCGCGTCGACGTCGCGCACGGCCTCGTCAAGGCCGAGGGGCTGCCCGACCTCGGCACCCACGACCAGCTCAAGCTGCTCGGAAACGATGTCATGCCGTTCTTCGACCAGGACGGGGTGCACGAGATCTACCGCAGCTGGCGCACCATCCTGGACGAGTACCCCGACACGATGGGGCCCGGAGCGCCTTCGTCGGACGGGCGGGTCCGGGCGACGGGCGGGCGCATCGCGGTCGCCGAGGCGTGGACGCCGACCGTCGAGCGCACCGCCAACTACGTGCGCCCCGACGAGATGCACCAGGCGTTCAACTTCCAGTACCTGGCCACCGCCTGGGACGCCGCCGCGCTCCGCGAGGTCATCGACGTCTCGCTCGACGCCATGCGGCCGGTCGGCGCCCCCACCACCTGGGTGCTCTCCAACCACGACGTCACCCGGCACGCCACCCGCTTCGCCAACCCGGCGGGGCTCGGCACCCAGATCCGTACCGCCGGCGACCGCGGGCTGGGCCTGCGCCGGGCCCGCGCCGCCACCCTGCTGATGCTGGCGCTGCCCGGCTCCGCCTACGTCTACCAGGGCGAGGAACTCGGCCTGCCCGACGTCACCGACCTGCCCGACGAGGCCCGCCAGGACCCGTCGTTCTTCCGCGCCGAGGGCCAGGACGGCTTCCGCGACGGCTGCCGCGTCCCGATCCCGTGGACCCGCGAGGGCTCCTCGTACGGCTTCGGCGCGGGCGGCAGCTGGCTTCCGCAGCCCGCGGGCTGGGGCGAGCTGAGCGTCGAGGCGCAGACCGGCACGGCCGGCTCCACCCTGGAGCTGTACCGGGCCGCGATCGCCGCCCGCCGGGCCCACACCGGTCTCGGGGCCGGCGCCGACGTGCGGTGGCTGGACGCCCCCGAGGGGCTGCTGTCCTTCGCCCGCCCCGGCTTCGTCTGCACCGTCAACACGACCGGTCAGCCGGTCCGTATCCCCGTCCAGGGCACCGTGCTGCTCTCCAGCACCCCGGTCGAGGCCGATGGCGACACGGTCGAGATCCCCGCGGACACCACGGTGTGGTGGACGGTGTGACGACCGTCCCCCTGCCACGGGGCCCCGGCGCGGGCGGCGCGCTCAGGCTGTCGGACATCGCGGGCCAGGCATCCGTCAGCGAGGCGACCGTCAGCCGGGTCCTCAACGGCAAGCCGGGCGTCGCGGACACCACGCGCCAGCGGGTGCTCGCGGCGCTCGACATCCTCGGATACGAGCGCCCCGTACGGCTGCGGCAGCGCAGCGCCGGGCTGATCGGGCTGGTGACCCCCGAGCTCACCAACCCGATCTTCCCGGCGTTCGCCCAGTCCGTGGAACAGGTGCTCGCCGGCCACGGCTACACGCCGGTCCTCTGCACCCAGCTGCCCGGCGGCGCCACCGAGGACGAACTCGTCGAGCAGCTCGTCGAACGCGGCGTCGGCGGCATCGTCTTCCTCTCCGGACTGCACGCCGACACCTCCGCCGACCCGGCGCGCTACGCCGCGCTGACCGAGCGCGGAGTGCCGTTCGTCCTGATCAACGGCTACAACGAGCGGATCAGCGCCCCGTTCGTCTCGCCCGACGACACCGCCGCCGTGCGGATGGCCGTGAGCCATCTCGCCGAACTCGGCCACCGCCGGGTCGGCCTCGCCATCGGACCGCAGCGCTACGTCCCCTCCCGCCGCAAGCGGGACGGCTTCGTGGACGCCGCGGTCTCCGTGCTGGGCCTGGGCCGCGAGGAGGCCGAACTCCTGGTCTGCTCCACGCTGTTCAGCGTCGAGGGCGGCCAGGTCGCGGCCGGCGCCCTGCTCGACCAGGGGTGCACCGGCATCGTCTGCGGCAGCGACCTGATGGCGCTGGGTGTGGTCCGCGCCGCCCGGGACCGCGGTCTGGACGTGCCGCGCGACGTCTCCGTGGTGGGCTTCGACGACTCCCAGCTCATCGCCTTCACCGACCCGCCGCTGACCACGGTGCGCCAGCCCGTCCAGGCGATGGCGGCGGCCGCGGTGGGCGCCCTGCTGGAGGAGATCGGCGGCAGCCCCGTCCAGCGCACGGAGTACGTGTTCCAGCCGGAGCTGGTCGTACGGGGTTCCACGGCGGCGCTGCGGAGCGCGTGAGGCGGCCGGGACGCGTGAAGGGCCGGCCGGAGGGGGCCGGCCCCGCGCCCGGGGGCGGTCCGCCTCAGTCCTGCCCGTCGCCCTCCTTGAAGAGGCGCACCGTGCCGAGGATCTCGCGGATCGTGGCGTCGGACACCTCGTCGGGCACGCCGTGCGCGCCGACGTAGGTCCAGGACACGAACGCGCCCTTCGCGTTCTTGAAGGCGAACGTCACCGCCTTGCCGTCGGTGTCGCACTTTCCCTTCTTCGGCGTCCCGGACGAGGTGACGGTCACGAGGCTGCCCTCGACGCCGCTCTCCGTCCGGAACGGCTCGGGCTCACCGACCGTGAGGCGGGAGCGGTCGGGCTGGGTGTAGAGGCCGTAGACCCAGGTCCTGGCGGTGTCCTCGGCGGCCGCGGCGGCGCTCTTGGAGCCCTGTTCCCCGGTGGTGCCCGTCGAGGCGAGCGCGTAGTTGTCCGCGGTGCCGTCCTTGTCGTCGTCGGACGTGCACCACTTCTCCTTGAGTACCGCCGGTGCCATCATCCCGACCAGCGGCTTCTCCTCGGGGTCGTCGTCCTCCGCCACGTAGCTCACCCAGTCCGCGGACTTCCGGGCCCAGGAGGCGGGCACGTCGAAGGTGATGCCGCGCTTGGCGTTGGTCACCGTCTTCCAGCCGGCGACGAGGGGGCCCGAGCCGCCCCCGGTCGTCGACCGGGCCGTGCCCTGGGGGCTCGGGGAGCCCGTCGGGGCCGGCTGCGGGCCCGCCTCGTCGTTCCCGTCGTCGCTGAGGACCCGGAAACCGATCACCCCGCAGGCCACGACGACGGCCAGGGAAGCGGCCACGACGGCGACCGTGATCAGGCTGCGGGGGCGGCGGGGCGGTTCGGGAACGGCCATGCCGACCGTGGGCGCGGTGTGCCGGTCGGGGCTTTCGCGGCCGGGCTGTACGGGGTCCGAACTGTGCTGCCCGCCTTGCGGGTTCGGCCGGCCGGGGGGCGACTGCTGTCCTTGCCACATGGAGGTCGAGCCTAAGGGGAGCCGCTCGGGCCGGACGGCTCAGGGGCGGGTCGGGAACGGTCGCAGGAGAGGCACCGGAGGTCGGCCCGGACGGGCCGGCGGGGAGGTGACCGCCGGTGCCTCTCTTGTCTTCGACCGGCCCGGCCGGCCGGGCGCGTGGGGCCCGGGGTAAGCGGGACCCCCGGCCGACCGGACCGGAGTCGGGAGAAACTTAACAGCGCTGCAATGTCTTGCGTAAGTCCTTGCAGGAAGAAATCTGCGGTATTTCGCGGATGTGAGCAGGGGATGTCCAAAGGGTTGACCGGGACCTGGCGGGCTCGTACGGTCTCCCCGCGGCAAGGTTTGCATTCTTGCAGCAAGAACCTTCAGGAGCCTTGAGGGCAGGGCGCGTTGCCGTATGAGGCTGAACCGTCACCCGCATTTCCCCCACCGCAGGAGGAAACATGGCCAGCAGACCCTTGTCTGCCGCGCTCGCCCTGATCGCGGGAGCCGCTGCCCTCGTGGTCCCCGCCACGACGGCCGAGGCTTCCGCCCCGGGCGGTAAGGACGTCACCGCCGTCCTGTTCGAGTGGAAGTTCGACTCCGTCGCCAAGGCGTGCACCGACACGCTCGGTCCGGCCGGGTACGGCTTCGTCCAGGTCTCACCGCCGCAGGAGCACATCCAGGGCGGCGAGTGGTGGACCTCGTACCAGCCGGTCAGCTACAAGATCGCCGGACGGCTCGGCGACCGGAGCTCCTTCGCCAACATGGTGAACACCTGTCACGGCGCGGGCGTCAAGGTCGTGGCCGACTCGGTCATCAACCACATGTCGTCGGGCTCGGGCACCGGCACCGGCGGCTCCTCGTACACGAAGTACGACTACCCCGGGCTGTACTCGGCGCCCGACATGGACGACTGCACCTCGCAGATCAACAACTACGGGGACCGGTACAACGTCCAGCACTGCGAGCTCGTCGGCCTGGCCGATCTGGACACGGGTGAGGACTACGTCCGGGGCAGGATCGCCGGCTACCTCAACGACCTGCTCTCGCTCGGCGTGGACGGCTTCCGCATCGACGCGGCCAAGCACATGCCCGCCGAGGACCTCGCCGACATCAAGTCCCGGCTGACCGACTCCGGCGTCTACTGGAAGCAGGAGGCGATCTACGGCGCGGGCGAGGCCGTGTCGCCCGACGAGTACGCCGGCACCGGTGACGTCCAGGAGTTCCGGTACGCCCGCAGCCTCAAGCAGGTCCTCAACAACGAGAGCCTCGCCAACCTGAAGAACTTCGGCGAGGGCTGGGGCTTCATGTCCTCCTCGAAGGCCGCGGTCTTCGTCGACAACCACGACACCGAGCGCAACGGCGAGACGCTGAACTACAAGGACGGCGCCAACTACACGCTCGCCAGTGTCTTCATGCTGGCCTGGCCCTACGGCTCGCCCGACGTCCACTCCGGCTACGAGTGGTCCGACAAGGACGCGGGCCCGCCCAACGGCGGCACGGTGAACGCCTGCTACAGCGACGGCTGGAAGTGCCAGCACGCCTGGCGCGAGATCTCCTCCATGGTCGGCTTCCGCAACACCGCGAGCGGCGAGTCCGTCAGTAACTGGTGGGACGACGGCGGCAACCGGATCGCCTTCGGCCGCGGCTCCAAGGCATACGTCGCGATCAACCACGAGGGCTCCTCGCTGACCCGTACGTTCCAGACCTCGCTGCCCGCCGGCGACTACTGCGACGTCCAGTCCGGCAACGGCGTCACGGTCAACGGCTCCGGCCAGTTCACCGCCACCCTGGGCGCCAACACCGCGCTGGCCCTGCACACCGGAGCCCGCACCTGCGGCGGCGGCTCGACGGACCCGACGGACCCGACCGACCCCACGGACCCGACCGAGCCCGGTACGGGCACCTCCGGCGCCTCCTTCGGCGTCAACGCCACCACGCAGCTCGGCCAGAACATCTTCGTCACCGGCAACCAGTCCGCCCTCGGCAACTGGAACACCGACAGCGCGCTGAAGCTCGACCCGGCCTCCTACCCGGTGTGGAAGCTCGACGTCGGCCTGCCCGCCGGGACCTCGTTCGAGTACAAGTACATCCGCAAGGACGCGAGCGGCAACGTCACCTGGGAGAGCGGTGCCAACCGCACGGCCACGGTGCCCTCCTCCGGCAAGGTCACGCTGACCTCGGACGTCTGGCGCGGCTGATCCTCCCGCCCCCCACCCGCCGGACGGGCCGTCCCCCTGCGGCCCGTCCGGCCCCGCACACCCCCGTACCCCTCCGAGGAGAGTCCGAGTGAAACGTCCGTCCCCGCGCGTGCCCGCGCGAAGAACGGTGCCCGCCGTCGTCGCGGCCGCCCTGTGCGCGGCCCTGGTGCCCGCACTGCCCGCCGCCGCGGCCCGGCCGCCCGCCGCGCCCTCGGACGCCGAGCTGGCCGCCCAGGCCACCCGGCACGACCTGACCCGCGAGCAGTTCTACTTCGTCATGCCCGACCGGTTCGCCAACGGGGACACCCGCAACGACCGCGGCGGGCTGACCGGCTCCCGGCTGGAGACCGGGTACGACCCCACCGACAAGGGGTTCTACCAGGGCGGCGACCTCAAGGGGCTCACGAACAGGCTCGACTACGTCAAGGGGCTCGGCACCACCGCCATCTGGCTCGCGCCGATCTTCAAGAACCGGCCCGTCCAGGGCACGGGCGAGGACGCGTCGGCCGGCTACCACGGCTACTGGATCACCGACTTCACCCAGGTCGACCCGCACTTCGGCACCAACGCCGACCTGACGAAGCTGATCGACAAGGCCCACCGCAAGGGCATGAAGGTCTTCTTCGACGTCATCACCAACCACACCGCCGACACCGTCGACTACGCCGAGAAGACCTACGGCTACAGGTCCAAGGGCGCCTACCCCTACCTCGACCGCGACGGCCGCCCCTTCGACGACAGCGCGGGCATGGCGCGGGTGGACGCCGACTCGTTCCCGTACAAGCCGGTGACCGGCGGTGGCAAGACGCCGTCCTGGCTCAACGACCCGACGATGTACCACAACCGCGGTGACTCCACCTATGCCGGCGAGTCCACCACGTACGGCGACTTCTCCGGTCTGGACGACCTGTGGACCGAGCGGCCCGAGGTCGTCTCCGGCATGGAGAAGATCTACGAGAAGTGGGTCCGGGACTTCCGGATCGACGGGTTCCGGATCGACACCGTCAAACACGTCGACATGGACTTCTGGACCCAGTGGGCGACCGCGCTCGACGCGTACGCGGCCCGGCACGGGCGCAAGGACTTCTTCATGTTCGGCGAGGTCTACTCCTCCGACACCGCCGTCACCGCGCCCTACGTCACCCAGGGCCGGCTGGACGCCACGCTCGACTTCCCCTTCCAGGAGGCGGCCCGCCAGTACGCCTCGCAGGGCGCCCCGGCATCGAAGCTCGCCGCCGTCTTCGCCGACGACTACCGCTACACCACCGACAAGGCCAACGCCTACGAACAGGTGACCTTCCTCGGCAACCACGACATGGGCCGCATCGGGACCTTCCTGGAGCAGGACAACCCGAAGGCCGGTGACGCGGAGCTGGTGAAGCGCGCCCGACTCGCCAACGAGCTGATGTTCCTCAGCCGGGGCAACCCCGTCGTCTACTACGGCGACGAGCAGGGCTTCACGGGCGCCGGCGGCGACAAGGACGCCCGCCAGACGATGTTCGCCTCGAAGACCGCCGACTACCTCGACGACGACCAGCTGGGCACCGACCGGACGCACGCCTCCGACGCGTACGACACCGGGCACCCGCTCTACCGCAACATCGCCGCCCTCTCCGAGCTGACCGCGAAGAACCCCGCGCTGCGCGACGGCGTGCAGACCGAGCGGTACGCCGAGGGCTCCGTCTACGCCTTCTCCCGTACGGACCCGAAGCACAGCAACGAGTACGTCGTCGCCACCAACAACGGCGACAGGGCGAAGACCGTCGAGCTGCCCACCGAGTCCGCCCGGATGGACTTCCGCACCCTGTACGGCGGCTCCGGCACCGTCCGCAGCGGCGCCGACAAGAAGATCGAGGTCACCGTCCCGGCCCTGTCGAGCATCGTGCTCCGCGCCGCGAAGCCCCTGGGCACCCCCGCCGCGAAGCCCAGGGTCTCCCTGAAGGCACCGGCCGCCGGCGCCACCGGCACCGTCGAACTGACCGCCGACGTCTCCGGCGGCTCCCTCAACCGGGTCGTCTTCGCCGCCCGGACCGGCAACGGCAAGTGGACGACCCTCGGCACCGCCGACCACGCCCCGTACAAGGTCACCCAGACCCTGAGCGACGACACGGCCGCCGGAACGCCCCTGCACTACAAGGCCGTCGTGGTCGACCGCACCGGCCGCACCGCGAGCGCCCTCGCCTCCTCCACCGCCGGGCAGGCACCCGCACCCGCCAAGCCCGTCGCCGTCGAGCGCGACTACGCCGTCGTCCACTACCAGCGCCCCGACGGCGACTACGACGGCTGGCAGCTCAGGTCCGGCGAGGCCACCGCGGACTTCACCGGGCGGGACGCCTACGGCGCGTTCGCCTGGGTCAAGGTCCCCGAGGACGCCACCTCCGTCCCGTACACCGTCGAGAAGTCCGGCACCGCCGACGGGCCCGAGCGCGCCGTCGACCTCGCCAGGACCGGCCAGGTCTGGATCGGGCAGGGCAAGGACGGCCAGGCCGAAACCGCCCCCGACGACGCCTACCCCGACCAGGACACCGGCAAGGCCGTCCTGCACTACTACCGGGCCGACGGCGACTACGACGGCTGGGGGCTGCACACCTGGACCGGCGCGAAGGAGCCCACCGACTGGGCCAAGCCGCTCCAGCCGGTGAAGCAGGACGCCTCCGGGCTCACCTTCGAGGTCCCGCTCACCGACGGCGCCACCTCGCTCAGCTACATCCTGCACCGGGGCGACGAGAAGGACCTGCCCAGTGATCAGGCGCTCGACATCGCGAGCCACGGCCACGAGGTCTGGCTGCTCGGCGGCACGGCCGGCTACCTGCTCCCGCAGGCCGGCGGCGTCCCCGCACCCGACCTCACCAAGGCCGAGGCGCAGTGGATCGACGCGGACACCGTCGTCTGGAAGGTGAAGGCCACCGAGGCCACCAGCCAGCAGCTCGTCTACGCGAAGAAGGGCGGCATCTCCGTCGTGGACGGGGCGCTGAGCGACGAGGGCCAGTGGCTGCGGCTCACCCCCTCCGCGCTGAGCGACGCCCAGAAGGCGAAGTACCCGCACCTCAAGGACTACCCCGCCTTCACCGTGGACGCCCGTGACCGGGACAGGGTCCGCGAGGCCCTGCGCGGCCAGCTGATCGCCACCCAGCGCGCCGCCAACGGCGCCCTGCTCGCCGCCACCGGGGTGCAGAGCGCCGGAGTGCTCGACGACCTCTACGGGGCGAAGGCGAAGAACGCCGCGCTCGGCCCGGTCTTCCGCGACGGCACCCCGACGCTCTCCGTCTGGGCGCCCACCGCCCGTACCGTCTCGCTCGAACTCGACGGAAAGTCCGTCGCCATGCGGCGCGACGACCGCACCGGCGTCTGGTCCGTCACCGGGAAGAAGAACTGGACGGGCAAGCCCTACCGGTACGTCGTGGACGTCTGGGCGCCCACCGTCCAGAAGCTCGTCACCAACAAGGTCACCGACCCCTACTCCACCGCCCTGACCACCGACTCGGCCCGCAGCCTCGTCGTGGACCTGGAGGACCGGAAGCTCGCCCCCAAGGGCTGGGACACGCTGCGCAAGCCGGCCGCCGAGCCGCTGCGCGACGCGCAGATCCAGGAACTCCAGATCCGTGACTTCTCCATCGCGGACCCCACCTCCCGGCACCCCGGCGAATACCTCGCCTTCACCGACACCCGCTCCGACGGAATGAAGCACCTGAGGCAGCTCGCCGACGCCGGCACCGGCTACGTCCACCTGCTGCCCGCCTTCGACATCGGCACCATCCCCGAGAGGAAGAAGGACCAGGCCGAGCCGGCCTGCGACCTGTCCGTCTACGCCCCCGACTCCGCCGAGCAGCAGGCCTGCGTGGCGAAGGCCGCCGCCAAGGACGCCTTCAACTGGGGCTACGACCCGCTGCACTACACCGTCCCCGAGGGCAGCTACGCCTCCGACCCGGACGGCACCAGGCGCACCGTCGAGTTCCGGCAGATGGTGCAGGGGATCAACGGCGCCGGGCTGCGGACCGTCATGGACGTCGTCTACAACCACACCGTCGCCTCCGGCCAGGACGACAAGTCCGTACTCGACCGGATCGTGCCCGGCTACTACCAGCGGCTCCTGGAGGACGGCACCGTCGCCACCTCCACCTGCTGCGCCAACACCGCGCCCGAGAACACCATGATGGGCAAGCTCGTCGTGGACTCCGTGGTCACCTGGGCCAAGGAGTACAAGGTCGACGGCTTCCGCTTCGACCTGATGGGCCACCACCCCAAGGCCAACATCCTGGCCGTCCGCAAGGCCCTCGACGCACTGACCCCCGCCAGGGACGGCGTCGACGGAAAGAAGATCATCCTGTACGGGGAGGGCTGGAACTTCGGTGAGATCGCCGACGACGCCCGCTTCGTCCAGGCCACCCAGAAGAACATGGCCGGCACCGGCATCGCCACCTTCTCCGACCGGGCCCGCGACGCCGTACGCGGCGGCTCCCCGTTCGACGAGGACCCCGGCGTGCAGGGCTTCGCCACCGGCCTCTACACCGACCCCAACACCTCCACCGCCAACGGCACGAAGGCCGAGCAGAAGGCCCGTCTGCTGCACTACCAGGACCTGATCAAGGTCGGCCTCACCGGCAACCTCGCCGACTACACCTTCACCGACACCTCCGGGGCCACCGTCAAGGGTTCGGGCGTCGACTACAACGGGGCCCCGGCCGGCTACGCCGCGGTCCCCGGCGACGCCCTGGCCTATGCCGACGCCCATGACAACGAGACCCTGTACGACGCGCTCGCCTTCAAGCTCCCGGCGGGCACGTCGGCGGCGGACCGGGCCCGCACGCAGGTCCTGGCCATGGCGACCGCCACCCTCTCGCAGGGCCCCGCGCTCTCCCAGGCAGGCACCGACCTGCTGCGCTCCAAGTCGCTGGACCGCAACTCCTTCGACAGCGGCGACTGGTTCAACGCCCTGCACTGGGACTGCCGCGCCGGCAACGGCTTCGGCCGCGGACTGCCGGTCGCCGCGGACAACGAGGACAAGTGGCCGTACGCCGGGCCGCTGCTCACCAACGCGAAGATCACCCCCGGCTGCGCGCAGATCAACGGCGCCTCGGCCGCCTACCGCGACCTGCTCACCATCCGCACCACGGAGAAGGACTTCGGCCTGACCTCCACCGCGCAGGTGCAGTCCCGGCTCTCCTTCCCGCTCTCCGGCAAGGACGAGACCCCGGGCGTGATCACCATGCGGCTCGGCAAGCTCGTCGTTGTCCTCAACGCCGCCCCCGGCACCACCACCCAGAAGGTCGCCGCACTCGCCGGCAAGAAGTACGCCCTGCACCCCGTCCAGGCAAAGGGCGCGGATTCTACCGTCAAGCGGTCGGCATATGAGAGGAGTTCGGGCAGCTTCACCGTTCCGGGACGCACGGTCGCGGTGTTCACCCTGCGCTGACCGTCTCAGGACTACCGTATGGGCAGCCGCCCGGGGGTGCCGCTCCACCGCCCCTCCCGGGCAGGCCTCCACTCCACCCGGCCGGCCCCGGCTCCCCGCATCCGCGCGGGGGCCGGGGCCGGCCGCTCCACCTGTGCAGCGACGGTGACGATGGTCAGCAACATCCCCGAGGAGACCACCAGCTTTGTCGGACGGGAGGCGGAGCTGGCCGGGCTCGAAGACGCCCTCGCCACCGGCCGGCTGACCACGCTCACCGGAACCGGCGGCGTCGGGAAGACCCGGCTGGCCCTGCGCGCCGCCCGCCGCGCCGAACCGGACTTCCGCGACGGCGTGTGGTGGGCGGACCTCTCCCCGCTGCACGACGACGAACTGCTCCTGGCCACCGTCTCCGACGCGGTCGGCCTCAGCGACCACACCCTGCGCATGCCCATCGACGTGCTGTGCGAATGGCTCGCCGACAAAGAGCTCCTGCTCGTCCTGGACTCCTGCGAACACCTCCGCCACTCCTGCGCCCACCTCCTCGGCGAGATCCTCACCACCTCACCCGGCCTCACCGTCCTCGCCACCAGCCGCCGGCCCCTGGACCTGCGGGGCGAGCAGCTGATCGAGGTGGAGCCGCTGCCCGTCGACGGCACCGCCGACGCGCTCACCCTCTTCCGGGAACGGGCCTCGGCCGCCGCCCCCGCAACCCCCCTCGACGACCCCGGCACCGCCGCGGCCGCCACCGCGATCTGCCGCCGCCTCGAAGGCATCCCGCTCGCCATCGAACTCGCCGCCGCGGGCGCCGGCCGGCAGACCGTCCAGGAGATCGCCGACCGGCTCGGCTCCCGCCTCGACGTCTTCGCCCACACCACGCTCCGTCCCCTGCGCCACCGCACCCTGCGCACCACCATCGGCTGGTCCCACGAACTGTGCACCCCGCTCGAACGGCTCCTGTGGGCCCGGCTGACCGTGCTGCGCGGCGACTTCGACGCGGACACCGCCGCCATCGTCTGCGCCGGCGGCCCGCTCACCGCACACGGAGTCCGTACGGCGCTGCGCGGCCTCGTCGCCCAGTCCGTCGTCGCCCGCGACGGGGACCGCCACCGCATGCTCGGCACGCTGCGCGAGTACGGCCGGATGTGGCTCGCCGAACTCGGTGAGGAGCGCGCCGCCGCCGACCGCCACGCCGCCTGCTTCCTGCGCCTCGCCCGCAACGCCCACGCCGGCTGGACCGGCGACGACCAGATCCTCTGGTACCACCGCATCGCCGACGCGCACGCCGACCTGTGCGCCGCCCTCGACCACCTCCTCGCCCACGACCCCGCCGCCGCCCAGGAGATGGCCGGGCGCATCGGCTTCTTCTGGTGCTGCTGCGGCCACCTGCCCCAGACCCGCTCCTACGCCCAGCGCGCCCTGGACACCGGACCGGCCGGCGGCCCGCACCGCACCCGTGCCCTGTGGGTGCTCGGCATCTGCGTCCTGCTCCAGGGCGACTACCCGGCCGCCGAGCGCATCGGCGCGGAGTGCGTCCGCGCGGCCGCCGCCGACAACACCGACGAGGGCGTACTCGCCGCCGCCTATCTGCGCGGCCTCACCCACCTGATGACCGGCGAGCCCGAGAGGGGGCTGCGCGTGTCGGAGCGGGTCCTGCGCACCGCCGGGAGCGCCACCCCGCTCGAATCGGCCTACCGGCTGCGCTGCCACCTGATCACCGTCTTCGCCCTCACCGGACTCGGCCGGCTGGACGAGGCGGCCGAGGCGGCCGTCGTCCTGCGCGCCGCCTGCGAGGCCCAGGACGAGTGCTGGACCCGCAGCTACGTCGACTACCAACTCGCCCTGATCGCCCTGCTCCAGGGCCGTGCCGCACCGGCCGCCGCGCACGCCCGCGCCATGCTCACCGGCAAGCACCGGCTCCGCGACCGCTTCGGGATCGCGCTCGGCCTGGACATCCTGGCCGCCGCCATCGCCGCCCAGGGCGAGGGGGCCAGGGCCGCCCGGGTCTACGGCACCGGACAGGTCTACTGGCGGATGGTGGGCCACCCGCAGCGCGGCACCCCGGAACTGGGGCCGCTGCGCGAGGCCTGCGAACGGCGGGCCCGGGAGGCCGTCGGCGACGCCGCCTACTGGCGCGCCTTCGAACAGGGCCGCTCCGACAGCGCGGAGGCGGGCCTGGCCCTCGCCCTGCACGGCGAACTGCTCATGTAGCGCCCGCCCCCGGGGCCGCTGCCCCTGCCCCTGCCCACATAGTGAATCGCTGTTGTGCCGGCCCACGGGGCCGGGGAAGGCTGGGCGGCGTCCCTCTGCCGCCGTCTCGCCCCGGGAGCCCGCCATGCCGCAGATCACCGTCGACTACTCGGCCGAACTCGCCGACGCCTTCGACCGCCCCGCCTTCGCCCTCGCGCTGCACCCGCTGATCGCCGAGACCGTCAACACCAAGGCCGCCGCCTGCAAGACCCGCTTCCGGCGGACCGAGGAGACGGTGGTGGCGGACGCCCCGGAGGGGGACGCGCTCGTGCACGTCGACATCTCGCTGCTGCCCGGCCGCACGCCGGAGATCAAGGCCAGGCTCACCGAATCGGTCCTGGAGCTGCTGGCCGGCCACCTCCGCACGGCCCGGGGAACGGCCCTGCACCTCTCGGTCGAGGCGCGTGACCTGGACCCCTCCTACCGCAAGCTCTGACCCGCTACGGCAACCGCTGCGGGGGTACGGCGGGGGCGACGGGGCCCAGTGCGGAGAGCCGCGTCAGCAGGTCCGCGAACGGCCCGTCCGCCGGCTCCCGCGCCAGCACCCGCAGCACGATGGCCGCCATCTCCTCGTCGTACGCGGCGCTCACGGCGGCCAGCGCCGCGAAGTCGTGCACCAGTTGCAGTTCCAGCTCGGCCCTCGGCACGCGCCGCCCGTCCAGCCAGAGCAGCGCCGTCGACTCGGCGAGCGAGACCCAGGAGCGTACGACCAACTCCAGCCGGGCCGGGGGCTCGTCGACGTCCAGATGGGCCAGGATCTGGGCGCAGGCCGCCTGGCGCACCCCGTCGATCATCGCGTTCGCCGTGGAGGAGCCCACGGCCGGGCCGCCCCGCATCAGCGCGGCGAACCCGGGCCCGTGCTCGTCCACGAAGTCGAAGAACCGGCCCATCACCCGCAGCAGCCGCGTGCCCAGGGGGCCTTCGCGCGGCTCCACGAACCGGCCCGCCAGCTCGTCGGCCGCCCGCCGCAACGCCGCCTCGTACAGGCTCTGCTTGCCCGGGAAGTAGTGGTAGACCAGCGGCCGCGAGATCCCGGCGGCCGCGGCGATCTCGTCGATCGACACCTCGTCCGGCGACCGGCGGCTGAACAACTCCAGCGCGACACCGATCAGCTGCTGCCTGCGCTCCTCGACGCCCATCCTGCGCCGCATCCCGGTGGTCATGCCCCCCAGCGTACCGACCGGTGGGTAAGGCCGGGTTACAGGTCCAGCACCAGCTTGCCGCCCCGGCACCTGGAGACGCAGATCAGCATGGATCCCTCCCGCTCCTGGTCCGTCAGCAGCTCGTCGCGGTGCTCCACCTCACCCTCCAGGACGCGCTGTTGGCACGTTCCGCAGAAACCCTGTTCGCAGGAGTACGAGACGTGCGGCAGTTCGGCGCGCACGGCGGCCAGCACCGACTGGTCCGCCGCGACCGGGACGGTGCGGCCCGAGCGGCGCAGCTCCACTTCGAACGGGGCCGAACCGGCCGGGTCCGTGGCCGCCGCCGAGAACCGTTCCAGGCGCAGCACGCAGCCGGGCGGGAGGGCCGCGGCGACCGCGTCCATCAAGGGCTGCGGCCCGCAGCAGTGGACCGCCGTGCCCTCGGGCGCCTCCGCGAGGGCGGCGGCGATGTCCGGGTGGCCCGCCTCGTCCTGCGGGACGACCGTGACCCGGCCGCCGTCGGCGCCCAGCTTCTCGATCTCCTCCAGGAACGGCATCGTGGCCCGGCTGCGGCCCCCGTACAGCAGCCGCCAGTCGGCGCCCCCGGCGGCGAGCAGGCGCGCCATCGGCAGGATCGGGGTGATGCCGATGCCGCCGGCGATCAGGATGTGGGCGGGGGCGGCGGAGAGCGGGAAGCGGTTGCGCGGGCCGTGCACCTCGACCTCCATGCCCTCGTGGAGCGCGGTGTGCACCTCGCGGGAGCCGCCCCGGCCGTCCTCGACCAGCCGGGCCGCCACGGTGTAGGCGCCGGTGTCGGCCGGGTCGCCGCACAGCGAGTACTGCCGGACCAGGCCGGAGGGCAGCACCAGGTCCAGATGGGCCCCGGGCTCCCAGGCGGGCAGGTCCGGCCCCTCCAGGCGGAGTCGGACGACCCCGTCGGCCAGGCTCGTCCGCTCGGCGATCAGCAGCCGCCGCCCGGTGGTGGAACGGCGCTCGGACCGGCCGGATATGGGCTCCTCCAGCGCGGGCAGCGGCCACAGCGGGGACTTCCGGACGCGCCGGCGCAATGCCCGCCGGGCGAGCAGCGCGGCTCCGGTCGCCACGGCGACCGTACGCAGGCGGGGCAGGGACAGGGGACGCCGCATGGTCAGAGGGCCTTCGGGGTACGGGCCTCGGCCGCGACGGCCGCGGGCGAGCGGGTGAGGTAGTCGACGGCCTGCGCCGTGCTGCCCTCCTGCGAGGGGTGGTAGGAACGGCTCAGATAGCGCGGGATCGATCGCAGCATGGACGGGGTGCTGGGCAGGGTGCCGCGCCGGCCGCTGCGGTAGAACTGCCCGAATGACGCCTTGCCGTCCAGCAGCGCGGGGTCGTTCTCCATGAAGAAGCGGGCGCCGCGCTGCCAGAGGAAGAGCAGCGCGGAGAAGGCCGTCGCCCAGGTCCGCACCCGCCGCCGGTAGCCGCCGTCGACGTGCATGAACACGTCGAAGGCGACGGAGCGGTGCTCGACCTCCTCGGCGCCGTGCCAGCGCAGCAGGTCCAGCATGGTGGGGTCGGCGCCGCGCCGGTCCAGCTCGTCGGCGTTGAGTATCCAGTCGCCGAGGAAGGCGGTGTAGTGCTCGATCGCCGCTATCGTCGCCACCCGCTCCAGCAGCCACCACTCGCGTGCCCGGCCCGGAGGCAGGGTCCGGTCGCCGAGGAGCTTCTCGAAGAGCCAGTCCACCTGAGCGGTGTACGGGGTCGGGTCGAGGCCCTGCTCCTTGAGGTGCGGCAGGACGTCGTCATGGGCCTGGGAGTGCATCGCCTCCTGGCCGATGAAGCCGATGACGTCCTGCCGCAGCTCCTCGTCGTGGATGTACGGGAGCACTTGGCGGTAGACGTGGATGAACCAGCGTTCCCCGGCCGGGAGCAGGAGGTGGAGCACATTGATCGTGTGCGTGGTGAACGGGTCGCCCGGCACCCAGTGCAGGGGGGTCCGGTCCCAGGCGAAGCTGACCCGGCGGGCCTTGAGGGTGGTTCGCTCCGACGCGACCGCCGCTGGCTGCGTGTTAGACATATTGTCAATGTAGTGAGGGGTGAGCCGGGGGGACAGGGGCGTGCGGTGAATTCCTGAGCCCGTTCCCGCCCTGTGCGGCGGTGTCAGGCGAACTGCGCCAGCGGGCCGTCGAGTGGTGCGTCCGTCATCCGGTTGGCGAGCGTCGACAGGGTGTAGGCGCCGATGCCGAGGACCACCTCCAGTGCGTTGCGCGGGGTGTAGCCGTGGGACAGGAACGCCTCCATCGCCTCGTCGCCGACGGCCCCGTTCGTCGCGACGGCGGCCAGGATGAACTGCCGCAGCGCTTCCAGCCGTTCGTCGGGGAGCGGGGCGGCCTCGCGCAGGGCGTCGAGCAGGGCGGGCTCGGTGTCCAGGGAGGTGAGGATCGCGGTGTGGATGGCGATGCAGACGTGGCAGCCGTTCCGGGTGGCCATCGTCATGCTCAGGACCTCGCGGGAGAGCCGGTCCAGGGTGGTGGCCTCGAAGAGGGCGTTGATCTTCAGGAAGCCGTTCAGCAGCTCGGGGGAGATGGCCATCCGGGCGGCCGCGGCCGGCAGGAAGCCCTGTTTCTGCGCGATGGCCGCCAGGGCGGGGCGGGCGGCGGCGGGGGCGGAGGCGTGGGTGTGGTCGGGGAAGACGGTCGCGGACATGGGTGACCCCTCGCGGTAAAATCGACAACGTGATTGACGAAAACGTAAACCAGGTTGTCGAGTTTCGCAATGGCTGAGCGCGCGCGGAGGCGCTCCGACGAGGCGGGTGCGGGCTTCGAGCTGCCCCTGCTGCTGTTCGCCGGGTTCCGGTCGGTCATCGACGGGCTCCACCGCGAGCTGGCCGAGGAGGGCCACCTCGACCTGCGGCCCGCGTACGGCTACGCCCTTCAGGCGGTGGGCGTCGACGGGGCGACCGCCAGCGAGATCGGCCGCCGCCTCGGCGTCTCCAAACAGGCCGCCGGGAAGACCGTGGACCGGCTCGAAGCCCTCGGTTACGTGGAACGCGCCGACGATCCGGCCGACGGGCGCCGCAAGTTGGTCCTGCTGACCGCGCGGGGGATCGACGTCCTGGTCCGGTCCGCCGAGGGCTTCGACCGGCTGCGGGCCGAGTGGGTCCGCAAGCTGGGGGCCGAGCGGGTCCGCGCCCTGGAGGACGACCTGCGCGCGATGGCCCCCGACGGCGCCTTCCGGCTCGATGTGGCGTCCTGGTTCAACGGCTGAGGGTGGTCCCGGCGGCTTGGACTTTACTGACGAGAGATAGGATGTATGTGGCCCGCACCCTTTCCGTGGGCCCTTGTTTGCGGCAGCATGCACGCGTCGGCACCCAAGAGATCCGACCACTCGTGGTCGTGAAGGAGAGGGAACCATGGCACGACGCACCCATGTGCTCAGCGCTCTCGCGCTGGCGGCCGCCGCCGCGCTCATCCCCGTGACCGCCACCGCGCAGCAGTCCGCGCCCGCGCCCTCCGCGCCCGCCGGTACGTGCCGCGGGCCCGTGAAACCCGCCTCGCAGATGACCGTCGAGGCCTGCGACAGCCCCGCCCGGATCATCGAGAAGGCGGCCAACATCGTCCCCACCACCGGGCAACTGGCCTGGCAGCAGCGGGAGATCACCGCCTTCACGCACTTCGGGATGAACACCTTCACCGGCCGCGAATGGGGCTCGGGCACGGAGGACGAGAAGCTCTTCGCGCCCGGCAGCATCGACGCGGACCAGTGGATGCGCGCCTACAAGGCCGCCGGCGCCGAGCAGGTCATGCTCACCGTCAAGCACCACGACGGCTTCGTGCTCTACCCCAGCCGCTACACCGACCACTCCGTCGCCCTCAGCCCCGGCAGCCCCGACGTCGTCGCCGCCTACGTCAAGGCCGCCCGCAAGGCCGGGCTGAAGGTCGGCCTCTACCTCTCCCCGTCCGACGGAGCCGAACTCCCGCACGCCTGGCACGCCGACTGGGTCGAGCAGATCCGCGCCAAGCAGGCCGAGGGCAAGACGCTGAGCCTGCCCGAGCGGATGGCCCTGGAGGACGGCGACCGCGCCCCGGCCGGCCAGGGACGCTTCGGCAACGGCAGCGCCGTCACCGAGCGCACCATCCCCACCCTCGTCCCCGGCGACGACCGCGCCGCCCGCGTCAAGAGCGGCAAGCTGCCCAGCTTCACGGTCCGGGCCGACGACTACGACGCGTACTACCTCAACCAGCTGTACGAGATCTTCACCCAGTACGGGCCCGTCGAGGAGCTGTGGCTCGACGGCGCCAACCCCTGGTCGGGCTCCGGCATCACCCAGAAGTACGACGTCGAGCAGTGGTTCGACATGGTCGGGGCCCTCTCGCCGAACACCGTCGTCTTCCAGGGTCCGCAGGGCGTGCGCTGGGTCGGCAACGAGAACGGGACCGCCCGCGAGACCGAGTGGAGCGTGACCCCGCACACCACCGACCCGTGGACCGGACTCGGCGGCCTGCCCAACGACTCAACCGACACCGACATCGGCTCCCGCGCCAGGCTCCTCGGCCCCGACGTCAACTACCTCCAGTGGTACCCGGCCGAGGCCGACGTCTCCAACCGGCCCGGCTGGTTCTACCACGAGGACGAACAGCCCAAGACCGCCGCGCAGCTGATGGACCTGTACGAGAAGAGCGTGGGCCGCAACGCCTCACTCCTGCTCAACGTGCCGCCCGCGCCTGACGGCCGGATCGCCGGGGCGGACATGGCGTCACTGACCGCCTTCGGCGCCGGTCTGCGCCGGATCTACGGCACCGACGTACGCGAGCGGGGCCCGGGGCCCTACACCTTCGACCGCGTCGCCGTCCGCGAGGACATCCGGCACGGCCAGCGGGTGGAGAGGTTCGCCGTCGAGGCCGAGGTCGACGGGGTCTGGCAGCGGATCGCCGAGGGCACCACCATCGGCCACGAACGCATCCTGCCGCTCCCCGAGGCCGTCACCGCGTCGGCGGTCCGCGTCAAGGTGCTGGAGTCCCGGGCGAAGCCGCACCTGGGCGCCACGACCATGCACCTGACCGGCACGCCCTAGCCCTGCCCCCGGTCCAGGTAGGCCAGGACGGCCAGAACGCGGCGGTTGTCGTCGTCGGACGGGGGCAGGCCGAGCTTCCCGAAGATGTTCGAGGTGTGCTTGGCCACCGCCCGCTCCGTGATCACCATCTGCGAGGCGATCGCCGCGTTCGACCGGCCCTGGGCCATCAGCTCCATGACCTCCCGCTCGCGCGGCGTCAGACCGCCCATCGGCTTGTCCTGCGAACGCCGCGTCAGCAGCTGCGAGATGACCTGCGGGTCCATCGCCGTCCCGCCCGCCGCCACCCGGCGCACCGCGTCGATGAACTGGTCGGCGTCGAACACCCGGTCCTTGAGCAGATAGCCGATCCCGCCGTTGCCGTCCGCCAGCAGCTCGCGCGCGTACAGCTGCTCCACGTGCTGGGAGAGCACGAGCACCGGCAGACCGGGCCGCGCGCGCCGGGCCGCCAGCGCGCACTGCAACCCCTCGTCCGTGTGGGACGGCGGAAGCCGGACGTCGACCACGGCGACGTCCGGCTCCAACTCGGCAAAGGCCCTGGTCAGTTCGGGCCCGGTCTCGACGGCGGCCGCGATCTCGAAGTCGTACGCCTCAAGCATGCGGACCAGGCCGTCGCGCAGCAGGAAGAGATCTTCGGCTAGGACAACTCGCAAGGGATCTCCATGGTCACCATGGTGGGACCGCCCGCGGGGCTGCTGACGGCCATGATGCCGTCGAATGTACCGAGCCGGCGTTCGATTCCGCTCAGGCCCGAGCCCGCGCCGACCGTCGCGCCGCCCTTCCCGTTGTCCGTCACCGAGAACCTGAGCGCCCCCTCGCCGTGGTGCAGGTCCACCCAGATCCGTTCGGCGCCCGCGTGCTTCACCGCGTTCGTCAGCGCCTCGCTGACCGCGAAGTACGCCGCCGACTCGACCGGCGCCCCGGCCCGGCCGGTCAGCTCCACGTCCACCTCGCACGGGATTGGCAGCCGCAGCGCCAGCGCCTTCACCGCGTCCCCGAGCCCGCGCTCGGCCAGTACCGGCGGGTGGATGCCCCGGACCAGGTCACGCAGCTCGGTCAGCGCCTCGGCCGAGGACTCACGGGCCATCGCCAGGAGCTTCTTCGCCTGCTCCGGGTCCTTCTCGATGAGCGCCTCGACGGTGCCCAGGTTCATGCCCATGGCGACGAGCCTGGCCTGCGCCCCGTCGTGCAGGTCCCGCTCGATGCGGCGCAGCTCGGACGCGGCCGTGTCGACCGCCTCGTGCCGGGTCTCGGTCAACCGCTCGATGCGCTGCGCGAGTTCACGCTCGTGGGTGGGGGCGAGGACCGAGCGGGCGATCATGAAGTGGGCCCGCAGCAGGGGATTGCTCAGGAAGACGCCGGCCGTGAACAGCACCACGCCCAGCGCGGCGGCGAGCAGGGCCGTCCCCTGGCTGTCGACCGGGACGAACGCGTACCAGTACCGGTCGTCCGTGTAGACCCGCCACAGCCCCGCCGCCAGGACGATCCCCTCCACCGGGTAGAGCATCAGCGCCGACGCCAGCACGGCCACCGCGTAGCCGGCCGTCATGTCGACCAGCAGCCACTGGATGTCCCGCCAGGTCGCCGGGTCCTTCAGCATCAGCGTGGTCCGCTCCACCTGCCCGGTGAAGCCGCTGCGCACATCCTTCGGGAACGGGCGGTACGGGACCGGGATGCGCACGTTCGACCAGGTGATCGCCATCAGCCGGCGCTGGTTCGCGTGCTTGCGGACGGCCTCCAGCACCTGCGGGGTGGTGACCAGGCCGATGCCCAGCGGGATGAAGGCGATCGAGAGCACCGTCAGCACGAAGAGTGTGATGGACCCCGCCAGCGCGACGACCGACAGCACCAGCCCGCGCCCCGCGGCCAGCAGTGCCGACCTGACCCGTCCCATTTTCGCGTCCATCACGGTCCCTCTTCCCCTCGCCGGGGCCTCGTGCCGGCCCCGGTCCGCACACAGTCTGACCCGTCGGGCACCGCGGGCGTCAGCCGGTTCCCCACCCGGCGGGGGTGTACCCAGCACCACCCCGCTGACCTCGCCCTACGTCTCGCCGAGCGGGGGGTTCAGCGGCTGGGGCGGCGGCCGGCGCCTCCCTAGATTCGAGGAGCAACGTCGGACATCCAGCAACAGGGGGCGAACCCGCCATGAGGCGTAACCTCGCGGCACGTATCGGTGTGTGGAGCGCACACCATCGCAAGACGGCCATTTTCGGCTGGCTGCTCTTCGTCGTACTCGCCGCGGGCATCGGCGGAGCTTCGGGCATGGTCGAGATGACCGACGCGGAGAACGGTGCCGGCGACTCGGCCCGCGCCGAACAGATCCTGTCCGACGCGGGTCTCGGTCACCGGGCCGGTGAACTCGTCATGGTGTCGGCGGCCGAGCCCGACGGCTGGCGGACCGCCGCGCGGGAGCTGACCGCCGCCCTCGACAGGACCGGCGAGGTCACGGGCCTGGCGGACCCGGTCCGCTCCGAGGACGGCAAGGACGCGCTGATCACCTTCGAGATGAAGGGCGACGCGGGCACCGCGTCCGACCGGGTGCAGCCGGTGCTCGACGCCGTGGCCGGGGTGGAGGAGAAGCGGCCGGACGTCACCATCCACCAGTTCGGCGACGCCAGCGCCGGCAAGTGGCTCGGCGACCTGCTCTCCGAGGACTTCAAGAAGGCCGAGTTCACCGCCGTACCCCTGGCCCTGGGCATCCTGCTCGTCGCCTTCGGAGCCGTCGTCGCGGCCCTGCTGCCCGTGGGGCTGGCCCTCACCGCGTGCATGGCGGCCTTCGGACTGCTCTCGCTGGCCAGCCACCAGCTGCACCTCTTCCAGACCACGTACTCCGTGATGTTCCTGATGGGCTTCGCCGTCGGCGTCGACTACTGCCTGTTCTACCTGCGGCGCGAACGCGACGAGCGGGCCGCCGGACGCGACGCCGAGACCGCCCTGCGCATCGCCGCCGCCACCAGCGGCCGGGCCGTGCTGGTCTCCGGGCTCACCGTGATGGTCGCGATGGCCGGGATGTTCCTGTCCGGGCTGATGCTCTTCAAGGGCTTCGCCCTCGCCACGATCATCGTCGTCCTCATCGCCATGCTCGGCTCCGTGACGGTGCTGCCCGCCCTGCTGTCCTGGCTGGGCGACCGCGTCGACGCGGGCAGGGTGCCGCTGCTGAACCGGCGCGGCAAGCGGGGCGGCAAGCAGAGCGGCCGACTCGCCGGCCGGCTGCTGCGGCCCGTCCTGAGGAGCCCGAAGTTCTTCGCCGCCGCCTCCGTCGCCGTCCTGCTCGCGCTCGCCGTGCCCGCCATCGGCATGAAGACCGAGTCCCTCGGCCTGGAGAAGCAGTTCGGCTCCGACTCCGCGCTGTCCGTCGCCTACCGCCACATCAGCGACACCTTCCCCGGCGGCCCCGCCCCCGCCCAGGTCGTCGTCGAGGCCGACGACATCACGGCCCCCGCCGTCCGCAAGGCCCTCGCCGGCTTCGACCACGTCACCGTGCACCGGGCGCAGAACGTCGCCGAGATCGAGGTCCCGCTGCCGGACGGGAAGGACGGCCTCGCCGAACTGCGCGAGGAGCGGCTGCCCGCCGCCTTCGGCTCGACCGGCGCCCGCGCCTACGTCACCGGTGAGGTGGCCGGGTCCGTCGACTTCAACGACCAGCTGAAGCGCGGCATCGCCCCCGTCTTCCTCTTCATCACCGCGGTGACGTTCCTGCTGATGCTGTTCTGCTTCCGCTCGTACGTCATCGCCGTCACCTCGATCCTGCTCAACCTGCTCTCGGTGGCCGCCGCGTACGGGGTGATGACCGCCGTCTTCCAGCACGGCTGGGGCGCCGGTCTGATCGGCTCGGAAGGCGTCGGCGCGGTCGAGGCATGGATGCCGCTGTTCGTCCTCGTCGTCCTGTTCGGCCTTTCGATGGACTACCACGTCTTCGTGGTCTCCCGGATCCGCGAGGCGCACGGTCGCGGGCTCTCCACCCCGGCCGCGATCGACGAGGGCATCCGGCGCACGGCCGGGGCGGTGACCGGCGCCGCCGTGATCATGGTGGCGGTGTTCTCGGTCTTCGCGACCCTCTCGATGCAGGACATGCAGCAGATGGGCGTCGGCCTGGCCGTCGCGGTACTGCTGGACGCCACGATCGTACGGATGGTGCTGCTGCCCTCCGTGATGGCGATGCTCGGCGAGCGCAACTGGCGCACCCCGCGCGGCCTCGGCCGGCTGCGGGCCATGGACCACGGCGAACCGGAGCCGGCCGCCCCCGCGACCCCGGTGGGACCCGGGGTGCGCGGCTGACCCCGGACGGACCGGACGGGCTCCGGCCCCGGTGCACCGCACCGGGGCCGGAGCCCGTTGTGTTCACACGAGTGCTCAGGGGGCGTACTTGTACCCCACCCGCCGCACCGTCTGGATCGAACGGCGGTGCTCGGCACCGAGCTTGCGGCGCAGCCGGGCGATGTGGACATCGACGGTGCGCCCGTCGCCCACGTGCCCGTACCCCCAGACCGTGGTCACCAACTGATCGCGGGTGTGCACCCGGTGGGGGTGCGCCACCAGATGGGCGAGGAGCTCGAACTCCAGGTAGGTGAGGTCGAGCAGCTGCCCGTTCACCGAGGCGGAGCGCTGGACGGGGTCGATGGTCACCGGCCCGTCCGCCGCCGCGTCCACCGGCTGCTCCGGCACCGTGTACTGGGCGGCGGCAGCGGCGAAGGCCGGCTGCTGGTCGGCGGGCACGAGCACCAGGTAACCGACCATCGGCGGCCGGCCCGGCAGAGTGGGCAGGGTGTGCTGAGGCGCCGGCAGCCAGGTCGCGTCCGGCGTGAGGAACGCGGATACGTCGGCCTGCCGGACGACCTCGTCGGGGGCGACGGCACGCAGCCGGTGCCGGTTGGGGGACTGGGAACGGACGGATGCGGTCGCAGCGGCCACCGCCGGCGCTGCGGTGGCAGCGGCTGCGGCGGAGAAGGAACGGGTGTTCGCCATGAGGGGTCAGCTCTTTCGCGCGAAGGAGTCGTCTGTGGACGGACTTGCTGCGTGCGCGCGGACCGGAGGCCGGGTGAGCGGCTTCAGAGGGCCGGCGCGTTCAGCGCGCGGCAACACACCCGGTCGAAGTCGTGATGCTGACGGGAGGGCCAGAACGGCTCTAGGTCGCTGCGACCTGCCGAGGTGTGCGGGTAACTGGCCATGCCCCCATTGAACCAGAGAACGGCACCCCGGAGCAGACCTCTTCCACCCGTCGATACCGACCCTTTGCGTTACGTTCCTCACGCCGACCCGGAACCGGCCCCACCGCCTGCCCGGAACCGGCCTCTCCAGCCCCACCAGCCGCTTGCGCCGGTCCAGACCGCCGGGATGGCTCTCCCGGGCATCGGGTCCGGCCGGGACCGCTTCAGTGCGCCTGGGGTCCCGGCCGGGTCATGGCCAGGGGGACGACCACGCGGTCGAACTCCTCGGCGTCGATTCCGCAGGCGATGGCCGCCTGTCGCAGCGTCAGGTCCTCATCCATGGCCTTGTGAGCGATCGCCGACGCCTTGTCGTAGCCGATCACTGGTGACAGAGCCGTCACCATCATCACCGAGCTGTCGACGTACTCCTTGATCCTGCGCTTGTCGAGAGTGGTTCCCTCGATCATGAAGCGCCGGAAATGGTTGCACATGTCGCCCATGATTCTCATGCTGTGGAGGAGGTTGGCGAGGATGATCGGCCGGAAGGCGTTGAGCTCGAAGTTCCCCTCCTTCCCCGCGACCGCCACAGTCGTGTCGTTGCCGATGACCTGGATGGCCACCATCAGCATGGCCTCGGCCTGTGTCGGGTTGACCTTGCCCGGCATGATCGACGAGCCCGGCTCGTTCGACGGCAGCACCAGTTCGTGAAGGCCGGCCCGTGGGCCCGACCCGAGCCATCGCAGATCGTTGGCGATCTTGAAGAGGGTGACGGCCAGATTGCGCAGCCCGCCGGAGCAGCGGACCAGAGCGTCAAGAGATCCTTGAGCGGCGAACTTGTTCGGTGCGGTGACGAAGGGGCGTCCGGTCAGATCGGCGATCGCCTCAGCCATCCGTCCGTCGAATCCCTGAGCGGTGTTGAGACCGGTACCGACGGCCGTGCCGCCGACCGCGAGACGCGGCAATCCGGACGAATCCGCCACCAGTGCGTCTCGTGCGTCCTGAACCATCGCGGCGTAGCCGGACCATTCCTGGCCCACGGTCAGTGGTGTTGCGTCCTCAAGATGGGTCCGGCCGATCTTCACCACGTCGTTCCACTGCCGGCTCTTGTCGCTCAGCGCCTTCTGCAGGTCGTCGAGCTGCGGCAGTACGTGCTGGTGAAGCATGGTGTCGGCTGCGATGTGCATCGCTGTGGGGAAGGTGTCGTTCGAGGACTGCGACATGTTCACGTGGTCGTTGGGGTGTACGGGCCTCTTGGTCCCCAGCTCGCCGCCCACCAGCTGAATGCACCTGTTGGAGATGACCTCGTTGACGTTCATGTTCGACTGCGTGCCTGAGCCGGTCTGCCATACGAAGAGCGGGAATTCGCTGTCGAGCTGTCCGGAGACGACCTCGTCCGCAACCGTGCCGATGAGGCTGCCCATCCAGGCCGGCAGGCTGCCCGCCGCGGTGTTGATACGTGCCGCTGCCTTCTTGACGATTCCGTACGCCCGGTAGACCTCGATGGGCATGCGGTCCTTGTCCCCGCCGATGTCGAAATGCTGGAGCGAGCGTTGGGTCTGCGCCCCCCAGTAGTGATCGGCCGGGACCCGCACGGCACCGAGGGAATCGCTCTCCTCGCGGGTCCCGGAGGTGTGCAGCCCGATTGCGATGTCGAGTACGCGGGGCGCCTGGCCGGAGTTCTGCGTCATCGCGCGTCACACCGCCTCGACCGTCGAGTACTCGGGCCACCACACATTCCGCCGGACGGCTTCCACCGGCTCATCGATCGTTGCTCGGGCCAGTCCCTGCTCGACAGCGGTCTGCACCACTTGAACGGCGACGATGCTCGACGTCGTCCGCAGTTCCGAGTTGGAGGGAAGGAGCGAAGCCCCCGGCGTGCTCACGTCCGCCTGCCCGGCCACCGCCTCCGCGGCGGCCTGCAGCATTTCGGGGGAGACCTTTGAGGCGCGGGAAGCAATGACGCCCAGCCCCAGCCCCGGGTAGAGCGCGGCGTTATTGGCTTGGCCGATACGGTGGACGACCCCGTCGCGTTCGACATCGTCGAATGGGGCGCCCGTCGCGACCAGGCACTTTCCATCCGTCCATTCCAGCAGATGTGCTGGAGTGGCCTCGTGCAGACTGGTCGGGTTCGACAAGGGGAAAACGATCGGGCGCTCCACGGAGGCCGCCATCTTCCGCACGATCTCCTCGGTGAACATGCCAGGAGTGGTCGACGTGCCGATGAGGATCGTGGGCTTCACGGCAGCCACCACCGTGGCGAGGTCGATGATTCCGTCGCCCGAAGCTGCCCGCGCTCGCAGGCCGGCCATGGCCGGCCAGCGCGTTTCGGCGGCGGTGACCACGTCGCACGGAGTGCGGGCCAGATCTTGGACCTCGGCCGAAGGCCGGGCGTAGGGACGCTGGTAGGGCAGCAGATCCGGCCCGAGATCCTCGGTCAGCAGGCCCGGCAGGTCAACGATCCAGATCCGCCGGGTGGCTTCGTCCTTCGACAGCCCGGACCGCACCATCTGATCGCGGATCTGGTCCGCGATCCCGCACCCGGCGCTTCCCCCTCCGAGGACCACCGCGCGCTGACCGGTCCACGGAGTCCCGCTCAGCCGGACCGCGTTGAGCAGACCGGCCATCACGACGGCTCCTGTGCCCTGGACGTCGTCGTTGAAGGACGGAACCCGGTCCGCATAGGTGTCCAGGATCCGGCGGGCGTTCGTGGACCCGAAGTCCTCCCAGTGCAGAAGGGCCTTGGGGAACAGTTTCTGCGCCGCGGTGACGTAGGCCTCGATGAAGGCGTCGTACTCCTTGCCGCGCTTCCGGCCGTGGCGGTACCCGATGTACATCGGGTCGTTGAGGAGTTTCTCGTTGTTCGTGCCCGCGTCCAGGATCACCGGAATGACCCGGTACGGGTCGATGCCGGCCGCGGCGGTGTAGACCGCGAGCTTGCCCACCGCGATGTCGATCCCGTTGGAACCCCAGTCGCCGATACCCAGGATTTCTTCGGCATCGGAGGCGACCAGCAGGTCGATGTCGTCGCCGTCGGCCCCGAACGCGGCGAGACGAGCCTCGACGCTCTCCGGATCCCCGAGGCTCAAATACACCCCGCGGGGCCGGGTGAAGACCTCGCTGTAGCTCTCGATCGCTTCGCCCACAACAGGGTCGTACACCACCGGAAGCATTTCCAGCAGGTGACGCTGGAGCAAGGCATAGAACAATGTGACGTTGTTGTCGTGCAGCCGCCACATGTACACATGCTTGGCCAGATCGGTGGGTTCCGAGGAATAGGCCGCGTACGCGCGATCCAGCTGCTGCTCCATATCCGCGGTGACCGCCGGAGGAAGCAGCCCGTCCAGACCGAGCGCCGCGCGCTCCCCCTCGCTGAATGCGGTGCCCTTGTTCAGCCCCGGATCCCGCAGGACTTCGTAGCCGCGCGCCGTCGTACGGATCACTCGCTTGTCACCATTGCGACGGGGCTGTGCTTGGCGGGTGTACCGCATTCCATCCTCCTGCAAGGCGTAGTGACGCTTCCTACGACATCGCGATAAAGGAAGTCTCACCCACCCGATTGCAACCCGCACCTTCGAAAAGCTCATGCCGGAGGTGTCCGCGCTCAGCCGCGTGACAACGCCGGAGGGGGCGCCCACCGGACTTTTGGTGGGCGCCCCCTCGTACGGGCGTCGGTGCCTGGGCTCAGACCTGGCCGGCCTTCTCCAGCGCCGTGCAGCAGGTGTCCACGATCAGCCGCGTGACGACGTACGGGTCGACGTTGGCGTTGGGGCGGCGGTCCTCGATGTAGCCCTTGCGGTCCTGCTCGACCTGCCACGGGATGCGGACCGAGGCGCCGCGGTCGGAGACGCCGTAGCTGTACTCGTTCCACGGGGCGGTCTCGTGCAGTCCGGTCAGCCGGTCGTCGATGCCCGCGCCGTAGTTCTTGACGTGGTCCATCGGCTTCGAGCCCTCGCCCAGCGACTCGCACGCGGTGATGATCGCGTCGTAGCCCTCGCGCATCGCCCTGGTGGAGAAGTTGGTGTGCGCGCCCGCGCCGTTCCAGTCGCCCTTGACGGGCTTCGGGTCGAGGGTCGCGGAGACGTCGAAGTCCTCGGCGGTGCGGTAGAGCAGCCAGCGGGCGATCCACAGCTGGTCGGAGACCTCCAGCGGGGACAGCGGGCCCACCTGGAACTCCCACTGGCCCGGCATGACCTCGGCGTTGATGCCGGAGATGCCCAGGCCCGCCTTCAGGCAGTTGTCGAGGTGCTTCTCGACGATCTCGCGGCCGAAGATCTCGTCCGCGCCGACCCCGCAGTAGTAGCCGCCCTGAGCGGCGGGGAAGCCGCCCTCGGGGAAGCCGAGCGGCCGGTGGCCGTCGAAGAACGTGTACTCCTGCTCGATGCCGAAGATCGCCTCCTGCCCGGCGAACCGCTCGGAGAACGGACGCAGCAGTGCCCGCGTGTTGGAGGCGTGCGGGGTCATGTCGATGTCGAAGACCTCGCACAGGACCAGGACGTCGCCGCCGCCGCGGATCGGGTCCGGACACGTGAAGACCGGCTTCAGCACCCGGTCCGAGGCATGGCCCTCGGCCTGGCTGGTGCTCGACCCGTCGAAGCCCCAGACGGGCAGCTGGGCCACGTCGGACGACGGGGCACCGGGCATGATCTTGGTCTTGGAGCGGAGCTTGGCGGTCGGCTCGGTGCCGTCGATCCAGATGTACTCAGCCTTGAACGTCACGGAAGCCATCCTTTGCGGGTGCTGCGGTGTATGCGACGCAGCTTCGCAAGGCGCGATTTCCCGACCGTTGCCCTCGTGTGAACCCCGTGTTACCGGGGTTTCCCGGCCGTCCGGCCCATAAGGCCTCATCCCTCCCGGTGCCGGAGCAGGTGCGCGAAGCCCGCGCCGCTGATCCGCCGCCGCAGCTCCGTCTCGCCGGTGCCCAGCGCCCGCGCGGCGACGGGCAGCCGCCAGTCCGCGTCGGCCAGCCGCCGCAGCAGGTATCCGCGCCGGATCTGCGCCTCGGACAGCCGGAACGTCTTCAGATACGCGACCCGCCCCTTGTGGTCGGTGACCGTCTCGCCGATGTGCTGCCCGGTCCCGTCGCGTACGAACGGCGGCAGGAACCGCCACAGCGTGAACCCGCCCATCCGGTACACCCGTTCGAAGCCGTACGAGGTGTCCAGCAGCTCCCGCGCGAAGAGCGTGTCGTGCGCCTCGGCCCACGCCCGCTCCTGCTCCCGCGCTGCCGCCCGCAGCCCCGCCACCGTCCGCAACCCGGGCCCGTCCGCGATGCGCGCCCCGAACTCCGGGACCGGCGCCCCGTACATCGCGTACTGGTGGACCAGCTCACCGAACAGGTCCTCCACGAGCGTGGGGTGCAGCAGCCGGTAGTCGTCCGGGTGGGGGACGACGAAGGCGGCGGCCAGGGCGTCCGCGGCGTACACCAGCACCCCGCACTGGCCCGGATGGATCTCGAACGCCCGCAGCGCGTCCCCGAGCCCGCGCACCGACCGGCCCAGGTAGGCGTCCTCGGCACGCGGCGAGAGCCCGTCGCGCAGCGCCTGCCGCGACCACTCCTCCCAGGCCGTCGAGGGACCGCCGAAGTGCAGCGCCAGATAGCCCTCCAATGCCAGGTGCAGCGGCAGGAAACGCAGCCGGTCACCGGCCTGCCGCTCGGCGAGCCGGTGATGGCGGTGGCGCGGCAGCCGCAGGACCCGGGCCGGCCCGCCGGGCCGGCTCCGCCCGTCGTCGGCGCCGAGCTGCGTCCCGTACGCGGCACCGGCCGCCCCCTCACCGGACCAGTCGGCGACGAACCCGTGCGGAATGTACGAGGTGTCATGCGTACGCGCCCCCACCCGCACCGCCCCGGTCCCGCCTCCCGCGTACACCTCCCGGTGCAGTCGCAGCCCCTCGACGGGACGCTCACGCACCAGCGGCACCAGCCGGATGCCGCCCCACACCTGCGAGGGGCGGACGGCCAGTCCGGTCAGCTCCAGCCGGTTCACCGCGCCCCGCCCGTCTCCGTGAACCGGGCGGCCCGCCGGTCCAGATACGCGTACAGCTCGGCGGACCCGGTGCGCCCCTCGGAGAACCGGGCGATCTCCACCAGCGCCGGCAGGTCCTCGGCGTCCCGGATCCCCGCGGTCGGCACGCTCGCCGACAGCCGCCGGACGTCAAATCCGTCCGCGTCGTATACGGGGTTCACGTGCACCACCGCCGTACGCCGGTCCGGGTCGATCCGGGCCCGCCATACCCGCAGCACCTCACCCGCGAGCCCCGGCGGGGCGTTGTCCCAGCCGTCCGAGACGATGACCAGCCGGTCGGGGCCGTGCTCCAGGGCATCGACGACCCGGGTGCCGAGCGGGGTCGGCCCCCACGGCACGACCAGCAGCGGATCACTGGTCCCGGTCGTCCACAGCGGGGTGTACGCGCCGGGCGCGGCGAGCGCCTCCAGCAGGAAATGGCAGGCCAGCGCCACGGCGAGCGGCCGGCGCCGCTTCTCGCCCGAACCGGACGAGGAGTAGCTGTCGTCCAGGACGGCGGCCACCCGCCCCCAGCTCCCGGCATGCGGACCCGCCGCGCGGCGGGCGGCCGCGCGCAGCGCCCCGGTCAGCTCCTCGCGGCGACGCGCACGCGCCTGTCGGCCCAGCGACAGGACGTACAGCGCGAGCCTGGTCAGCGGCATCACCGTCAGATCGACGCCCGCCGGCGGATCCGGCGGACCGTCCGCACGCTCCCCCTGGGTGCGCAGCCGCTCCAGCCGGGTCATCCGGGGCACCATCCGCTCCACGAACGCCTCCCGCTTCATCCCGTGCCGGGCCGCGAACCCCTCCGCGACGGTGAACGGCAGCTCGCCGACCGCGCCCTGTTCGTAGTGCGCGCGGCGCCAGGCGTCCAGCAGCCGGTGCGCGTAACGCGGCAGCGACCCCGGCCGGAACAGGAACGCGCCCAGCTCACCGTCGGGCGCGGCGCCGGTGCCCAGGCCGTCGAGCCGCAGGTGGGCGTGGCGGACAGCGGTCTTCAGCCCGGCCCGGTACTTCACCGCGTCGTGCGCCGCGTCCGGCCGCGCGGCCAGCCAGTCCCGCATGATCGCGCGGGTGCGCCGGTTGTTGACCCGGGCCGCGCGCAGCTCCCGGAACAGCCGGTAGACCCGCTGCGGCGGCAGCTTCGCCAGCCGCGCCGCGATCAGCGCCCCCTCGGCGCGCCGCTCCTCCACCGAGGCGTCGGCCGCGTGCTCCAGCAGACCGCGCACGATGCGTGCGGCGTTGTGGTCGTTGATGTCCAGGGCGAGCGAAGTGGCGTACACCCGGCGGTAGTTGACCCGCACGTACGCGTGCAGGAAGTCCAGCGAGAGCCGCTGCCGGTACGCCTGGGTGCGGAACTCGCGCTGCCCGGTGGCGGTGATCGCGGCGTTGACGAAGAGGAGTACGTCCTCCGCGGCGACGAGACCGGCGCGGCCCTCGGCCCCGGTCGTGGTTCCGGTCGTCATGATGTGTGTCCCCCGTGGCGTTCCGGGCGGCGGTACGCGCGCCCGGAAGCCGGCCGGGGAATGAGGGGGCGAACAGCGAAAAATTTGCTTTACAGGCAAGTCCCGGAAGTCGCCCCGGAGTCCCGCGGCCGGCCCCGCCAACGTAACCTTCCGGCCCGGAGCCCCGCCACCGCATTGCCCGGCGGCCAGGGGGCGTCGGCCCGGGGCACACACAGGCGCGCCGGGGCCGCCTCCATCCCGACCGCGCCGGGCCCCGCCGCCCGGGTCGCGCGGGCGCACCGGTACCGCCGCCGCCCCGCCCGCACCGGGCACACTGGTCCCATGACGACACCCGAGACCCCCCTGCGCATCGGCCTGGCAGGCACCGGCCCCTGGGCCCGCAACACCCACGCTCCCGCGCTGGCCGCCCATCCCGGCGCCGTGCTCAGCGGAGTGTGGGGCCGCCGCGCCGAGGCCGCCGCTGAACTGGCCGCCGCGCACGGCGCCCCCGCCCACTCCGGCGACACGGGGCTCGACGAGCTGTTCGCCGCGAGCGACGCCATCGCGTTCGCGCTGCCGCCGGACGTACAGGCCCCGCTGGCCGCCCGCGCCGCCGAGGCCGGCTGCCACCTGATCATGGACAAGCCGGTCGCCACCACGGTCGACGGAGCCCGGCTGGTCGCCGAGGCCGCCGAGCAGGCCCGGGTCGCCTCCGTCGTCTTCTGCACGCTGCGGTTCGCGCCCCGGACCTCGGCCTGGATCGCCGAACAGGGCGCGGTGGGCGACTGGTTCACCGCCCGCGCGGAGTGGATCGGCGCGCTGTGGGCCCCCGGGGCGGACAGCGAGTACGCCGCCTCCCCCTGGCGCCGCGAGCGGGGCGGCCTGTGGGACGTCGGCCCGCACGCCCTCTCGGTCCTGATCCCGCTCCTGGGCGACGTCACCGGACTGACCGCCGCCCGGGGCCCCTCCGACGCCCACCACCTCGTCCTGCGCCACACCTCGGGAGCCTCCAGCACGGTGACCCTCGCCCTGGGCGCCCCGGTAGCCGCGACCGGGGTGGAGGTCGTGCTCAGGGGCGAGCACGGCGTGGCCGAACTGCCGAAGTGGGACGGCGCGGTGGAGGCGTTCGCGGCGGCGGTGGACGCGCTGATCACCTCGGTGCGCACGGGCGAGGCCCACCCCTGCGACGTACGCTTCGGCCTCCGCCTCACCGAACTGCTGGCCGAGGCGGAGGCGCTGGCGGGCACGGGGGAGTAGCGGCGGCTGCTCAGCGGCCCATCGCGTCCCGGACCGCCTCGTCGGTGCGGGCGACGACGGCGGTACCGTCCTGCGCCGTGATGATGGGCCGCTGGATCAGCTTCGGGTGATCGGCGAGCGCGGTGATCCACCGCTCCCGGGCCTCCGTGTCGCGCGGCCAGTCCTTGAGGCCCAGCTCCTTCGCGTCCGCCTCCTGGGTCCGCGTGATGTCCCACGGTTCGAGCCCGAGCCGGTCGAGCACGGCCCGGATCTCCTCGGACGACGGCACGTCCTCCAGGTAACGGCGGACCGTGTAGTGGGCCCCCTCCGCGTCGAGCAGCCGCACCGCGCTGCGGCACTTGGAACAGGCGGGATTGATCCAGATCTCCATGGGGCCAAAGGTACGGGACGGACGCGCGGAGGATCCACGAAAGCCCCTCTGGCCAGGGGCGATTGTCAGTGCCCGGCGGTAAAATGGGGGGTAGTTCGTGAGGGTTCCCAGGAGTACCGCCACCGCGCCAGGAGGTTGCCCATGGCCGTTGCCGCAGTCACGACCGAGCCGCTGACCAAGACGCCGCCGACCAAGACCCCGTTCCAGCCCCTGAGGAAGAAGCGGCTCCCCGCCGGCCGCCCCCGCGAGTGGTACGTCTCGCACAACCGCCGCCTCAAGGCGATGCGCCTGGCCATCGCCCTGCTGGACTCCGGCGTCTACCTCCCGTCCAGCGCGAACAACGCCCGGATACGCACGACCGCCGAGCGCCTCGGCATCCACCCGCCGTCCGACACCACCTGCCGCATGGTCCGCGCCCTCATCCGCTACGGCCGCTGACCGAAGGGACGGGCGCCCCCGCGCAACGTGGGGGCGCCCGTCCTCCGTCTCAGTACCCGTCACACGTGGCCGTGGCGAACGCCCCGGAGGCCGAGTCCGTGCGCCGCGTACCGTCGTCCACGGTCACCGCGCAGGAGACGTCACCACCGCCCCGGCCCACGCTGACGACGAACGAGCCCCCGCTCATGAACCCCTTCGTGTCCAGCTCCCCGGCCCACGGCAGCGCCCGCAGCGCCAGCCGCCCGGTCGACAGCTCCTCACCCCGCCAGGTGCTGTACGTCAGCACCACGTCCTGGGCGGACCCCGTGACCTCGTACCGGATGTGCACGGTCCGCGAGCCCTCCGAGCGGATCACGTCGGAGAGCACCGCCCAGGCCGCGCCCGCGGCGAGGGCCAGCAGCACGGCGATCATCAGCAGCACCCACGGCCACATCCGCCGCGGGGGAGGCGGCGGCGGGACCGGGTTGCCGGGAGGCGCCTGCTCACTCATCCCCCCAGCCTCGGCGCATCCGCCCGGCACCGCGACCCCGCCGCCGCCCCTCCTCGGCCGTCCGGCTTACAGATA
This sequence comes from Streptomyces sp. Mut1, assembly GCF_030719295.1. Lineage (NCBI taxonomy): Bacteria > Bacillati > Actinomycetota > Actinomycetes > Kitasatosporales > Streptomycetaceae > Streptomyces > Streptomyces castrisilvae. The sequence goes on along the minus strand of NZ_CP120997.1, from coordinate 1,923,281 downwards.
GGGGCGGGTGATCAGCTCGATCGCGTGCCCGGCGGGGTCCTTGAAGTAGACGCCCCGCCCGCCGTGCCCGGTGTTGGTCTCCCCGGGGCGCGTCATCTGCGGATCGGCCCAGTGCTCGATCCCGCCCTCGGTGAGCCGCTGGTAGGCCCGGTCGAACAGTTCGTCGTCGACGAGGAACGCGTAGTGCTGCATCTGGATCTCGACCGGCGGCTCGGCGAACTGGAGCAGCACGCCGTCGGGCAGTTGAATGTTGACGAACGGCCCCCAGGAGGGAGCCTCGTCGACCTCCAGCAGTTCGCGGAAGAACCGCGCGGACGCGTGGCGGTCCCGGGAGGCGATGATGGTGTGATTGAACGAAACGGACATGGGTGAACGACCTCGTGATCTCTTCGTGGCTCGGCACAGTGGGAAACGCACGCTGTACGAGCCCGGGGAGGTCCCCGTGCCAGGCATACGGAACGCGCCGCGAGGCGCGTCCGGAGGGGGCTCAGCCCACCACCGGGTAGCCGTTCCGTGTATGGCCTACAGCCGGTCCGGTGTTCACGGGCACGATCTTAGGGGCCACGGCCGGGGCAGGTACAGTTGTTTGGCGCCCGGGACCGCGCGTACGCGTGTGTGTACATTCCACGCCCTAGCGGGCGGAGCCGAGGAACGCGCCCGAATTCCGGTGGGAGAGAGAGCGAGCGAGCGGATGACGACGACGCCCCGCAACGCCGCCTGCCCGCCGTGACCCGTCACCCCTGAGCCCCGGCTCCACCCGGCACGCCGCCCCGCGCGTCCGCCCCCTCTCGTCCTTGCACGTACCCCCGTACGCCCGCACGCTCCCAGCGACCGGGCGCGCCCGACCGACAGGTACGCCCTCTTGTCTGCTTCTGCGCTCTCCTCCACAGCACGGCTGCGTTCCCTCCGACCGGACTGGCTCTCCGACCCCAAGGTGTGGCGTACGGAGGTCCTCGCCGGTCTGGTCGTCGCGCTCGCCCTGATCCCGGAGGCGATCTCGTTCTCGATCATCGCCGGGGTGGACCCCGCGATCGGCCTGTTCGCCTCCTTCACGATGGCGGTCACGATCTCGGTCGTCGGCGGCCGGCGCGCGATGATCTCCGCAGCGACGGGCGCGGTCGCCCTGGTCATCGCCCCGCTGAACCGCGAGCACGGCTTCGGCTACCTGATCGCGGCCGTGATCCTGGCCGGCCTCTTCCAGATCGTGCTGGGGGCCCTCGGCGTCGCCAGGCTGATGCGGTTCGTCCCGCGCTCCGTGATGGTCGGCTTCGTCAACGCCCTCGCCATCCTGATCTTCATGGCGCAGGTGCCCGAGATGCACGACGTGCCCTGGGCGGTGTACCCGCTGATCGCCGGCGGCCTGCTGCTGATGGTGTTCTTCCCGAAGGTCACCCGGGTGATCCCGGCGCCCCTGGTCTCCATCGCCGTCCTCACCACCATCACCCTGGCGGCGGGCATCGCGGTCCCGAGCGTCGGCGACAAGGGCGACCTGCCCTCCTCGCTGCCGGTCCCCGGCCTGCCCGACGTGCCGTTCACCCTGGACACCCTGACGACCGTCGCCCCCTACGCCCTGGCGATGGCCCTGGTCGGCCTCATGGAATCCCTGATGACCGCCCAGCTGGTGGACGACATCACCGACACCCGCTCCAACAAGACCCGCGAGTCCATCGGCCAGGGCATCGCCAACATCGTCACCGGCTTCTTCGGCGGCATGGGCGGTTGCGCCATGATCGGCCAGACCATGATCAACGTCCGGGTCTCCGGGGCCCGCACCCGCCTCTCCACCTTCCTCGCCGGCTCCTTCCTGATGGTGCTCTGCGTCGCCTTCGGCCCGATCGTCTCCGACATCCCGATGGCGGCGCTGGTCGCGGTCATGGTGATGGTCTCGTTCGCGACGTTCGACTGGCACTCCATCGCCCCGAAGACCCTCCGCCGGCTGCCGGTGGGCGAAACGGCGGTCATGGTCATCACCGTCGCCATCGTGGTCGCCACGTCCAACCTCGCCATCGGCGTCGTCGTCGGCTCCGTCACCGCGATGGTCGTCTTCGCCCGCCGCGTCGCACATCTGGCGGACGTCACCGCGGTCACCGACCCCGACGGCGGCCAGGTCGTCTACTCCGTCACCGGCGAACTCTTCTTCGCCTCCTCCAACGACCTGGTCACCCGCTTCGCCTACGCCACCGACCCGGACAAGGTCGTCATCGACCTCTCCGCCACCCACATCTGGGACGCCTCATCGGTCGCCGCCCTGGACGCGATCGAGACGAAGTACGCCCAGCGCGGCAAGACCGTCGAGATCGTGGGCCTCAACCCGCCGAGCGCTGCCCTGCACGGCACCCTGAGCGGCGAGCTGACGGGCGGGCACTGAGCTACTCGGCGCCCGCCGCGCCCTCCCCGGCCAGCCGCGTGAAGGCGAGGAGCAGGCTGGGAAGGGCGACGGCGGCCGATATCAGGAAGATCGCCTGCGGGTTCCACCACAGCACGATCACCGAAGCGGCCGTGAACCCGCAGACGCTGATGAAGTTGTCGATCATCGTGTCGATGCCCTCGACCCGGCCGAGATACGCGGCCGGAATCCTGCTCATGTACAGGGACGTCACCGACACGTTGTACGGGGCGTTGGCGAGGGCGCTGACGGCGACACCCACCCCCAGCACGTAGATGTTCGGCGCCAGACCCATGACCACCTGGGCCACGCACAGCCCCAGCATCGACAGCGCCATGAGCCGCCCGAGGAACGCCTGTTTCGCCAGCGCGGTGGCCAGCACCGCGGCGATCACGGCGACCGCTCCGTTCAGCGAGTAGAGGTACCCGAGAGCCGAGGCGTGCAGCGCGAAGGTGCGTGCGACGACGAAGATCAGTCCGTAGCTCGTGCAGGCGGTCAGGAACGCGATCCCGTAGGACGCGAGCAGCAGCGCACGGATGTCCTTGCTCCGCCGGATGATCCTGACGCCGTCGGTGAAGTCCGCCCAGTGCCCGCCGCCCCTCTCGTCCTCCTCGCCCGCCGCCGGTCCGGCGTCCACCGGCGGCGGACCCGGCGCCCTCAGCACCCCGCGCAGGCACCGGAGGATCACGGCGGACACGATGAAGGACGCGCTGTCGAGGACGAAGGCGAGACTCGCGGAGCCGGTCGCCAGGGTGATCGCGGCGAGGGCCGGCCCCACGATCTGCACGACCCACTGCCCGGTCTCCATGAACCCGTTGGCGCGCGGCAACCGCTCCTTGCTCACCAGCCGCGGCAGCAGCGAGAACGACGAGCTGTTGAAGAAGACGCCGACGCCGTTGCCCACCGCGATCAGCACGAGAGCGGGAACCGTACGGGAATCGAGCGCGCACCACGCGAGCCCGAGCCCCACCCCCGTACGGACCAGGTCGGAAGCGATGAGCACGTCGTACTTGTCGTAGCGGTCCGCGACGACACCGGACAGACCGCCGAGCAGCATCCCGGGCAGATTCGCCAGCAGCACCACGAGGAGCCGGGCACCGGTGGAGCCCGAAGTGGCGTTGAAGATCCATACGTTGACGGCGAGGAGCCGGAAGGCGTCGCCCAGGGCCGACACGACGAACGACGTGTAGAAGAGACCGAAGGCCGCGTGAGTCCTTCGATCCCGGAGGCCCTCCGCGCCCGTGCCGGCATGTACGGTCATCGAGTCCCCGCCCCCAGGCGCCGGCCGGCATCTTCGTGGCGCACAGGATGCCGAAGGCGGGGTGCGCCCGCAATCGATATTGGCGGCGGCGAGCAGCCTCGGAACCGGCGAGGGCCGCTGCCCCTTCCGGGGTAGCGGCCCTCACTGCCAGTGCTTCGCGCCGGGGCTCCCGCCCCCGCCTCCTAGAGGTCGAAGTACAGCTCGAACTCGTGCGGGTGCGGGCGCAGCTGGATCGGGGCGATCTCGTGGGTGCGCTTGTAGTCGATCCACGTCTCGATCAGGTCGGACGTGAAGACGCCGCCGGCCTGGAGGTACTCGTTGTCCGCCTCCAGGGCGTCCAGGACGGCCGGGAGGGAGGTCGGGACCTGCTGGACGTTGGCGTGCTCCTCGGGAGCCAGCTCGTAGAGGTCCTTGTCGATCGGCTCGGCGGGCTCGATCTTGTTCTTGATGCCGTCCAGGCCGGCCATCAGGAGGGCCGAGAAGGCCAGGTACGGGTTGGACGACGGGTCCGGGGCGCGGAACTCGACGCGCTTGGCCTTCGGGTTGGAGCCGGTGATCGGGATGCGCATCGCGGCGGAGCGGTTGCGCTGCGAGTACACCATGTTGACCGGGGCCTCGAAGCCGGGGACCAGGCGGTGGTAGGAGTTCACCGTCGGGTTGGTGAAGGCCAGCAGCGACGGGGCGTGCTTCAGGATGCCGCCGATGTAGTAGCGCGCCATGTCCGACAGGCCCGCGTAGCCCTGCTCGTCGTAGAACAGCGGGTCGCCGCCGGCCCACAGGGACTGGTGGACGTGCATGCCCGAGCCGTTGTCGCCGAAGATCGGCTTCGGCATGAAGGTCGCGGTCTTGCCGTTGCGCCAGGCGACGTTCTTCACGATGTACTTGAAGAGCATCAGGTCGTCGGCCGCGGCGAGCAGCGTGTTGAACTTGTAGTTGATCTCGGCCTGGCCGCCGGTGCCGACCTCGTGGTGCTGGCGCTCGATCTGAAGGCCGCTGTTCTCCAGCTCCAGGGACATCTCGGCGCGCAGGTCGGCGAAGTGGTCGACCGGCGAGACGGGGAAGTAACCGCCCTTGTAGCGGACCTTGTAACCGCGGTTGTTCTCGATCGCACCGGTGTTCCAGGCGCCGGCCTCGGAGTCGATGTGGTAGAAGCTCTCGTTCGCCGACGTCTGGAAACGGACGTTGTCGAAGACGTAGAACTCGGCCTCGGGACCGAAGTACGCGGTGTCGGCGATGCCGGTCGAGGTGAGGTAGGCCTCGGCCTTCTTGGCCACGTTCCGCGGGTCACGGCTGTACTGCTCGCCGGTGATCGGGTCGTGGATGAAGAAGTTGATGTTGATGGTCTTGTCGCGGCGGAAGGGGTCGACGCGGGCGGTCGACAGGTCCGCGCGCAGCGCCATGTCGGACTCGTGGATGGCCTGGAAGCCGCGGATCGACGAGCCGTCGAAGGCAAGCTCGTCGGCCGGGTTGAAGGTCGCCGCCGGCACGGTGACGTGCTGCATCACACCGGGCAGGTCACAGAACCGGACATCGATGAACTTGACGTCGTTGTCGGCGATGAACTTCTTCGCGTCGTCGGCGTTCTGGAACATCCAACTCCTCCTACTCCCGGCCCGGGAGGGACGGGGTTGCAGCTCGTTGTGTGACCAGTGCGGTGGCACACGCTGGACCCGACCATAGGCAGACCGGATTTCTCAAGCATGACCCAATTGTTTCGCCGAAGTTAACCGAGCCGGGTGCGACAGGCGGTCGAACGGCCCCCCGGCCGCCTTCGTGCCGGGGTCCGGCGGGTTTCCCGGCTGTCTCACCCGGATGTCCGGGGAATGGGACGACACCCGCCGGGGAAGACGCGCGGGCGCGCGCAGTACCGTGGTCGGGTGGACAACAGGCAAGCAATCGGATCGTGGCTCTCCGGGCCGCGCGCGGCCGCCGAGGAGATGGGCGCCGACTTCGGGTACCGGGGCAAGCGGCTCGGCCTCCCCGAGCAGGGACCGGGGGCCATCGCCCCGCTCGGCCGGCGCTTCGGAGCCCTCTTCATCGACTGGGCCCTGTGCCTGCTGATCGCATACGGACTGTTCGCTCGCGGTGACCAGCAGTCCGCGGGCAACTGGGCGCTCGGCATCTTCCTCGTCATGAGCGTGCTCACCCTCGGCACCATCGGCTGCACCCCCGGCAAGCGCCTCATGGGCATCCGCGTCATCGCCGAGGACGGCGGCCGCCTCGGCCTCGTACGCGTCCTCATCCGCAGCGTGCTGCTCTGCCTGGCGATCCCGGCCCTCGTCTGGGACCGCGACGGCCGCGGCCTCCACGACCGCCTCGCCCGCGCGGTCCAGGTCCGTCTCTGAGCCGTACGAAGCGCGAAGAGGGCGGGGCCGTGAACCACGAGGTTCACGGCCCGGCCCTCTCGCTGTCGGGGCTGGGCGCGGCTCCTACTAAAATTCCGGTCGGAATGAGAATTCGGTCTATCAGGGAGAAGCGCTGTGCCCTTGGTGTCTGTCGTGATGCCGGTGTACAACTCGGCAGTCACTCTCGGTGCTGCGGTCCGGTCGGTGCTCACCCAGACGCACAGCGATCTGGAGCTGCTGGTCACCGATGACCAGTCCTCCGACGGGTCCATGGACCTGCTGGAGGAATTCGCCCGGCAGGACGAACGCGTCCGCCCGGAAGCGGCCCCGGAGCGGGGCGGTGCGGGCCGGGCTCGCAACCTCGCCATGGAGCGGGCCAACGGGGACTACATCGCCTTTCTCGACAGTGACGACATGTGGCTGCCGGAAAAGCTGGAGCGGCAACTCGCGTTCGCGGCGACGGCGCGGGCACCTCTGACATTCACGGCCTACTACAAGATGGACGCCGACCATGTCGGTGAGAGCTCCGATTTCGAGCCGAATGGGCGCATCGTCCCCGTCCAGGAACGCGTCGACTACCGCGCGATGCTGCTTCAGGACCACATCGGTGCGCTGACCGCCATGTACGACCGCACGGTCCTCGGGACGAGGCTGATGCCGGAGATGCCCAAGCGCCAGGATTACGCCCTGTGGCTGTCCATCATGCGTGACGGGTTCGATGCCGCGGGGCTCCCGGAGCCGCTGGCCGTGTACAGGGCCCAGCGCCCGGGATCGCTGTCCTCGAACAAGCTGTCACTCATCCCGTACAACTGGGCCCTGTACCGGGAGCACGAACAGCTGTCGGTGCCCCGGTCGACGCGGGCGCTGGCAGGGGCCGCCTGGCACTCGCTGCGCAAGAGGCGGATCTAGGGCCCGGCCCGGCTCCGGATACATATGAAGCCTGTGACAGGACGCCGACGGCGTCCTGTCACAGGCTTCATGGGGTGGAGACGACCGCCGTGAACCGGCGGCTAGCGAGCGCGGGGCGGGCGGCCGGCGCCCCCGCGGCCGGGGAGGGGGCCCTTCGGCAGCGGCATGTTGCTCATCAGGTCGCCCATCGCGCGCAGCCGGTCGTTGGCGGCGGTGACCTGGGGGCCGGTCAGTACGCGCGGCAGCTTCAGCATCTTGGTGCGCACCTTCTTCAGCGGCACCTGGCCCTCGCCGTCGCCGACGATGATGTCGTGGACGGGGACGTCGACGACGATGCGGGCCATCCGCTTCTTCTCGGCCGCGAGCAGGCTCTTCACCCGGTTCGGGTTGCCCTCGGCGACCAGCACGATGCCCGCCTTGCCCACAGAGCGGTGGACGACGTCCTGGTTGCGGTTCATCGCGACCGCGGGCGTCGTCGTCCAGCCGCGGCCCACGCGGTCCAGCACCGCGGCCGCGGCGCCGGGCTGGCCCTCCATCTGCCCGAAGGCCGCGCGCTCGGCGCGCCGTCCGAAGACGATCGCCATCGCGAGGAGGGCGAGCACGAAGCCCAGGATGCCCAGGTAGATCGGGTGGTCGATCAGGAAACCGATCGCGAGGATGACACCGAAGGTGACGATTCCCACACCCGCGACCACAAGACCGATCTTGGTGTCGGTCCGCCTGGTCATCTTGTAGGTCAGGGCGATCTGCTTGAGCCGCCCCGCGTTCTCGGCGCTGTCCGCGCCTTCAGTGGTGTTTGCCTTCCTCGCCATGCAAGGAAGTTTACGTGGCCCGGGAACGACGGGCGGCCACGGCCTCCCGTTCCAGCGCGTAGCCGGATTCGGCCCGGTCCTTGGCCCGGCGGCGGTCCTCCAGGACGGCCGTCCAGGCGTTGCGGCGAGCGGTGCGCTGGCCGCTGCTCAGCAGCAGCGACTCGACGGCGCGGAGGGCATCGGTGACGGTCGGGATGACGGTGGCGCGTACCGGCGCGGCCTGCATCGTGGAAGTCCCCTCAAAACGATGTGCGTGTGCTGCGCGGACTGGAGACGGGGCGCAGGGTCGGCGGTGGCGGTCGAAGTCACCGCGCTGCGCGTTCATCCAGCGTCACTGTCCGGTGTTACCAGCGCATGACCGGTCGGTCAAACACCAATGAAACCCTGATATCGGCGCCGCGCACGCCGACGCGGTCCGTCCGCGCCCCGGTGGCCTCTCGGACCTGCGAGGAGTGGAAGGACCGCGTCGGTGCGGCCATTACTCGGCGGTAGCCGCTTGTGCGCGATTTCACACAGGGGCGGTCGCGCGGTGCTTACGCGGAGGGCGCCGCGACCTGGGCCCCGCGCCGGTCCATCGCCTGCTGGAACAGCCGGCCCGCGCGGTAGGAGGAGCGGACCAGCGGCCCGGACATCACGCCCGAGTAGCCGATCGCGTCGGCCTCGTCCTTCAGCTCCACGAACTCGTGCGGCTTCACCCAGCGCTCGACCGGGTGGTGGCGCGGGGACGGCCGCAGGTACTGGGTGATCGTGATGAGCTCGCAGCCCGCGTCATGCAGGTCCCGGAGAGCCTGGCTGACCTCCTCGCGGGTCTCGCCCATGCCGAGGATCAGGTTGGACTTGGTCACCAGACCGGCCTCGCGGGCCCGGGTGATGACCTCCAGGGAGCGTTCGTAGCGGAAGCCGGGACGGATCCGCTTGAAGATGCGCGGCACCGTCTCCACGTTGTGCCCCAGCACCTCCGGGCGCGAGGAGAAGACCTCGGCGAGCTGCTCGGGCTCGGCGTTGAAGTCGGGGATCAGCAGCTCGACCTTGGTGTGGCCGCCCTCCCGCTCCGCCGTCTGCGCGTGGATCTGGCGCACGGTCTCCGCGTACAGCCAGGCGCCGCCGTCCTCCAGGTCGTCGCGGGCGACGCCGGTGATCGTGGCGTAGTTCAGGTCCATCGTGACGACCGACTCGCCGACGCGGCGGGGCTCGTCCCGGTCCAGCGCCTGCGGCTTGCCCGTGTCGATCTGGCAGAAGTCACAACGCCGGGTGCACTGGTCGCCGCCGATGAGGAACGTGGCCTCGCGGTCCTCCCAGCACTCGAAGATGTTGGGGCAGCCGGCCTCCTGGCACACCGTGTGCAGGCCCTCGCTCTTGACGAGTTTCTGCAGCTGGTTGTACTCGGGGCCCATCTTGGCCCGGGTTTTGATCCACTCGGGCTTGCGCTCGATGGGGGTCTGGCTGTTCCGGACCTCAAGGCGCAGCATCTTGCGCCCGTCAGGTGCGACAGACACTCCGGCACTCCCCTTTGCTTTCACTGCATTGGATTCTTCGGCGAACACCAGGGTACGCCCGTAGTTCATTCGGCTTTACGTCTGCCCAACCTGGGGGCGGCAGGGCCTATTCCCGGAGGCGTGTTCCGTGGGTCACGCCGTGGCCATGGCGTCGTCGGCGCGGGCGACGACGCGCGGGGCGGGTTCGGCGTTCTCCAGGATGTCGCGCAGGTGCTTCTCGACGACCGGGAGGACCTCGGCGATGGTGATGTCGCGGCCGAGTTCGTACGCGAGCGAGGTGACGCCCGCGTCCCGGATGCCGCAGGGCACGATCCGGTCGAACCAGGTGTTGTCCGGGTTCACGTTGAACGAGAAGCCGTGCATGGTCACGCCCTTGGCGACCCGGATGCCGATCGCGGCCAGCTTGCGGTCCTCGCGGCGCTGGCCGGCGTTGGACGGGGCGTACTCCGGACCGTTGAGCCGGGGGTCGAACTCGTCGTCCTGCACGCGCGGGTCGAAGTCGAGGGTGAGGCCGCCGGCGGCGGGGCGCTGCTCGACCGGGTCGCCCAGGACCCAGACACCGCTGCGCCCCTCGACCCGGGTGGTCTCGACGCCGAACTCGGCGGCGGTGCGGATCAGCGCCTCCTCCAGGCGGCGCACGTGCGCGACGACGTCCACCGGGCGGGGGAGCTTCTGGATCGGGTAGCCGACGAGCTGGCCGGGGCCGTGCCAGGTGATCTTGCCGCCGCGGTCCACGTCGATGACCGGGGTGCCGTCCAGGGGGCGCTCGCTGTCGGCCGTGCGCCGGCCCGCTGTGTAGACGGGCGGGTGTTCCAGGAGCAGGCAGGTGTCGGGGACGCTGTCCTCGAACCGTGCCGCGTGCACCTCGCGCTGCTTCTGCCAGGCCTCCTGGTAGTCGACGGCGTCCTCGCCGAAACCCAGACGGACGAACCGGAGCTCAGTCACGACAGCAGCCTCTCTACTCGCGGTGCCGTGGTCCGGAGGGTTTCCCCGGCACCGCGTCACCCTGCACGAATCGCGCCCGAGCCACTGTACGACCGTCGGGGGAGCGGGGGACGGGCAGGTCTTTCCCGTCAGCACCGCCCGCAATCCTCACACGATCGGATGAATGTGGAGCAAAGGAGACCGGGGCCGCCCCGCCGACAGTTAAATTCGCGCCGTTCGTCAGAGGAGGCCCTGAGGGCTGCCCGCCCGGCCCAGAAGGCAGGAGACCCTACAGCTGATGTCGGAACGACCCCCGCAGCGCACCCCCAACCGTCGGCTCGCCTCACTCATCACCGAGGCCGGATTCTCCAACGCCGGCCTCGCCCGCCGGGTGGATCAGCTCGGCCTCGAACACGGCCTCGACCTGCGGTACGACAAAACCTCCGTGACCCGTTGGCTGCGCGGCCAGCAGCCCCGGGGCACCACCCCCGCGCTGATCGCCGAGGTCTTCACCCGGCGGCTCGGCCGCCGGCTCTCCGCACAGGACCTGGGCCTGGACGCCTGCGCCCCCGTCTACGCGGGGCTCGAGTTCGCCGCCACGCCCGCCGAGGCGGTCGACATCGTCAGCGGACTGTGGCGCAAGGACTCCGGCAGCCACGCCGAGCTGCGGAAGATCGCCTTCACCCCGGCGGGCCTGGTCGTCCCCAGCCGGGACTGGCTGATCGGCCGGGCGGACGAGTGGGTCGGCCGGGGCGGCCCCGTGAGCCCGGTCCGGACCGGTGGCGCGGGCCGGGCCGCGAGCGGCGCCCCGGCCCCCGCCGCCTCCCGCGGTGCCTCCGGGCCGTACGCGGCACACGGCCCCGCGCCCGGCGCCCTGCCCGGCGTGCCCGAACAGGGCGGGGCCCCGGGCACCGGCCGGCACGGCGTCCGGGGGCCCGCGCCCTCCAGGCCCGGCGGGCCGCCCGCCCCGCCCGGTGCCCCGGCCGTCGTCGTGCCCGGCGCCCCCGGCGTTCCCCGGCAGCGGCAGACCGAACGGGGCTCCGGACTGCGGGTCGGTGACGGGGACGTCGCCGCCCTGCGCTCGGTCGCCGAGCTGTTCCGCACCCTGGACCACGCCTACGGCGGCGGTCACGCCCGGCAGGCCCTCGTCCGGTACCTGGAGCACGAGACGGAGCCGATGCTGCGCGGCACGTACACGGAGGCCACCGGCCGGCGCCTGTTCGCGGCCGCCGCCGACCTGACCCGGCTGGCCGGCTGGACCTCGTACGACATCGCCGCCCACGGGCTCGCCCAGCGCTACTTCGTGCAGGCCCTGCGGCTCTCCCAGGCCGCCGGGGACCGCGCCTACGGCAGCTACGTCCTCATCACCATGAGCCGCCAGGCGGTCTATCTCGCGCACGGCCGGGAGGCGGTCCAGCTGGCCCGGGTCGCCCAGCAGGGCATCGGTTCCGCCGCCCCCCACGCCGTCCTCGCCCTGCTGCACGCGGTCGAGGCGCGCGGCCACGCGGTGCTCGGGGACGCCAAGGCGTGCACCGCCTCGCTCGCGCGGGCCGAACGGGCGCTGGAGACGGCCCGCCCCGGTGACGAGGTGCCGCACTGGGCGCGCCACTTCGACGAGGCGCAGCTCGCCGACGAGTTCGGCCACTGCCACCGCGACCTCCAGCAGTACCGGCCCGCCGCCCAGCACGCGGAGCGCTCGCTCCAGCTGCGCGCCCCCGCGTACGCCCGCAGCAGGCTGTTCTGCCGGGTGGTGCTGGCCTGCGCCCGGCTCGGTCTCGGTGAGCTGGAGCAGGCCTGCCGGCTGGGTGCGGAGGCCGCCCAGCAGGCCGCCGAGATGCGTTCGGTGCGGGCCACGGAGTACGTCCGCGACTTCGAGCGGCGGCTCGAACCCTTCCGGGACGCGGCGGCCGTGCGCGGCTACCGCGAACGGGTCGCCGCGCTGGGCTGAGGCGTCAGGCGGCCCGGGGGAGCACCGCCCCGCCCCCGGCGGCCGGCCGTACGCCGAGGTCGCTCAGGATCGAGACGGCGGCCCGGCGGCCGGACGCCAGGGCGCCCCGGACCGTGCCGGTGTCGCGGTGGTCGCCGCACACGTACAGGCCCGCGAGCACCCGGACCGGGCGGGCCGGGTCGTGCGGCGGCGTCATCGCGGGCACCGCCTCCGGGTCGTGGTGGGCGGCCAGCAGTTCCCAGTCGTCGGTGGGCACGCCGTAGAGCGCGGCGAGGTGGGCGCGGACCGCGCGGTCGAGGCCGGGGGGCGGGGTGCCGAGCACGGTGGAGCTGATCAGGGTCCGGCCGCGCGGGGCGCGGGCCGGGTCGACCTCGCTCATCACCGCGGTGTGCGCGACCGGGCCCGAGCGGTCGGCGTCCAGCACCAGTGAGGCACCGGTCGGCGGGGGAGCGGGGGCGGTGTGGTGGAGCACCGTCACGGGGTGGAAGGACGGCATGCGCAGGCCCGGCAGCAGTTCGGCCGCGGCGCTCGCGCCGGTCGCGATCAGCAGGGAGCGGCAGCCCAGTTCGCCGTGTTCCTTGGTGCGGACCGAGGTGATGTCGGCGGAGGTGACGTGCACGCCGCTGCGTACGGTGCCGGGCGGCAGGGAAGCCGCGAGGAGTTCGGGCAGGGTGCCCGCCCCGCCCTCCGGTACGCACAGCCGCCCGCTCGCGTAGGTGCGCAGGGCGAGGTCGGCGTACCTGCTGGAGGTGGCGAGGTCCGGGTCGCTGAGCAGCGCGGTGAGCAGGGGGCGTACGAAGCCGTTGAGCGTACGGGCGGACAGCCGGCCGGACAGGGCGTCGAGTGCGGCGCGTTCGGGCCGGGCGAGGATGCGGGCCGGCGGGGTGGCGGCGAGGCGGGCCAGCGCCACGCCGAGCCGTGCGTGGTCGATCGCGCCGCCCATGGCTCCGGTGAGGGCGCCCGCCCGTGGCGGCCTGGGGGCGCTCGCGAGGGCGCGCGCCGCTTTCAACGCGCCCCGTGCGCTGCGTGGGCCCTGAGCGCCGCGTGTCTCCCCGGTCCGGTGGCGGCGGCCCTCGCTGTGGACGAGGACGCCGGGAGCGAAGGTACGCAGGACGAGACCGTCGAGACCGGGCGTCGTGCGCAGCTCCGGGTAGGCGGTGTTGAGCAGCGGACCGACCCGGTCGAGGCGGAACCCGTCCACCTCGTCGGTCGTCATCCGGCCGCCGACGCCGGGGCCGGCCTCCAGGACGCTGACACCGACTCCCGCGCTGGTCAGATGGTGGGCCGCTGACAGGCCGGCGATTCCGGCCCCGATGATGACGACGTCCGCGTGGTGTGCCGTGCTGAGCACGTGCCCTCCCCGATTCGGCGCGATTGGTGGGGGGCTCTTGCCCTCGACCGCCCACCGGAATGCGTGTGTTCATCAGGAGGCTAGGAGAGTGGCCCGATCGTGCGCAGTCGCGCGCGTACGGGGGCACCGGTGCACGGGGTCGCACACCCTTCCGAGGCTTGGTGCGGGTGGTGCGGGAGGTTCAGCGCAGGGCCGCGCGGATGGCGGCGTCGATGCCGGGGAAGGCGTACGAGAAGCCCGAGTCCAGCAGCCGCGCGGGCAGCACCCGCTGACTGCCCAGCACGTCCCCGGCGAACTCGCCCAGCGCGATCCGCAGCGCCGGCGCGGGCGCCGTGAACAGAGTGGGCCGCCGCAGGACCCGCCCCATCGCGGCCGTCACCTCGGCGTTGGTGACGGGCGCCGGGCCGGTCAGGTTCACCGGGCCGGACAGCTCCGGGGTGTCCAGGATGTGCCGCAGCGCCGCGATGTGATCGTGCAGCGCGATGAAGCTCCAGTACTGCCGCCCGTTGCCCAGCCGGCCGCCGAGCCCGGCCCGGAACAGCGGGAAGAGCCGGCCCCAGGCGCCGCCCTCCCGGGCGACCACCAGTCCGGTGCGGGCGTGCACCGTACGCACCCCGGCCTCCTCGGCGGCGGCCGTGGCCTCCTCCCACTCCACGCACACCGACGGCAGGAAACCCTCGCCCGGCGGCGCGTCCTCGTCGATCGCGCGGTCCGCGGTGTCGCCGTAGAAGCCGATCGCCGACCCGGACAGGAGCACGGCGGGCGGGGTGTCCAGGGAGGCGACGGCGTCCGCGATGGCGGCGGTCCCCAGCACCCGGCTGTCCCGGATCTCCTTCTTGTACGCCTCGGTCCAGCGGTGGTCGCCCACCCCGGCGCCCGCGAGGTGCACGACCGCGTCGCAGCCCACCAGACCGGCCACGTCGACATAGCTCCGCCGGGGGTCCCACTCCACCTCGTCACCGGCCCGCGCCGGGCGGCGGACCAGTCGGACCACCTCGTGCCCGTCGGCCCGCAGCGAGCGCACCAGCGCCGCTCCGATGAGTCCGGTCGATCCGCTGACGGCGATACGGGAGTGCGGCATGGCACCCATCCTGCCCCATGGACCCCGCCCGGCACCGCCGTGGCACAGTGGCGGCCATGACCGAGTCACCCGCCGCCGCAGCCCCTGCCGTCCGCCGCGCCGTCCCGCAGGACGGCCCCGCACTCGGCGAACTGGACCGGGCCACCTGGTCGACGCTGCACTCCGTGCAGCCGCGCCCGCAGCCGCCCTACGAACCGTTCTTCGACGAGCGGCACCCGCCCCAGGACATCCTGGTGGCCGAGGCGGTGAACGAGGCGGGGGTTTGGGGCCTGGCCGGATACATCCGGGTGGTGCCGCCCACCCCGCTGGCCTGCAACGCGCACGTCCGTCAGATACAGGGCCTCGCCGTCGCCGACTGGGCGCGCGGCCGGGGCGTCGGGCGCGCGCTCGTCCGGGCCGGCTGCCTCGCGGCGCGCGGCGAGGGCGCGAACCGGATGACCCTGCGGGTCCTCGGCCACAACGCGCCGGCCCGCGCGCTGTACGAGGCGGAGGGCTTCACCGTCGAGGGTGTGCTGCGCGGCGAGTTCTTCCTGGACGGGCGGTACGTGGACGACGTGATGATGGGCCGGCCGCTCGCCCCGTGACCCGCGCGGCGCTCAGTGGCCGAACCGCTCCCACAGCGCGGGCAGCCGGGCCGCCGGCGCCGCGTCGTCGCCGGGGTCCAGCGGTGTGCCCTCCGGCTCCTCGGCCTGCGGCGGCAGCCCCAGGTCGGGCGCGACCAGGCCGGTGAGCTGCTCGTACGCCTCGTCGGCCGCGTATCCCAGCTCCTCCGCGTCCCCGTCCAGCTCCTCGTCGAAGTCGTCCAGCAGCTCGGCCAGGCTGTCCGGGTCGTGCACCGCGCCCTCGAAGACCTCCCGGCCCCGGCCGATCAGCCAGCAGCGGAAGTAGTCGAAGGCGTCCTCGTCGGCCCCGCCGAGCAGCACGGCGGCGGCGGCCCACAGGTCCCAGCGGTAGGCGCGGTTGAAGCGGGCCTCGAAGTGCCGGGCGAAGTCCAGCACGGAATCGGGATCGAGCCGCACCAGCCGTTCGACCAGCAGGTCGGCATGGTCCTCGGGGTCGCCGTCGGCGGCCTCGCGGGTGCTGTCGACCAGCTCCCAGAACTCCGTCTCGTCCATCACGGGTCCAGCATCTGCCCTGGGCGCGGGCCACGCACGCCCAGTCACCGCGACGGGGCTCAGGACGCGCCCCGGTAGAGCGCGTGCAGCCGGGCGGCGGCGGCCGCGAACCCGGCGCGCAGGGCCGCGGGTTCCAGCACCTCCAACTCCGGCCCGAGGCCCATCAGCTGGCCGCGGGCGACGTCCAGGGACTCGACCGGCAGGGTGACCGTGACCCATCCGTCGGCGCCGGGCGGCCCCGCCGCCTCCAGCGCCTCCCGCGCGGCGGCCCGGTCCACGGCGTGCGGCAGCAGACGCACTCCCGTCTCCGAGAGCCGTACCGTCACCCGCGCCCGCAGCAGCGACCGGGCGAACTCGGCCGACCGCTCCGCCCAGAAGGAGGGCAGGTCGAAGCCCTCGTCCCGGACGAACGGCGTGTCCGAGACGGTCGCGGCGGTGAACCGGTCGATCCGGTACACCCGGAAGTCGTCGCCCGCGCGGGCGCACAGGTACCAGACCCCGGCCTTCAGGACGAGGCCGTAGGGTGCCAGCTCCCGTTCCGCCCCGGTCTCCCGGCCGGCCCGCCGGTAGCGGGCGAGGAGCAGGCGGTCGCGCCACACGGCCTCGGCCACGGCGGGCAGCAGCTCGGGCGCGACCGGCTCCTGGTACCAGGCGGGCGCGTCCAGGTGGAAGCGGCGGCCCGCCCCGGCGGGGGCGTCCCGCAGGGCGGGCGTCAGGGCCGCCGAGACCTTCAGGCGGGCGGCGGACGCGGCGTCCGCGAGGCCCATCTCGCGCAGGGCCGACGGCAGGCCGGACAGGAAGAGCGCCTCGGCCTCGTCCCGGGCGAGCCCGGTCAGCCCGGTGCGGTACCCGCCGACGAGCCGGTAGCCGCCCGCCCGGCCGCGTTCCGCGTACACCGGGACACCGGCCTCGGACAGGGCCCGGGCGTCCCGGGTGACGGTCCGCTCGGACACCTCCAGCTCCGCGGCGAGCCCGGCTGCGGTCATACCGGGGCGGGCCTGGAGGAGCAGCACCATTCTGATCAGCCGGGCAGCACGCATACGGCCATTGTGGCCGTACGGAAAACGGGACGAGCCCGCCTCGCGCACGGGGCGCGGGACGGGCTCGACCGTGCGTGAGGTCAGAGACCGTACCGGTCCCGGGCCTCCTTGACCGCCGTTGCCGGGACCTCGCCGCGGCGGGCCAGCTGGGCCAGGACCGCGACCACGACGGACTGGGCGTCGACACCGAAGTGGCGGCGGGCCGCGTCACGGGTGTCGGAGATCCCGAAGCCGTCCGTGCCGAGCGAGGACCAGTCCTGCTCGACCCACTGGCTGATCTGGTCCGGCACCGCGCGCATCCAGTCGCTGACCGCGAGGACCGGACCCGGCGCGCCCTCCAGCGCCTGCGTCACGTACGGCACCCGCTGCTCACCGCGGAGCAGCGCCTCGTCGCACTCCAGCGCCTCCCGGCGCAGCTCGCCCCACGAGGTCGCGGACCAGACGTCGGCCGTGACACCCCAGTCGGCGGCGAGCAGCTCCTGGGCCTCCAGGGCCCAGTGGATCGCCGTACCGGAGGCCAGCAGCTGGGCGCGCGGCGCGTCCGCCCTGGCGGGCGTGCCCTCCTTGAAGCGGTAGAGGCCCTTGACGATGCCCTCCTCGACGCCTTCCGGCATCGCGGGCTGCGGCTTCGGCTCGTTGTAGACCGTCAGGTAGTAGAAGACGTCCTCGGCGTCGGGGCCGTACATCCGGCGCAGACCGTCCTGGACGATCACCGCGATCTCGTACGCGAACGCCGGGTCGTAGTTGAGCGACGCCGGGTTCGTGGCCGCGATCAGGTGCGAGTGGCCGTCCGCGTGCTGGAGGCCCTCACCCGTCAGCGTCGTACGGCCGGCGGTCGCGCCGACCACGAAGCCGCGGCCGAGCTGGTCGCCGAGCTGCCAGAACTGGTCGCCCGTACGCTGCCAGCCGAACATCGAGTAGAAGATGTAGAACGGGATCATCGGCTCGCCGTGCGTCGCGTACGACGTGGCGGCGGCGATGAAGTCGGCCATGGCGCCGGCCTCGGTGATGCCCTCGTTGAGGACCTGGCCGTCCTTGGCTTCCTTGTAGTACATCAGCTGGTCGCGGTCGACCGGGTCGTACGTCTGGCCGAGCGGCGAGTAGATGCCGGCCGACGGGAACAGCGCCTCCATGCCGAAGGTCCGGGCCTCGTCGGGGACGATCGGGACCCAGCGCTTGCCGGTCTGCTTGTCCCGCATCAGGTCCTTGACCAGGCGGACGAAGGCCATCGTGGTGGCCAGCTCCTGTTTGCCGGAGCCCTTCTTCAGCGCGGCGAACGCGCGCTCCTCGGGCGTCGGCAGCGCCACCGCGTGCACCCGGCGGGCCGGGGCGGGGCCGCCGAGGGCGGCGCGGCGCTCCTGGAGGTAGCGGACCTCGGGGGAGTCGGCGCCCGGGTGGGCGTAGGGCACCAGGCCCTCGTCCAGCTTCGCGTCCGGGATCGGCAGGTCGAGCAGGTCGCGCATGGCGCGGAACTGCTTGCCGTCCAGCTTCTTCATCTGGTGGTTGGCGTTGCGCGACTCGAAGCCGGGGCCGAGCGTGTAGCCCTTCACGGTCTGCGCCAGGATCACCGTCGGCGCGCCCTTGTGCGCCAGGGCCGCCCGGTACGCCGCGTAGACCTTGCGGGCCTCGTGGCCGCCGCGCGAGGTGTGGAAGCACTCGGCGATCTTCGCGTCGGTGAGCAGCTTCGCCAGCTCGGCGAGGGCGGGCTCGGCGCCGAAGAAGTGCTCGCGGATGTAGGCGACGTCGCGGGTGGCGTACGTCTGGAACTGCGCGTCCGGGACCTCGCGGAGCCGGCGTACCAGCGCACCCGTGGTGTCGAGCTGGAACAGCTCGTCCCAGGCGGTGCCCCAGAGCGTCTTGACGACGTTCCAGCCGGCGCCGCGGAAGGCGCCTTCCAGCTCCTGGACCACGCGGAAGTTGGCGCGGACCGGGCCGTCGAGGCGCTGGAGGTTGCAGTTGATGACGAAGGTCAGGTTGTCGAGCTGCTCACGGGCCGCGAGGGCGAGGGCGGCGGTCGACTCGGGCTCGTCCATCTCGCCGTCGCCCAGGAAGGCCCAGACGTGCGAGTTCGACGTGTCCTTGATGTTGCGGTTGGCCAGGTAGCGGTTGAAGCGCGCCTGGTAGATCGCCGAGAGCGGGCCGAGGCCCATCGAGACGGTCGGGAACTCCCACAGCCAGGGCAGCCGCCGCGGGTGCGGGTAGGACGGCAGGCCGTTGCCGCCCGCCTCCTGGCGGAAGTTGTCGAGCTGCTGCTCGTCGAGCCGGCCGTCGAGGAAGGCGCGGGCGTAGATGCCGGGGGAGGCGTGGCCCTGGATGTACAGCTGGTCGCCGGAGCCCTCGCCCTCCTTGCCGCGGAAGAAGTGGTTGAAGCCGGTCTCGTACAGCCAGGCCGCCGAGGCGAAGGTGGCGATGTGGCCGCCGACGCCGAAGCGCGAGCCGCGGGTGACCATCGCGGCCGCGTTCCAGCGGTTCCACGCGGTGATCTTCGACTCCATCTCCAGGTCACCGTCGAAGGCGGGCTCCGCGGCGGTCGGGATGGAGTTGATGTAATCGGTCTCCAGCAGCTTGGGCAGCGCGAGACCGGCGCCCTCGGCGTGCTGGAGCGACCGGCGCATCAGGTACGCGGCGCGGTGCGGGCCCGCGGCCTTGGTGACGGCATCCAGGGAGGCCGCCCATTCAGCGGTCTCCTCCGGGTCGCGGTCCGGGAGCTGGTCGAGCTCGCTCGGAAGCTTTCCTACGGGGTCGGTCATGATCGCCGCCTTCCGGTGAGGAGGGGGGTGGAGAAGTCCCTGACTGGCAGGACAGGGCGATGGGGCCGGTGGGCCCGCGAAGTGAACTGTAAGTCGCCGATCGATGATCGATCAAAGGATGAAAGGAAAAACTTCTCGTTCTGAAGAAAGTGGCATGCCGTGCCATGAAATGGGGCACCGAGTGACGGGATTTAGCAGGCAAAAGGGGCGCTGACCTGCACGGTTGAGCACCCCTCGTGACAGATGCGTCACCGGCCCGGCGCGGGGCTCAGGCGCGCGGCGCGCAGCCCAGCACGTGCGCCTTGACCAGGGTCCCTATGTCCGGGTCCTTGCGCAGGAAGGCGTCGATGAGCGCCTCGTGCTCCTCGGCGTACGACTTCTGCACCGTCCCCAGCCAGCGGATCGACAGCGCCGTGAACACCTCGATGCCCAGCCCCTCCCAGGTGTGCAGCAGCACCGCGTTGCCCGCCGCCCGCACCATCTCGCGGTGGAAGGCGACCGTGTGGCGCACCTGCGCCTCGCCGTCCGCCAGCCGGTCCGCCTCGTAGAGCGCCGCCACGTGCGGGGCCAGCAGCGAGCAGTCCTCGCCGAGCCCGGGGGCCGCCAGCTCGGCGGCGATCTGCTCCAGACCGGCCCGTACGGGGTAGCTCTCCTCCAGATCGGCGGCCGTGAGGTTGCGGACCCGGACGCCCTTGTTGGGCGCCGACTCGATCAGCCGCAGCGTCTCCAGCTCCCGCAGCGCCTCGCGCACGGGCGTCTGGCTGACCTCCAGCTCGGTGGCGATGCGCCGCTCCACGATCCGCTCGCCCGGCTTCCAGCGCCCGCTGACGATCCCCTCCACGATGTGCTCGCGGATCTGTTCGCGCAGCGAGTGGACGACGGGCGGGGTCATGACGGGCTCCTTCGGACAGACCGGTACGCCTGCACCGGCACGGTGGCCGGGGCGACCGGTGGTGTCTAGACAATACGGCGGCGCCCCCGCCCGGGAGTGTTCCGGACGGGGGCGCCGATCGTGAGGCTGGTTACAGGCCGAGCTCGACCTCGAACTCGCCGGCCTCCAGGATCGCCTTGACCGCGGTCAGGTAGCGGGCGGCGTCCGCGCCGTCCACCAGACGGTGGTCGTAGGAGAGCGAGAGGTACGTCATGTCGCGGACACCGATGACGGTGCCCTCCTCGGTCTCGATGACCGCCGGACGCTTGACGGTGGCGCCGATGCCCAGGATGGCTGCCTGGTTCGGCGGCACGATGACGGTGTCGAACAGCGCACCGCGCGAGCCGGTGTTGCTGATGGTGAAGGTGGCACCGGACATGTCGTCCGGCGTCAGGCCGCCACCGCGGGCCTTGCCGGCCAGCTCGGCGGTCTTCTTCGAGATACCGGCGATGTTGAGGTCGCCCGCGCCCTTGATGACCGGGGTCATCAGGCCCTTCTCGGCGTCCACGGCGATGCCGATGTTCTCCGAGTCGAAGTACGTGATCGTGCCTTCGTCCTCGTTGATCCGGGCGTTGATGACCGGGTGGGCCTTCAGCGCCTGGGCGGCGGCCTTGACGTAGAACGGCATCGGGGAGAGCTTGACGCCCTCGCGGGCCGCGAAGCCGTCCTTCGCCTTGTTGCGCAGCTTCATCAGCTTGGTGACGTCGACCTCGACGACCGAGGTCAGCTGGGCCTGCGAGTGCAGCGCCTTCATCATGTTGTCGCCGATGACCTTGCGCATGCGGGTCATCTTGACCGTCTGACCGCGCAGCGGGGAGGCCTCCAGCTTCGGCGCCTTGGAGGCGGCGGCACGGCCCCCGGCAGTCACGGCGGCGGGCGCCGGGGCGGCAGCGGCGGCCTTGGCGGCCTCCGCGGCGGCCACCACGTCCTGCTTGCGGATACGGCCACCGACGCCGGTGCCCTTGACCGAGCCCAGGTCGACGCCGTTCTCGGCGGCGAGCTTGCGGACCAGCGGCGTGACGTACGCGCCGTCGTCACCGGAGGTCGCGGCCGGGGCGGCCGGAGCCTGAGCGGCCGGAGCCGGAGCCGGGGCAGCCGGAGCCGCGGGCGCCGGAGCGGCCGGTGCCGGGGCCGCCGGAGCCGGAGCGGGCGCGGCGGGTGCCGGCGCGGGGGCGGCCGGAGCGGCGGGCGCCGGAGCCGGAGCCGCCGGAGCCGGTGCGGGGGCGGCCGGGGCCGGGGCCGGAGCGGCGGCCGGGGCGGCACCGGGCGCACCGATGACGGCGAGCTTGGCGCCGACCTCGGCGGTCTCGTCCTCGGCGACGACGATCTCCAGCAGCACGCCGGAGACCGGGGCCGGGATCTCGGTGTCGACCTTGTCCGTGGAGACCTCCAGGAGGGGCTCGTCCTCCGTGACCTCCTCGCCGATCTCCTTCAGCCAGCGGGTGACGGTGCCCTCGGTGACGCTCTCGCCGAGCGCCGGCAGGGTGACGTCGGTACCGGAGGCGGAGGAGGCGCCGGCGGTGGCCTCGGCGCTCGGCGCCTCGGCCGGGGCCTGGGTCTCGGTCGACGGGGCGGCCGGGGCCTCGGTGGCGGCCGGGGCGGGGACCGCGGCCGGCTCGGCGGCCGGGGCGGCCTCGGCGGCCGGAGCGCCCGAGCCGTCGTCGATGACGGCCAGCTCGGCGCCGACCTCGACGGTCTCGTCCTCGGCGACCTTGATGGCGGAGAGGATGCCGGAGGCGGGGGCCGGGATCTCGGTGTCGACCTTGTCGGTCGACACCTCGAGCAGCGGCTCGTCGGCCTCGACGCGCTCGCCCTCGGCCTTCAGCCAGCGGGTGACAGTGCCCTCGGTGACGCTCTCTCCGAGCGCCGGCAGGGTTACGGAAACCGACATGGTTTCAGTTGCTCCTAACGAAAATGCGGAAGTGGTCGGTCGTCGCGCCCGGTCGACTGGTCAGTCGTGGGAGTGCAGGGGCTTGCCGGCCAGGGCCAGGTGGGCCTCGCCGAGCGCCTCGCTCTGGGTCGGGTGGGCGTGGATGAGCTGGGCGACCTCGGCCGGCAGCGCCTCCCAGTTGTAGATCAGCTGGGCTTCGCCGACCTGCTCGCCCATACGGTCACCGACCATGTGGACGCCGACCACGGCACCGTCCTTGACCTGGACGAGCTTGATCTCGCCCGCGGTCTTGAGGATCTTGCTCTTGCCGTTGCCCGCGAGGTTGTACTTCAGCGCGACGACCTTGTCCGCGCCGTAGAGCTCCTTGGCCTTGGCCTCGGTGATACCGACGGAGGCGACCTCGGGGTGGCAGTACGTCACCCGGGGAACACCGTCGTAGTCGACCGGGACGGTCTGCAGACCGGCCAGTCGCTCCGCCACGAGGATGCCCTCGGCGAAGCCGACGTGCGCCAGCTGGAGCGTCGGGACCAGGTCGCCGACGGCGGAGATCGTCTCCACGTTGGTCCGCATGTACTCGTCGACCAGGACGTAGCCGCGGTCCATGGCGACCCCGGCCTCCTCGTAGCCCAGGCCCTGCGAGACCGGGCCGCGGCCGATGGCGACCAGCAGCACCTCCGCCTCGAAGGTCTTGCCGTCGGCGAGGGTCACCCGGACGCCGTCCTGTGTGTACTCGGCGCTCTGGAAGAACGTGCCGAGGTTGAACTTGATGCCGCGCTTGCGGAACGCGCGCTCCAGGAGCTTCGAGCTGTTCTCGTCCTCGACCGGGACGAGGTGCTTCAGGCCCTCGATGATCGTCACGTCGGTGCCGAACGAGGTCCACGCGGAGGCGAACTCGACGCCGATGACGCCGCCGCCCAGCACGATCGCGGACTTCGGCACGCGGTCCAGCTTCAGCGCGTGGTCCGAGGAGATGATGCGGTTGCCGTCGATCTCCAGGCCCGGGAGCGACTTCGGCACGGAGCCGGTCGCCAGGAGCACGTGGCGGCCCTGGACGCGCTGGCCGTTCACGTCCACCGAGGTGGGGGAGGAGAGCCGGCCCTCACCCTCGATGTAGTGCACCTTGCGGGAGGCGACGAGACCCTGGAGACCCTTGTACAGGCCCGAGATCACGTCGTCCTTGTACTTGTGGACGGCCGCCATGTCGACGCCCTCGAAGGTGGCCTTGACGCCGAACTGGCCGGCCTCGCGGGCCTGGTCCGCGATCTCGCCCGCGTGCAGCAGGGCCTTCGTGGGGATGCAGCCGTTGTGCAGGCAGGTGCCGCCGACCTTGCCCTTCTCGATCAGAGCGACGTCCAGGCCCAGCTGCGCTCCGCGCAGGGCCGCGGCATACCCGCCGCTGCCACCGCCGAGGATCACTAGGTCGAAAACGGTGCTGGCGTCGTTCGCCACGTCACGTCCTCCATGCATGTGCGCCGTACGCCGGGCCCCGTCCTCGGGGTGTGACCGGCCGGTCGGCTGGTGTGCGGCCGCTTTGTCTTCGGCCCTGTGGTGGGGGCCCTGTCCTGCCGAGAACCCATCTTCGCACTTGTTGACGGTGGGCGGGACGCGGGGCCCGTGTCCGGGACGGATGATCGTCCGTCCCAGTGGATTACCGCTGGGTAGGAAACAGAGGATTTCGTCGAGAGCGAAACCGTCCCTTTCCCGGCCGCGGTGCCGTGAGGGGAACGCGTACGGCCCCGGACGTATGCCCGGGGCCGCAGGGGCGCCTCGCCGTTCGTGGCCGGGGCCGCGGCGCGACGCCCCTGGCGCGGCCGTCGCCTCAGCCGAGGTCGCCGTCGGCGGTGCGCTCCGCCAGCTTGACCAGGGTGCGGATCGCCGATCCGGTGCCGCCCTTGGGCGTGTAGCCGTACGGGGCGCCCTCGTGGAAGGCGGGGCCCGCGATGTCCAGGTGCGCCCAGGCGATGCCCTCGCCCACGAACTCCTTCAGGAACAGACCGGCCACCAGGCCGCCGCCCATCCGCTCGCCCATGTTGGCGATGTCGGCGGTCGGCGAGTCCATGCCCTTGCGCAGGTCGGCCGGGAGCGGCATCGGCCAGGACGCCTCGCCGACCTCGTCGGCGATCTCGTGGATCGAGGTCCGGAAGGCGTCGTCGTTGGCCATGATGCCGAACGTGCGGTTGCCCAGGGCCAGCACCATCGCGCCGGTCAGGGTCGCCACGTCGACGATCGCGTCCGGCTTCTCCTCCGACGCGCGGGTCAGCGCGTCGGCCAGGACGAGCCGGCCCTCGGCGTCGGTGTTGAGGACCTCGACGGTCTTGCCGCTGTACATGCGCAGGACGTCACCGGGGCGGGTGGCGCTGCCCGACGGCATGTTCTCGGCGAGCGCCAGCCAGCCGGTGACGTTGACGCGCAGGCCCAGACGGGCGGCCGAGACGACGGTCGCGAACACAGCGGCCGCGCCGGCCATGTCGCACTTCATCGTCTCGTTGTGCCCGGCCGGCTTGAGCGAGATGCCGCCCGAGTCGTAGGTGATGCCCTTGCCCACGAGGGCCAGGGTCTTCTCCGCCTTCGGGTGCGTGTAGGCGAGCTTCACCAGGCGCGGGCCGCGGGCCGCGCCCTGGCCGACGCCGAGGATGCCGCCGAAGCCGCCCTTGACGAGTGCCTTCTCGTCGAAGACCTGCACCTTGACGCCGTGCTCCTTGCCGGCGGCGGTGGCCACGGCGGCGAAGGACTCGGGGTACAGGTCGTTCGGCGGGGTGTTCACCAGGTCGCGGGCGCGGTTGATCTCCTCGGCCACGGCGAGGGCGCGCTCCGCGGCGGCCTTGAACGCCTTGTCACGCGGCTTGGCGCCGAGCACGGCGACCTCGGCGAGCGGCAGCTTCGGGCCGCCGGCCTTGGCGTCCTTGGGGGCGAGCTTGTTCTCGCCGGCCTGGTAGGCGGTGAAGGCGTACGCGCCGAGCAGCGCGCCCTCCGCGATGGCCTCGGCGTCCTCGACGGAGGCGATGGGCAGCGCGAAGCCGGCCTTCTTGGCGCCGGCCAGCGAGCGGGCGGCCGCACCGGCGGCCCGGCGCAGCGCCTCGGCGTCGTACGCGCCGTCCTTCTTCGGGGCCGCGCCGAGACCGGCCGCGACGACGACCGGGGCCTTGAGGCCCTCGGGGGCGGGGACCTTGGTCAGCTCGCCCTCGGCACCCGAGGCGCCCAGGGTCGCCAGGACGGCGGCGAGCTTCCCGCCGAACGCCTTGTCCACGGCCTCGGCGCCCGGTGCGAGGACGAGGTCCCCAGACTTGGATCCAGCGCCCTTGGCGACGCCCACGACGAGGGCGTCGGCGCGCAGCGTCGCCGCACCGGCAGTGCTGAGAGTGAGAGCAGTCACGGTGGTGAAATCTCGCTTCCGTTGAGTTCTTTTCCGGTCTGTGTCGGTCGAAGGGGTGGCCGACCGGGCCCGGCGCATCGTAGACGCCGCCGCAATGTGCCGGGAATGAGCCTACGCGCGCCTTTGCTGCCTGATCACGGCGGCGGGGCGTCCGGCGTCCGCGGGCGTCGTACGGTGGTGGTCCCGGGAAGATCGTCCCGGCGGAACGGGTCCCGGGCGCAGAGGCGTTGGCGGGGGCCGAGGGAACATGGGGGAACGATGCGCGACCGGACGGCCGCTCGGGTGACCGCGGGGCGCGGTGCTCTCGCCGTCACCGTACTGATGGTGCTGGTGACGCTCACGGGCTGCTCGTCGCGGTCCGAGCGGGCCCCCGAGGGCAAGGAATCCGCCTCCCCGCGGCCCGCCGCGCGCTGGCAGCCGGAGCCGGGCACCGACTGGCAGTGGCAGCTGTCGGGCGGGCTCGACACG
This sequence comes from Streptomyces sp. Mut1, assembly GCF_030719295.1. Lineage (NCBI taxonomy): Bacteria > Bacillati > Actinomycetota > Actinomycetes > Kitasatosporales > Streptomycetaceae > Streptomyces > Streptomyces castrisilvae. Next base: position 1,897,200 of record NZ_CP120997.1, on the reverse strand, counting down.
ACGGTGGACGCCCCGGTGTACGACATCGACGGCTTCGACCGGGACGCGGCCGACGTCGAGGCGCTGCACGGCGCGGGGCGCAAGGTCATCTGTTACCTGTCCACCGGCGCCTGGGAGGACTTCCGCCCGGACGCGGCGCGGTTCCCCACCGCCGTTCTCGGCAAGGGCAACGGCTGGAAGGGTGAGCGCTGGCTCGACATCCGGCGCACCGACGTCCTGGAGCCGCTGATGGAGACCCGGATCGCGATGTGCGCGAAGAAGGGCTTCGACGCGGTGGAGCCGGACAACATGGACGGCTACCGCAACAAGAGCGGCTTCCCGCTGACCGCCGCCGACCAGCTGCGCTACAACCGGCTCATCGCGCGCCTGGTCCACCGCCACGGGATGGCCGTCGGCCTGAAGAACGACCTCCCGCAGATCCCGGAGCTGGTCGCCGACTTCGACTTCGCGGTCAACGAGCAGTGCGCCCAGTACGAGGAGTGCGAGGAGCTCACCCCGTTCGTGAAGGCGGGCAAGGCGGTCTTCCACGTGGAGTACGAGCTGCCCGCGGCACGGTTCTGCGAGCGGTCCCGGAAGCTGGGGCTCAGCTCCCTGCGCAAGGAGTACGAGCTGGGCGTCGAGCGCGAGACCTGCGCGCGGGGCTGACGGGCCGCCTCAGCCGAGCGCCAGGCCCACCAGCGTCACCGTCGCCGCCGTCTCGGCCAGGGCGCCGAACACGTCCCCGGTCACCCCGCCGAACCGCCGCACGCAGTGCCGCAGCAGCAGCTGGGCGACCACGAGCGCGGCCACCGCCGACAGGGCGCAGCGCGGCGCCCCGTACCCGCCGAGCAGCGCGCCCGCGCCCGCGCAGGCCGCCATCGTCACGAGCGCGGCGGCCACCGCGCCGGCCACCGGGACCGTGCCGGCGACGGCCGCGCCCAGCCCCTCGGGCCGGGCCGGGGGGACGCCGCGCCGGGAGGCCAGGGTGAGCGCGAGCCGGGCGGTGACGGCGGAGACGACGGCCGCGACCGCCCCGTGCGTCCAGCCCCGCGCGTACAGCTGCTGGAGGACCGCCACCTGGGCCAGCAGGACGAACAGCAGGGTGATCACGCCGAAGGGCCCGATGTCCGACTGCTTCATGATCCGCAGCGCGTCGTCGGCCGGCTTGCCGCTGCCCAGCCCGTCGGCGGTGTCGGCGAGACCGTCCAGGTGGAGCCCCCGGGTGAGGGCGGCCGGCACCGCGGCCGAGGCGACGGCGGCGAGCAGCGGCCCCGCGCCGCCCCACAGCAGCAGGCTGCCCGGGACGGCCGCGAGCACGCCGACGACGAGCCCGGCCAGGGGCGCGCACAGCATCCCGGCACGCGCGGCCTCGCGGTCCCAGCGGGTGACGCGGACGGGGAGCACGGTCAGGGTGCCGAAGGCGAAACGTACGCCGTGGCTGTTCAGGGAGGTCACGGCGCGCAGGCTAATCGGTGGGGGCGCCCGCTAGATTGTCCGAAATACCGCATAACGGGGCAGAAGCGGATTGTCGGGAGTGAGTGGCATGGGTCACTGGTTCGATCAGAACTTCGTCGAGCCGGGGAAGCTGCCGCTGCTCCTGGCCCTGGCCGCCTTCGTGCTGACGTTCGGGATCACCCGGGTCATCACCCGGATGATCCGGGCCGGGAAGGGACCGTTCCGCAACATCACACCCGGCGGCGTCCACGTCCACCACGTGGTGCCCGGTGTGGTGCTCACGGTGGTCGGCGGCTTCGGCGCGGTGGCCGGCGGGCAGCACGGCGTCACGGCTTCGGTCTGCGCGGTCGTCTTCGGGATGGGTGCGGGGCTGGTGCTGGACGAGTTCGCGCTGATCCTGCACCTGGACGACGTGTACTGGACCGAGGAGGGGCGCCAGAGCGTGGAGGTCGTGGTGCTCACGGCGGCCCTGGTGCTGCTGGTGCTCGGCGGGTTCTCCCCGCTGGGCGTGGACGACCTGAGCGACGATCAGCAACAGGGCCGCCTCGGCGCCGTGCTCACCGTCGTCGTCAACTTCTGCTTCGTGCTGATCGCCCTGTTCAAGGGCAAGGCGCGGATGGCCGTGGTCGGCACGCTGATCCCGTTCGTCGCCCTGGTTGGCGCCGTCCGGCTGGCCCGGCCGACCTCGGTGTGGGCCAAGCGGTTCTACCGCGGCCGGCACCGCGCCCGCTCCCGCGCGGTGCTGCGGGCCTACCACCACGACCTCCGCTGGGCCGGGCCGCGCCGCAGGTTTCAGGACCTGATCGGCGGGGCGCCGGACCGCGTCCCCACCCCGTCGCCCAAGCCCTGACCGCCCCGCCGCCTCCCGCGCACCACCGGGGTCGCGCACAGGGCGACGGCCGCCACGATGGCCGCCAGGTGCTCCCGGCCCGCCAGGTTGTCCTTCATCACGGTCTCGGCCGCCATCGCCGCGATCACCAGCGCCCCGGTGACCCGGGCCCGGTGGGCGCAGCAGACGCAGACGGCCAGCGCGACGACCGCCGCCGACGGGCCGGTGTCCACGATCCACGCGTCGGAGGCGGGCAGCCCGAAGAACCCGTCGGGCCCGGCCGCTATGCCGGCCCGCGCGTACAGCGTCCCGGCGAGCGTCGCCGCGTACGCGATCAGCAGGGTCCGCCACCGGCCGAGGCAGATCTCCGCCGCCCCGAACACCACCAGCATCTGCGCCAGCGCGCCCCACACCGGCAGGTCCAGCGCGGGTACGAACAGCGACAGCGGGGTACGCAGCAGGGCCATGCCGAGCGGGTCCTGGGCCCGCACCGCGCCGAGCGCCTGCACCGGCCCGTAGCCCCAGGGCCGGTTCTGCACCACCTGGAGCAGCCCCGTCAGGCACACCGCCGCCAGAGTCATCGGCACGGCCCGCGGCCCCTTGGCGGCGAGCGGGGCGCTTACGGCGGACCGGAGCGGGCCCCACTCGTGGCGGGCCGCCCGGCGGAGCACGCCCAGGACCTTCATCCACGCGGTCCCGACGGGACGTCGCGGCCCCGGCCGAGCCGCGAGCGGTGCAGCCACTTGGGCAGGCCCGGGGCCTCCAGGAACCCTTCGGCGCGGCCGGCCGCGACGCCGATGCGCAGCAGGTCCGCGCTCTTCTCGAAGAGCAGGAACCGGGGCTCCCAGATCGGGCGGTACTTGGCGTTGGCGCGGTAGAGCGACTCGATCTGCCACCACCGCGAGAAGAAGCTGAGCAGCGACCGCCACATGCGCAGCACCGGCCCCGCGCCGAGCCGCGAGCCCCGCTCGAAGACCGAGCGGAACATCGCGAAGTTCAGCGACACCTGCGTCACGCCGATCTTCTCGGCCCGTTGCAGGAGTTCGATGACCATGAACTCCATCAGCCCGTTCTCGGCGTCCCGGTCACGCCGCATCAGGTCGAGCGAGAGCCCTTCGGGGCCCCATGGGACGAAGCTCAGCAGGGCCCGCAACTCGCCCCGCGTACCGTCCTCGCCGGGGGTGGCGTCCCGGCACTCCAGCATCACGCACTGCCCGTCGGCCGGATCGCCGAGCCGGCCCAGCGCCATCGAGAAACCGCGCTCGGTCGCCCCGTCGCGCCAGTCGTCGGCCCGCCGCACCAACTCCGCCATCTCCTCATCGGGGATGTCGGCGTGCCGGCGCACCGTCACCTCGTACCCCGCCCGCCGCACCCGGTTGTAGGCCTGGCGGACCGTCCTCATCGCCCGGCCCTCCAGGGTGAATTCGGCGGTCTCCACGATCGCCTCGTCGCCCAGCTCCAGGGCGTCGAGGCCGTGCCGGGCGTAGACCGTGCCGGCTTCCTCGCTCGCCCCCATCACGGCCGGGATCCAGCCGTGCTCGCGGGCCTCGGCCAGCCACGGTGTGATCGCCCCCGGCCAGGCCTCCGGGTCCCCGATCGGATCGCCGGACGCCAGCGAGACCCCGCCGACCACCCGGTAGGCGACCGCCGCCTTCCCGGTCGGGGACCAGACGGCGCTCTTCTCGCGGCGCAGCGCGAAGTAGCCCAGCGAGTCCCGCTCGCCGTGCTTGTCGAGCAGCGCCCGCAGCGCCGCCTCGTCCCCGGGGGTGATCGGGTCGACCGCGCGACGGGAGCGGAAGGCCGCGTACACGACGGCGATCAGCAGCAGCGTGGACAGGACGTTGACGGCGACGTCGACCCAGCCCGGCGCGGTGATGCCGGGGAACCGGTAGTCGCTGGCCGCGACGGACACCAGCCGCAGCGCGCCGTAGCCCCAGCGGTCCAGGAACGTCGAACGGTATTCGTCGTGCGCGGTGTTGGTGACCGTGACCAGGAGGGCCGCGAGCAGCGAGGTGATCAGCAGCCCGCCGACCGCCACCGCCGCCGCGAGCTTCGGGTTGGACCGGTCGCCCTTCGCGTAGAACTCGCGCCGGCCGAGGGCCAGCGCCACCACGAACGCGGCGGTCAGCGCCAGCGAGATCCAGTTCTGCGGGTACCGCCGGACCTCCGGGAAGCCGATCACGGCGGCGAGCAGCAGCAGCGTCAGCCCGCTCAGCACCATGTTGACGATCCAGGCGGCCCGTTTGCGCCGCCGCATGGTGACGGCCAGGAAGAGCGCGACCACACCCGAGGAGAAGCCCGCGGTGAGCAGGTACGGGGTGAAGTAGTTGTCCGTGTTGTGACGGCGCAGATCCTGGCCGAAGGTGACCCAGACGGCGCTCAGGAAATTGATGAACGACACGACGCGCAGGTACCAGATGACCAGAGCCGCGCCGCGCCGTGAACGCTGTGTGCTGGGTCTGCGGGCGGCACCCCGCCCGGATTCCTCACCGGCCATCTGGACCTCTCCCATGGAAAGCGATCATATGGGGCATCACGCTTCATGGGGGCTGCTCCGCGGCCGGTGTCAGGCAGCCGCGGAGCGAGGAACCGGCAGCCTGCCGTCAGTCCTCCGCGTCGCCCTTCCCGGCGTCCGTGCCGTCCTCCTGTGCCACCGGCTCACGCTCGGGCAGCTCCGCCGCCAGCGCGGCCGCGGCCTGGACGAACGGCAGGGCGAGCAGCGCCCCGCACCCCTCACCGACGATGACGCCGTGGTCCAGCACCGGGTTGAGCGCCATCCGGTCGAGCGCCTTCGCCTGCGCCGGCTCACCGCTCAGCTGCCCCGCCAGCCACCAGTCCGGCGCCCGGAACGCGGCCCGCTGGCCGACCAGCGCCGCGGCCGCGCCGACCACCCCGTCCAGGACCACCGGGAGCCGTCGCACCGCGCACTGGAGCAGGAAGCCGGTCATCGCGGCCAGATCGGCGCCGCCCACCGTGGCCAGCAGCTCCAGCTGGTCGCCCAGCACCGGCCGGGCCCGCCGCAGCGAATCGCGTACCGCCGCGCACTTGCGCATCCACGCCAGGTCGTCGATCCCCGCGCCGCCGCGCCCGGTGACCACCGAGGCGTCCGTGCCGCACAGTGCCGCGATCAGCGTGGCCGCGGCCGTCGTCCCGCCGACGCTCAGGTCGCCGAGCACCACCAGATCGGTGCCCGAGTCGGCCTCCTCGTCGGCCACCGCGACACCGAGCCGGACCGCCGCCTCGGCCTCCTCGGCCGTCAGCGCGTCCTCGACGTCGATCCGGCCGCTGCCCCGGCGCACCCGGGTCCGTACCACCGCTTCCGGCAGCAGCTCCGGGTCGCAGTCGAGACCGGCGTCGACGATCCGCACCGGCACGGAGAACCGGCGGGCCAGCACCGCCAGCGGCGTCGCCCCGTCCAGCGTGGCCCGCACCAGCTCGTGCGCCGTACCGGCCCCGCGCCCGGACACATCGAGCTCCGCCACCCCGTGGTCACCGGCGAACAGCACCACGCGCGGCTGCTCGACGGCCCGCACCGGTACCGCCTGCTGGGCGGCCGAGAGCCACGCGCCCAGCTCGTCCAGGCGGCCGAGGGCCCCCGGAGGGACGCTGAACCGCTCCCGGCGTTCCTCGGCGTCTCGCCGTACACCCCCGTCGGGGCGTTCGATCAGGTCGGAGAAGTCGTCCAGATTCACGGGGATCTGCCTCGCGGGTCGATACGTGGGGTGGGCCGGGGAGCCCGGCGGGGGCTCACTGCGGAACAGTACCCGCCGCGTTTTCCGGCCCCGGCCGGTGCGCCGGAGCCCATGCGCGCGCGACCGGGCCCGCCCGACGGTTCGGCATGCCCATCGAGTCGGACCGGAGCCCACGCGCGCGGCCGGACCGGGACGCCCGTCCGGTCGGCCCGGACGGCCGTCCCCGGAGCCCACGCGCGCAGGGCCGGCCCCGCGAAGCGCGCGGCTGCCCCGCCCGGCACGGTCAGCCGCGCAGCGTCAGCACCTGTCCGGCCACGACCAGCAGCACCTGCTCGCACTCCTCGGCCACCGCCGCGTTCAGCCGCCCCAGCTCGTCCCGGAAACGCCGCCCGGCCGCCGTCGCCGGGACCACACCGGAGCCGGTCTCGTTGGTCACCAGGACGACGGTGCGCCGCGTCCCGCGCACCGCGGCGACCAGCTCGCCGGTCCTGTCCCGCAGCGCCCGCTCACCGCCCCGCGCCCACGCCGCGTCGTCCCAGGCGCCCACCCGGTCCATCGCGTCGGTCAGCCAGAGCGACAGGCAGTCGATCAGCAGCGGCGGCCCGTCCGAGGCCAGCAGCCCGGCCACCTCGCACGTCTCCTCGGTGCGCCAGGCCGCCGGCCTCCGCTCCCGGTGCAGCCCCACCCGCGCCGCCCACTCCGCGTCCCCGTCCCGGCCGCCCCCGGTCGCCACGTACACGACCTCGGGGTACGTCTCCAGGCGCCGTTCCGCCTCGACCGACTTGCCGGAGCGCGCGCCGCCGGTGACCAGCGTGCGCCGGGGCACGACGGGCGGCGCGGGGTAGCCGCCCACCGTCAGGGTCGTGCCGTCCGGGACGGCCCGCGCCCCGGCCGCGGCGAGCCGGCGCTCCAGCTCGGGCCCCGGCGGGGCGTCGTGGTCCAGGTGGACGGCGACCAGCTCGGTGGCCGGCCCGGCCGCCCCGACGGCCCGCAGCCGTGCCACCGCGTCGGGCCGCCCCACGATGTCCGCCGCCACCAGGTCGTACGGCTGGGCGGCCGGCTCGGTGAGGCCGGCCGGTGCGCCGCCCGGCGGCAGGTAGAGCAGCCGGGCGCCCTCCGGCGACGTCACCTCGTAACCCGTCCCCGGCGCGTCCATCGGCACGGCCCGCACCCGGTGTCCGCTGATCAGCGTCAGCACCCGGCCGTCCGGCACCCGGCCCGCGGGCGGCAGCCCGGCGGGCAGTTCGACGGCGGGCCCGTCGTGCGGATGGGTGAGGAGCACCTGGCGTACGCCGGTGAGCGAGTGCCCCGCGCGGGCGGCGGCGAACACGGCCCCGGGCGTGAGGTCGAGCAGCAGCGCGTCGTCGACCAGAAGGGCGGTCGCGGCCCGGCTGCCCGCCCCGCGGGCGGTGGCGCAGGCGGCGCAGGGGCAGTCGGGCCGCGGCAGCCCGTCGGGGGCTCCGGTGCCGAGGAGAGTCAGTTCCACGTTCCGATCCTCCCGCGTGCACGCGGGAGGTGCGCGACGTGGGGTACGCGAGGCGCGACCGGGCCCCTTCTGTTCCGGACCGGAGCGATTAGGCTGCGGACCGTAACAAATGACCAGGGAGGCGCACATGGCGTGGACGTGGCGGTTCGAGAAGTCCGACGGTACGGAGACGGAGCCGGCCCTGCAGCCGGAGGAATTCACGACGCAGGGTGACGCGGAGTCCTGGATCGGCGAGTACTGGAAGGAACTCCTGGACGGCGGGGCGGAGCAGGTGACGCTCTTCGACGACGGGACGAAGATCTACGGCCCGATGAGCCTCCGGGCCGACGAGGCCGGCTGACGGGACGCGACGGCCGCCGGGCGGGCCCGATGGGCCTGCCCGGCGGCCGTCGCCGTGCCGCGTCCCTCAGATCTCGCCGAGCGTCACATCGGCGGTCTTCTCCGCGTTGCCGCGCATGTAGGTCACGGTCACCTTGTCGCCCGGCTTGTTCCCGGCCAGGGCCTCGGAGAGCGAGGTGATCGTGGTGACGGGGGTGCCGCCGACCTTGGTGATGATGTCGCCGGACCGCAGCCCCGCGTCGGCGGCCGCGCCGCCCTTTTTCGCGCTGACGATCGCGACGCCCGCGGGCTGGTAACTGGCGTTGACGACCGTGCGGCCCGTGATGTCCAGAGCGGCCCGGCCCGAGTCGATGACCTTGCCGTTCTTGATGATCTGGTCCGCCACCGTCCGCACCATCGAGGCGGGGATGGCGAAGCCGATCCCGGGCGCCGCGCTGTCGCCCATCTGCGGGTCGGAGGCCGCGAGCGTCGGAATGCCGATGACCTGGCTGTTCAGGTTGACGAGGGCGCCGCCGCTGTTGCCCGGGTTGATCGCGGCCGACGTCTGGACCATGTTCGCGATGGTCGCTCCGGTCCCGCCGCCCGAGCTGCTCTCGCTCACGGTCCGGCCGAGCGCCGAGACGATGCCCTGGGTGACGCTGCTGGACAGGCCGAGCGGCGAGCCCATCGCCAGCACGATCTGTCCCACGGCGACCTTCTCCGAGTCGCCGAACTTCGCGGCCCGCAGCCCGTCGGGCACGTCGTCGAGCTTGATGACGGCGAGATCCTGCTCGGGATAGGTGGCGACCAGTGACGCCTTCAGGACCTTCTCGCCGGTGGCCACCGTGACCTTGAACGTCTTCTCCTCGCCGACGACGTGGGCGTTGGTGACGATGTGGCCCTTGGCGTCGTAGACCACACCGGAGCCGAGGCTGTCGGACGCGTCGATCTGCACGACGGACGGCAGCACGTCGTTGATGACGGACTGGTACTCGCTCTGCAGATCACCGGCGGCCTTCGGGGCAGGGCCGGGCTGGGCCGATCCGGACTTCGTCGCGTCGGGCTTCGAGGCGGAGGCGTTCGAACCGGAGCAGCCGCTCACCAGCGCGAGGGCGCAGAAGCCGGCGGACAGGGGCAGCAGCAGCCGGCGCGCACGACGGCGGGAGTGAAAGACATCCATGTCCGGATTATTACTTTCGGCCCCGATGGCGGCCTGTTGAGCGCATCCACCGGGGCACCGCGCGGCCGGACGGGAGATCTACCCCCGCACCCCGCACAGGTGCAGCAGCGCGGCCACCCCGCGATAGGGGTCCGTCCGCCCCGCCCGGTCCTCCGCCGCGAGCACCCGTTCCAGCTCTGCCGCGGGCGGCAGCTCGACGTCGTTGCTCACGTTGTCCGTGAAGATCCGCACCCCGTACCAGGCGTGCAGCGGCGCCGCGATCGAGGCCAGCGTCGCCGTGAGCGCGTCGAGCCGGTCCGCGCGCACGGACAGCCCGAGCCGGTTGGTGTACCGGGCGCTGTCGAACGCGGCCAGCGCCCCGTCCCAGTCCCCGGCCGTCCCGGGCCGCATCGCCAGCGCGTCCGCGTTCCGTACGAGCAGCGACAGCAGCCCGCCCGGCGCCAGCATCCTCGCCAGGCCCGCGACCATCGCGTCCGGCTCCTGGACGTACATCAGGACGCCGTGGCAGAGCACCACGTCGAAGCTGCCGGGCAGGAAGTGCACCCCGGTGTCCTGGCCGTTGCCCTCGATGAGGCGGACCCGCTCGCGGATGCCCGCGGGCTCGCCGCCGAGCGCCTCACGGGCGACCCGCAGCATCTCCGGGTCGGACTCCAGCCCGGTCACCGTGTGGCCGGCGCGGGCGAGCCGGAGCGCCTGCGTGCCCTGGCCCATGCCGACGTCGAGGATGCGCAGCCGCTGCCCGACCGGGAAGCGGGCCGCCATCTGCTCGTCCAGCTGCCGGGCGACCAGCTCCTGGCGCACGGTGTTGCGCAGCCCGGAGAGCCCCTTCGTCCAGGCCGGAGCGGCCCCGGCGAAACCGGTGACCGCACCGTCCCGCCGGCCGGCGGCTACGCCGTCGGCCGAGCCGGGGAACTCCGTACTCAGGGCCGCTCCCCGCGCTTGACCTGCGGCTTCGGCAGACGGAGCCGACGCATCTGGAGCGTACGCATCAGCCCGTAGGCGACCGCGCCGCGCTTCGGGGTGTCCGGGAAGCGCGTGTTCAGCTGCTTGCGCAGCCGGAACGCGAGCCCGATCGAGTCGATCACGATCAGCACGATCACGATCAGCCACAGCAGCAGCGAGATGTTCTGGATGCCCTGCACCTGGATCACGCTGAGAATCAGGATGATCACGGCGAGCGGCAGGAAGAACTCCGCGATGCAGAAGCGCGAGTCCACGAAGTCGCGGACGAAGCGGCGCACGGGCCCCTTGTCGCGCGCGGGCAGATAGCGCTCGTCACCACTGGCGAGCGCCTCCCGCTGCTTGGCCATGTCCACACGCCGCGCTTCGCGCTGGCGCTTCATGGCCTCCTTGCGGTCGAGCGGCGCGCCACTGGAGGCACGACGGCGCTGCGACTGGGCCTCGCTGCGCTTGGGGGTGGGGCGACCTTTGGGGGCCTGCGGGTCGCGGGACGTCTTGGAGAGGTCCGCCGTCACCTTGTCGGTGGGGGCCTTCTCTTCCTTGGAGCGGCTACGGAACACAAGGCCCAAGGGTACGGGGTCGATCGCGACGACCCCAGACCGGCCGGGAACGATCCGGCAACGGCCTGCGTCCTGGTGGGTGTACGAGCGGGACGATACGGGCGTCATCAGCGGATTCCCGGACCTTCACCCGCCCGATTCCCGGCCTTCACACCGTTTCCCGGACCCTCACCTACTCCCTGGGCCGGAGCGGTCCGGGGGCACAGTCGTCCTTGGGGAGGACCCCATCCTCGCTCGAACAGTGCGGTAATAGAGGCAGGGCCCGTACTGTGGGTTCTGTTGGAGTGCTGGAGCCCAGTTGAGTCAGAAGGGGGCGCGCGAAGCCCATGAGCGGTGTCATGAAGCGTATGGGGATGATCTTCCGCGCGAAGGCAAACAAGGCCCTTGACCGGGCCGAGGATCCGCGCGAGACCCTCGATTACTCGTACCAGAAGCAGCTGGAGCTGCTTCAGAAGGTGCGCCGCGGGGTCGCCGACGTGGCGACTTCGCGCAAGCGGCTGGAGCTGCAGCTGAACCAGTTGCAGGGCCAGTCTTCGAAGCTGGAGGACCAGGGCCGCAAGGCGCTCGCGCTCGGCCGCGAGGACCTGGCGCGCGAGGCGCTGTCGCGCCGTGCCGCCCTCCAGCAGCAGGTCACCGACCTGGAGACGCAGCACACCACGCTGCAGGGCGAGGAGGAGAAGCTCACTCTGGCGGCCCAGCGGCTGCAGGCCAAGGTGGATGCCTTCCGGACGAAGAAGGAGACCATCAAGGCCACCTACACGGCGGCCCAGGCGCAGACCCGGATCGGGGAGGCCTTCTCCGGCATCTCCGAGGAGATGGGCGACGTCGGCCTCGCCATTCAGCGGGCCGAGGACAAGACCCAGCAGCTCCAGGCGCGCGCGGGCGCGATCGACGAGCTGCTCGCCTCCGGCGCCCTGGACGACCCGAGCGGCACGGCGAAGGACGACATCGCCGCCGAGCTGGACCGGATCTCCGGTGGTACGGATGTGGAGCTGGAACTTCAGCGCATGAAGGCCGAACTGGCCGGCGGTTCCTCCTCGCAGCAGGCGATCGAGGGCGGCCCGCAGGACGCCCAGCAGCAGACCGGTCAGTCCCACAAGTTCGACAAGAATTAAGGCAGCGTCATGATCGTACGGATCATGGGGGAGGGCCAGGCAGTCCTGGCCGACAGTCATCTCGCCGAGCTCGACAAGCTCGACGACGCCCTGCTCACCGAGATGGAGAGCGGTGACGGGCCGGGCTTCCGCACCACCCTCCACGCGCTCCTGGCCCGGGTGCGCGAACTCGGCACACCCTTGCCCGACGACTCCCTGGAGCCGTCCGAGCTGATCCTGCCGTCGCCCGACGCGACCCTCGAAGAGGTACGCGCCATGCTCAGCGACGACGGCCTGATCCCCGGCTGACACCCGGCGGCTCTCCAGCACCCGCACTCTGTGCCCCGCGCCCGGCCCCCGCCGGACGCGGGGCACAGTGCCGTACGGGCGGCCCCGCCGCTCGCCGCGCTCCCCGGCGGCCGGACCGGGCCGCGAGCGACACGCCGTAACGTAGCTGGACGTGACCACCCTCGGAACCGGGGTCCTGCGCGTACGCCACTGGCTGCGCGCCCATCCCCTCGCGCTGGACGGCGCGCTCGCCCTGGCCGTCCTCGTGGCCATGCTCGTCGCGTCGTACGTCGACCCGGGCGGGCACCACGGGCCGCCCACCTTCGGCACCCGCACCCCGGCCCCGAGCAGTCTGCTGCTGATGACGCTGGGCGGCCTGGCGCTGGTCCGGCGCCGCCGCGAACCCATGGCGGTGCTCGCCGTCACCGTCGCGCTGGCCTTCGTGGAGCTGGTCACGGCCGACCCGCCGACGCCCGTGGTGATGAGCGCGGTCATCGCGCTGTACACCGTCGCCGCCCGCACCGACCGGCCCACCACCTGGCGGGTCGGGCTGCTCACCATGGCCGCGCTCACCGCCGGCGCCATGCTCTTCGGCTCGGCGCCCTGGTACGGCCAGGAGAACCTGGGCGTCTTCGCCTGGACCGGCATGGCCGCGGCGGCGGGCGACGCGGTCCGCTCCCGGCGCGCGTTCGTCGACGCGATCAGGGAGCGCGCCGAGCGGGCCGAGCGCACCCGCGAGGAGGAGGCCCGCCGCCGGGTGGCCGAGGAGCGGCTGCGGATCGCCCGCGACCTGCACGACGTCGTCGCCCACCACATCGCCCTGGTCAACGTGCAGGCCGGAGTCGCCGCCCACATCATGGACAAACGCCCCGACCAGGCCAAACAGGCCCTCGCCCACGTCCGCGAGGCGAGCCGCTCCGCGCTCAACGAACTCCGCGCCACCGTCGGGCTGCTGCGCCAGTCCGGCGACCCGGAGGCCCCCACCGAACCGGCCCCCGGCCTCGCTCTCCTGGGCCAACTCGTGGCGAGCGTCCGGCAGGCGGGACTGTCCGTCGAGGTGGCCTGCGCGGTGGGGGAGGAGCCCCCGCTGCCCGCGGCCGTCGACCTGGCCGCGTACCGGGTCATCCAGGAGGCCCTGACCAATGTGCGCAAGCACGCCGGTCCGGGTGCCAGGGCCGAGGTGAGTGTCGTACGGGTCGGAGCCACGGCCGAGGTCATGGTGCTGGACGACGGCCGGGGGAACGCCGCCGGCACCCCGCAGGCCACGCGCGGCGGCGGCCACGGCCTGCTCGGGATGCGTGAACGCGTCACCGCGCTCGGCGGCACCCTCACCGCCGGTCCCCGCTACGGGGGCGGCTTCCGCGTCCATGCGATCCTGCCCGTCGAGGCCCGCGCGCAGGAGCCCGGTCGGCCGGGCGCGGCGGACCGGACGGGGGAGAACGCATGACAGCTGCCATCAAGGTCCTGCTCGTGGACGACCAGGCGCTGCTGCGCAGCGCGTTCCGGGTGCTGGTCGACTCGGAGCCCGACATGCGGGTGGTGGGCGAGGCGGCGGACGGGACGCAGGCCGTGGAGGTGGCCCGCACCGAGCGGCCCGACGTGGTGCTGATGGACATCCGGATGCCCGGTACGGACGGGCTGACCGCGACCCGGATGATCAGCGCCGACCCGGATCTCGCGGACGTCCGCGTGGTCATGCTCACCACCTTCGAGGTGGACGAGTACGTGGTGCAGTCGCTGCGCGCCGGTGCCTCGGGCTTCCTCGGCAAGGGCGCCGAACCGGACGAACTCCTCAACGCCATCCGGATCGCGGCCGGGGGCGAGGCGCTGCTCTCGCCCGCCGCGACCAAGGGCCTGATCGCCACGTTCCTCGCACAGAGCGCGAACGGGGCCGACGCGGGGCCGGGCGCGGCCGTGTACTCCGAGCGGCTGGCGGCCCTCACCGGCCGGGAGCGCGAGGTGCTGGTCCTGGTCGCGGGCGGGCTGTCCAACGACGAGATCGCCGAGCGCCTGGTCGTCAGCCCACTCACCGTCAAGACGCATGTGAACCGGGCCATGGCGAAGCTGGGCGCCCGGGACCGCGCGCAACTGGTGGTAATTGCGTACGAATCGGGCCTGGTGCGCCCTCGGGTGGAGTAAGGGTGCAGCTGGGGCGTACTCCAGCTGCGGTATGCGCGGCATCAGAAAGCGACCCTGGGGCCGACGCTTTTGCCTTCGGGGATCGGCGATCGTATAGGTGGGCCGGGTGTGTCCCCGAGTTACCCCGCCCACCTGCCGCGTAAGCCACAGAAGAGAGACCCACCCATGTCCTGGCTGTCCAGATTCAGCCTCGCGCAAAGGGCCCTGATCGGGCTGATCTCGATCGTCGCGCTCGTTTTCGGCGCGATCGCGATCCCGCAGCTCAAGCAGCAGTTGCTGCCCACCATCGAACTTCCGATGGTGTCGGTGCTCGCCCCCTATCAGGGCGCGTCCCCCGATGTGGTCGAGAAGCAGGTCGTCGAACCGCTCGAGAATTCGATCAAGGCCGTAGACGGTGTCACCGGCATCACGTCGACCGCCAGCGAGGGCAACGCCGTCATCATGGCGTCCTTCGACTTCGGTTCCGACGGCACCAAGCAGCTTGTCGCCGACATCCAGCAGGCCGTGAACCGCGCCCGCGTCCAGCTGCCCGCCGATGTCGACCCGCAGGTCATCGCCGGCTCGACGGACGACATCCCGACCGTCGTCCTCGCGGTCACCTCCGACAAGGACCAGCAGGCGCTCGCCGACCAGCTGGACCGCACCGTCGTCCCCGCCCTGGAGGACATCGACGGTGTCGGCCAGGTCTCCGTCGATGGTGTACGGGACCTCCAGATCTCCGTCACCCCCGACGACAAGAAGCTCGCCGCCGCCGGTCTGGACGCGTCCTCGCTCTCCCAGGCCCTCCAGGCGGGCGGCGCGACCGTCCCCGCCGGCGCCTTCTCCGAGTCCGGCAAGAGCCGCACCATCCAGGTGGGTGGTGCCTTCTCCTCGCTGAAGCAGATCGAGGACCTGCGGGTCACCGGTCAGGACCCGGCGTCCGGCAAGCCCGGCAAGCCGGTGCGCGTCAGTGACATCGCGACGGTGAAGCAGGAGCCCGCCGCCGCGGACTCCATCACCCGCACCAACGGCAGGCCGAGCCTCGCCGTCATGGCGACGATGGACAAGGACGGCAGCGCCGTCGCCATCTCGAACGCGGTCGAGGACAAGCTCCCGGACCTGCGCAAGGACCTCGGCTCCGGCGCCGAGCTGACCGTCGTCTCCGACCAGGGCCCCGCCGTCTCCAAGGCGATCTCCGGCCTGACCACCGAGGGCGCGCTCGGCCTGGTCTTCGCGGTCATCGTGATCCTGGTCTTCCTCGGCTCGCTCCGCTCCACCCTGGTCACCGCGGTCTCCATCCCGCTCTCCGTGGTCCTCGCGCTGATCGTGCTCTGGACCCGTGACCTCTCGCTCAACATGCTGACCCTGGGCGCGCTCACCATCGCGATCGGCCGGGTCGTGGACGACTCGATCGTCGTCCTGGAGAACATCAAGCGGCACCTCGGCTACGGCGAGGAGCGCCAGTCGGCGATCCTCACCGCGGTGAAGGAGGTGGCCGGCGCGGTCACCTCGTCCACGCTCACCACCGTCGCCGTCTTCCTGCCGATCGGCCTCGTCGGCGGCATGGTCGGCGAGCTGTTCGGCTCCTTCTCGCTGACCGTCACCGCGGCCCTGCTGGCCTCGCTGCTCGTCTCGCTGACCGTGGTCCCCGTCCTGTCGTTCTGGTTCCTGCGCGCCCCCAAGGGCACCGCGGAGGACCCGGACAAGGCGCGCCGCGACGCCGAGGAGAAGGAAGCCCGCAGCCGGCTCCAGCGGATCTACGTCCCGGTGCTCCGCTTCGCCACCCGGCGCCGCATCACCAGTGTCGTCATCGCCGTCGCCGTCCTGTTCGGCACCTTCGGCATGGCCCCGCTGCTGAAGACGAACTTCTTCGACCAGGGCGAGCAGGAAGTCCTGTCCATCAAGCAGAAGCTGACCCCGGGCACCAGCCTGGCGGCCGCCGACGAGGCGGCCAAGAAGGTCGAGAAGCTCCTCTCCGACGACAAGGGCGTCAAGGACTACCAGGTCACCGTCGGCTCGTCCGGCTTCATGGCGGCCTTCGGCGGCGGTACCGGCGCCAACCAGGCCTCCTACCAGGTCACCCTGAAGGACTCGGCCGGCTTCGAGGCCACCCAGGACCGCATCGAGAAGGGCCTCGCCAAGCTCGACGGCATCGGTGACACCACCATCAGCGCCGGCGACGGCTTCGGCAGCCAGGACCTGAGCGTCGTGGTCAAGTCGGCCGACGGGGACACCCTGAGGAAGGCGTCCGAGCAGGTGCGCGCCGAGGTCGCCAAGCTCAAGGACGTCACCGACGTCCAGAGCGACCTGGCGCAGAGCGTCCCGCGGATCTCGGTCAAGGCCAACGACAAGGCGGCCGACGCCGGATACAACCAGGCCACGCTGGGCGCGGCCGTCGCCGCGGCGGTGCGCGGCACCCCGTCCGGCAAGGCGATCATGGACGACGCCGAGCGCGACGTCGTCATCAAGTCGGCCCACCCGGCCACCACGATGCAGGAGCTGAAGGATCTTCCGCTCGGCGGCACCAAGCTCGGCTCGATCGCCGAGGTGAAGCTGGTCCCCGGTCCGGTCTCCATGACCCGCATCGACGGTCAGCGCGCCGCGACCATCACCGCGCGCCCCACGGGTGACAACACCGGCGCGGTCAGCACCTCGCTCCAGACGAAGATCAACGCCCTGGACCTCCCGGACGGTGCCACCGCCACCATCGGCGGTGTCTCCGAGGACCAGGACGACGCCTTCGTGAACCTGGGCCTGGCCATGCTGGCGGCCATCGCGATCGTCTTCATGCTGCTGGTCGCCACCTTCCGGTCGCTGATCCAGCCGCTGATCCTGCTGGTCTCCATCCCGTTCGCGGCCACCGGCGCGCTCGGCCTGCTCATCGTCACCGGCACCCCGATGGGTGTCCCGGCGATGATCGGCATGCTGATGCTGATCGGCATCGTGGTGACCAACGCGATCGTGCTGATCGACCTGATCAACCAGTACCGCACCCAGGGCCTGGGCGTCGTCGAAGCGGTCATCGAGGGCGGACGCCACCGTCTGCGCCCGATCCTCATGACCGCCCTGGCGACGATCTTCGCCCTCCTCCCGATGGCGCTCGGCGTCACCGGCGAGGGCGGCTTCATCTCCCAGCCGCTGGCCGTGGTCGTCATCGGCGGCCTGATCAGCTCGACCCTGCTGACGCTCCTCCTGGTGCCGACGCTGTACGCGATGGTCGAGCTCCGCAAGGAACGGCGCGCCGGGAAGAAGGCCGCGAAGCGCGCCAGGAAGGCGGGCCTCCCGGCCCCGGCCGAGTCGCAGGAAGCCTCCTCCGACGAGCTGGAGCCCGCGAAGGGCTGATCGGGCCGGAGAAGGCCTGATCCGGTCCGGCTGTCCGGTCCGCCCGGCACGAACAGGGGCCTGTCCCGCACCGAGTGTGCGGGACAGGCCCCTTCGGGTTCGGCGGCGGGTGTCAGGCGGCCCCGCTGAGCGCCTGGACCATGCGGAGCCACAGCTCGCCGTGCGGGTGGGCGTGCTGGACGCTGAGGCCGGCGATCTCCCTCAGCAGCCGGACCCGGACCTCCTCGCGCGAGCGGGGGATCAGGATGGCCAGTTCGCTCGGTTCGACGCCCTCGACGGCACCGGCGAGCACCATGCCGGCCTGGGCGTGGGTGAGGGAGGACAGCTGGTCGTTGAAGACCTGCCCCTCGATGGCCGCCGCGGTCATCAGGGCGTTGCCGTCCCCGTCCGCCATCGCCCGCTCCACATAGGCGTGGAGGGCGTCGCGGTCCTCCACCAGGCGGTACGCGGCGTCCATCCCCTCCGCGCGGGAGACATCGAGGAGGGCGACGTGCGAGAGCGGGGTGTCCGGGGACGGCCGGACCCCGAGAAGGCGCGGGTGGTCCTGGAGGAAGGCCCGCGACTCGGCCCAGGACTCGCAGCCCACCCACTCGGCCAGCTGCTCCGAGAGGATCAGCGGGTCGTACGCGGCGGTCACCCCGTGGACGAGTACGAGCTCACGGAGCGCGGCGTGCCGCTGCGCGGTACGGGCGTCCAGGAGCGCCAGTTCCTCGAGAGCCGTCGCGGTCTCCTCGCCGCCGAGGACCTCGGTGTTCCGGGACCAGACATCGCGTGACGTGGGCCAGTCGGGCGCGAACAGCCAGGAGCTGACCAGGTCCAGCGTCTCCTGCGACAGGCCGAGCCAGTCGGGCGCCGGGCCGAAGGTCTCCGCCTCCCACGCGGCGCGCACGGCCTCGGCATCGCCGTGGGCGCGAAGCGCACGCCGGGCCCGTACGGTCACCACGTCCGGGCCGTCGTCCTCCTCGGCACCGCCGTCCCCGCCGAGGAAGGACACGAGTGCCCGTACGCCGTCCGAGGGGCGGGTACCGGGGCAGTCCAGCAGGAAGATGCTCCGCTCGACACCGAGGCGCCGGGCGGTCGCCGGGTGGACGGCGGCGAACTCCGCCACGACCGCGTCGAACGCCGCGACCGCCGCGTCGTGGTCGTCGGTGCGGGCGAGCGCGTGGGCCAGGTCGCCCAGGGAGTGCAGCAGGTCCCCCGCGAAGGCGCGGGGGTCAGTCAGGGCCAGGGCCCGGTAGGCGGCGACCGCTTCCCGGGCCGTGCCCACCGCCCTTTCGGGGTCCTGGCCCATCCCCAGGAGCTTGCCGAGGTTGCGCAGGGCGAGAGCCAGATCGGGGCGGTGGGCGCCGCTCTGCTCGTCCGCGAGCCCGCGCCAGAGGAGGACACCTTCCCGGGCCGCGGTCAGAGCCTCCTGCGGACTGCCGGTGTGGGCGAGGTTCTGGGCCAGGGTGCCGAGCGAGCCCGCGAGGGAGGAGCGGAGGACGGGCGCGTCGGCGACGAGTTCCCGCAGCAGCGCGACGCCCTCCTCCGATGCCCGCAGCCCCTCCGCCGGTTCCCCGGCCCTGTTCAGGTGGGCGGCGAGATTGGCGAGCGAGGTGGCCAGCTCCTGCCGGAAGACGTCGGGCTGCTGTGCGGCGAGTTCACGGCGGATGGCGACCGCTTCCCGGCCGGCCGCGAGCGCCCCCGACATGTCGCCCAGGGTCGCGCGGAAGTTGCCGAGGTTGTTGAGGGCGACCGCGAACTCCGCGAGGAAGGCGTCCCGGTCCTCGGCGGCGAGGTGCCCGTAGAGCGCGACCGCCTCCTCGGAGTGGGGCAGGGCCTCCCCGGGCTCACCCGCGGTGCCGAGATGCATCGCGAGGTTGTTGAGCATCGCGGCCAGCCCCGGCGCCGAGGCCGTCGGGCGGTTCCGGACCAGATCGCGCTGGATGCGGACGGCCTCGCGGGCGAGCAGCACACCCGACGCCCGGTCTCCGGCGGTGGCGGTCTTGTTGGCCAGCGAGGTCAGGGTGCGCGCGAGATCCGGCTGGAAGACGTCGGGGTGCTCCTTGGCGAGTCCGGCGAACATGCGCGCGGCCTCCCGGGCCGGGGCGAGCGCGCCCTCGTGGTCCCCGGTGGCGGAGATCCGTTCCGCCAGGTTGTGGAGGGCGGCGGCCAGGTCCTGCCGGAAGGCGTCCGGGTGCCGTGAGACGAGTTCCCGGCAGATGTCCACGGCCTCCCGGGCGGGCGCGAGAGATCCCGCGAGATCGCCCATGTCCGCCCGGTGCTCGGACAGATTGGTCAGGGAGCCCGGCAGCGCGGCCCGCAGGGCGGTGGGGTGGCGCTCGGCGACCTTCCGGTTGACCCGGACCGCCGCCTCCGCGTGCGGGAGCGCGTCCGCCTGCCGCCCCACGGCCTTCAGGACGTAGGCCAGATTGGTCAGGGAGGAGGCGAGGGGCGCCAGGAACTCGTCCGGATGCGAGGCGGCCAGCTCGGTGTGGAGCCGTACCGCCTCCTGCGCGGGCTCAACGGCGGCCCGGCGTTCCCCGACGGCCGCCAGGCTCACCGCCAGGTTGGTCAGCGAGGCGGCG
Organism: Streptomyces sp. Mut1; assembly: GCF_030719295.1. NCBI lineage: Bacteria > Bacillati > Actinomycetota > Actinomycetes > Kitasatosporales > Streptomycetaceae > Streptomyces > Streptomyces castrisilvae. Next base: position 1,877,332 of record NZ_CP120997.1, on the reverse strand, counting down.
AGCCGCGGACGGAAGGCCGCGGGTTCCTCCTCGGCCAGCTCCCGGAAGATACCGGTGGCGGCCCGCGTCAGCGTGAGCCCCTCCTCGCGGTCACCGATGCCGTGGACGCGGCGGCCGAGCGTGGCGAGGGCGAGAGCCAGGTCCGGCCGCGACGCGCTGCCTTCCGCCTCGGCGGCTCTCCGCTGGAGCGCGACCGCCTCGCGCGCCGGAACCAGCGCCCCTTCACGGTCGCCGATGTCGGCGCACCGGTTGGCGACGCTGACGAGCGTGTGGACCAGCGACGTCGTGCAGGACCCGGGGGCGGCCTCCTCCAGCGCCCCGTAGAGGAGGGCGGCCTCCCGCGCCGCCTCCACCGCCGCGTCCAGTTCCCCTTCCCTCCCGAGCCGTTCGGACAAGCCGTGCAACGCCTGGGCCAGCACCGGCACCGCGCTCGGCCCGACCCGCTCCGCCAGTCCCCGCAGCATCCCGATGCCCGGCTCACCCGCCCGCACCGCGTGCCGCGACAGCCCCCGCACCACGTACGGATCGACCGACTGCCAGCCGCCGTCCGCCGTGCGCCGCTCGGTGTGCGCGGCGAGCGCGGCGAGCACCACCTCGGCGGCCTTGGCGCCCCCCGGCGCCGGCCGGTCCGCGAGGTGGGACACGAACTCCCGGTGGTACAGCCGGTACACCGCCTGCCCGCTCTCCGAGTCCTCGACGATGTAACGCCCGTACGCGGACAGCACCCAGTCCACGTCGCTCTCGTCGTACGGCACGTCACGGCCGCCCAGCGCTCCGGCGACCTCCTCCCAGACGCCTCCGGCGGGCATCCCGCGCCCCACCGTCCACGCCAGCGCGGTCAGCAGATCCCGGGCGGCGGACGGCAGTTCGGTGCCGTCCACCAGGGACCGGACCGGACCCGCCCGCAGATCGTCCTCGAACGCCGCCTCGATGGAGTCCGGCAGCCCGTCCCGCAGGCCGTCCTCCCCGGCGGCCTGCCCCCGCGCCAGCAGCGAGCCCGTCACCAGCCGGGCGAACAGGAACCCGCCGTCCACCGCCGTGGCCCGCGAGGCGACCGCTTCGCCCGCCTCCCGCGCCCGGTCCTCCGGGACACCGGCCGCCGCGCACCTGCGGAACACGTACGCGGCGATGTCCTCCTGCGTGTGCGGCTCCCGCTCCAGGTCCGCGGTGACGACGCCCGCCCCGATCAGCCTGGCCAGCGCGTCCGGCAGGGTCTCGTCCTGGTGCCCGCCGTCCGACAGGCGGCTGCGGAACGCGCGTTCGCGGGAGCCGAGCAGGACCGGGACCGCCCGCCCGAGCGGGAAGACCAGCTCCTCGATCATGGCGCGCAGATGCTCGGCGGGCACCTCGTCCAGACCGTCCAGCACCAGCACCGGCTGCCGGGGCAACTCGCGCAGCTCACCCCGGAAGTCGTCCGTGTTGCGGGGCTCCGGCAGCCCCAGCTGCCGGGCCAGCTCCGCGGCTGCCTGGAGCGGGCTCAGTCCGCGCAGATGCACCGAGGCGAGGGAGCGCTCCGGGCGCGGGCCCGGATCCGGGTCGCCCTCGCGCAGCCCGCCCTGGGCCTCGGTCTCCTCGCGCTGCACGGGATCGGTCAGCGTCGCGATCCGGCCGAGCACGGCCGACTTGCCGCTGCCGGCGGGACCGGTCACCAGGAAGAGCCCGGCCTCGTCCGCCTCCAGCCAGGAGACGATCCGGCCCAGCACCTCCTTGCGGCCCGTGAAGAACCAGCCCTCCTCGCGGTAGCCGACCCCGCGCGCCGCGAGCACCAGGTGCTCCACGAGCCGGGCCGGGGCCCCGGGCACATGGCGCGGGTTGGGGAAGACCGGCCGCCCGGTGCCCACGGTCGCGGGCACCGGCGTCTGACCCTCGCCGCGCCAGCGCTCACCCAGCGCGGCCAGCAGGTCCGGGCCGCTGATCCACGCGTTGTGCGCGCTCCACGCCGAGCGGTACTCGGTGGTGGCCGGACCGGCCTTCAGCACCTCCGTCAGCGCGTCGAGCAGCGGGCCGTCGCCGTCCGAGGTCTCCCCGCGCCGGCAGCTCGCCATGATCCCGAACCACTGGACCCGGCCGGGCGGCATGGACGCGGCCTCCCAGCGCCGCAGCGCCTTCTCCAGGCCCCGGCCCACCGCGTCCCCCGCGTGGCAGGTGTCGATGACCATCAGAATCTGGTCGGCTCCCGAGGCCACCGCCTCATTGACCAGCGTCTCGGCCGCGACGCCCCGCCTGAGGGCGCGTGTCTCGCGCGTCACCTGATCGTCGCCGAGATCCAAATCGCTCAGGGCAAGGCGCAGTTCGCCGTCCACCAGCACCCCGTGCCCCGACCAGACGATGACCGCGGGCTTGGGCGCGCCCGACCCCCGCCACCCCTCGCTCCAGGCGCCGAGGGCCTGCTCGAAGGCCGCCCAGGACGGGTTCCCGTCGTCCACCACCCGCGCCGCGATCCCCAGCCCCTCCAGCAGTTCCGCGATGCCCTCCATCTGGGCCACGGCCCCGGTCAGCCGGGGAAAGCTCCGCTCGTCGGCGTACTCCTCGCACACCACACACAGCGCCGTTCCCGCGGGCTCGTGTCCCTCGTCGTCCACCACGCCCGCCTCATACGCCATCGTTCGCTTCGCCTTCCCGTACCAGCATCAGAGAGGTCATCACCGATCGCCGGACACGCTGCGTGTGCAAGCGGGCCCGCTCCGTACTCACGCCGATGAAGAAAGCAGCGTACGCACGGATGGGGCGCCCCGGGGCCGGTCCGGACAAACTCGGCTGTTTCCAGCCCTCGGGTGGTAAGGGCGAGTTCGGGCGGTGCGGAGGTTCGGCCAGGTGCCGGGCGCAAAGGAAGACGGCCTGTCCCACACCCGCGTGTGGGACAGGCCGTTGCGCTGTTTCCGAGCCCCTACTTGAGGAACGTGACGAACTCGGTCCAGGCTGCGGCCTGGACGACGAGGGCGGGGCCGGTGGGGTTCTTGCTGTCGCGTACGGGGACGATGCCGGGGAAGTCGTCGCTGATCTCGACGCATTCGCCCCCGTTGGAATTGCTGTAGCTGCTGCGGCGCCAGCGGGCGGTACTCAGCTCGGGGGAGTGAGTCATGGTCGGAAGTCCTCCATCACGGTACGGATCAGTTCCGCCGACTCGGCCAGGGGGAGCGAGTTGGCGCGCAGTACCTCGTACTGCCGCCGCCACCTCTTCACCGCGGCCGGGTCCTCGTAGAGATGACCGGCCTGGATGCTCTCCTCGTACGCCACCGAGGTGCCGTCCGGCAGGGTCAGCAGAGTCAGCGCGCCACCCAGGAGCGAGTGGAGTCCCGCACTGAACGGCATCACCTGAACTTTACTGTTCGGAGTATCCACTTGCTCCAGCAGCGAGGCCAGTTGCTGGTACATGCAGGCCCGGCTGCCCATCTGCCTCCGTAGTACGGCTTCGTCGATGACTGCCCATCGGAACGGCGGATTCTCTGAACGCTGCCGCTCCTGCCGGGACATGCGCGCGGTGACGCGTTCCTCGATCACTTCCTCGCTCAGGTCCTCCTGGCAGCGGAGGAACGTGCGCGCGTACTCCTCGGTCTGTAACAAGCCGGGCAGCGCCTGCGCGCCGTACTGCTCTATGACCTCGGCCCGAGCCTCGAAGTCCATGTACCGCTGGTACTGGTCGGGGTGGATCTCGCGGCGGGCGAGTTCGTAGAGCCCATGGAAGTGCCTGTCCGTCCCGAATGCCGTGTCCAGTCGGCTGGGAATGTCCGGTGGCGGCATCAGTTCCGCCGTCTCGATCCGGGCGAGGGTGCTCTTGCTGGAGTTGAGGATGTCCGCCAGCTGTACGAGGGAGAGGTCCGCGCGCTCGCGGTGGCGGCGCTGCTCCGAGCCGAAGTAGTGGCGGGCGGAGAGGTAGGGCGTGAGTGGCTGGGGTCTGAACGTCATGGAGCGCGCCTTCCGTGTGTCCCGCGCTGAACGTCGGGACGGGGCGGGCCTGTTGCTGCGACCCGCCGCAGCGCGACGATTGCGGCACACACCGTAACCAGCGGGTGCGACCGGGGGCCAGAGTGCTCCTCGAACGGAGGCGGAGACGACATGATGTTCGACGCGCAGGGGAGCCCGATGAGGTTGCTCCCATGGGTCGGCGAGAGCGGGGCGCCGTGCTACCTGAGCACCGACGACCCGGGCAGCCGGATGTCGCTCCTGGCCGACGAGGTGGAGGCGGACCTGCTCGACTCGGCCCAGTACGTCCTGACCGAGGCGCGGGCGTTGTTGGCCGAAACGGGCGTGGGGACGCGCGAGTTGCGGTTCACCGGGGTGCGGCTGGCGGAGTCGTTGCGGGACACCCTGCGGATCGCGGAGAGCCGGGGGTACCGGCTGGCTCCGGCCCTCACGTCTCCGGAGGACGAGGAAACCACGGCTTGCGCGGCGGCCCCGGGGGCCGGTACCAGCGAGGCTTGAGCGGCTTGCCCGGCGGGACGGGGCGGTCGGAGGCGGCGATCAGGAAGTGGGCCTCGGGGAGGTGGCCCGGAGTGCTGTGCAGCACCGGCGGCGTGGTGCAGCCGATGAGCGCGAGCAGCTTGCAGGCGGTGGCGTGGGCGCTCAGCACGGAGTCGCCCTCGGCGAGGTTGCGGTAGAAGACCCGGGCGTACGTACACGCGTGCGCGTGGGGGACCTGCCCCTCCCACCCGATGGCCACGGGGACGAGGCCGGCCATCTCCTTGGCCAACGGCTCCGTCCAGCACGCGTTGAGGACCACCAGCCGCAGCCCGAGCGGGGCGGCGTCGGCGACGCAGTCGCGTAACCCGTCCAGGGCAACGGGCGCCTCGCCGCCGTCGTCGGTGACGAAGCGGGGCCCGCCTCGGGCGTGCCGCGCCCCGCGAAGTGCAGGACGTGCGGCACGGTGGCCGCCAGGTACTGCACCAGATCCTCGGCCCGAGCGGCCGGCAGGACGTCGAGCCGGAACAGGTGCCCGAACCGGGCGTGCGTGACGCTGCGCTGCACGTCCCGGTGCTCCTCATGGAGCGCGGGCGCCCGGCCGGCCTCGGGCGAGGCGGCGAGCACGAGACAGACGGCGGTCGTCACCCGGTGGTGGCCAGTGCCTGAATGATCCGCGCCCAGTGCGCGGCGTGCTGGGGCGCGTGCGCCGCGCTCAGGGCGGCGGTCTCGGAGATCAGCCGGTTGCGGGTGTCGGGTGAGGCGTCGGCGACGAGGGGGGCGAGGCTTTCGGGGTCGGCCTCGTCGGGGGTGCCTGCGAGGAGCAGGGCGGCCTGGTGGTGGGTGTGGGCGGAGAGCTGGTCGTCGTACACCTCGTACTCGATGGAGGCCGCGTGGCGGAGGGCTTCGGCGTCGCCGCTGGTGAGGGCGTTGTCGATGTGCTGCTGGAGGGCGGTGCGGTCGCGTACGAGGGCGTAGGCCGTGGGGATGTCGTGGGTGCGGGCTGCGTGGAGGAGGGCGGCCGGAGTGGGCGGGGCGAAGGCGGGCGGGTCGGTGGCGAGGAGGTCCGGGTGGGCTCGGAGGAACTGTTCGGACTCCTCCCAGGTGGTGGAAGCCGCCCAGTCGGCCAACTGCTCGCCGACGATGAGGGGGTGGTAGGCGGCGGGTGCGCCTCGGGTGAGGATTTCCTCCCGGAGCGCCTCGTATTCGGCTACGGCCTCGGGGTCGAGGAGCGCGTATTCGGTGAGGGCTGCTGCGGCTTCGGGGTCACTCAGGAGCTCGGCGTGTTCGGTCCAGTGGGTGTACGAGTCGGACCAGGTGGGTGAGGTCAGCCACTTGGCGACTGTGTCCAGTGCCTCGGGGGAAAGCGCCAGCCAAGCGGGAAGCGACCCGGCGGTTTCGTCCTGCCAGATGGTTGTTAACTCCTCGTGGTGTGCAGCACTTTCCTGTACGCGTCGGCGGAGTATTCCCCGGGCTCGGAATGTCACTTGGTCCGGTACTTCTGCGGTTGGGGTGCTCGCCAATCGAGCGAGACCTCGCAGGCCGGCTGGGGCAGAACACTCCGTCCTGCTGATCAGAAACGTGTCCCGTTCGAGAGTGATGGCGCGGCCTGCTGTCGGGCGCTTGGGGCTGAGGTCGGCGATGACGCGCTCGTAGGCATGGATTGCACCCGACAGGTCTCCAGAGTCTGCGAGTTGGTTGGCGAGGTTGTTGAGTGATGCGGCGAGGTGGGGGGTGAAGGTTGTGGGGTGTTGTTCGGCGAGGGCGCGTCGGAGTTGTACGGCTTCGTGGGCCGCCGTGAGTGCGCCTCGGCGGTCTCCCACACTGGCGAGGCAGTTGGCGAGGTTGTTGAGTGATGCGGCGAGGTCGTGGGTGAAGGTTGTGGGGTGTTGTTCGGCGAGGGCGCGTCGGATGTGTACGGCCTCGTGAGCGGGTGCGAGTGCGCCTTGGCGGTCTCCCACATCGGCGAGGCGGCTGGCGAGATTGCTGAGGGCGGTGGCGAGGTGGGGGGTGAAGGCTGTGGGGTGTTGTTGGGCGAGGGCGCGGTAGAGGTTGGCCGCTTCGTGGGCCGGTGCGAGTGCGCCTTGGTGGTCTCCCACACTGGCGAGGCAGTTGGCGAGGTTGTTGAGTGATGCGGCGAGGTCGTGGGTGAAGGTTGTGGGGTGTTGTTCGGCGAGGGCGCGTCGGATGTGTACGGCCTCGTGAGCGGGTGCGAGTGCGCCTTGGTGGTCTCCCACATTGCCAAGGTGGTTGGCGAGGTTGCTGAGGGAGCCGGCGAGGTGGGGGGTGAAGGCTGTGGGGTGTTGTTCGGCGAGGGTGCGGTAGATGTCGGTGGCTTCGTGGGCGGGTGCGAGTGCGCCTTGGTGGTCTCCCATATCGGCAAGGTGGTTGGCGAGGTTGTTGAGAATGCCGGCGAGGTCGGGGGTGAAGGCTGTGGGGTGTTGTTCGGCGAGGGTGCGGTAGAGGTTGGTGGCTTCGTGGGCGGGTGCGAGTGCACCTTGGCGGTCGCCTGTGTTGGCGAGTTGGTAGGCGAGGTTGTTGAGGGCGGTGGCGAGGTCGTGGGTGAAGGCTGTGGGGTGTTGTTCGGCGAGGGTGCGGTAGATGTCGGTGGCTTCGTGGGCGGGTGCGAGTGCACCTTGGCGGTCTCCCACATCGGCGAGGCGATTGGCGAGGTTGCTGAGTGATGCGGCGAGGTCGTGGGTGAAGGCTGTGGGGTGTTGTTCAGTGAGGGCGCGTCGAATGTGTACGGCATCCTGGGCCGCCACGAGTGCGCCTCGGCGGTCTCCCACACCGGCGAGGCGATTGGCAAGGTTGTTGAGGGAACCGGCGAGGTCGGGGGTGAAGGCTGTGGGGTGTTGTTCGGCGAGGGTGCGGTAGAGGTTGGTGGCTTCGTGGGCGGGTGCGAGTGCGCCTTGGCGGTCGCCTGTGTTGGCGAGTTGGTAGGCGAGGTTGTTGAGGGCGGTGGCGAGGTGGGGGGTGAAGGTTGTGGGGTGTTGTTCGGCGAGGGTGCGGTAGAGGTTGGTGGCTTCGTGGGCGGGTGCGAGTGCGCCTTGGCGGTCTCCCACATCGGCGAGGCGGACGGCGAGGTTGTTGAGTGATGTGGCGAGTTCGTGGGTGAAGGTTGTGGGGTGTTGTTCAGTGAGGGCGCGTCGGATGTGTACGGCATCCTGGGCCGCCGCGAGTGCGCCTTGGCGGTCGCCTGTGTTGGCGAGTTGGTTGGCGAGGTTGTTGAGTGATGCGGCGAGGTCGGGGGTGAAGGCTGTGGGGTGTTGTTCGGCGAGGGTGCGGTAGAGGTTGGTGGCCTTTTGGGCCGGTGTGAGTGCGCCTTGACGGTCCCCCATATCGGAGAGGAAGACAGCGAGGTTGTTGAGGCAGGCAGCGAGATCCGGCAGGTAGTTCTCTGCACTCGTCGCGCATAGCTGTTCGTAGTGATCGACTGCCTCGCGCGAATAGACCAGAGCCTCGTCACGCAGCCCCGACTTCGACAACACCTGGGACAGTCTGTGCATGGCCGCAGCCAGGTAGGTCGGCCCACACCCCCCGTCCCAAGCCACCACCCCCCGCAGCATTTCCACCCCCGCCCCGCCACACCGCACCGCATGCCCCACCAGTCCCCGCGTCACATACGGGTCCACCCCCGACCAGTCACCCACCCGCCCCTGCCGCTTGACCAGCTCCACCAGCGTCCGCAACACCACCTCGTCCGCAGCCGTCCCGCCCAGCCCCTCCCGCCGCATGAGGTGAGCAACGAACTCCCGGTGGTACAGGCGATACACCGCCTGCCCCTCCTCCGCGTCCTCCACGATGTAGCGGCCGAAGACCGACAGCGCCCAGTCCACGTCGCTCTCGTCGTACTCGACTCCTCCGCCCAGCGCCCCGGCCACCGCCTCCCACACGCCGCCCGCAGGCATCCCCTGGCCCACCGTCCAGGCCAGCGCGGACAACAGGTCCCAGGCCGCCGACGGGAGCACCGTGCCGTCGTCCCGCACCCGCGCGGGAACCGCCCGCAGCTCGTCCTCGAACGCGGCGTCGATGGAGTCGGGCAGCTCCGTCAGCAGAGCCCCGTCCTCCTCTGAGCCGACCCGCGCCAGGACCGTACTCGTGACCAGGCGGGCGAACAGGAAGCCGCCCCCGACATCTGTGGCCCGCTCCGCGATCGCCGCTCCGGCGTCCCGCGCCAGGCCCTCCGCGACCCTCGCCGCCTCGCACCGGCGCCGCACGTACTCGCCGATGTCGTTCTGCGTGTGCGGTTCGACTTCGAGGTCGACGGCCGTGACACCCGCCCCGATGTGCCGGGCCAGCGCCTGCACCAGCGACTCGTTGTCCTCCAGCTTGTTGCGGAACGGGCGCTCCCGCGAACCGAGCAGCACCGGGACCGTCCGGCTGAGCGGGAACACCAGGTCCTCGATCATGCTCTGCGTGTGCTCGGCCGGTACCTCGTCCAGGCCATCGATGACCAGGACCGGCTGCGGCGACAACTCCCGTACCTCGGCACGGAAATCGTCCGTGTTTCGGGGCCGGGGCAGCCCCAGGGCGCGCGCCAGCCGCTCCGACGCCTGCAACGGAGTCAGGTCGCGCAGGTGCACCGCCGCGAGGGTGCGCTCCGCGCGGACGCCGGGGTCCGGGTCGCCCACGCGCAGTGCGCCGTTCTCCTCGGCCCTCGCGCGCTGCTCCGGGTCCGCGAGCGTGGCGATACGGCCCAGCACGGCGGACTTCCCGCAGCCTGCGGGGCCGGTCACCAGGAACAGGCCGGGTGCGTCCTCGCCCAGCCACTCCACGATCCGGCCCAGCACCCTCGTACGGCCCGTGAAGAACCAGCCCTCCTCCGTGGGCCCGACCCCGCGTGCCGCCTGCACCAGGTGTTCTACGAGCCGGGCCGGGGCGCCGGGGGAGTGGAGGGGGTTGGGGAAGACGGGGCGTCCGTCGCCCACGGACGCGGGAACCGGTGTCTGGCCCTGGCCGTCGTCCCACCGCGTGGCGATGGCACTCATCAGGTCCGGGCCGCTGACGAAGGCGTTGTGGTCACTCCACGCGGAGCGGTACTCGCTGCCCGCAGGGCCTGCCCTCAGCACCTCGGCCAGAGCGGCCAGCAGCGGACCGCTGCCGTCCGAGGTCTCGTGGCTCTGACAACTCGCAAGGAATCCCAGCCACTTGGCGTGCCCGGGTGGCGCGGACTCCTCCGCCCAGCGCCCGAGGGCCGTATCCATCGCCGGAACCGCGCCGCCGCCCGCGTAACAGGTGTCGACGACCAGCAGGACGTGTTCGGCGCCGGACCCGACGGCCTCGCTGACCAGATCATCGATGATGACCCCGTGCCGCCGCACGCGTGCCTTCCACTGCCCGGGGTCGGCGACAGGCTTCAGGTCCGAGAGCACAAGCCGTGTCTGACCGTCGACGCGCACGCCGTGCCCCGACCAGATCACGAGAGCCGGTCTGGCGATACCGGTGGCCACCCACCCCTCGGACCACTCCTCGCTCTCCCTGCGGAACGCCTCCGACGAAGGGTCCCCACCCCCCACCTTCCGCGTCTCGTACCCCAGCCCCTCCAGCAGCCCCACGATCTCGTCCATCTGGGCCCCGGCCCCCACGAGCCGGGGAAACCGCGCCGCGTCCGCGTACTCCTCGCACACCACACACAGCGCCGTCCCCGCCGGTCCCGGCCTGCCCTCGTCCGCACCCGTCATCGTCAGCCCCGCTCCAAAACCAGTACCAACGCGGTCATCACCACATTGGCCGAATTACGCGTCCCGATCCGCACCCGATGCCCGCCCGCCGGAAGGCTCTTGACCCGGGCGGTGTACACCCCGCCGCCCCGGTTGGTCATCGTGCGCATCGGACCGCCCTCCACCCCCGCGAAGACCGCGATCCGGTCGTGGCCCGGCACGTCCGGGGCAGCGGTGGCCCGGATCTCGTACGCGTCCCCCTCCACCAGGATTTCCGGCGCGTCCACCGAGAGCGGCACATCGTCGTCGTCCGGGCCCCGGTGCACCGGCGGCTCCGGGGTGAGCCAGTTGTAGAGGGCCTGGCGCACCGCCTTGTTGTTCTGGAGGGAGCCGTGCTTCTCCCACGGGGTGTACGCGTGCCGGCCCGCACCCACAGCCCGGCTGGAAAGATGCGGCACCCGCCCGTCGCCCCCCTCGTCCGCCCCGTCGATGGTGAGCAGGGCGCGCAGGCCGTCGCCCTCCGCCTCGGCGGTCGTCGGCGTCGGCTGGCGTACCCCGCCGACCGGGACGTACTCCACCCCGTACCGCGCACCCGCGCCCGAGTCCCGCAGGTCCGCGTGGAACCGGCCCGCGTGGCGCAGCAGTTCCTCATCCACCCCCGGCAGGCCCGTGACCTCGCGGGCGTACCGCAACGGCGAGCCGCCGGCCGTCGTCAGGCAGGCGTAGTCCGGGGTGAGCTGGTGCAGCGACGGGAGGCTGCGGGCGAACGCCGTGAGGTCGAGGCCCACCGGGCCGATCCCGTACCGCATGCCGTTGACCAGGTACAGCAGCGCGTCGAGCGACCCCCGGTACGGCGTCCCGAGCGTGACCACGCGGCGCGTGACCTCCGCGCCGCCGCACTGCTCGACGTAGCCGCGCGTGACGAGGCCGCCCATGGAGTGGCAGAGGAAGACGACCTTGGCGTCCCGCCGGTCCGGCCGGGACGCCCGCCAGCGGCCCAGCTCCTCGTCCACGCGCTCGGCCAGCCGCTCCGCGTTGTAGCGGCAGGAGAGCCGCCAGTCGTAGGCGAAGCCGACGAGGTTGGCCGGGACGTCGGCCGCCTCGCCGGGCAGGCGGCGCCGAAGGGTGAAGTTGGCTTCCAGCCAGTTCAGCAGGCCGCTGTACCCGTCCACGGGGTTCCACACACCCGGCAGGGCGTGCACATCGGACATGAGCCCGGTGGGCCGTACGCCGTCGCCGGGATGTTCGTCGCCCAGGCCGGCCGGGAGCGTCAGGCCCTTGACCGAGTTCCCGAAGGTGCGGATGCCCCGCAGCAGGGCCTTCCCGGAGGCCGCCCAGACCTCGTGCCCTTCCGCGTCCGCCAGCGTGCTGCCGAGGATTCCCGGTACGACGACCACCAGGTCCTCGGCCCTGCTGCGCTGCGCCATATGACAGTCCCCCGTATCCACGCCGCCGATCGAGGACAGCAGCGTAGATACGGGGGACGGGGTTCCGGGCCGGTCCGGACAAAATCGGCCGCGTCCGGACCTTCCGCACGAAGAGCGCTACCGGAGGCAGCGGGAAGCGCCTACGGCAGCGCGGAGCGCTACGGCAGCGCCAGCATCCGCTCCAGCGCCAGCTTCGCGTACTTCTCCGTCTCCGGGTCCACCACGATCCGGTTGACGAGCTTGCCCTCCGCGAGCGACTCCAGCGTCCACACCAGGTGCGGCAGGTCGATGCGGTTCATCGTCGAGCAGAAGCACACCGTCTTGTCGAGGAAGACGATCTCCTTGTCCTCGGCGGCGAAACGGTTCGCCAGGCGGCGTACGAGGTTCAGCTCGGTGCCGATCGCCCACTTGGAGCCGGCCGGGGCCGCCTCCAGGGCCTTGATGATGTACTCCGTCGAGCCGACCTGGTCCGCGGCGGCGACGACCTCGTGCTTGCACTCCGGGTGCACCAGCACGTTGACGCCGGGTATCCGGGCGCGCACGTCGTTGACGGACTCCACCGAGAAGCGGCCGTGGACCGAGCAGTGCCCGCGCCACAGGATCATCTTCGCGTCGCGCAGCTCCTCGGCGGTGAGCCCGCCGTTCGGCTTGTGCGGGTTGTAGAGGACACAGTCCTCCAGGGACATGCCCATGTCCCGGACGGCGGTGTTGCGGCCCAGGTGCTGGTCGGGCAGGAAGAGGACCTTCTCGCCCTGCTCGAAGGCCCACTCCAGGGCCCGCTTCGCGTTGGACGAGGTGCAGATCGTGCCGCCGTGACGGCCGGTGAAGGCCTTGATGTCGGCGGAGGAGTTCATGTAGGAGACGGGCACGACCTGCTCGGCGACGCCCGCATCGGTCAGCACGTCCCAGCACTCGGCGACCTGCTCGGCGGTGGCCATGTCGGCCATCGAGCAGCCCGCCGCCAGGTCCGGCAGCACGACCTGCTGGTCGTCGGTGGTCAGGATGTCCGCGGACTCGGCCATGAAGTGCACACCGCAGAAGACGATGTACTCGGCCTCCGGGCGGGCCGCCGCGTCACGGGCGAGCTTGAAGGAGTCGCCGGTCACATCCGCGAACTGGATGACCTCGTCGCGCTGGTAGTGGTGCCCGAGGACGAAGACCTTCTCCCCCAGCTTCTCCTTGGCCGCGCGGGCGCGCTCCACCAGGTCCGGGTCGGACGGGGAGGGCAGGTCGCCGGGGCACTCGACACCGCGCTCGCTCCTGGGGTCGGCGTCGCGGCCCAGCAGGAGCAGGGCGAGGGGCGTCGGCTGGACATCGAGATCCTGGACGGGGTGGGCCGTGGTCACGTCACGCACCCTTTCTTCTGCGGACTTCTCTGCCGAGAAAGCCTTTTCGTCTAATTGACGCTATCTATCATAGCCGCTTCACGTCACTTTGACGATGCCGATAGCGTCAATGTGACGCATCCGCCGGCCGGACCGGTGTGCGAGCATGAAGGGAACAGGCAAGCGCGCGGCCCGGAATGAATCCGCGGTCCCGACGGTTGCTACGTCGGCAAGCAGTCTCCGTACAACCCGGGAGAGAAGCAGATGTCCGTATCGGACGAGACCACCACCGTGAGCGACGGCATCCTCCTGTCCGACGCCGCCGCAGCCAAGGTCAAGGCCCTGCTGGAGCAGGAGGGGCGCGAAGACCTGGCTCTCCGTGTCGCCGTCCAGCCCGGCGGCTGCTCGGGCCTGCGTTACCAGCTCTTCTTCGATGAGCGTTCCCTCGACGGCGACGTCGTGAAGGACTTCGACGGTGTGAAGGTCGTCACCGACCGCATGAGCGCCCCGTACCTGGGCGGCGCCTCGGTCGACTTCGTGGACACCATCGAGAAGCAGGGCTTCACCATCGACAACCCGAACGCCACGGGCTCCTGCGCCTGCGGCGACTCCTTCAGCTAAAGCGCGCAGCGGCAGGCGGAGGTACGGCGGCGGCCCCGGGATTCCGATCCCGGGGCCGCCGCCGTTGTCGCTCCGTTGTCGCTGCCGTACGCGGGTGGTGTCAGGTGCGCGGGACCGTGGAGCCCGAGGCCGCGTCGACCACCTTCCGGCCGTCCAGCGGCTGGTCCAGCGTGACCGTACGGGTCATCTCCTTGGCGATCATCACGCAGACCTTGCCCGGCTCCGCCTTCTCCTCCCGGACGCTCACCCGCACCGTGTCGCCGTCCTCGCGCGCGCTCGCCGTGTACGTACTGCACGCGCCGCCCCAGAACGTCACCGCGAGGGACCGCCCGCCGGCGCTGTACGACCGGACCGTGCGGGCCTTCGTCGTGGCGTCGCCGTCCGGGGTCGCCCCCTGTGACGGCCCCCGCGTCAGATACGCCGGGTCCACGGCCACCTGGGTGACCGTGTCGCCCCGGCCGCCGGCCGGCTCCACCGAGAAGATCCAGGACGGTACGAGCAGCTGCTCGCCCCCCGCGGAGTGGACCGCCAGACCGAAGACCGCCTTGCTCACCGTCACCGTCGTCGTGGGCGGCTCCGCCTCCCCCTTCTGCTTGCCGCAGCGGTAGAGGGGCGCCATCTCGCCCTCCTTGGCCGGCGGGGGATCGATGCAGCCGCCGATCCTCCCGCTCTCCGGCTGCGCGGCGTTCAGCTGCTTCACCGCCTCGTCCGCGCTGATCACCGGATACTCCGCACCCTTCTCCAGGCCCTTCAACTGCCCGCTGCCGCCGATCACTTCACCGTCCGGGCCCACCTGGACGCCGGTCGACCAGCCGTACGTGGGCAGCCCGTCCACCACCGGATCGGCGTTCACCACCCGGGCCGAGCCCATGAGCTGGCCCGCGTCGAGCGCCGCGTCGCCCTGGCCGGCCGCCTTCAGCACCGGGGCGGCGGCGGCCTTCGCGGCCTTCTCGCTCACCGGGGAGCCGGAGCCGCCGGGCGCCACCTGCCCGCCCGAACAGACGGCCCCCTTCTTGCAGTTGTCCGTGGAGCCGGAGCCGTAGCGGGTGAAGGTCCAGGTCCCGGGCGCCTGCTTGTCCACCCGCAGGACCGGCCCCGAACCGTCCCCGTCGGAGCCCACCTTCCAGAAGGTGGCCCCGGACTGCGGGGCGCCGGTCAGCCCGAGCGCCTTCGCCAGCCTGGTCACCTCGGCGGCCGACACGGTCCCCTTCGCGCGCTGGACGGCCGCCCGCTCGGGGCCGTCCGGAAGTTCGCCGGAGGCGCGGTAGACCAGCCGGCCGCCGTGCGGATCGGGCTCACCGGGGGCGATGCCCTCGGGCGCGCCGGAGGGATCGGGCGACGGCTCGGCGGGTGTGCCCGTGGCGTCCAGCGACAGGGGTGGGGGAGTGGAACCGTCCCCCGCCGCGCTCCGCGCGCCGTCCCCGCCGTCCGCCGCGGTCGCCGCCCAGTAGGCGCCGCCGCCACCGGCCAGCAGTACGGCCGCCGCCACCGAGGCCGCGACCAGCGGCGAACGCCGCCGGGAAGTGGTCACGTCGTTGTCGGGTCGCTCGGTGCTCACCGGATCGCTCCTTCGCCTGCATCGCCGTCGTACGCCTGGACCGGCGTACGGCCCGCCCCGGAGGGTGGACGGGGATGGGACGGGGCGAAGGGGCGCATGGTTCCCCCGGGCCGGCGAAGGAGGGGGCGCCGGCGAGGGAGGGGGGCTCAGTCCCCGTACTCCGCCGTCGCGTCGATCAGCCGGGCCGATGCGGGCGGCACGGTCACGCCGTTGATCAGGGCGGGTGCGACAGGGGTAGGGGTGATCTTCGCGGGTACCACCCAGTGCGGGGCCATCCGTGCGCAGTCTCCGCGCAGCTCGGCCAGACCGGTCTCGGACTCGCGCGGGGCGATGTGGTTCGACATAACCGCACCGTAGGCACCACCGAGCTCGGGAAGAAAGCCCTACTATCGGGTAGTTTTTCCGCTTCGGGCCATGGGAAAGCGGGTAGCGTGAACTGTCACGCCACCCAGGGGATACGGACAAGCGTTCCCCTCGACCTCCGCAGGAGCAGTCTCCCCGTGCGTATCGCAGTCACCGGCTCCATCGCCACCGACCACCTCATGACCTTCCCCGGCCGCTTCGCCGACCAGCTGGTCGCCGATCAGCTGCACACGGTCTCGCTCTCCTTCCTGGTCGACAACCTGGACGTGCGCCGGGGAGGTGTCGCCGCCAACATCTGCTTCGGCATGGGCCTGCTCGGCACCCGGCCGATCCTGGTCGGGGCCGCCGGGTCCGACTTCGACGAGTACCGGGCCTGGCTCGACCGCCACGGCGTCGACACCGGATCGGTGCGGATCTCCGAGGTCCTGCACACCGCCCGGTTCGTCTGCACGACCGACGCCGACCACAACCAGATCGGCTCCTTCTACACCGGCGCCATGAGCGAGGCCCGGCTGATCGAGCTGAAGGCCGTCGCCGACCGGGTGGGCGGGCTCGACCTCGTCTCCATCGGCGCCGACGACCCGGAGGGCATGCTCCGCCACACCGAGGAGTGCCGTACGCGCGGCATCCCGTTCGCCGCGGACTTCTCCCAGCAGATCGCCCGGATGAACGGCGACGAGATCCGCATCCTCCTGGAGGGCGCCACCTACCTCTTCTCCAACGAGTACGAGAAGGGGCTCATCGAGTCCAAGACCGGCTGGACCGACGCGGAGATCCTGGCCAAGGTCGGCCACCGGGTCACCACGCTCGGCGCCCAGGGCGTGCGCATCGAGCGGGCGGGCGAGGAGCCCATCGAGGTCGGCTGCCCCGAGGAGAACGCCAAGGCCGACCCGACCGGCGTCGGCGACGCCTTCCGGGCCGGGTTCCTCTCCGGTCTCGCCTGGGGCGTCGGCCTGGAGCGGGCCGCCCAGGTCGGCTGCATGCTCGCCACGCTCGTCATCGAGACCGTCGGCACCCAGGAGTACACCCTGCACCGCAACCACTTCATGGACCGCTTCACCAAGGCGTACGGCCACGAGGCCGCCGCCGAGGTCCACACGCACCTCGCCTGACGCGGACCGGTCAGGAGAGCCGGCGGACCACATGGGCCGCGCCCCGGTCCGCCGGCTCCTCGCCCACGTACTCCTGCTCCCGCATCGCGCACCAGGCCGGGATGTCCAGCCGGGCCGCCTCGTCGTCGGACAGCACGGTCACCGTCCCGCCCACCGGCACCCCTCCGATCACCTTTGCGAGCTCGATCACCGGAATCGGGCAGCGCTTGCCGAGCGTGTCCAGCACCAGCGAGTCGTCCGGAGCGGGGGAGGGGGAAGGGGAGGGGGCGGCCGGCGCGGACGCCTCCAGCTTCTCGCGCACCCCGGCCACCAGACCGGGGAGCACCGCCAGGAAGCCGTCGACGTCCTCGTCCGTGGTGCCCCGGGGCAGCGACACCCGGACATTGCCCTCCGACAGCACCCCCATCGCCTTGAGCACATGGCTCGGCGTCAGGGTGCTGCTCGTGCAGGACGAACCGGACGATACGGAGAATCCGGCCCGGTCGAGCTCGTGGAGCAGGGTCTCCCCGTCGACATAGAGACAGGAGAAGGTGACCAGATGCGGCAGCCGCCGCTCCGGATCGCCGACCACCTCCACATCGGGTACCAGCTCGGGCACCCGGGTCCTGATCCGGTCGACCAGCGCCCGCAGCCGCACCGCGTCCGCGTCCGCCTCCGCCCGCACCGCCCGCAGGGAGGCGGCCGCCGCGACGATCGCCGGAAGGTTCTCGAAGCCGGGCGCCCGTCCCGACTCCCGCTCGTCCGCCGGGCCTTGCGGTGCGAACCGGACACCCTTGCGCACCGCGAGCAGCCCGACCCCGGCGGGCCCGCCCCATTTGTGCGCGCTGCCCGCGAGCAGCGACCACCCCTCCGGCACCGGTCCCCAGGCCAGCGACTGGGCGGCGTCCACCAGCAGCGGCACCCCCGCCGACCGGCAGATTCCGGCCACCTCGGCCACCGGCTGCTCGGTGCCGACCTCGTGGCTGGCGGACTGGAGGCAGGCCAGCGCGGTGTCCTCGCGCAGCGCCTCCCCGAACACCCGCGGGCTCACCGCGCCCGTGCGGTCCACCGGCACCCGGGCGACGGAGCCGCCCCGGTCCTCGTGGTCGGACGCCGCGTGCAGGACCGACGAGTGCTCGACCGCCGACACCACCAGATGGCGGCCGACACGCCGACGCCCGGCGAGCGCCCCGGAAATTCCGGAATGCACCGCACGGGTGCCCGACGAGGTGAAGGTCAGCTCGTCCGGCCGGCACCCGACGGCCTCGGCGGCCGCCTCCCGGGCCGCGTCCAGCAGCAGCCGGGCGCGCCGCCCCTCGCGGTAGAGCCTGGCCGGGTCGGCCCAGCCCTCGTCCAGCGCGGCAAGCAGCGCCTGGCGGGCGACGGGATGCAGGGGGGCGGCCGACGCCGCGTCGAAGTAGGGCACCCGGCCACGCTAGCCGGGCCGGGCCCGGGGCCCGGGACCGGCCGTGCCGGGAGAGGGGGCGTCAGATGGCGGCCGGAGGCGCGAATTCCACCCCTTCGGGGAGTCGGGCGGCGCGTTGGGCACCCTCCCCGCGCGACCCCAAATAGCGTCCAGTAGGGTTTGGTCCGCATAAACATCCAAACCCCTGCCCGCACAGGGCCGGCGACCGACCAGCGAGACGGCCGCGCCGACCGTGCGGGCGAGACTCTCGGGAAGGCGCTACGTGAGTCCCAACGGCTCCGACCGCTCGTCGCGGCGCCCGATGCGGCGGAAGCTGCCGCAGGTGCTGACTGCGGGCCTGATCCTGGCGACCGCCACAGGTTGCACGTACAAGGACTTCCCCCGCCTTGGTATGCCTACGCCGGTAACGGAAGAGGCCCCACGGATCCTTTCCCTCTGGCAGGGCTCGTGGGCGGCAGCGCTCGCCACGGGCGTGCTGGTCTGGGGCCTGATCCTGTGGAGCGTCATCTTCCACCGGCGCAGCCGCACCAAGGTGGAGGTACCTCCGCAGACCCGGTACAACATGCCCATCGAGGCGCTGTACACCGTGGTCCCCCTGATCATCGTCTCGGTGTTGTTCTACTTCACCGCACGGGACGAGACGAAGCTCCTCACGCTCTCCCCCAAGCCCGCCCACACCATCAACGTGGTCGGCTACCAGTGGAGCTGGGCCTTCAACTACATCGAGAACGTGGACGGCTCCGCCGCCACGGGCAACGAGATCCCCAAGGAGCTCGACGCCATCCCGAACAGGTTCCGTGAGGCTTTCCCCAAGAACGCTGACGGCGTCTACGACGCCGGCATCCCGGGGGACCGGAACCCGCAGACCGGCAACCCGGGGCCGACCCTCTGGCTGCCCAAGGGTGAGACGGTCCGTTTCATCCTGACTTCGCGTGACGTCATCCACTCCTTCTGGGTGGTGCCGTTCCTCATGAAGCAGGACGTCATTCCGGGCCACACCAACGCCTTCGAGGTGACTCCCAACCAGGAGGGCACCTTCCTGGGCAAGTGCGCCGAGCTCTGCGGCGTCGACCACTCCCGGATGCTCTTCAACGTCAAGGTCGTCTCCCCGGAGCGCTATCAGGCGCACCTCGAGGAGCTGGCGAAGAAGGGCCAGACGGGCTACGTGCCGGCCGGCATCGAGCAGACTGACCCGGCCAGGAATGCGGAGACGAACAAACTGTGAGCATCCTCAACGAACCTCAGGGTGCCGCGGCAGCAGACGACTCGTACGAGGACGAGCTGCCGGTCCGGCGCAAGCAGCCGGGAAACGTCGTCATCAAGTGGCTGACCACCACTGACCACAAGACGATCGGCACGATGTACCTGGTCACATCGTTCGCCTTCTTCTGCATCGGCGGTCTGATGGCGCTCTTCATGCGCGCCGAGCTGGCCCGTCCGGGCACGCAGATCATGTCGAACGAGCAGTTCAACCAGGCGTTCACGATGCACGGCACGATCATGCTGCTGATGTTCGCGACGCCGCTGTTCGCCGGATTCGCGAACTGGATCATGCCGCTCCAGATCGGCGCGCCCGACGTGGCGTTCCCGCGGCTGAACATGTTCGCGTACTGGCTGTACCTCTTCGGCTCGATCATCGCGGTGGCCGGCTTCCTCACCCCGCAGGGTGCGGCCGACTTCGGGTGGTTCGCCTACTCCCCGCTCTCGGACGCCGTCCGTTCGCCGGGTGTCGGCGCCGACATGTGGATCATGGGTCTGGCCTTCTCCGGCTTCGGCACGATCCTCGGTTCGGTCAACTTCATCACCACGATCATCTGCATGCGCGCCCCCGGCATGACGATGTTCCGCATGCCGATCTTCGTCTGGAACGTCCTGCTGACCGGTGTGCTGGTCCTGCTGGCCTTCCCGGTGCTGGCGGCCGCGCTGTTCGCCCTGGAGGCGGACCGGAAGTTCGGTGCGCATATCTTCGACGCGTCCAACGGCGGCGCGTTGCTCTGGCAACACCTCTTCTGGTTCTTCGGGCATCCAGAGGTGTACATCATCGCCTTGCCGTTCTTCGGGATCATCTCGGAAGTGATCCCGGTGTTCAGCCGCAAGCCGATGTTCGGCTACATCGGCCTGGTGGCCGCGACGATCTCCATCGCCGGTCTCTCGGTGACCGTGTGGGCCCACCACATGTACGTCACCGGCGGGGTACTGCTGCCGTTCTTCTCCTTCATGACGTTCCTCATCGCGGTACCCACCGGGGTGAAGTTCTTCAACTGGATCGGCACGATGTGGAAGGGCTCGCTGTCCTTCGAGACACCGATGCTCTGGGCGATCGGCTTCCTGATCACCTTCACCTTCGGTGGTCTGACCGGCGTCATCCTGGCCTCGCCGCCGATGGACTTCCACGTCTCGGACTCGTACTTCGTGGTCGCGCACTTCCACTACGTCGTCTTCGGCACCGTGGTGTTCGCGATGTTCTCCGGATTCCACTTCTGGTGGCCGAAGTTCACCGGCAAGATGCTGGACGAGCGGCTCGGCAAGATCACCTTCTGGACGCTGTTCGTGGGCTTCCACGGCACGTTCCTGGTGCAGCACTGGCTGGGCGCGGAGGGCATGCCGCGGCGTTACGCGGACTACCTCGCCGCGGACGGCTTCACCGCGCTGAACACGATCTCGACGATCTCCTCGTTCCTGCTCGGCCTGTCGATCCTGCCGTTCTTCTACAACGTCTGGAAGACCGCCAAGTACGGCAAGAAGATCGAGGTGGACGACCCGTGGGGCTACGGCCGCTCGCTGGAGTGGGCGACCTCCTGCCCGCCGCCGCGGCACAACTTCCTCACGCTGCCGCGCATCCGCTCCGAATCGCCGGCGTTCGACCTGCACCACCCGGAGATCACGGCACTCGAACAGCTGGATCACCTCTCCGAGGGTGACAAGGCCCTCGCGGGTGGCAAGGAGGCGGGCAAGTGAAGATCCAGGGCAAGATGTTCCTCGGTCTGGCGCTGTTCATCCTCATCATCGCCATCACGTACGGCGTGTGGTCGAAGGAGCCCGTCGGCACCACCGCGCTGGTCCTGGCGTTCGGCCTGAGCGTGATGATCGGCTTCTACCTGGCCTTCACGGCCCGGCGGGTCGACGCGCTGGCGCAGGACAACAAGGAAGCCGACGTGGCGGACGAGGCCGGCGAGGTGGGGTTCTTCTCCCCGCACAGCTGGCAGCCGCTCTCGCTGGCGATCGGCGGAGCCTTCGCCTTCATGGGCGTCGTCTTCGGCTGGTGGCTGCTGTTCTTCTCGGCCCCGCTCCTCCTGATCGGCCTGTTCGGTTGGGTGTTCGAGTACTACCGGGGTGAGAACCGCACCCAGTGACACCGTTGCACCGGTGACACACCGCTCCACCTGACGGGGGGCCGACACTTCCGAGAGGAAGAGCCGGCCCCCCGTTTGCAGTCATCCGGCGCGCTGAAACGGATGAATCTTCTTAGCGTGAGTTCATGAACCACACGCCGCGCATCCGTCCCGTAGTGAGCTGCACTCTGCTGGCCGCGACCCTGGTCGCCGGGGCGGCAGCCTGCGGGAAGTCCGAAGGTCACCCGCTCTCGGCCCAGCCGTACGACGCGGCCGACGAGATCTCCTTCAACACCCCCGACGGCGGCAAGAAGGTCGATCCCGACAAGCCCCTCGAAGTCACCGTCGACAGCGACGACGGCCGGATCACCGACGTATCGGCCGTGGACGCCGCAGGACGCCATCTGGCGGGCGAACTCGACGCCGACGGACACCGCTGGCACTCCACGGCCCCGCTGGCCGCAGGGACCCGCTACACCGTCAAGGTCCGCATGGAGGACGACGACGGCGCCCCGGGCACCCGCACGATGTCCTTCGACACCGCGGCGGCCCAGAAGTTCCTGAAGGTCACCTTCGGCCCCCACGCGGGCACCTACGGCGTCGGGCAGCCCCTCACGGCCCAGCTCAGCGCCCCGGTCACCGACAACGCCTCCCGCGCCACCGTCGAGCGCGGTCTGAGGGTGCGCTCCACGCCCGCGGTCACCGGCTCCTGGTACTGGGTCGACGACAAGACGCTGCACTACCGGCCCAAGGAGTACTGGCCGGCGAAGGCCACCATCGAGGTCAGCAGCAACCTGACCGGCATCAAGGTCACCAACGCGCTCTACGGAGCACCCGCGAAAGCGCTGAAGATCACTACCGGCGACCGCATCGAGGCCGTCACCGACGCCTCGGAGCACTCCATGACGGTGCTGCGCAACGGCGAAGTGATCAACACCATTCCGGTGACCACCGGCAAGCCGGGCTTCGACACCCGCAACGGCGTCAAGGTCGTGCTGGGCAAGGAGTACTACGTACGTATGCGCGGGGAGTCCATCGGCATCGCCGAGGGTTCGTCGGACTCCTACGACCTCGATGTCTACTACGCCACCCGGGTCACCTGGAGCGGCGAGTACGTGCACGCGGCCCCCTGGTCCACCGGATCGCAGGGGTCCGCGAACGTCAGCCACGGCTGCACCGGCATGAGCACCAGCGAGGCCGAGTGGTTCTTCAACACCGTCCGCGAGGGCGACATCGTCAGCGTCGTCGGCAGCGACGGCGAGACCATGACGCCGTTCGACAACGGCTACGGCGACTGGAACCTGTCCTGGGCCAAGTGGCAGAAGGGCAGCGCACTGCACAACGACACCACCGCACCGCGCGTCGACACGGTGCGGGCGGCGCGGCTGCGCCCCCAGGTCTGACGGCCCGGGAGTGCGCCGCCCCTCCGGAAGGCCGGCGGGCGGGGGCTCAGGCCCCCACGGAGAGCCTGGTGCGCAGCAGGGCGGCCAGGGAGTCGGCGAACTCCACCGGTTCGACCGGCAGGGTCACCGCGGCGTCCGCGCGGCTCCAGGTGGCCAGCCAGGCGTCCTGCGGGCGTCCGATCAGGACCAGGACGGGCGGGCAGCGGAAGATCTCGTCCTTGATCTGCCGGCAGACCCCCATCCCGCCCGCCGGGGCCGTCTCACCGTCCAGCACGCAGACGTCGACACCCCCGTGCTCCAGGGCGTCCAGGACGGCGGGCAGGGTGGCGCACTCCAGGAACTCCACCGGCGGCACGTCCGCCGCGGGCCTGCGACCCGCTGCCAGCCTCACCTGCTCACGGGTGTGCGCGTTGTCGCTGTAGACCAGGACCGTGGCGGTCGGCTGCATGGTTCCTCCGTGACATCCGTGTCTTCGGGGCACTCGGGGCGCTCGGTGTACGAGAGCGGCCCGATGCGCGGATCGTACTCCGACCGACAGCCTGTCAGCATCGGTCCGGACAGGGGAAGCATGGGCCGTTCGAGCAGGACACACCCCCCTGACACACCGAACGGCACCCCCCGGAGTGAGGGCGGGATAAGCGACCGACATAATGTCGGTCGTGGCGACAGCAACGACAGTAGATACCGGGCACGCGCACCCGTCGGTCAATCGACCGAACCTCACCAGCGTCGGAACCATCATCTGGTTGAGTTCCGAGCTGATGTTCTTCGCGGCCCTCTTCGCGATGTACTTCACCCTGCGATCGGTGACCGGACCGGAACACTGGAAGGAAATGGCGTCCGCCCTGAACTTCCCGTTCTCGGCGACGAACACCACGATCCTGGTGCTCTCCTCACTCACCTGCCAGCTCGGCGTCTTCGCCGCGGAGCGGGGCGATGTGAAGAAGCTCCGTGCCTGGTTCGTGATCACTTTCGTGATGGGTTCGATCTTCATCGGAGGCCAGGTCTTCGAGTACACGGAGCTGGTGAAGAAGGACGGCCTCTCGCTGTCCTCGGACCCGTACGGCTCGGTGTTCTACCTGACCACCGGCTTCCACGGTCTGCATGTGACAGGCGGCCTCATCGCCTTCCTGCTCGTCCTGGGCAGGACATACGCGGCCAAGAGGTTCACCCATGAACAGGCGACCGCTGCCATCGTCGTGTCCTATTACTGGCACTTCGTCGATGTCGTGTGGATCGGCCTCTTCGCCACGATCTACATGATCAAGTAACCGGGCCCGAGCCCGAACCACATCCAGCATCGACGCAGAAGATCCTGACACCGGGGTAATCCGTGAAAAAGCTCTCCGCACGACGACGCCATCCGTTGGCGGCGGTCGTCGTACTACTCCTCGCGCTGGCGGCCACCGGGGGGCTGTACGCCGCGTTTGCGCCCGCGAGTAAGGCGCAGGCCGACGACACCGCCCAGTCCCTCGCCATCGACGAGGGCAAGAAGCTGTACTCCGTCGGTTGCGCCAGCTGCCACGGAACCGGCGGTCAGGGCACCACCGACGGGCCCCAGCTTGTCGGCGTGGGCTCCGCCGCCGTGGACTTCCAGGTCGGTACGGGCCGTATGCCCGCGCAGCAGCCGGGCGCCCAGGTACCGAAGAAGAAGGTCATCTACAGCCAGGCCGAGATCGACCAGCTCGCGGCCTACGTCGCGTCGCTCGGCGCCGGCCCGGTCGTTCCGACCAAGAGCCAGGTCAGCCCGGAAGGTGCGGACGTCGCCAAGGGTGGCGACCTGTTCCGTACCAACTGCGCCCAGTGCCACAACTTCACCGGCAAGGGCGGCGCGCTGACGAACGGCAAGTACGCGCCCGACCTCAACGGGGTGGACCCGAAGCACATCTACGAGGCCATGCAGACCGGCCCGCAGAGCATGCCGTCCTTCCCGGACTCGACGATGCCCAATCAGCAGAAGCGGGACATCATCGCCTACATCAAGACCGTGAACAGCTCCGAGTCCGCGAGCCCCGGCGGCCTCAGCCTCGGAGGTCTGGGTCCGGTCAGCGAGGGTCTGTTCGGCTGGATCTTCGGGCTGGGCGGTCTGATCGCAGTTGCCATTTGGGTCGCGGCCCACACCGCTAAGGCCAAGAAGTCATGAGTAGCCAAGAGATTCCAGAAGAGAACCTGCCGGAAGAGCAGGGCGCCGCGCACGACGCGGTGGACAAGTCGCACGACCCCTTCGCCGACCCCGGACTGCCGGCACACCAGCCGCGCATCCAGGACATCGACGAGCGGGCCGCGAATCGCTCCGAGCGCGTCGTCGCGACCATGTTCCTGTTGTCCATGCTGGCGACGGTGGGCTTCATCGCCTCCTACGTCATCTTCCCGGTCGACAAGATCGTCTTCATCTTCCCGTTCGGTCATGTGAGCGCGCTCAACTTCTCCCTGGGTCTGACCCTGGGCCTGGCGCTCTTCCTGATCGGCGCGGGTGCCGTCCACTGGGCGCGCACGCTGATGTCCGACGTCGAGGTCGCCGACGACCGGCACCCCATCGAGGCGGCGCCCGAGGTCAAGGCCAAGGTCATGGCCGACTTCGCGGACGGCGCCCGGGAGTCCGCTCTCGGCCGGCGCAAGCTGATCCGCAACACGATGTTCGGCGCGCTGGCCCTGGTGCCGCTCTCCGGCGTGGTGCTGCTGCGCGACCTGGGTCCGCTGCCGGAGAAGAAGCTCCGCAACACCCTGTGGGCCAAGGGCAAGCAGCTGGTCAACATGAACACCATGCAGCCGCTGCGTCCCGAGGACGTCGTCGTCGGTTCGCTGACCTTCGCCATGCCCGAGGGCCTGGAGGAGGACTCGCACGACTTCCAGACGCAGATCGCCAAGGCCGCGCTGATGATCATCCGCATCGAGCCGGACGACATCAAGGACAAGCGCGAGCGCGAGTGGGCCCACGAGGGCATCGTGGCCTTCTCGAAGATCTGCACCCACGTGGGCTGCCCGATCAGCCTGTACGAGCAGCAGACGCACCACGTGCTCTGCCCGTGCCACCAGTCCACCTTCGACCTGTCCGACGGCGCCCGCGTCATCTTCGGTCCGGCCGGTCACGCCCTCCCGCAGCTGCGGATCGGCGTGAACAGCGAGGGCAACCTCGAGGCGCTCGGTGACTTCGAAGAGCCCGTCGGTCCTGCATTCTGGGAGCGCGGATGAGTACTGCGACCACGAACACGCCCGGCGCGGCAGCGCCGGACAATCGGAAGGCGCCCGCCGGTGAGCGGGTGGCCGACTGGGCGGACGGCCGGCTGGGGATCTACTCCCTCGCCAAGGCCAACATGCGCAAGATCTTCCCGGACCACTGGTCCTTCATGCTCGGTGAGATCTGCCTCTACAGCTTCATCATCATCATCCTCACGGGTGTGTACCTGACGCTGTTCTTCCACCCGAGCATGAACGAGGTCGTCTACCACGGCCCGTACGAGCCCATGCAGGGCATCCGGATGTCCGAGGCGTACGCCTCGACGCTGAACATCAGCTTCGACGTCCGCGGTGGTCTGCTGGTCCGGCAGATCCACCACTGGGCCGCGGTCATCTTCCTGGCCGGCATGTTCGTGCACATGTTCCGGGTGTTCTTCACCGGCGCGTACCGCAAGCCGCGCGAGATCAACTGGCTGTTCGGCTTCCTGCTGTTCGTCCTCGGCATGTTCACCGGTTTCACCGGTTACTCGCTGCCGGACGACCTGCTCTCCGGTACGGGTGTGCGCTTCACCCAGGGCGCGATCCTGTCGATGCCCGTCGTCGGTACGTACATCTCGATGTTCCTGTTCGGCGGGGAGTTCCCCGGCGGCGACATCATCGCGAGGTTCTACTCGATCCACATCCTGCTGCTGCCGGGCATCATGCTCGGGCTCGTGGTCGGCCACCTGATCCTGGTCTTCTACCACAAGCACACGCAGTTCGCGGGTCCCGGACGCACCAACAAGAACGTCGTCGGCATGCCGTTGCTGCCGGTGTACATGGCGAAGGCCGGCGGGTTCTTCTTCCTGGTCTTCGGCTTCATCTCGGTCATCGCGGCCATCGCCACGATCAACCCGATCTGGGGAATCGGCCCGTACCGTCCCGACCAGGTGTCCACGGGCGCCCAGCCGGACTGGTACATGGGCTTCGCCGAGGGCTTCGTCCGTGTGATGCCGGGCTGGGAGATCAACCTCTGGGGCCACACGCTGGTCCTGGGCGTGCTCATCCCGCTGGTCCTGTTCGGTCTGATCCTCGGTCTCCTGGCCCTCTGGCCGTTCATCGAGTCCTGGATCACCGGGGACAAGCGCGAGCACCACATCCTGGACAAGCCGCGCAACGCCCCGACCCGGACGGCGCTCGGTGTCGCCTGGGTGACGATCTACTTCGTCATGCTGATCGGTGGCGGCAACGACATCTGGGCGACGCACTTCGACCTGTCGCTCAACGCGATCAGCTGGTTCGTGCGCGTCGCGTTCTTCGCCGGACCCGTCCTGGCGTTCATCGTCACCCGGCGGATCTGCCTCGGCCTCCAGCGCCGCGACAAGGAGAAGGTGCTGCACGGGCGCGAGTCCGGGCTCATCAAGCGCCTGCCGCACGGTGAGTTCGTCGAGGTCCACGAGCCGCTCTCGCCCGAGCACCTGCACAAGCTCACGGCGCACGAGCAGTACAAGCCGCTCGAAATCGGCCCGACGGTCGACGAGAACGGCGTGGAGCGCAAGGTGTCCAGGCTCCAGAAGGTCCGGGCCAGGCTCAGCAAGAGCCTGTACGGCGAGGACAACCAGATCGCCAAGCCCACCGCCGAGGAGTACAAGGAGATCACCAGCGGCCACGGCCACCACTGATCACCCGTTCTGATCGCCACGGCGAGAGCCCCGTCCATTCGCTGGACGGGGCTCTTTGCCGTCCGTGGGGCTCGATAGGGTGTTCCCGACCCCCTTTATCGGCTGTGGACCCCCCAGGAGCGGACCATGAACGTTGTGACCCCGGACGGCGGCGACAGCGTGGCGGCCCCTTCCTGGCCCGGCGTGCTGACCCCCCTGCTGCGCGGCGAGGACCTGAGCGCCGACGCCACCGCGTGGGCGATGGACCGCATCATGAGCGGCGAGGCGACCGACGTGCAGATCGCCGGTTTCGCGGTGGCCCTGCGCGCCAAGGGCGAGACGGTCACGGAGGTCTCCGGCCTGGTCCGCGCGATGTACCAGCACGCCACGACCATCGAGGTGCCCGGCCGGACCGTCGACATCGTCGGCACCGGCGGCGACATGGCCAAGACCGTCAACATCTCCACGATGTCCGCGATCGTCGTGGCCGGGACCGGTGCCAAGGTCGTCAAGCACGGCAGCCGCGCCTCGTCGTCGGCCAGCGGTTCCTCCGACGTCCTCGGGAAGCTCGGCGTCAACCTGGAGCTGTCCCCGCGGCGGGTGGTGGAGGTGGCCGAGGAGGCCGGCATCACCTTCTGCTTCGCGGTGAAGTTCCACCCGGCCCTGCGCCACGCGGCCAAGGCGCGGGCGGAGCTGGGCGCGCCGACCACCTTCAACATCCTCGGGCCGCTGACCAATCCGGCCAGGGTGCGCTCGCAGGCCATCGGGGTCGCCGATCTGCGGATGGCCCCCATCGTCGCCGGTGTCCTCGCCGAACGCGGCAACTCGGCCCTGGTCTTCCGGGGGGACGACGGGCTGGACGAGCTGACCACCACCGCGACCTCGCGGGTGTGGGTGGCCCGGGACGGCGCGGTGCGCGAGGAGTCCTTCGACCCGCGCGACGTCGGCCTGGAACTGGTCCCGGTGGAGGCGCTGCGCGGCGCCGACGCCTCGTACAACGCCGATGTGGCCCGCCGGCTGCTGGCCGGTGGGACGGGCCCGGTGCGGGACGCCGTCCTGCTCAACTCGGCGGCCGCGCTGGTCGCGCTGGACCCGGGCGAGGGCACGCTCACCGAGCAGATCCGCGCCGGAATGGCGAAGGCCGCCGAGTCCATCGACTCGGGGGCGGCCGGGCGGGCGCTGGAGAGATGGGTCGTCGCCAGCAACGCGTGAGCCCATGGGTGTGCGGCAGGGCGCGGTCCGGATTCTGGACCGCGCCTTGCGCGTTCCCGTACATATGGCAGGATGCTGCGCAGGTCATGAGTGACAGCGACTACGGCCCCGGCCCGCTGTCCGGCAACCCTCCGTCCGTGGCGGGGTGCCCCGGGTGAAGACCAGGCCGTAGGCAGCGAGGTCTGCGGCAAGCGCGGACCCCTTGACGTCGCGTGACGTCCGCCCGTGGGGTCCTTGGTCCTCAGGGAGCCTCTTGTGAGCAAGCGAATGCGTTAGGGCCCTCGGCCCTGTTCCGCGTACCCCTCTTCTCTCCACTCCGTGCTGCCGCGTACCCGCAGGCACGCGGAATTCGCCTGCCTGTAACGGGAGTTCGTCATGTCTGTCTTCGCCGCTGCCGCCGACCAGTCCCTTTGTGCGCCTCTGCCGGTTCTGGGTGAGGATGTCCTCGTCCCGTTGGTCACCGGGGGAGAGGTCGGGTACGCCGCGCTGGACTACGCCGCGAGCGCCCCGGCGCTGAAGCGGGTGTGGGACGACGTGGCCGCGTACGCCCCGTACTACGGCAGCGTCCACCGCGGGGCCGGTTACCTCTCGCAGCTGTCCACGGATCTCTTCGAGGGCAGCCGCGCCACGGTGGCCGAGTTCCTGGGCTGCCGCCCCGGGGACCAGGTGGTCTTCACCCGGTCGACCACCGATTCGCTGAACCTGCTGGCCGCCGCGCTGCCCGCCGACTGCCAGGTCTTCGTCTTCGAGACCGAGCACCACGCCTCGCTGCTGCCCTGGCGCGATGCCCGGGTGACCTACCTGAACGCCCCGCGCACCCCCGCCCAGGCCGTCGCCACCCTGGAGCGCGCCCTCGCCGACCGTGAGCCTTCCCCGAGCTCTCAGCTTCGTTCGAGCAGGGGAGGCCCCATTGGTCCCGCGCTGGTCTGCGTGACCGGCGCGTCCAACGTCACCGGTGAGCTGTGGCCGGTCAGGGAACTGGCCGCCGCCGCGCACGCCCACGGCGCGAGGATCGTCCTGGACGCCGCCCAGCTGGCCCCGCACCACCCCCTCGACATCGCCGAACTGGACGTGGACTGGGTCGCCTTCTCCGGGCACAAGCTGTACGCGCCGTTCGGCTCGGGTGTCCTGGCCGGCCGCTCCGACTGGCTGTGCGGCGCCGAGCCGTACCTCGCCGGCGGCGGCGCCTCCCGCAAGGTCGCCCGGCGCGCGGACGGCGGGGTCGACGTCGAGTGGCACACCACCGCCGCCCGCCACGAGGCCGGTTCGCCCAACGTCATCGGCGTCTACTCCATCGCCTCCGCCTGCAAGGCGCTCACCGAGGCCGGCTTCGACCGGCTGGTCGCCCGTGAGCAGCACCTCGTCGGCGAGGTGCTGGCCGGGCTCGCCGAGGTCCCCGAGGTCAAGGTGCTCTCGCTGTTCGGCGACGACGCCCCGCGGGTCGGCGTGATCTCGTTCGTGGTGGAGGGCTGGAACAGCTCCCACTTCGCCGCCGCCCTGTCCGCCGAGTACGGCATCGGGGTGCGCGACGGCCTCTTCTGCGCCCACCCGCTCGTGCGCACCCTGCTCGGCAGCGACCCGGGTGAGGCCGGCGAGTGCGGGGCGCCGGAGGCCGAGCCGGGCGAGAGGTCGCTCAACGCCATCCGGGTCAGCTTCGGCGCCGGTACGCCGGACGAGCACATCGAGCGGTTCCTGCGGGCGGTCCGGGAACTGGTGAGCGACGGGGCCCGCTGGAAGTACCGCACCGAGGACGGCCGTTGCGTCCCGGACCGGGGCGCGGCCCAGGTCTGACACGGGTCCGCGTGCGACCGCGGCCGGGTACGGAGCCCCGTACCCGGCCGCGGCCGCGTGTGCGCGTACGTCCCTACGCGTCCAGGCCGATGGAGAAGGCCGCCTCCAGGTCGTGCTGCGAGTACGTACGGAAGGCGACGTGGGTGTCGGTTCCCTCGACCCCGGGGATCTTGCTGATCCGGCCGGGGATGACCTCGGCGAGATCGTCGTGCTTGGACACCCGGACCATGGCGATCAGGTCGTAGGTACCGGTGACCGAGAAGACCTCGCTGACGCTGTCCAGCGCGGCGATGGCCTCGGCGATCTCGGGAATCCGGTCCACGCTGGTTTTGATGAGCACGATCGCGGTGATCACGGCTGGCTTTCTCCCTCGGTGGCCGTGGCTGGAGACTTCACTCTAGCCCCACGTCCGTACCGCCCCCAGGCGTAGAGGAACCCGGTGGCGAAGCCGACCACATGGGCCAGGTAGGCCACCCCCGGGCCGCTCCCCGCGCCCTCGGCGGCCAGCCACTGGAGGACGAACCAGAAGATCAGCACCATCCAGGCGGGGAAGCGCAGCGGCAGGAAGAGCAGGAACGGGAAGAGGCTGGTGACCCGGGCGCGGGGGAAGAGGTAGAGGAACGCCCCCAGCACCGCCGAGATCGCCCCCGACGCGCCGACGAGCGTCTGGTCGGACGTGGCGTGCGCCGCCGCGTAGGCGAGCAGGGCGAGATAGCCGCAGCCGAGGTAAAAGAGGGCGAACTCCGTGTGGCCCATGCGCTCCTCGGCCATCGCGCCGAACACGTACAGGAACAGCATGTTGCCGAGCAGGTGCAGCCAGCTGCCGTGGACGAAGAGCGCGGTGAACGGGGCCAGCACGGCGTGTGCCGAGCCGTCCCACAGTTCGCTCGGGATGACGCCCCACCGTTCGAAGTACCCCGCCTGGGCGGCGAGCAGGGCGTCCGCGCCCCCGCTCACCGGGACGAAACCGGAGAGCGGGCTGATGACGAACACCGCGCAGCACAGGGCGATGAGGGCGTACGTCACCGGCGGCCCGCCCGAAGTGGCCGCGCGCAGGAGCCTGCCGGCCGCACTCCGCCGATCGATCATGAACAGAGCATGACGCAAGCGGAGCGAACCGGACAGAGCGCCTCGCCGTGCCGGAGGGAAGCGCCGAGGCCGTAGGGTGACAGGTGGACATCCGCAGTTCGACGGCGCACCGCGAGACCCTTGTCCGGCAGCTCACGGCTCGACGAAAGAGGACGCACCGATGACGACCGTTCCCCAGCCGACCGACGCGACCCGCTGGCGCTGCACGCTCTGCGGAAACCTCACGCGCTTCGACGTGACGCGCTCGTCCAAGGTCGTCGAGTACGTCCATCTCGACCTGGCCGGGGAGTCGAGCGTCGAGGAACGCGAGGTGGTCAGTGAGACCATCGAGTCGGTGCGCTGTCGTTGGTGCAACGCAGTGGACCAGATCGAGCTGGTTGACAGGCCGGGTGCCGACTCCTGACGGGGCCGTGCGGAGACACATGAGGTGACGGATGGTGGAGCAGCCCGCGGGCGGCGCCGCGTCGGCCGAAGGGGCCGACGACGCCGTGGAGGCGCTCGACCGCCCGCTGCCCGAAGGGGTACGGCGCCGGGTCGTCGCGCTGGTCTCGGACGCGTTCGGCGGTCTCACCGTGACCGAACTGCCCACTCAGCTGAGACAGTACGCCCGCTTCACGCCGTCCCGGCGCGCCAAGTTCGCCGGGAACGCGATGGCGGCCGCGGTCGCGGGCGACGCCGTGTTCCGACGCCGTATCGGCGACCGGCTCCGGGAGTCCCAGCCGGAGCTGACGGGCGCCCTGGAGGCCGGGGCGCCGCCCGCCGCCGCCGACCCGGTGGACGTGGCGGCGGCCGCCTATGTGCTGCGGCCCGACGGCTGGGTGAAGCTGGTCGCCGCGGCGGGCGAGGAGGTCCAGCGGGCCGACGCCGAGCGGGCCGACGAGGAGACCAGGCGCGAGCTGGAACGGCTGCGTGAGGAACTCGCCCTGGCCAGGGCCCAGACCAGGAGCGAGACGGAACGGCTCCGCGCCGAGCTGGAGGCGGCCCGCAGGGAGGCCGACTCCCTCCAGCGCAAGCTGCGCAGCGCGCTCAGCGAGGTCAAGCGCGGCGAGGCCGCGCTGCGCCGGGGCAGGGCCGAGACCGATGCCGTACGCGCCGAGGCGGCCGCCCAGGTCTCCGCGGCCGAGAGCGAGACCCGGCGGCTGCGGGCGAGGCTCGGGGAGGCCGAGGCGTCCGTCGAGGCGAGCCGCCGGGCCGCCCGCGAGGGGCGCTCGGTCGAGGACATGCGGCTGCGGCTGCTGCTGGACACGGTGCTCGAAGCGGCCGGCGGGCTGCGGCGCGAACTGGCGCTGCCGCCCTCGTCGATGCGGCCGGCGGACAGTGTGGACGCGGTCGAGCCGGGCCGGATGTCGCCCAAGGACATCGCGGCCAGGGCACTTTCGGAGACCGATCCGGCGCTGCTCGACCAGCTCCTCGCGCTGCCGCAGGCCCATATGATCGTGGACGGCTACAACGTCACCAAGACCGGCTATCCGCAGATGCCGCTGGAGAAGCAGCGGCTGCGGCTGCTCGGCGGCCTTTCGGTGCTGGCGGCGCGCACGGGCGCCGAGATGACCTGTGTGTTCGACGGGGCCGAACTGGCCGCTCCGGTGCTGCTCGCGCCGCCGCGCGGGGTGCGGGTGCTGTTCAGCAAGCCGGGTGTCACCGCCGACGAGCTCATCCGTCAACTGGCGCGCGCGGAACCGTCCGGGCGGCCGGTGGTCGTCGTCTCCACCGACCGCGAGGTGGCCGACGGAGTGGCGAAGGCGGGGGCCAGGCCCGTTGCGTCCGCCTTGCTCCTGAAGCGGCTTTCGCGGGTTTAGCGCACCTTGCGGTGACTTGCCGGAGGTTAAGGAACGGACCGTCAAGTCACCGCTACACCCGGTGGGGTGTGGGTAAAGAAGTGCCGGGTGTGACGAGATTTTGCCTGTGAGGATTTGAACTGATCACAAGATGGTCACTAGGGTCAGGCCTCGAACCTTCGCACGGTCGATCACCCATCCGGGGTGACGGCGAAGGAACCGCCGAGTCCGTGACGTGCACGGAGCCGGGGATTCACCTCCCCCCATTTGGCCCGGTAGGCGGCTCAGGAAGAAGGAGCTCGCCTTCGTGGCGTCCCACCGTCGTCCCAAGCAGCCGAGCCGCACTCGTGTGACCGTGCTCACCGCGACCGCGGCAGCGGCCGTGGCCCTGTCCGCCCAGGCCGCCCACGCCGACCCCAAGCCGACCAAGAGCGAGGTCAAGGCGAAGGTCGACAGGCTCTACCACGAGGCCGGGGCGGCCACCGAGCAGTACAACGGGGCCAAGGAGAAGCAGGAGAAGCTCGAGAAGCAGATCAGCGCGCTCCAGGACAAGGTGGCCCGCGGGCAGCAGGAGCTCAACTCGCTCCGCTCCGGCCTCGGCTCCCTCGCCGCCGCGCAGTACCGCTCCGGAGGCATCGACCCCTCCGTGCAGCTCTTCCTCTCCTCCGACCCGGACAGCTTCCTCGACCAGGCCTCCGCGCTCGACCAGCTGACGGCCAAGCAGACCGAGGCGCTGTCCAAGGTCCAGGAGAAGCAGCGGGCCCTCGCGCAGCAGCGCAAGGAGGCCCAGGACAAGCTCAGCGACCTCTCGGACGTCCGCAAGACGCTCGGCGAGAAGAAGAAGAAGCAGCAGGCGAAGCTCGCCGAAGCGCGTCAGCTGCTCAACAGCCTCACCGCTGCCGAGCGCGAGAAGATCCGCGAGGACGAGGCCCGCGCCAGCCGTGACGCCGGCACCCGCGTCGAGCTCGGCAACGAGGCCCCCGCCTCCGGTCTCGGCGCCGCCGCCCTCAACGCCGCCGCCACCCGGCTGGGCATGCCGTACGTCTCCACGGCCACCGGCCCCAACTCCTTCGACTGCTCGGGCCTGACGATGTGGGCCTACGCGCAGGCCGGCGCCAACATCACCCGCACCACCTACACCCAGATCAACCAGGGAACCAGGATCGGGGTCAGCCAGCTGAAGCCCGGCGACCTGGTCTTCTTCAACGGCAACGAGCACGTGGGCCTCTACGCGGGCAACGGACAGGTCCTGCACGCCCCGTACCCCGGCGCGTACGTCCGCTACGAGTCGATGAGCACCATCGGCAGCATCTACGGCGCGGTGCGCATCTGACCACGCCCGAACGGGCGAATTCCCGCGCCCCGTACTGACGGCCGCCCCGCCGGAGACCACAGGTCACCGGCGGGGCGTCACTGTGTGTGCTCCCCGCCGCACCGGCGTGTCTTTGTCCGCTCCGTGATCACACGGTTACTGTCTGCCTGCTGTGCGGCTCCCGTGTGTCGGTCCGCCCGTCCGGGCGGCAGGGGCCGCGCGCGTCTGCGTACAAGCGGAAGGGAGCGCGGCGTCCTGTGGGGTCCCATCGCCGTTCCACACAGCCCGGTGCCGGTCTCGGTGCCCGGGTCACCGTCCTGACGGCCGCCGCGGCGACCGCCGCCGCGACACTCGGCGCGGCCACCGCGAACGCCGAGCCGCAGGACACCCCGCAGACCGCCGGGGCCCGCGTCGACCGCCTCTACACGGAGGCCGAGCGCGCCACCGAGCAGTACAACAAGGCCGGCGAGGACGTGGCGCGGCTGCGCGGCGAGGTGAGCCGGGCCCAGGACCGCGCCGCCCGGGGCCAGGAGCGCATCAACCGCATGCGGGACGAACTCGGCTCGGCGGCCAGGGCGCAGTACCGTTCCGGCGGCATCGACCCCTCGCTCGCCCTGCTGCTCACCTCCGACCCCGACAGCTACCTCGACCGGGCCGCCGCCGTCGGCCGGGCCGACATCCGGCGCGCCGCCGCCCTGGCCGAGCTGAGCAGGGCCCAGCGGGCACTCGCCCAGACCCGCGCCGAGGCCACCCGCTCGCTCGCCGGACTGGAGCGCGGCCGGGAAGCCGTCAGCCGCCACAAGCGGACCGTCGCACGCAAGCTGCTCCAGGCCCGGCAGGTGCTGAAGTCGCTGCCCGGCCCCGAGCGGGCCGCCTTCGAACGGGCCTCGCGCGACAGCCGGGACATGACCGCGGGGCCCGTCACCGGTCTGCCCGCGGGCTCCTCACGGGCGGCGGCCGCCGTCCTCGCCGTCCACCGGGCGCTCGGCCGGCCGTACGTCTGGGGCGCGAACGGCCCCTCCGGCTTCGACTGCTCCGGGCTGATGCAGTGGGCCTACGCCCAGGCCGGGGTCAGCCTGCCGCGCACCTCCCAGGCCCAGCGGTACGCCGGCCGCATGGTGCCGCTCTCCGAGGCCCGCCCCGGCGACCTCGTCGCCTACCGCGCGGACGCAAGCCACATCGGCATGTACGTCGGGAACGGCCAGGTCATCCACGCCCCGTACCCCGGCGCCCCGGTCCGCTACGACCCCGTCGGCATGATGCCCGTCTCCTCGGTCACCCGCGTCTGACCGCACGGGACAGCCCTTACGCTCGTCATGTGGCGGATCAGGTGCGCACCGCGGAGCGGGCGCGTGGCGGACGGCGGCGGGCTGCGGGTGCCGTGCTCGCCGCGCTGCTGTGCGCGGCCGGCTGCTCGGCCCCGGCCGACGAGGCGCCGGACACCACCGCCCGCGACATCCGCGCCACCCTGGACCGGCGCGCCGCCGCCGTGCTGCACCACGACGCGGCCGGCTACGCCGCCGTCGTCGCCCCGGACGCGACCGCCCTGCGCAGCGCCCAGCGGCGCGAGATCGCCCGGCTCGCGGACGTACCGCTCGGCTCCTGGTCGTACGAGCTGACCGACCTGTCCGCGCACGGGAGCGACCGGGCCACCGCCGACGTCCGGCTCGGCTACCGGATCAAGGGCTACGACGGCGCCCCCGTCTCCGTCGACCGGATCGTGGAGCTGGCCCGCGACCCCGGGGACGGCCGCTGGTACGTCACCGCGGACCGGGCCGCGGACGGCGGCGTCCGGCAGCTGTGGGAGCAGGGCGACATCGAGGTGGTGCGCGGGGCGCACAGCCTGGTGCTCGGCGTCGGCCGCTCGCGGGACGAGCTGGACAAGATCGCCGCCACCGCGGACGAGGCGGTACCGGCCGTCTCCGCCGCCTGGCCGGAGCGGTGGGCCGGGCGCGTGGTGGTGCTGGTGCCGGACAGCGTGACGGAGATGGGTGAGCTGCTCGGGTCGCCCGCCGCGAACTACCGGGGCATAGCGGCCGTCACCACCGGCGAGACCGGCGGCTCGGGGAAGGCGCCCGCCGACCGGGTCATCGTCAACCCGGAGGCGTACGCCCAGCTCGGCGACTTCGGGCAGCGCGTCGTCCTCACCCACGAGACCACCCATGTGGCCACCCGGAAGCGGACCTCGGCCGCCACCCCGACCTGGCTCTCCGAGGGCTTCGCGGACTGGGCGGCCTACCGCGACCAGGAGCGCACCGCCGAGGAGATCGCCCCCGAGCTGGCCGACGCCGTCCGGGCCGGCGACGGGCCCGCCGCACTGCCCGAGGACGAGGACTTCGCCTTCGCCGGTGAAGCGGGCCGGCTGGCGAAGGCGTACGAGGGTGGCTGGCTGGCCTGCGAGCTGATCGCCGGCCACTGGGGCGAGGCGAAGCTGTTCGCGTTCTACCGGGCCGTCGGCGCCCACCGGGGGCGGGACGGCGCGGTGGAGGAGGCCCTGCACGAGGTGCTGGGCACCACCCCGCAGGACTTCACCGCACGCTGGCGGGTGTATCTGCGGGACCGCCTCGGCTGAGCGCGGGGGCGGCTCCCGCCTCCCGCGCACCGGGCTCCGCCTCCGGGGCCCGTACGGTGTCCCGCCACAGCCGTACGGCAGCGAGCACGGACGCGGCGACCAGCAGCCCGTTGCGCAGGAACATCAGGGTCACGCCCGTCGCGTCGCTCGTCACCACATGGACGAAGCCGATCGGGAACTCCAGCTGCGTGACGCCCGTGGCCACCACCACCAGAACGGCGGGCCACCCCATCCGGCTCTCGCGCAGCACCAGGCACACCGCGGCGAGCCCGACCAGCCACAGCATGTACTGCGGGCTGATCACCCGGCTCGTCGTCGTGAACAGCAGCACCGCGGTGAACGCCGCGTCCGCCGGCGTACTCGGCCCGAACGCGCGCGCCCGCAGCCGCCACACCAGCAGCCAGCCGAACGCGGCCAGGCTCAGCCCCAGCGCCAGCGTGCTCACCAGACCCACGTGCGGGCCCAGGAACTCCAGCGAGCCGTAGTGCAGCTCCACCCGGCCCTCCCAGCCGAACTGCCGGGCCACATGGAAGTACAGCGCCCCCAGCGACTCCACCTCGGTGCCCCGGTCGCGCTGGAAGCCCAGGAACGCCAGCGACCCCGGAGCCGCCGCCGCGCACAGCACCAGCAGCCCGGCCGCCACCCCGGCCGCCGTCGCCCACGCCAGCCGGGTCTGCCGCCCCCGGGCCGTCCCCGCGAGCAGCAGCGCGGGCCACACCTTCAGCAGCGCCCCGAACGCCGCCAGCGCCCCCAGCACCCGGGGACGGCGCAGCCCGGCCAGCAGCGCCGCCACCGCCACCGCCGTCACCATCACGTCGTACCGGGCGTACGCCGTCGTGCCGAGCAGCGGCACCCCCGCCACCCACACCCACACCCCGGCCTGCCGCCGGCCCGCGCCGCTGCTCGCGCGCAGGAGCAGGCCCATGACCAGCGCGTCGCACAGGAACGCCAGGACGTAGAAGGCCGTGGCGTAGTCCAGGAACGGCAGCAGGGCGGGGGAGAGGATCGCCAGGGCCGCCACCGGCGGGTACTGCCAGGTGACGTCGGACTGCGGATAGGTGCCCGAGCGCAGCACGTCGTACCAGCCGTGGTAGATCACCGACACGTCACTCGTCACGTCGAGCCCCGGCGGGACGATCACCTTGCTCACCCAGAGCAGCAGCAGTGCCCTGCTCAGCGCCCACACCGCGAACGCCGCCGGACGTGTGCCGCTGGAACCCGTCATGACCTGTCTCACCCGTCCTGTTCGCCGTACGAGGAGCCATGATGCCCGTCCGGGCTGTGCGCGGGCCATCAGGCAGGGCCGGGCCGGTACTGTCGGCGGCGATGGACAAGACCTTGATCGTGACCAATGATTTCCCGCCCCGCCCCGGGGGCATCCAGGCGTTCCTGCACAACATGGCGCTGCGGCTGGACCCCGACCGGGTCGTCGTCTACGCCTCCACCTGGAAGCGGGGGGCCGAGGGCGAGTCCGCCACCGCCGCCTTCGACGCGGAGCAGCCCTTCACAGTGGTCCGCGACCGTACGACGATGCTGCTGCCGACCCCGCGCGTGACCCGGCGCGCCACCGAGCTGCTGCGCGGCCACGGCTGCTCGTCCGTCTGGTTCGGGGCCGCCGCCCCGCTCGGGCTGATGGGCCCGGCGCTGCGCGAGGCGGGCGCCAGGCGGCTGGTCGCCACCACACACGGCCACGAGGCCGGCTGGGCCCAGCTGCCCGCGTCCCGGCGGCTGCTGCGGCGCATCGGCGAGGGCACCGACACGCTCACCTACCTCGGCGAGTACACCCGCTCCCGGATCGCCGCCGCGCTCACCCCGGCCGCCGCCGCCCGCATGGTCCAGCTGCCGCCGGGCGTCGACGAGAAGACCTTCCACCCGGACTCCGGCGGCGACCTCGTGCGGGCCCGGCTCGGGCTCACCGACCGGCCGGTCGTGGTCTGCGTGTCCCGGCTGGTGCCCCGCAAGGGCCAGGACACCCTGATCCTCGCGATGCCCGCGATCCTGGCCGAGCAGCCGGAGGCGGTCCTGCTGATCGTGGGCGGCGGGCCCTACGAGGGGCAGCTGCGCAAGCTCGCCGCGCGCACCGGTGTGGCGGACTCCGTGCGGTTCACCGGTCCCGTGCCCTGGGCGGAGCTGCCCGCGCACTACGGGGCCGGTGACGTCTTCGCGATGCCGTGCAGGACCCGGCGCGGCGGCCTCGACGTGGAGGGGCTGGGCATCGTCTACCTGGAGGCGTCCGCGACCGGGCTGCCGGTGGTGGCGGGCGACTCGGGCGGTGCCCCGGACGCCGTGCTCGACGGCGAGACGGGCTGGGTGGTGCGCGGCGGCTCGGCCGACGAGGCGGCGGAGCGGATCAACGCGCTGCTCGGCGACGCGGAGCTGCGTCGGCGGATGGGGGAGCGGGGCCGGGCCTGGGTCGAGGAGAAGTGGCGCTGGGACCTGCTGGCGCAGAGGCTCAAGGAGCTGCTCTGACACGGGGACGGGCCCGCACCGGAAGCGGTGCGGGCCCGTACGCGTCACGTGCTCAGGCGCTCACGAACTCACGTGTTCACGAGCGGTAGAGCGACTCCACCTCGTCCGCGAAGTCCTTCGCCACCACGTTCCGCTTCAGCTTCAGCGAGGGCGTGATGTGGCCCGCCTCCTCCGTGAACTGGGCGCCCAGGACGCGGAACTTGCGTACGGACTCCGCCTTGGAGACCGCCGCGTTCCCGTCGTCCACCGCGCGCTGCACCTCGGCCAGCAGCTCCGGGTCCTCGCGCAGCGACAGGGCGGTCGAGCCGGCCGGCTTGCCGTGCTCCTCGGCCCAGTGCCCCAGGAACTCCTCGTCCAGCGTCACCAGCGCGCCGACGAACGGGCGGCCGTCGCCGACCACCATGCACTCCGCCACCAGGGCGTGGCCGCGGATGCGGTCCTCGATGACGGCGGGGGCGACGTTCTTGCCGCCGGCCGTGACGATGATCTCCTTCTTGCGGCCGGTGATCGCGAGGTAGCCGTCCTCGTCCAGGGTGCCGATGTCCCCGGTGTGGAACCAGCCGTCGGCCAGCGCCTCGGCCGTCGCCGCCTCGTTGTTCCAGTAGCCGGAGAACAGGTGCTCGCCGTGCAGCAGCACCTCGCCGTCGTCGGCGATCCGCACCACGGAGCCGGGCAGCGGCTGGCCGACCGTACCGATCTTCTGCCGGTCCCACGGGTTGAAGGCGGTCGCCGCGCACGTCTCGGTCAGGCCGTAGCCCTCCAGGACGGTGAAGCCGATGCCCCGGTAGAAGTGGCCGAGCCGCTCGCCGAGCGGGGCGCCGCCGGAGATCGCGTACTCGCCGCGCCCGCCGAGTACGGCCCGCAGCTTGCCGTAGACCAGCCGGTCGAAGACCTTGTGCCTGACCTTCAGGCCCATCGACGGGCCCTGCGGGGTGCCCAGCGCGCGGCTGTAGGCGATCGCCGTGTTCGCGGCCCGGTCGAAGATCTTGCCCTTGCCGTCGGCCTGCGCCTTGGCGCGCGCCGCGTTGTAGACCTTCTCGAAGACGCGCGGCACACCGAGGATCAGCGTCGGCCGGAACGCGGCCAGCTCGTCGGTGAGGTTCTTGATGTCCGGTACGCAGCCGAGCTTGATCGGGGCCATCACCGAGGCCACCTCGACCAGGCGGCCGAAGACATGGGCGGCGGGCAGGAAGAGCAGGACGGAGCACTCGCCGGTCCGGAAGAGGGGCTTGAGCCGCTCCACCACGTTGCCGCACTCCGCGAAGAAGCTGCGGTGCGTCAGCACACAGCCCTTGGGGCGGCCCGTGGTGCCCGAGGTGTAGACGATGGTGGCCGGGTCGTCGGCGCCGGCGGCGGCGCTGCGCAGGTCGACGGTCTCCTCGGAGACCTCCGCGCCCCCCGTCCGGAGCGCGTCGACGGCGCCCTTCTCGATCTGCCAGACGTGGCGCAGCTCCGGCAGCCGGTCGTGCACGGCGGCGACGGCCTCGGCGTGCGCGTCGCTCTCCACCAGGACCGCGACGGCCCCCGAGTCACCGAGGATCCACTGCACCTGCTCGGGGGAGCTGGTCTCGTAGACCGGGACGGTGACCGCGCCCGCGCTCCAGATCGCGAAGTCCAGCAGCACCCACTCGTACCGGGTGCGGGACATCAGGGCGACCCGGTCGCCGGGCTCGACGCCCGCGGCGATCAGGCCCTTGGCGGCCGTCCGGACCTCGGCCAGGAACTGGGTGGCGGTGACGTCGGTCCAGACACCGGCCACTTTGCGGCTCATCACCGCGACATCGGGATGCTGAGCGGCATTGCGGCGGATGAGATCCGTCAGGTTGCCGTCCGAGGGAACCTCGTACAGGGCCGGAAGGCTGAACTCGCGCAAGACTGCTGCTCCTCATCGGGCTCCGGTGCCACGGCTCTGTGTGATGCACCGGCGCGGTCCAAGATGGCGGGTGCTCAGTGGGGTGAGCACGACTGGACTGCCCGGACGTTACCCACCAGTACTCGGTTCCGGATAGGGGGTTCCGGCCAGATGTCTTATGCGTCACACATATCGGTCGTTCTTTCGCGCACAGTAGTCCACCCGCGCGCACACCCGGAAGTAACCGCAGGTCCGGGGCCTCTACCCAGGTGAGAGCGGTCGTCCTAGGCTGATCCGCATGCGAGCAGGAGTGAACGGCCGGGAGGCCGCCGGGCGGCGCACCCGCGTCCACGTGGTCAGCGACGTGCACGGCAACACCGAGGCGCTGGCCCGCGCCGGGGACGGCGCCGACGCTCTGGTCTGCCTGGGCGACCTGATCCTGTTCCTCGACTACGCCGACCACTCGCGCGGCATCTTCCCCGACCTCTTCGGCGTCGAGAACGCCGACCGGATCGTCGCCCTGCGCACCGCCCGCCGCTTCGACGAGGCCCGCGACTTCGGCCGCGCCCTGTGGCAGGGCATGGACCGCGACGCCGCGATCACCGGGGCGGTGCGCAGGCAGTACGCGGAGATGTTCGCCGCCCTGCCCACCCCGACCTACGCCACCTACGGCAACGTCGACGTCCCCGCCCTGTGGCCCGAGTACGCCGGCCCCGGCACCACCGTCCTGGACGGCGAGCGGGTCGAGATCGGCGGCCGGGTCTTCGGCTTCGTCGGCGGCGGCCTGCGCACCCCGATGCGCACCCCGTACGAGATCGGCGACGAGGAGTACGCCGCGAAGATCGAGGCGATCGGCGAGGTCGACGTGCTCTGCACCCACATCCCGCCCGAGGTGCCGGAGCTGGTCTACGACACCGTCGCGCGCCGCTTCGAGCGGGGCAGCCGGGCCCTGCTCGACGCCATCCACCGCACCCGCCCGCGCTACGCGCTTTTCGGCCATGTCCACCAGCCGCTGGTCCGCCGGATGCGCGTCGGCGCCACCGAGTGCGTGAACGTCGGCCACTTCGCCTCCACCGGCCGGCCCTGGGCACTGGAGTGGTGAGCCGCCGGGCCGGCCTCCCGGGCCCGACCCTGGGACGGGCCGCCGGGTCCACGCGATAGCCTTCTGGCGGCAGGCCTCTGCCGACGTACCGGTACACCGCACTGGAGGGCCACAGCGATGGCTGAACACACCAGCTCGACGATCACGATCGAGGCGGCACCGGCCGACGTCATGGATGTGATCGCCGACTTCGACCGCTATCCGGAATGGACCGGCGAGGTCAAGGAGGCCGAGGTCATCGGCACCGACGAGCGCGGCCGCGCCGAGCAGGTCCGCCTCGTCCTCGACGCCGGCGCGATCAAGGACGACCACACCCTCGCCTACACCTGGATCGGCGACTACGAGGTCAGCTGGACCCTGGTCAAGTCGCAGATGCTCCGCGCCATCGACGGCTCCTACGCGCTCGCGCCGCTCGGCGACGGCGACCGCACCGAGGTCACCTACCGGCTCACCGTCGACGTCAAGATCCCGATGCTCGGCATGATCAAGCGCAAGGCCGAGAAGGTCATCATCGACCGGGCGCTCGCCGGCCTCAAGAAGCGCGTCGAGTCCGTCCCGAAGGGCTGAGCCCGTGCGTACGGTCCTGGTCACCGGCCCCGGCGGAGCAGGCCGTACCACGCTCGCCGCGGCGACCGCGCTGGCCGCCGCCCGCGACGGCGCCCGCACCCTGCTGATCTCCGCCGACCCCATACCCGGCTTCCCCGCCACCACCGCGCCCGCCCCGGTCACCGAGGGGCTGTGGTCCGTCCGGCTCGACTCCGGCGCCCACTTCCGCGGCGAACTGGTCACCCTCCAGGAGCAGTTGTCCGGGGTGCTCGAACTGCTCGGCGGCAACCCGCTGGACGCCGAGGAGCTGACCGAACTCCCCGGCAGCGCCGAACTCGCCCTCCTGCACGCACTGCGCCGCGCCACCCACGGCGACTGGTCCCACGAGGCGTACGACCTCCTCGTCGTCGACCTGCCGCCCCTGCGCGAGGCCCTCGCCCTGCTCGCCCTGCCCGAGCAGCTGCGCCGCTACCTGCGCCGGCTGCTGCCCCAGGAACGCCAGGCCGCCCGCGCCCTGCGCCCGATGCTCGCCCAGCTGGCCGGTGTGCCCATGCCGGCCCAGTGGCTGTACGAGGCCGCGGCCCGGCGCGATGCCGAGCTGGCCCAGGTCCAGGCGCTGATCGAGGACCGTGCCACCACCCTGTGGCTGGTCGCCGAACCGGGCCCGGCCGCCGAGGACGCCCTGCGCACCGCCCGCACCGGACTCGCCCTGTACGGCCTGCGCACCGAAGCCCTGGTGGCCAACCGGGTGCTCCCCGGCCACTCGTCGGACCCGTTCTTCGCCGCGCTCGCCGCCCAGCAGGAGAAGACCCTCGGCCACTGGGGCGAGGAGGGGCCCGCCCCGGTCCGGGTGGCACACCTCGGCCGCGACCCGCAGGGCCCCGACGACCTCCTGGCCCTCGCCGGGCCGGACGGCGCGCCGACCGTCCCCGCGACCGGTGGCGAGGGCGGCAGGGCCGAGGCCCCCTGGTGGATCGAGGAGGCCGGCGCCCCCGGAGAGCCGGAGGGCGACGGGATACTCGTCTGGTGCCTGCGGCTGCCCGGCGCCGTCAAGAAGGACCTCCAGCTCGTCCGGCGCGGCGGCGAACTCCTCCTGACCGTCGGTCCGTTCCACCGCATCGTGCCCCTGGAGCCCGCGCTGCGCCGCTGCACCGTGACCGGCGCGGCGCTCACCGACGGGGTGCTGCGGGTCCGTTTCACCCCCGACCCCGCACTGTGGCCCCGGACGAGCTGAACGGCGTACCACCGTTCGGGTACCGTCGAAGGTACGTGTCCGGAATGCCGGGCCGGCCATCCATGTCGCAGGAGTCCGCCATGAGCGAAGCCACCGATCGTCCCGTCGACGACGACGCGTGGGCCCAGGCCTGCGCCGAGGACCTCGCCGCCGAGAAGGCCCGCCGCCGCGCCGCGTACGGCCCGCCGCCCGGCTCCGCCGCCGAGGAGCTGCGCAAGCTGGTGGACGCCGTGGCCGACAAGCTCGGGTCGCTCCAGACGCCCCTGCTCGGCCTCGCCGCCCAGGGCGCCGTGCAGCAGGCCATCCAGCAGGCCAAGGCCGCCGTCGAGCCCGTCATCGAGCGCAATCCGGACGTTTTCGATCACATCGCGGCGGCCGGAAGCGAACTGCTCGCCGCCTACCGCTCGGCGGTCCAGAGCCAGGAGGGC
The DNA here is from genome assembly GCF_030719295.1 of Streptomyces sp. Mut1. Classification (NCBI taxonomy): domain Bacteria; kingdom Bacillati; phylum Actinomycetota; class Actinomycetes; order Kitasatosporales; family Streptomycetaceae; genus Streptomyces; species Streptomyces castrisilvae. The sequence goes on along the minus strand of NZ_CP120997.1, from coordinate 1,832,523 downwards.
CGCTGGACCCAGGGCGCGGGCGACCCCGCGGGCACGGAAAAGAAGGCGGACGACCCCTCCGACCCCCGCGACGAGGGGCCCGGAGCCGGCGAGCACATCGACCTGGACTGACCGGCGCCGACAGGAGGAGGCCCGGCCTCGGGTACGGTTGGCTCAGCGGGGCTCGACCGAAACTGAGGGATTCATGGGACTCACCATCGGCGTCGATATCGGCGGCACGAAGATCGCAGCTGGAGTGGTCGACGAAGAGGGCCAGATCCTCTCGACCTTCAAGGTGTCGACCCCGCCGACGGCCGAAGGCATCGTGGACGCGATCGCGGCGGCGGTGTCCGGCGCGAGCGAGGGGCACCCGGTCGAAGCGGTCGGTATCGGCGCTGCCGGATACGTCGACGACAAGCGGGCCACGGTGCTGTTCGCACCCAACATCAACTGGCGCCACGAGCCGCTCAAGGACAAGGTCGAACAGCGCGTCGGCCTCCCCGTGGTCGTCGAGAACGACGCCAACGCGGCGGCCTGGGGCGAATACCGCTTCGGTGCCGGCCAGGGCCACGACGACGTCATCTGCATCACGCTGGGCACCGGCCTCGGCGGCGGCATCATCATCGGCAACAAGCTGCGCCGCGGACGCTTCGGCGTGGCCGCCGAGTTCGGCCACATCCGGGTCGTCCCGGACGGCCTGCTCTGCGGCTGCGGCAGCCAGGGCTGCTGGGAGCAGTACGCCTCCGGCCGCGCGCTCGTCAGGTACGCGAAGCAGCGTGCCAACGCCACCCCGGAGAACGCCACGATCCTGCTGGCGCTCGGTGACGGCACCGTCGAGGGCATCGAGGGCAAGCACATCAGCGAGGCCGCCCGCCAGGGCTGCCCGGTGGCCGTCGACTCGTTCCGCGAGCTGGCCCGCTGGGCCGGCTCCGGACTGGCCGACCTCGCCTCGCTGTTCGACCCGTCCGCGTTCATCGTCGGCGGCGGCGTGTCGGACGAGGGCGAGTTGGTCCTCGACCCGATCCGCAAGTCGTTCCGGCGCTGGCTGATCGGCGGCGAGTGGCGCCCGCACGCCCAGGTGCTCGCGGCCCAACTGGGCGGCAAGGCAGGGCTCGTGGGCGCGGCGGACCTGGCCCGCCAGGGCTGAGCGGCCCGCACGCAGCGAAACACCGGACGCCCGTCGCGCCCCTTCGGGGAGCGGCGGGCGTCCGGCATATCGTGAGCGGCATGGCCACGATGTCGCTGCCCGATTCCCGCACCGAGCAGGACGGCACCGCCGTCATCAGAGTGCTCAGCTACAACATCCGGTCGATGCGCGACGACCGCGCGGTCCTCGCCCGGGTCGTCCGCGCCTGCGCCCCCGACCTGGTGCTCGTCCAGGAGGCGCCGCGGTTCTTCCGCTGGCGCAAGTACGCCGCCCGGCTCGCCGCCGCCACCGACCTGGTGGTCCTCGGCGGGGGCGCCACCGCCGCCGGGCCGCTGCTGCTGTGTTCGCTGCGGGCCACGGTGGAACGCACCGATGACATCCTGCTGCCGCGCACCCCGGGGCTGCACCGCCGGGGCTTCGCCACCGCCGTGGTCCGGTTCGCGGGCGCCCGGCTCGGGGTGGTGAGCTGCCACCTGAGCCTCCAGCGGCAGGAGCGGCTGGCCCAGGCGGAGCGGCTGGTGGAGACCGTGGACGCGTTGGACGTGGAGCACGCCGTCGTCGCGGGCGACCTCAACGACGTACCGAGCGGGCGGTCCTTCCGGCGGCTGGCCGGGCGCTACCAGGACTGCTGGGAGGTGCGGCCGCAGGGCGGCGAGTACACCTTCCCCGCGCACGACCCGCGCCGGCGGCTCGATGCCGTCTTCGCGTCCGACGGCATCGAGGTGCTCGGCTGCGGGGTCCCGAGCGGGCTGCCCGGTGTACGCGACGCCGACCTGCGGGCGGCGACCGACCACCTGCCGGTGCTGGCCGCGCTGCGGGTGCCCGCGGCGCGGGCCGTCTGAGCCGTCCGGCTCAGACCACCGCGCCGCGGCCGGGGTCGTCGTTGTCCTCGTCGTCGGACTCCATCCGCGCCACCAGCGTCACGAAGCCGCCCAGGAAGCCGCCGACGCAGACCGTCGTCAGCCACCACGTCATCTCCCAGGACAGCAGCACCGCGAGCAGCATCAGCACCGGCCCGCCGACCACCGCGAGCCAGGCGAACTTCGCCGTGACATCGGCCTCCGGCAGCGGCGGCGGCTCCGGCGGCACGAAATGCCCCTCGTCGCTGTCGTCCGGGCCGGAGCCGGGGCCGGAGCCGGTGGGGGCGTCCGGGTCGGCCGGCGTGTAGTCGCGCGGGCCGACGCCGGGCGCGAACACCACGGAGCTGCCGAGCGGCGGGTCCGGTTCGGGCTCCGGCTTGGGCGGCTTCTTGCCGAAGCCCTTGTCCGGGTCGAGTGCGGTCAGCGGCCCATCGCCCGGCAGAGCCAGGTCCTCGATCGAACGGAACGGCCGCGAACCCGGCGGGTCCGGCGGCTCCTGTCCGTACCCCGCGACGATGGCCTGCCAGGCGGCCTCCTCGTCGATCGGCTTCTCCACCTCGCCGCCGGCCGGTGCGGCCGGGGCGTCGGACACCGCGGCGCCACCGCCGTCGGCCGCCGCCCCCTCGGCGGCGATCGGCTCGCGCTCCTCGTCGCTGCCCGCGCGTTCCGCGTCGTGCTCAGCCACTGGACGTGCCCCCCTTCTTCAGACTCGGAGCGAGGCGGTCGATGAACGCATGGCTCTCCTCGAAGATCCGCTTCGCATCATGGTCCAACGTCGCCACGTGGTAGCTCTGTTCCAGCAGGATCTCCCGGACATCCGTCGAGGAGACCCGGCTCAGGACGCGGGCCGAGTCGGCGGGCGGCACCACATGGTCCTGCGGGCTGTGCAGCAGCAGGAGCGGCTGGGTCACCTGGGGCAGATCGCCGTCGACCAGCCGGAAGAACGTACGCACCGAATGCGCCGCGTGCAGCGGCACCCGGTCGTAGCCCACCTCCTTCGAACCCCGCAACGCGATGTCGCTGACCAGCCCCTTCGTCGTGGGCACCAGATGGCGGACCACCGGCAGCGCGTGGGCCGCCAGACCGTGCACCTTGTTGGCCGGGTTGACGAGGACCAGGCCACTGACCGCGTCCCCGTGCTTCGCCGCCAGCCGCAGCGCCAGCGCACCACCCATGGAGAGCCCGAAGACGAACACCCGCGCGCAGCGCTCCAGCAGTCCGCGCAGCTCCCGGTCCACCTCCGCGTACCAGTCCTGCCACCCGGTCACCTGCATGTCCTGCCAGCGGGTGCCGTGTCCGGGCAGCAGCGGGAGCGAGACCGTCAGGCCCTGCTCGGCCAGATACCCGGCCCAGGGGCGCAGCGACTGCGGGGAACCGGTGAATCCGTGACAGAGGAGGACGCCGACCTCTCCGCCCTCGTGGCGGAACGGCTCGGCTCCGGGAAGGACCGGCACCAAGATCTCCTGTTCGTGAGGCTCGCGGGGAGCGAAAGGGGGGAGTGCGGAAGGATTACTTCACCGTACGCGACCGGGCCGACACCGACCAGGGCCGTCACCGGCCGGGGCGCGGGCACCCCGTCCGTGCCAGGAGGGAAGACGGGACACGGCGGGTTAAGGTCTGTCGGACAGCACACAGGAGGCACCCGAGTTGATCTACGGCGCTATGAAGTTCTCCATCGGCGGGTCCCTGAAGCTCGCCTTCAGGCCGTGGGTGGAGGGCCTGGAGAACATCCCCGAGCGGGGGCCCGCGATCCTCGCCAGCAACCATCTGTCGTTCTCCGACTCCTTCTTCCTGCCTGCCGTCCTGGACCGCAAGGTCACCTTCATCGCGAAGGCCGAGTACTTCACCGCGCCCGGCGTCAAGGGCAAGCTCACCGCCGCGTTCTTCAAGGGCGTCGGCCAGCTCCCCGTGGACCGCTCCGGCGCGCGCGGCGCCGGCGAGGCGGCGATCCGGGCGGGCATCGAGGTCATCGAGAGCGGCGGCCTCTTCGGCATCTACCCGGAGGGCACCCGCTCGCCCGACGGCCGGCTCTACCGGGGCAAGCCCGGCGGGCTCGCCCGGGTCGCGCTCGCCACCGGGGCGCCGGTCGTCCCCGTCGCGATGATCGACACGGAGAAGATCCAGCCGCCCGGCCAGGTGATGCCGAAGCTGATGCGCCCCGGCATCCGCATCGGCAAGCCGCTCGACTTCAGCCGCTACCACGGCATGGAGGGCGACCGCTTCATCCTGCGCTCCGTCACCGACGAGGTGATGTACGAGATCATGAAGCTCTCGGGCCAGGAGTACGTCGACATCTACGCGACCGCGGCCAAGCGGCAGATCGCCGACGAGGCCAAGCGGCGGACCGAAGCCGCGAAGAGGACACCGTCGGGCACGGAGGCGGACCGCGACGGCGCCTGAGGGCGCACCGGTCCGCCGGGGGTGGGGGAGGACAGCATGGTCAAGCGCGTACGCGTGGTACGGATGTCGGTCGAGCAGCCGCTGTGGCGTGCCCTGTCGGCGTACCGCGTCCTGACGATGCTCTACGCGGTCCTGCTCGCCGCCTTCGCCCGGCACGACTACGAACGGCCCTGGATAGCGATCACCTTCCTGTCGCTGATGTCCGTCTGGACGCTCGCCACCCTGCCCAAGGTGGGCAGCGCCGCCGCCTGCACCAGACGCTTCCTCGGCGCCGACCTGGCCATCGCCCTCACCGGCATCATCGTCACCCCGCTCGCCGACCTCCAGGCCCAGCACGTCGACGGACCGACCCTGCCGTCCATCTGGACCGCGGGCTCCGTCCTGGCCTTCGCGATCAAGGGCGGCTGGCGCTGGGCCGGCTTCGCCTCCAGCCTCGTCGCCGTCGCCAACCTCATCGAGCGCGGCGAGCCCAGCCGCGACACCCTGCACAACGTGATGCTGGTCTGGGTCGCCTCCATCGCCATCGGGTACGTCGTGGAGGTCGCCCGCGCCAGTGAGCGCACCCTCGCCCGCGCCCTGGAGATCGAGGCCGCCACGCGCGAACGGGAGCGGCTGGCCCGGGACATCCACGACGGCGTGCTCCAGGTCCTCGCGATGGTGCAGCGGCGCGGCGCCGCGCTCGGCGGGGAGGCCGCGGAGCTGGGCCGGATGGCCGGGGAGCAGGAGGTCGCCCTGCGCACCCTGGTCTCCAGCGGCCTGGTGCCCCCGACCCGGGTCTCCGAGGACGTCTCCGAGGGCGCCGTCGTCCGCACCGTCGACACGGACGACGACGAGCCGGGCGACGCGGACGGCGGCGAGCGCGATCTGCGTACGCTGCTCGCCCCGCACGCCGGTTCCCGGGTCAGCTTCGCGGAGCCGGGCGCCCCGGTGCTGCTGCCCGCCCCGGCGGCGGCGGAACTGGCGGCGGCCGTCGGCGCGGCCCTGGACAATGTCCGGGCGCACGCGGGGGAGAACGCCCAGGCGTGGATCCTGCTGGAGGACTGGCCGCACGAGGTGATCGTGACGGTCCGGGACGACGGCCCAGGCATCCCCGAGGGGCGCCTCGCGCAGGCCGAGGGCGAAGGGCGGCTCGGCGTCGCCCTGTCGATCCGCGGGCGGCTGCGCGACCTGGGCGGTACGGCAGAGGTGATCTCGGTGCCCGGCCAGGGCACCGAAGTCGAATTGAAGGTTCCGAAGGTTTCACGGGGGAAGGCGGGTTCGGTCCGATGAGCGCGACACACGAAGAGGGCACCGGGCAGCGGACGATCAGGGTGATGGTGGTCGACGACCACCCGATGTGGCGCGACGCCGTCGCCCGGGACCTCGCCGAGGCGGGCTTCGACGTGGTGGCGACCGCCGGCGACGGGCCGCAGGCCGTCCGCCGGGCCGGAGCCGTCACCCCCGAGGTCCTGGTCCTCGACCTCAACCTGCCCGGCATGCCCGGGGTCCAGGTCTGCAAGACCCTCGTCGGCGCGCAGCCCGGCCTGCGGGTCCTGGTGCTCTCCGCCAGCGGTGAGCACGCCGACGTCCTGGAGGCGGTCAAGTCCGGCGCCACCGGCTACCTGATGAAGTCGGCGAGCACCCAGGAGCTGACCGACGCGGTCCGCCGCACCGCCGCGGGCGACGCCGTCTTCACGCCGGGCCTCGCCGGTCTGGTGCTCGGCGAGTACCGCAGGCTGGCCTCCGAACCGGCCCCGGCCGCCTCCGACGAGCCGAAGGCCCCCGAGCTCACCGAGCGGGAGACCGAGGTGCTGCGGCTGGTGGCCAAGGGGCTCTCGTACAAGCAGATCGCCGAGCGGCTCGTCATCTCGCACCGCACCGTCCAGAACCACGTCCAGAACACCCTGGGCAAGCTCCAGCTGCACAACAGGGTCGAGCTGGTGCGGTACGCCATAGAGCGCGGTCTGGACGACGCCTGAGCGGCGGGGCCGGGTCCGCGGCCGTATATTCGCGATGACCGGCCGCGCACAGAGCAGGGGAGACGTCGTGGAGATCCTGGCCTTCGGAGTGCAGTCCGACGAGAAGCCGCTGATCGAGAAGGCCTTCGCGGGCAAGCACGACGTCCGGTGCCTGGACGTCTTCCTGAACCGGGACACCGCGCCCATCGCGGCCGGCTACGAGATCATCTCCACCAGCGTCAACGCCGACCTGGGCGGCGGCGTCCTGCAGACCCTCGCGGCCGGCGGCACGCAGATGATCGCCCAGCGCTCCACCGGCTTCAACAACATCGACCTGGACGTCGCCGAACGCCTCGCCCTGCGCGTCTCCCGGGTCTCCTCCTACTCCCCCTACTCGGTCGCCGAATTCGCCTGGACACTCGCCATGGCGGTCAACCGCCGGGTGATCCGGGCCGCCGGCCGCACCCGCGACTTCGACTTCCGCCTCGACGGGCTCCTCGGCCGCGACATGCACGGCCGCACGGCCGGCGTCATCGGCACGGGCAAGATCGGCGAGGCCTTCACCCGGATCGCCCACGGCTTCGGTATGGAGCTGCTCGGCTGGGACGTCGCCGAGAACCCGGCCTGCGCCGAGCTGGGCATGCGCTACGTCGACAAGGAGCAGCTGCTCGCCGAGGCGGACGTGATCAGCCTGCACGTACCGCTGCTGCCCTCGACCCACCACCTCATCGACAAGGCCGCCCTCGCCCGCATGAAGGACGACGCGATCCTGGTCAACTCCAGCCGCGGCGGCCTCATCGACACCTCGGCCCTCGTCGGTGAGCTGCGCGCGGGCCGGTTCCTGGGCGTCGGGCTCGATGTGTACGAGGCGGAGGCCGGGCTCTTCTTCCTCGACAAGTCCCTGGAGGGCGTGGACGACGACACGCTGGCCCGGCTCGTCACCTTCCCGAACGTCATCGTCACCTCGCACCAGGCGTACTACACCGAGGACGCGGTGGGCCAGATCATCGACGCCACCGTCCAGAACGTCGACGACTACCTGGCCGGCCGCCGCGGCGACAACGTCCTGGTGCCCGCGCGCCCCGGGTCCTGACCCCCCTCCCAGGACCCGGGGCCGCGCCTCAGCCCACCGGGAGCCCGGCCAGCAGCTCGGTCACGATCTCGGACCCGCGCAGCGTCAGCACCGACTCCGGGTGGAACTGCACCGAGGCGAACCCGCCCCCGCGCAGCGCGTGCAGCTCCCCGCTCTCCGCGTCCCGGCTCGCTTCGATGCCCCGCGCCGCCAGCGCGGCCGCCCCCGCTCCGTCGCAGCGCGCGGTGAAGCTGTTGTAGAAGCCGACCGTCTCCGGCCGCCCGAACAGATCGATACGGGTCTGCGCACCCTGGTACGGCACCGCCTTGCGGACGATCTCCAGGCCCAGTTCCGCCGCGATCAGCTCATGGCCCAGGCACACCCCGAGCAGCCCGTGCCGGTGCTCCCGCACCAGCTCGGCGGCCATCGCGCGCAGCAGCCGCATCTTCGGGTCGGCCGCGTTGCCAGGATTCCCCGGGCCGGGGCCGAGCACCACGGGCCCGGCGTGCGCCCGCACGGCCTCGCGCAGCCCCGGCTCGTCGTACCGGCGCACGGTGACATCGAGCCCCGCGGCGCGCAGCAGGTGCCCCAGCATCGCGGTGAACGTGTCCTCCCCGTCCACCACCAGCGCGTGGCCCAGGCGTTGGCCGGAGCGTTCCTGCATCCGCAGCCAGAACGGGGCGAGCCCGTCCCGCCGGGAGTCCAGCGCCGCCCGCACCCGCGGGTCGGCGGCCAGCCGGGGCCGCGCCCCCTCCGCCTCGGGCCGGGCCGGCCGCACGCCCAGCGCCGCCAGCACCCCGGCCGCCTTCGCATGGGTCTCGGCGACCTCGCCCTCCGGGTCGGAGTGGCGCACCAGCGTCGCGCCGACCGGCACCCGCAGCCCGCCGTCGGACGCGATGTCGGCGGTCCGGATCAGGATCGGCGAGTCCAGGGTCTGCGTCCCGTCGGGCGCCCGGTGCAGCAGGGCCAGCGCGCCCGCGTAGTAGCCGCGCCCGCCGTCCTCGTACCGCTCGATGACCCGGCAGGCGTTCTGCACGGGGGAGCCGGTGACGGTCGCCGCGAACATCGTCTCCTTCAGCACCTCCCGCACGTCCAGCGAGGACCGGCCGCGCAACTCGTACTCGGTGTGGGCGAGATGGGCCATCTCCTTGAGGCGCGGGCCGATCACCACCCCGCCCATGTCGCCGACCGTGCACATCATCTTGAGCTCCTCGTCGACCACCATGGAGAGCTCCTCGGTCTCCTTGCGGTCGCCGAGGAAGGCGAGCAGGCTCTCGGCGCTCGGCCCCTCGGCGGGGTAGCGGTAGGTGCCGCTGATGGGGTTCATCACGACGGTCCCGCCGGACATCCGCACATGCACCTCGGGGCTCGCGCCGACCAGCGTCCGCCCGCCCGTCGCCCGCCGCCCCGATGAGGAGTGCCCTTCGGGCTCGCCGCCTCCCGTGTGCACGACGAACGTCCAGTACGCCCCCCGCTCCCCGGCCAGCAGCCGCCGGAACAGGGCCAGCGCGTCCGCCCGGCCGAACCCCGGGATCTCCCCCCGGAAGGTCCGCCGGATCACGAAGTTCGCCCCCTCGCCCCGGCCGATCTCGTCCTCGATCACCCGCCGCACGGTCCCGGCGTACTCCTCGTCGGTGACGTCGAACGCCCCGTTCTCCACCCGCACTTCATGGCGCGGAAGCTGATCGAGCGCCTCGTCCAGGGGCATCGTGTACGACTCGTCGGCCACCAGGACCGACAGCGGCGTCCCGTCGTCGCGTACGTCGAAGCCGCGCTCCGCGATCTGCCGGAACGGCACCAGCGCCAGCGACGGCCGCTCGCCGACGGGGATCTCGGCCAGCCGGTCCACCTCGTGGACCCGGCCGATCAGCACCTCGACCGTGTCGTGGTCGTGGCCGGGGGTGCGCCTGCGCAGCAGGGCGAAGGGCGGGCAGTCGTCGCTCAGGAGTCTGTCGAGGTTCATGGGGTCGGTTCCTTCCAGGGGAATCAGCTGGGAGGAACGGCCCGCGGACACGGAAAAGGCCGCCCCTCGGGCGGCCTCTGCGTCGGTGTGTACGCGCGAATCAGTGGGCCGCCGGATGAGCGGTCCACCACCAGTTACGGGTCGAGTGCGCGAACATGCCCCGTACCTTAGCCCACGCCGTACGACGACGGGGCCCGCCGCCACCCGGCCGGGTGGCGGCGGGCCCCGTCGTCAAGGGGCGTCCGGTTGACTAGAACAGGGTGTCGTAGATCTGCCACCCGGTCCCGACCTGCGACTTCGTCGCGAACGGAGCCGTCACGCTGCCGGTGGAGCGGTAGAACCAGAAGTTCCCGGAACCGTCCACGGCGACCAGGTCGCCCCGGCCGTCACGGTCCAGGTCGCTCGGTCCGAGCAGCAGCTTGTACTTGCCCCAGCCCGTGCCGATCCGCACCCGCTTGTCGTACGGGGAGGCGGCCGAGCCGGTGCCCGTGTAGATCCACAGCACCCCGGACTTGTCCCGGGCCACGAAGTCCGCCTTGCCGTCACCGTTCAGGTCGCCGGTGGAGACGATCGCGTCGTAGATCTGCCAGCCGGTGCCGATCTGGGCCTTGGGCAGGAAGGGCTTCGACGGTTCGCCGGTGCCCTTGTAGAAATAGATCACGCCGGCGGCGTTGCGGGCGATCAGGTCGGCCTTGCCGTCACCGTCGAGGTCGCGCATGCCGGTCAGGCTGTCGTACTGGTTCCAGCCGCTGCCGACCTTGAGCCGGGCCATGTACGGCTTGTCCGGGTTGCCGCTGCCCCGGTAGTACCAGAGCACCCCGTCCTTGTCGCGGGCCACGAAGTCACCCGTGCCGTCCGCCCGCAGCGCGGTCATGGCGGTGATCGCCGTGTAGCTGCCCCAGCCGTAGCCCGCCTGGTAGCGGCGGTAGTACGGCGAGGAGGCGCTGCCGGTGCCCTGGTACTGCCAGATGCGTCCGGCGCTGTCCCGGCCGATCATGTCGTACCGGTCGGTCCCGGCATCCGGAACGGTGCTGCTCGCCTGCTGGACGTCGCTCGCCTTCACCCACGCGATGCGGTGGTTGTAGCGGATCGGGGTGTAGAGCGTGGTGCCCACGACCCGGGTCTGCGAGGAGCCGAAGTAGTCGTCGCCCCGGACGTCCGCCCCGGCCCGCACGTACGCCTGCCCGGCGGGCAGCTTGTACTTCGTCAGGTGGTCGGGGTTGTCCGTCGGTGCGTCGGCGCCCGTTCCCTCGTAGGCCGCGGCCTCCGGGAAGGTGCGGCCGTAGAGCCGGGCCGTGGCGCCGTCCTTCAGCTTGATCACGGCCGGGGCCTGGCCGCCGACGCGTGCGGTGAACTGGCCGCCGGGGTTCGAGAACCACGCCTTCTGTCCGCCGTACCAGATCGCGGTCCAGTCGGCCTTGGCCTCGGCGACGACGTACTCACCGCCGGCGACGACCTTGTTGCCCCAGTTCGGGCCGTCGGTCGCCTTCACGTTCGGCATGTACGGGTCGACGATCTTCGCCCCGGACGTGGAGGGCGAGGTGTAGAGGTAGCCGAAGTTCGCCGGCTGCTTGGCGACGTTGGCGCCGCCGTACGTCAGCTCCGGCTGGTTGGCGGTGGTGAACGGGGGAACGACCCGGACCACCTGGCCGGCCTTGACCGGGCCGCCGGCGCCCTCGGCCCCGGTCGGGGCACCCATGAGTGCCATGTAGTGGTTCCAGTCCCAGAACGGGCCCGCGTCCCAGTGCATCCCGCCGACATCGCCGTCCAGCGACCCGGGCACCTCGTCGTGGCCGACGATGTGCTCACGGTCGAGCGGGACGCCGTACTTGCCGGCCAGGAACTTCACCAGGGCGGCGGAGGATTCGTACTGCGGCTCCGTGTACCAGCTGCCCGACTTGATCGCGTAGCCCTCGTGCTCCACGCCGATCGAGTGCATGTTCATCGACCAGTTGCCCGCGTGCCACGCCAGGTTCTTGTTCTCGACCAGCTGGGTGACCAGGCCGTCCGAGGCGCGGATCAGGTAGTGGGCACTCGCCCCGCTCGCCGAGTTGCGGAAGGTGTCCAGCGAACCCTGGTAGCCGCCCTCGGTGTCGTGGATGACGATCTGGCGGATGTCGAACCCGCCGTTGGCCCGGTTGGCCAGGCTGTAGTTGCGCGCGCCGTTCTTCGGGTCCTCGGCCGGGATGAAGTTGCAGTTCAGGCCCGAGGGGCACTCCGGCGTCACGGCCGCGGCCGCGGCCGGGCTCGCGGGCGCCGCGGCGAGGGAGAGCTTCGACGGCTCGACCGGCTCCACCGAGGGGTCGGCGGCCAGGACGACCTGCTGGCCGTCGGACGTGACCTGCTGCTCGCCGGTCCTGATCGACTCGAAGACCCGCTCGGCGAAGAGGTCGGCCCCCTTCTTGTCCGGGGACTGGCTGTACCTGGCCACCGCGGCGTACCAGCCGCCCGGGTCGTCCGGCAGCGAGCCGGTCGCGTCCCGCTGGTACTCCGCCAGCAGCGCCGCACCCGCGCGGATGCTCTGCTCCGTACTGTCGCGGACCGCGTCGATGCCGGTGCCGATCAGCCCGGCGGCCTTGTCCAGCGTGTGCAGCCGGGGGTCGCTGGTGTCGACGGCCTCCTTCGGCAGGGTGCTCACGGCCTTGGCGGCGTCGTACTTCCGTTCGACCTCGGGGCTGTCGCTCGCGTTGAAGTGCGCGACGCGCTCCTCGGAGTCCGGCTGGACGACGTCCTGCGCCGTCACCCGGGTCAGCCCCATGACGTTGTACGCGCCGCTGGTGCTCGGCTCGCCGTCGTGGCTCTCCCACAGCGTCTGCCGGTAGGAGACCGCCATCAGGACGCTCTGCGGCACGTCGAACTCGCGAGCCGCGTTCTCGAACTGGGCCTGGAGCACCGCGGAGGGCGATGCCGGCTTCGCGTCCGTGGACCCGGGGTCCTGGGAGGCGATGGCCAGGGTGCTGATCGTCGCGGTGGCGACGACAGCGGCACCGGCGGCGAACAGCAGCCGTTTCTTCCGGAGGTCCCTACGGTGATTCCGCTTCAAGTCCCCACCCCTGTTGTCCACTTGTTCAACGCTGAAAAGTGTGAGGCTAGCAGGCAGCTCCGCCGCGCCCCGCGCGTGCCGCGCCGAGACGTCCGTCTCAGTCACTGAGCAACCGGAAAAGCAGTGGACGCGAACCCGTAATGTGGGAGCCGTGACCGTGAACGCCAATACCTCCGTCGCCGGTGGCAACACCTGGCGAGACCTTCCCGCGGCGCAGCAGCCCGAGTACCCCGACTCCGAGGCCCTGCGCGATGTACTCGCGGACCTCGCGTCGTATCCGCCGCTCGTCTTCGCCGGTGAGTGCGACCAGCTGCGTGCCCGTATGGGAGCCGTCGCCAAGGGCGAGGCGTTCCTGTTGCAGGGCGGCGACTGCGCCGAGGCCTTCGACGCCGTGTCGGCCGAGCACATCCGGGCGAAGCTGAAGACGCTGCTCCAGATGAGCGCCGTCCTGACCTACGCGGCCTCCGTGCCCGTCGTCAAGGTCGGCCGGATCGCCGGCCAGTACTCCAAGCCGCGCTCCAAGCCGACCGAGACCCGCGACGGCGTGACGCTGCCGACCTACCGCGGCGACTCCGTCAACGGCTTCGCCTTCACCGAGGCCGAGCGGGTCCCCGACCCGGACCGGCTGAAGCGGATGTACCACGCCTCCGCCTCCACGCTGAACCTCGTCCGCGCCTTCACCACCGGCGGTTACGCGGACCTGCGCCAGGTGCACGCCTGGAACCAGGACTTCGTGAAGTCCTCGCCCTCCGGCCAGCGCTACGAGGCCCTGGCCCGCGAGATCGACAACGCGCTGAACTTCATGAAGGCGTGCGGCACCGACCCGGCCGAGTTCAAGGCCGTCGAGTTCTACGCCTCGCACGAGGCGCTGCTGCTGGACTACGAGACGGCGCTGACCCGCACCGACTCGCGTACCGAACGGCTGTACGACACCTCGGGCCACATGGTGTGGATCGGTGAGCGCACCCGCCAGATGGACGGGGCGCACATCGAGTTCGCCTCGAAGATCCGCAACCCCATCGGCATCAAGCTCGGCCCGACGACCACCGTCGACGAGGCCCTCGGCTACGTCGAGCGCCTCGACCCCGACCGCGAGCCCGGCCGGCTGACCTTCATCGTCCGGATGGGCGCCGACAAGGTCCGCGACAAGCTGCCGGAGCTGGTCGAGAAGGTCACCGCGTCCGGTGCCACCGTGGCCTGGGTGACCGACCCGATGCACGGCAACACCTTCGAGGCGGCCTCCGGCCACAAGACGCGCCGCTTCGACGACGTCCTGGACGAGGTCAAGGGCTTCTTCGAGGTGCACAAGGGCCTCGGCACGCACCCGGGCGGCATCCACGTCGAGCTGACCGGCGACGACGTCACCGAGTGCGTCGGTGGCGGCCACGAGATCTTCGTGGACGACCTCCACCAGCGCTACGAGACGGCGTGCGACCCCCGGCTCAACCGCAGCCAGTCGCTCGACCTGGCGTTCCTGGTCGCCGAGATGTACCGCGACCAGTGAGCCGTCACGGCAGGTAGCACCCGTACGACTGTGGGGCACGGATCGCATGTGATCCGTGCCCCACAGGGCGTTCACGGGCTTTTGCCACCCCGGGGCGACGGGTAAGGTTAGGTTAGCCTCACCGATTATCGGGGCGGCGCCCAAGACCCGTCCCCGCCGGGAGGTGAACCGCGTGTACGTCTGCTCGTGCTTCGGCGTTACGGAGCAGCAGGTCAAGGACCATGCGGCAGCCGGCGCCTGCACACCCCGCCAGATCGCCTCCGCCTGCAAGGCGGGCACGGACTGCGGCGGCTGCGTGCGCACGATTCAGGCGATGCTCGGCCGCGGCGCCTGCCCGCGCCGCGAACTGCTCGACCGGAAGCAGACGCCTGCCACCGCCGCCGTTCCCGCGCCCCTCCCCGAACCGGCTTCCGGGCTTCCCGAAGCGGCCTGAGCGCCGCCCGGCCGCGCCGCGCGGTCAGCTGTCCGGCTGCTCGATCAGCTGGGCGATGTACAGCGGCTCACCGAGCTTCTCGACCAGGTCCAGCTGCGTGTCGAGATAGTCGATGTGGTGCTCCTCGTCCGCGAGGATCGACTCGAAGATGTTCGCCGACGTGATGTCGCCCTTGGCGCGCATCAGCTCGATACCGCGCTTGAGGCGGTCGATCGCCTCCACCTCCACCTGCCGGTCCGCCTGGAACATCTCGGTGACCGTCTGGCCCACGCGCACGTGGAAGAGCCGCTGATAGTTCGGCAGGCCGTCGAGAAAGAGAATGCGGTCGGTCAGGATCTCGGCGTGCTTCATCTCGTCGAAGGACTCCGAGCGCGTGTATTTCGCGAGCTTCGTCCAGCCGAAGTTGTCCTGCATCTTCGCGTGCAGGAAGTACTGATTGATGGCAGTCAATTCGGCGGTCAGCTGTTCGTTGAGGAACTCGATGACCTCGGGGTCGCCCTGCATCGCAGAGGCTCCTTCCAACCGGTGAACTGGGCAAGTTGGCCGCATCCTCGCATCGCACCCGGTGGTCGTCCAGTAAGTGCACGCTTAGTACGAGTTGCCCCAATCGACTCCGCCCTGGTCACGACCACCCCCGCCTGTCTGTCACCATGGAGGCATGGGTCAGCCGGAAAGCCGGGAACACCGCGCATCAGAGCAGTCCGAGCTTCCGCCGGGCCAGCGACTGCAGCGCGGATGGCCGGTCACCCACTACGGACCGGTGCCCAAGTTCAAGCCCGACCGCTGGGAGTTCCGCGTTTTCGGCGCCACTGCCGACGGCGACAAGCACTGCTGGAACCACGAGGAATTCTCGGCGCTGCCGTTCTCCTCGGTCGTCGCCGATCTGCATTGCGTGACGAAATTCAGCATGCTCGGAGCCGAATGGGGCGGCGTGCTCGCCCGCGATGTCGTGGCTCTCGCGCCGCCCGCCCCTCAGGTCACCCATGTGATGGTGTGGGCCGAGTACGGATTCAGTTCGAATCTCCGGCTCGACGATTTCATCTCCGACCGGACCCTTTTCGCCACCCACAAGGGCGGTGAACTGCTCACCGCCGAGCACGGCTTCCCGCTCCGGCTCGTCGTGCCGCACCTGTACGCCTGGAAGGGCCCGAAATGGGTCCGGGGCATCGAGTACATGACCGCGGACCGCCGGGGCTTCTGGGAGGAGCGCGGCTATCACAACGTCGGCGATCCCTGGAAGGAACAGCGCTACTCCTACCAGGAGGAGCCGGAGGACGGCCCCGAGCTCTGACCCGGGCGTGGCGTCCGCGCCCCCGCCCGGTCAGTTCCCGTCGCGCAGCGCCTGGAGCCGGGCCACGTCGGCGGCGTGTCCCTCCTTGCCGCCCGGGGTCTCGATGACCAGGGGGACTTTCTCGGTGGCGGGATGCGTGAACAGCTCGCGGAACGGCTCCTCGCCGATGTGACCCGCCCCGATGTTCTCGTGCCGGTCCTTGTGGGCGCCGCTGACGTCCTTGGAGTCATTGGCGTGGATCAGCTTCAGCCGGCCCTCGCCGACCGTCTCCACCAGCAGGTCCAGCGTCTCCTTCATGCCGCCGGGGCCCGCGAGGTCGTGCCCCGCCGCGAAGATGTGGCAGGTGTCCAGGCAGACACCGAGCTTCGGGTGCGCGTCCAGCGCCTCGAAGTACGGGCCGAAGTCCCAGGTCCGCGAGCAGAGCGAGGAGCCCTGGCCGGCGGTCGACTCCAGCAGCAGGAACGGGTCGTCGTCGTGCGTCAGCTCGTCCAGCAGCGGCCGCAGGTACGTGCGCACCTGGGCCAGGGCCTCCTCGCGGGGACGCCCGCCGGTCGCCGACCCGGTGTGCACCACGACGCCCAGAGCGCCGATCTCGCGGGCCCGGCGCAGCGAGTGGCGCAGCGACTGGACGGACCGCTCCACCGTGGCCGGGGTGTGCGAGCCGAAGTTGATCAGGTACGGGGCGTGTACGTACGCCGGTAGGGACGCGGCGGCGCACCCGGCACGGAACAGCTCGTCCTGCGCCGGGCTGCCGGCCGGGGTGGCCCAGCCGCGCGGGTTGGCGACGAAGACCTGGACGGCCTCCGCGCCCATCTCGCGGGCGTACGGAAGGCCGACCTTGGCGAGGCCGCCGGCCACCGGCACATGGCCGCCGACAGGATTACGCATGCGGATCTACAGTCCCTTGGTCTTGATGGTGATGGTGCTGCCCTCGGGGGCCGTGTCGCCGCCGTGCACGGACTGGCCGGCGATCTTGTCGCTGAAGGAGAGGAACCCGCGGTCGACCTTGACCTCGAAGCCGGCCGCCTCCAGCTCGTCGCGGGCGTCGTCCACGTCCTTGCCGACGACGTCCGGGACCTCGATCATCCGGGGCCCGTCGGACACCGTCAGCGTAACGGTGTCGCCCTCGGCCGCCTCGGTGCCCTCGGCCGGCGACTGGCGGGCGATGTCGCCCTTGTCCTCGGGCGAGTGCACCCGGCCGGGCGCCACCTCGGCCTTCAGCCCCTCGTCGGCCAGCGCGTCGGTGGCGTCCTCGACGGAGAGCCCGGTGACGTCGGGGACGTCGATGGGGCTGCCCTTGGAGACGACGATCGCGACCGCCGAGTCCGGGTGGCGCTCGGTGCCCGCCTCGGGGTCCGTACGCACCACCTCACCGGCCGGCACGTCGTCGTCGAACTCCTTGGTGACCATGCCGGGGAGCAGGCCCGCCTTCGTCAGCTGCCGCTTGGCGTCGGCGAGGCCGACGCCCTCGACGTCGGGCACCTCCACGATCTCGGGCCCGCGCGAGACGACCAGCTTCACCGAGCCGTTGTCCCTGATCCGCGCGCCCGACTTCGGATCGCTGCTGATCACCTTGCCCCGGTCGACGGTGTCGCTGTAGGCGCGATCGACGCCCTTCACGTCGAGACCGCTGTCCGAGAGCCGCTGGCGGGCGGTCTTCTCGGTCTGGCCGAGCAGTGAGGGGACCTTGGTGAACTGCCCGGAGTTGATGTACCAGACGCCGCCGCCGACGCCCAGGACCAGCAGCACCGCGAGGACCGCCGCGATCACGCCGCGCCGGGGGCCGCCGCGCAGCCCGGTCCCGCGGGGCGGCAGCGGGTGCTCCGGGGGCGGGGGCGTCTCCAGCCGGCTGGTGTGGTGGGCGGTGCCCAGTTCGTTCGGGAGGACCCGGGGGAGCACCGTCGTGCGGGCGTCGGTCTTCTCCGTGTCCCCGTCCGCCCCGGCGGAGTCCCGCGCCCCGGTGCGGGCCTGCGGGGGTATGGCGTCGAGCTGCTCGTCGGTGAGGGCGGCGCGCGCCCGGCGGGTCGCGGCGAGCAGCGCCACCGCGTCGAACGGACGGACCTCCGGGTCGCGGGCGGTGGCGCTCGCGACCAGCTCGTCCAGTTCGGGGGCGAGCCCGGGGACGGCGGCGGACGGGGGCGCCACGTCCTCGTTCAGGTGCTGGTAGATGATCTGGGCGGGCGAGTCGCCGTCACGCGGCTTGTCGCCGGTCAGCATCTCGTACAGCACGACGCCGCAGGCGTACACGTCGGCGCGGGTGTCGGCCGTGCCGTGCTCGATCTGCTCGGGGGCGAGGTAGGAGACGGTGCCGAGGATCGTCCCGGTGGTGTTCGTCACCGAGTCCACGGCCCTGACCAGGCCGAAGTCGGCGACCTTGACCCGGCCGTCGTCCCCGATGAGCACGTTCTCCGGCTTCATGTCGCGGTGCACGAAACCCGCCCGGTGCGCCGCGCCGAGCGCCGCGAGCACCGACTCCAGCACGTCCAGCGCGGCCCGCGGCTGGAGCGCCCCGCGCTCGCTCAGCACATCGCGCAGCGTGCACCCGGCGACGTACTCCATCGCCAGGTAGACGTACTGCCCCTGGGCACCCTGGTCGAAGACCGCGACGACGTTGGGGTGGGCGAGCAGCGCCACCGACTTGGCCTCGCGGATGAAGCGCTCGACGAACGAGGCATCGGTCGCCAGCGCCGGGTGCATCACCTTGAGGGCGAGCACCCGGTCGAGCCGGGTGTCCATGGCCCGGTAGACCGTGGCCATGCCGCCCACGGCGATGCGGGCATCGACGCGGTAGCGGCCGTCGAGCAGCTGCCCGACGAGGGGGTCCTGGAGGGTCGTATCCACCATGCGAGTCTACGAGCCGCCACGGACAGGCCCGACGGTCCGGGGCGAACCCGGCGCAGTACTGAAGCCGAGCCGTGACAGGGACATGCGGGCGGCGGCCGGAATCACGGGCTCCGGCCGCCGCCCGGTGACGTACGTCAGAACGCCGGCCGCTCCGGGTCGAGCACCGCACGCCCGGCCACCGGCGACGACGCCTCGGCGAAGTGGCGGCGCGGGATGCGCCCGGCGCGGTACGCGAGGCGTCCGCCCCGGACCGCGTGCCGCATCGCGGCGGCCATCAGCTCGGGCTCCTGGGCGCGGGTCACCGCCGACGCGAGCATCACGGCCGCGCAGCCGAGCTCCATGGCGAGCGCCACGTCCGACGCGGTCCCGGCGCCCGCGTCCAGGATCACCGGCACCCGGGCCCGCTCGGTGATCAGCTGGAAGTTGTGCGGGTTGCGGATGCCCAGACCCGAGCCGATCGGGGAGCCGAGCGGCATGACCGCGGCGCACCCCACGTCCTCCAGCTTCCGGGCCAGGACCGGGTCGTCGTTGGTGTACGGCAGCACCGTGAAACCGTCGTCGACCAGCGTCTCGGCGGCGTCCAGCAGCTCGACCGGGTCGGGCAGCAGGGTGCGCTCGTCGGCCACCACCTCCAGCTTGATCCAGTCCGTCCCGAGCGCCTCGCGGGCCAGCCGGGCGGTGAGCACGGCCTCGCCCGCGGTGTAGCAGCCGGCCGTGTTCGGCAGCACCCGGATGGCGAGCTTCTCCAGTACGGAGAGGACGGAGCCCCGGACGGTCGGGTCGAGGCGGCGCATCGCGACCGTGGTCAGCTCGGTGCCGGACGCGGTCAGGGACCGTTCCAGGACGTCCAGGCTGGGCGCCCCGCCCGTTCCCATGATCAGCCGGGAGCCGAAGTCGCTCCCGCCGAGGGTGAAGGTGTCGTCGGACATGGTCAGCCTCCCTGGACCGCGGTCAGGACCTCGACCCGGTCGCCGTCGCTGAGCGCGGCCGATGGCCACTGGCCGCGCGGTACGACGGTCTCGTTGAGCGCGGCCGCCACCCCCGCCGGGGCGCCGGTCAGCGTCGCGACGAGGGCGTCCAGGGTGGTGCCGGCGGCGACGGCGACCGGCTCGCCGTTCACGGACACGGTGAGCGGGGTGGACTGGGTCATGCGGGCTGCTCCTGGGGTACGGGTGCGGCAGGCGGGAATCGGCCGGGGGAGAAGGGGCGGACCGCGTCCGGCAGCGCGCCGTCGGCCAGCAGCGACGCCATGGCGTCTCCGGTGACGGGGGTGAGCAGCACGCCGTTGCGGTGGTGGCCGGTGGCGAGGTGGAGGCCGGGCAGCGCGGTGCGGCCGAGCAGCGGGGCGTTGTCGGGGGAGGCGGGGCGCAGACCGGCCCGGGTCTCGGTGAGCGGCAGTTCGGTGATGCCGGGCACCAGCTCGTGCGCGTCGCGCAGCAGCTCGTACACCCCGCCCGCCGTCACGGTGGTGTCCCAGCCCATCTCCTCGCTGGTGGCGCCGACGACCAGCTCGCCGTTCTCGCGGGGCACGAGGTAGATGTGGCTGCCCCGGACCACCGCCCGCACGGTGCGCGAGAGGAAGGGGGCGTACGCCGGGGGTACGGTCAGCCGCAGCACCTGGCCCTTCACCGGGCGGACCGGCGGCAGGACATGGGTGGGCACCCCGGCGAGCCGGCCGCTGAGACTGCCGGCCGCGAGCACGACCTGATCGGCCGCCGCCTCCGTGCCGTCGTCCAGGACGGCCCCGGCGGCCCGGCCCGCCACCACCGAGAGGCGGTCGGCCCGGCGGCGGTGGAAGACCACGCCGGCCCGTTCGCAGGCCGTCAGCAGCGCGGCGGCCAGCCGGCGCGGGTCGACCTGGTGGTCGCCGTCCACCCGCAGCCCCCCGCGCACGCCGGGCGCGAGCATCGGTTCCAGGCGGCGGCACTCGCGCCCGGTGAGCCACTCCGAATCGAGCCCCGAGCGGCGTTGCAGCTCGTGGAGTTCGCGCAGATGGGCGCGGTCGTCGGCGTCCAGCGCGACGGCCAGGGTGCCGCAGGCGCGGAAGCCGATGTCCTGCCCGCTCGCCGCCTCCAGCTCGGCCGTGAACGACGGATAGCGCCGGGCCGACGCGAGGTTGAGCCCGAGCAGCGTCTCCTCGCCGTAGTGCAGCTCGGTGACGGCGGCCAGCATTCCGGCCGCGACCCGGGCCGCTCCGCCGCCCGGTCCGGGATCGGCGAGCGCGGTGGACAGGCCGCGCTGCGCGGCCCGCCAGGCGGTCACCAGGCCGATGACGCCGCCCCCGATGACGAGGACGTCGGACCCGTCGGTGCGATGAGTGCCCATGGGTGTCCAGCCCCTCCCTTCGCCGGCATGACCCGGATCAGGTTCGTACGGTCGGAGGCCGCCAGCCTCCCTCTCAGCCCGGTGCGTCCGGGCTCCCGCGAGTGTCTTACCGTGGCCACCCTAACGACCTCACCCACGGAGCGGGCGGGGAGGGCGGTGAATGCGGCCGCCCCTTCCTGACGTTCCGTCAGATGCGTAAGGTGGACAGGTGAGCGAGCAACAGCAGCGGACGGAGCGCCGGGTCGTCATCGCCGGTGCGGGCATGGCGGGCGTGCAGACCGCCGTCGCCCTGCGGGAACAGGGCTTCACCGGCCCCGTCACCCTGATCGGCGCCGAACCCCACCAGCCCTACGACCGGCCCCCGCTGTCCAAGGCGGTGCTGCTCGGCAAGGCCGAGGAATCCGCCTTCGACATCGACTTCGACGGGCTCGGCATCACCCTGCGCCTGGGCTGCGAGGTGACCGGGGTGCGCTCCGGCGCCCATGAACTGGACACCTCGCAGGGCCCGGTCCCCTACGACGTCCTGGTCCTCGCCACCGGCGCCGAACCCGTCGCCCTGCCCGGCTCCGACGGGATGCCCGGCGTCCACCTCCTGCGCACCCTGGACGACGCGGCCCGGCTGCGCCCCGTGCTCGAAGCGGGCCACACCGTCGTGGTCGTCGGCGCCGGCTGGATCGGCGCCGAATTCGCCACCGCCGCCCGTGCCGCCGGCTGCGCGGTCACCGTCGTCGAGGCCGCCGGCCGCCCCCTGGCCGGCGCCCTGCCCGCCGAGGTCACGGCCCCGATGGCCGACTGGTACGAACAGAGCGGCGCCCGGCTCCTCACCGGGGCCCGGGTGGCCCGCGTCGAGCCCGGCGCGGTGGTCCTCGCCGACGGCCGCACCCTGGCCGCCGACGCGGTCGTCGTCGGCATCGGCGCCCGGCCCGCCACGGGCTGGCTGGCCGGCTCCGGCATCGCGCTCGGCCCCGAGGGATCGGTGACCGCCGACGCCGCGCTGCGCACCTCGCAGCCCGATGTGTACGCGGTCGGCGACTGCGCCTCCTTCCCCTCCGCCCGCTACGGCACCCGCCTGGTCGTCCACCACTGGGACAACGCCCTCCAGGGCCCCCGGACCGCCGCCGCCCACATCGCGGCCGAGGACGCCGGGGAGATCCCGCCCTACGACCCGGTGCCCTACTTCTGGTCCGAGCAGTTCGGCCGGTTCGTCCAGTACGCGGGCCACCACGCGGACGCCGACACCCTGCTGTGGCGCGGCGACCCGGCCGGGCCCGCCTGGTCGGTGTGCTGGCTGCGCGACGGCGTCCTGGCCGCGGTGCTCGCGGTCGGCCGGCCGCGCGACCTGGCCCAGGGGCGCCGGCTCATCGAGGCCGGTGCCCGGCTCGACGCGGAGCGGGCCGGCGACCCGTCCGTACCGCTGAAGTCGGCGGTGCTGCCGTGAGGGGCGCGCCCCTGAAGGGCCGAGTCCGGGTTTCGGCTGTCAGTCCGGGATGGCAGGCTTGTCCCCGTGACCGAGATTGACGCAAAGATCGATGCACTCGTCCCCGCCTGGCTCTACCTGCCCGACATCGCCGAAATGCTCGATGTCGAGGTGACGCGTGTGCGGCAGCTGGTCAAGGAGGGCCAGCTCATCGCCGTACGCCGTGGGGAGAACCGGGCCCTCCAGGTGCCCGCCGCCTTCATCGACGACAGCCGGGTGGTCAAGGGCCTCTCCGGGACCCTGACGCTCCTGAAGGACGACGGCTACTCCGACGAGGAGATGCTCGAATGGCTCTTCACCCCCGACCCGACCCTGCCCGGCACCCCCGCGCAGGCGCTGAGTGAGAATCGCGGCACGGAGGTGAAGCGCCGCGCCCAGGCGCTCGCCGTCTGACCGACCGCAGTACCGGGAACGCGGGCCGCGCCGCACGGGCGGCCCGCGTTCCCGCGCCCGCACCACCGCTTCGCCGTCACCGTCTTCCCCGGGGGGAACCACACCATGTCCACGCCTCGCGCGGCGCTGTCCGATGCCCGGCTCTACCTGTGCACGGACGCGCGCAGGCGCCAGGGCGACCTTCCCGAGTTCCTCGACGCGGTGCTCGCGGGCGGGGTGGACATCGTCCAGCTGCGCGACAAGGGCATGGAGGCGGCCGAGGAGCTCGACCACCTCGCGGTCCTCGCCGACGCCTGCGAGCGCCACGGCAAGCTCCTCGCGGTCAACGACCGGGCGGACGTCGCCCACGCCATCGGCTCCGACGTGCTGCACCTGGGCCAGGGCGACCTCCCGGTGCCCGCCGCCCGCGCGATCATCGGACCGGACGTGGTCATCGGCCGCTCCACACACGCCGAGTCCGAGGTCGACGCGGCCATCGCCGAGCCCGGCGTCGACTACTTCTGCACCGGCCCCTGCTGGCCCACCCCCACCAAGCCCGGCCGGCACGCCCCCGGACTGGACCTCGTGCGCTACGCGGCCTCGCGCGTCCCCGCCCGCCCCTGGTTCGCCATCGGCGGGATCGACGCGGACAACCTCGACCAGGTGCTGGACGCCGGAGCGCGCCGGATCGTCGTCGTACGGGCGCTCACCGAGGCGTCCGACCCGGGCGCGGCCGCCGCTGAGCTGGCACGAAGGGTCCGTGAGCGCGCCGGAGCCTGACCGGGACGCTCCCGCCCGGACAGCGACTCTGGGACAGATCTGTCCGAAGGGTGGACAAGAATCAGTCAATTCCGGCAAATGACCCCGGTTCGGTTGGGGGGTCGCTCCGCCCTGGTTAACCTGCCGGTATGGCCCTTGGCACACCCTCCACCAGGACAGATCACGCGCGTACCGTGCGTGAGATGCTCGCGACCGGCGAGACCTCGTACTCGTTCGAGTTCTGGGCGCCCAAGACCGAGAAGGGCGAGCGCAACCTGTGGAACGCGCTGCGCCGGGTCGAGGCGGTCGGGCCGAGCTTCGTCTCCGTCACGTACGGGGCCGGTGGCTCCACCCGTGCCGGGACGGTCAAGGCCACCCAGGACATCGCCGCCGAATCCACGCTCACCCCGGTCGCCCACCTCACCGCGGTCGACCACTCCGTCGCCGAACTGCGCAACATGGTCGGCCAGTACGCGGACGCGGGCATCCGGAACATCCTCGCCGTGCGCGGGGACCCGCCGGGCGACCCGATGGGCCCGTGGGTCGAGCACCCGCGGGGCGTGAAGTACGCGGCGGACCTGGTCCGGCTGATCAAGGAGGCCGGCGACTTCTGCGTCGGCGTCGCGGCGTTCCCGGAGAGGCACCCGCGCTCCACCGACTGGGACACCGACGTCCGGCATTTCGTGGACAAGTGCCGCGCGGGCGCCGACTACGCGATCACGCAGATGTTCTTCGACCCGGACGCGTATCTGCGGCTGCGTGACCGCGTGGTCGCCGCGGGTTGCGACACCCCGATCATTCCCGAGGTCATGCCCGTCACCAGCGTCCGGCAATTGGAGAGATTCCCCCAGCTCAGCAACGCGAAGCTGCCCGAGGAGCTGAAAGAGCGCATCCTCGCGGTCAAGGACGACGCCGCCGCTGTACGCTCCATCGGTATCGACTTCGCAACGCGGTTCTGCGCGAAGCTGCTGTCCGAGGGTGTGCCCGGACTGCACTTCATCACGCTGAACAACTCGACTGCGACGCTTGAGATCCACGAGAATCTCGGACTGCACAGGCAGTCGTGACCGGCCGTACCCGCCATGATCCCGGGCGGTGGCCGTAGAAGGGGGCGGGCATGGGCTGGACGGTCCTCTACATCGCGTTCGGTGTCGTCGCGCTTTGGCTGCTCGGCGAAGTGCTGCTGCAGTACAAGGCGCGGCTGCGCTGGCGGCTGCTCGCCTTCACCGGCTTCCTCGGTGTGGTCATCGGCGTCCTGGTGCCGTCCGTGCCCGTCATCGCCCTCGGCGCGGTGGCCTTCGCCACCGGCCAGACCTACGTCACGCTCTCGTTCCGCAAGGGCTTCTCGACCGGCTGGGCGATAGGGGGCAAACCCGGGGAGAGCCGCCGCCGGCGCGGCGGACGCGACCGCAAGCCCACGCTGGAGGTCTCCGGCCTGGAAGCGGAGTACGAGGGCGACGCCCCGGCCGCCCCTCCCGCCCCGCAGTTCGCCCCGTCCCCGGCCGCGGTCTACGAGCCGGAGCCGATGCCCGAGGACACCGGGCAGTACGGCGTCTACACCGGCCAATCCCCATCACAGCCCCAGCCGCAGCAGCAGTCCCAGGAGCCCCAGGGCGCGCCGCAGTACGACGCGTACGACCCCTACGCCGGCTACCCGGCCCCCCAGCCCCAGGACCAGGGCGCCTACCCCGGCCAGGACACCTACGCCGGGACCGGGCAGTACGACTACGGCACGGACCGGCAGCAGTACGCCGCCTACTCCGACCCGTACATCGGCACCACCACGGGCACCCCGCAGTACGGCACGTACGACAGCTACGGGAACTACGACGCCTACGGCGGCCAGCAGCAGCACACCGGGGCGTACGGGCAGTCCGACGCGTACGCCTCCGAGACCCCGCCGGGCGGTGTCTGGGTGCCGCAGCAGCGCGAGGGCGAGCAGTACCCGCCGGAGCAGCCCGCCGCCCAGCCGCCGGCCCCGTACCCGCACGGCTACGACCCCGGCCACAACGAGCAGTACCGCTACTGACGGCCCGCCGGCCGGCACCTCACCGGGACCCGCGGAAGCCGTCCCCCTCGACCACGGTCCCCGCGACCAGCGCCCCGGACATGCCCGCGTGCGCCAGACCGCCGCCCGGATGGGACCAGCCGCCCGCCAGCAGCAGACCCGGCAGCCGCGTGCGGTTCGCGGCGTGCAGGAACCCGCCCCCGGCACCCGCCAGCGCGGGCGGGGGAACGGCGCCGCCCTCCGCGCCCGTGTCCGCGGCGGTCTCGGCGGGCGTCCGCACCCAGCTGTGCAGCACCCGCTCGCGCAGGCCGGGCACGGCCGCGTCCGCCGCGTCGATCAGCGTGTCCGCGTACCGCGCCCGCAGCGACTCGTCCGTCCAGTCCACCGGACCGTGCGGGGCGACCGTCGCCGTCAGCGTCACCGCCTCGTGCGCCTCGTCGGGGCGGGTCGACGGGTCGTCGGGCCGCAGCACGGTCACCGTGGGATGCGCCGCGGTCCGGCCCCCGAACACCGCCTCGCGCTCGGCCGCCCCGTCCGCCGGGTGCACCACCGTCCGGTGCACCGTGCCCGCGGGCCGGGCCCCGCGCAGCGCCAGCAGGACCACGAAACGGCCGGAGCCGGAGCCCCCCGGACGCACCGTCACCCCGCCCTCACCCCACAGCTCCTGACCCGGCACCAGATCCGGCCTCGGCCGGGCACCCAGCACCACATGGGCGGCCTCCGCGACCGTCCCGTCCGCCAGCTCCACGCCCGCCGCCCGGCCGTCCTTCTCCACGACCCGGGCCACCTCGGCGCCGAGGACGAACTCCACCTTCCGCGCCAGGCACCGCTCGTACACCGCCCGCGCCAGCTCCCGCATGCCGCCCACCACGTACCAGCTGCCGAACGTCTCCTCCATGTACGGCAGCAGTGCCGCGCTCGCCGGGGCGCGCAGCGGGTCCAGGCCGTAGCCGAGGGCGTATCCGTCGAGCAGGGCCGCCAGCCGGGCATCCGCCAGCTCCCAGGCGCCGATCTCCGCCACCGTCCCCGCCCGCCGGGCCGGGCGCAGCAGCCGCCGCCGTTCCTCGGCCGGATACGGATCGCGGGCCAGCACCTGCCGGTCGGGGCGCAGCGGCTCCTCCAGGAGCGGCCGGCGCGAGCGGTCCCAGGCATCCCCGGCCCGGTCGAGGAACGCCCCCCACTTCGCCCCCGCCCCGCCGCCGAGCGCGGCGTCCAGGGCGGCGACGGTCCCGGCGCGTGACGCGTTCGGCAGGGACACCGCGGTGCCGTCGGCGAAGACATGACGGCTCGCCGGGTCGACCTGGGCCAGCGTGACGCACCGCTCCAGCGGCTCCTTGCCGGTCTTCACGAACAGGTCCCGGTAGACCGCGGGGAGCGGGAGCAGACCGGGCCCGGTGTCGAAGGTGAAGCCCTCGGCGGCATGCCGGCCGAGCGAGCCGCCGTACGTCCCGGACCGCTCGTACACCGTCACCCGGTGGCCTGCCACGGCCAGCCGGGCCGCCGCCGCCATCGCGCCCATCCCGGCGCCGATCACCGCAATTCGTGCCATGGCTGCGACCCTAACGGCCGCCACCGACAGCCCGGCCGCCGGCCTCGGCCGTCAGGCCGGTGGCGGGAAGGCGGCCTGGGCCCGGCGTTTCTCCTCGCGGCGCTGCGCCCTGCGGCGCAGGAACCGGCGGATGCGGGAGGCCAGGAAGACCAGTATCACCAGGCCGAACAGGAGCAGCGTCCCGGCGATGGCCGCCGCGATCCACGGATGGAATATCGCGAAGGTGACGACGCCCGCGACGCCCAGGTCCTCGACCGCGCTCAGCGCGATGTTGCTGAACGGCTCGGGGGAGGTGTTGACCGCCATCCTCGTGCCGGCCTTCACCAGATGGCTCACCAGCGCGGTGGAGCCCCCGATGGCCCCGGCCGCGATCTGCGGCAGCGAACCGCTCTCACCGGCCAGCAGGGCCGCGACGACCGCGCCCGCCAGCGGCCTGACGACGGTGTGCACCGAGTCCCAGACCGTGTCCACGTACGGGATCTTGTCCGCGACCACCTCGACGAGGAAGAGCACCGCGACGACCACGAGCACGTCGGTGCGCTGGAGCGAGGCGGGCACCTCGTCGCTGACACCGGTCGCGCCGAAAATGCCGAGCAGGAGGACCACCGCGTACGCGTTGATCCCGCTCGCCCAGCCGCTTGTGAACACCAGAGGGAGTACGGACACGGACGTGATCGTAGCCAAGGGGTCCGACAGCGCGGCAGGGCGCGGAGGCCCGGAGCTGAGTACGCGTACTCAGCGGGCGGGATGAGTAGCCGCACGGATGGGCCGGGACCCGCCCGAGAGGCAGAGTGGTCGGCACGGAAGGGGCGCTGCCCCGGTACCCGCCGGCACGGGGCGGCGGAACCGGAGCGGCGCTCCCATCCGAACGGGGGTGCGCGGCGGAGGACTCGGGACCACGGGGGACACGGGGTCACGGGGGATGGTCCTCCGGCAGCACGGAAGGCGCCGGTCGGGCGGGCCCGGAAGCATCGGGCCACGCCGGACCGGCGCCTTCGTGCGTACGCGGTCGTGGCCGGCCGGCGGGCTCAGTGGCCGCTGACGCGGCCGCGCAGCAGCAGGGACAGCGCCGAGTGCACGTCGTCGATCGAGCGCTCCGGCTGGAACGCCTGCCAGTCCAGCGCCGCCACCAGCACCATGCCGACCAGCGCCGCCGCCGTCAGCGGCACGTCGATCTCCTCGCTCAGCTCACCGCCCGCCACGCCGTCCGCGATCACGCCCTCCACCACCGCGACGGCGTCGCGGCGCACCACCAGCAGGGTGGACTGCCAGGCGCGGTTGGTGCGCCACAGCTCGGCCACGTACAGCTGGGTGAAGGCGGGATAGCGGTCGATGAAGACCAGGCCGGCCCGGATCATGGCGTCCAGCGACTCGACCCGGCTGCCGCCGCGCGCGGCGGTCTCCTCGGCCGCCGTCCGCAGGGACGCGGTGAGCAGCCCGACGCCGTGGCGCAGCAACTCCTCGAACAGTTCGGTCTTGCTCTTGAAGTTGTAGTAGACCGTGCCCTTCGCGACCCCGGCGCGGTCGGCGATCTCGTCCACCGTGGTCGCCGAGAAGCCCTTCTCGGCGATGAGGGTGACGGCCGCTTCGTAGAGCTTCTGCCGGGTGGCCTGGCGGCGCGTGCTGCTACTGCTTTCCATACCTCCGATTCTCACAGGTCCCGGTGCGCTCACAGGCTCAGCTCCGGGTGGAGCCGCTCCAGCGTCCACATCTGCTTGCGGCGCGCGGTCAGCGAGGTCAGCGCGAGCGCCCCGGCGGTGAAGGCCACGAGGACCGCGCAGCCCTGCCAGACGGGGCCCGGTCCGCCGCCTGTGATCAGCCGGCGCAGCCCCTCGACGACGTAGCTCATCGGCAGGTAGGGGTGGATCGCGTTGAAGAAGCCCGGACTGGTCTGTACGGGGTACGTGCCGCCCGCCGAGGTCAGCTGGAGCATCAGCAGCGCGAGCACGAGGATGCGCCCCGCCGCTCCGAAGCAGGCGTTCAGCCACTGCACGATCGCCGCGAAGCAGCAGGTGACCAGGGCCAGGAATCCGAGCGTCCCGGCGGTGTGCGCCATCCGCAGGCCCGGCCCGAAGTACAGGACGGTCATCAGCGCGGCCACCTGGAGCAGCCCGATCGCGGCCACCGGCAGCCAGCCCGCCAGCGCGATCCGCCGGGCCGGTGCCCCGGCGGCCAGGGCGCGCCTGCTGAGCGGCTGGATCAGCATGTACGCCACCATCGCGCCGACCCAGAGCGAGAGCGGGATGAAGTAGGGCGCGAAGCCCGTGCCGTAGTTGGGGGCGGAGTGCAGCGACTGGGAGGCCAGCCGCACGGGGTCGGCCATGACCTCCGTACGGGCGTCGCGGTCCTTCTTGTCGTAGTCGGGGATCCTGCCGACGCCGTCGCCGAGGCCCTGGGCGAGCGTGGCGGAACCGTCGCTGAGCCGGACCATCCCCTTGTCCAGGTCGGTCGCGCCCTTGTCGAGCTTGCCGACGCCGGTCTTCAGGTCGGCCGAACCGGTCCTGGCCGTGGCCAGCCCGGTGTGCAGCTGGGCCGCGCCCTTGGCGACCTTGTGGGCGCCGGTGTTGAGCGCGTTGACCTTCTTGACGGCGGCTTCGAGGTCCTCGTCCAGATGCGGGGAACGCGCGGCGAGGGCCTTCGCCTGCTTCTCCAGGGTGGTCAGCTGGGTGCGCAGCTGCTTGAGGTCCCCGTTCTGGTTCTCGACGAGGGCGTTCACGTCGTCGGCCACGGCCGCGACATCGGCCGCGGACGTCACGGCGCGCTTCAGCGGCGGGCACACGGCGGGGTCGGGGTCCGGCTGCTCCTCGCACTGGGTGCGGTGGACCTCGGTGAGGTCGTCGGCGGCGGTGTGCGCGGCGGTCGCGGCGGTGGGCGCGGCCTTCACGAGCAGGTCGAGGTTGTCCCGCACGGTCCTGGAGGAGTCGGCGACGAGCCGGGCGGTGTCCCCGATGGCCTTGCCGTTGTCCTTCAGGAAGGGGCGTACGTCGGCGGCCACCCCGTTGACCTTGTCGGCGAGCAGCTGGGTGCCGTCGGCGACCTGGTGCGAGCCGGTCTTCAGGTCGCCCGCGCCCTTGTCCAGCTTCACGATGCCGTCCGCCAGCCGGCTGCTGCCGGACTTCGCGTCACCCAGCCCGTCGGCGAGGTCCTTGGAGCCCTTCTTCGCCTTGCCGATCCCGCTCCTGAGGTCGGCGGCGCCCTTGGCGGCCTTCGCCGTCTCGTCGTGCAGGTCGGAGAAGCTGATGAAGATCCGGTCCAGGAACCCGCGCGACGCGTTGGCCGAGGCGGCCGTGCGGACCTCGGAGAACACCGTCCGCGAGATCTGCCCGACGATGTAGTTGTTCGCGTCGTTGGTACGCACCTGGAGCGCGCCGGTCTCGGGGGAGTCGCCCGCGCTGGAGGCGATGCGCTCGCTGAAGTCGGCGGGCATGCGCAGCGAGAGGTAGTACGTGCCGTCCTCGACGCCCTTGTCCGCCTCGGCGGCGGAGACCTCGTGCCAGGCGAAGACCTTGGAGTCGAGCAGCTTGCCGGTGATCTCGTCGCCCGCGGTGATGCGCTCGCCGTCGGCGGTGGCGCCCTTGTCGTCGTTGACCAGGGCGACCGGGATGCGGTCCAGGCGGCCGTACGGGTCCCAGAAGGACCACAGGTACAGGGCGCCGTAGAGCAGCGGGAGCAGGAGGAGCGCGGCGAGGGCCGCGCGCGGCAGCCGCCCCCTGCCGAAGCGCCTCAGCTCAAGCGTGGCCAGTCTCGGCGAACGCATCGGCCGCCCCCTCCTCGTGCGTGGTCGTGCCGGATTCCCCGGTCTTCGCCGGTCCCCCGGCGTCGGTGGTGCCGGAAGCGGTGCCCGTGCGTACGGTGACGGCGCCCTCGGGAGCCTCGCTGCAGACGGCCAGCACGGTCGTCCCCGCTCCGGCCACGGAACGCAGCAGCCGCCAGGCCTCGGCCCGCTCGGCGCCGGACAGCTTGAGGTCGGCGTCGTCCACCGCGAGCAGCCGGGGCCGGCCGATCAGCGCGAGGGCGACGGAGAGCCGCAGCGCCTCCAGCCGCTCCAGGTCCCGTACGGCGGTCCGCTCGGCCTTCGGGAGCGTGGCGGGGTCGAGTCCGGCGGCGTCCAGGGCCGCGTCGATCCGGTCGCGCGCCGCGGCGGTCCGCTCGCGGGGCGACCGCAGCAGGGCGCGCACGGGGCCGCCGTAGCGGCGCTGGAGCAGGGCCCGCTCGCGCAGGTGCTCGGCGACCGTGAACGCCGGGTCCAGCTCGCTGACCCCGGGCACCGGGCCCAGGGCCGCGATACGGCGCACGGCGGCCGCCCGGCGCGGCAGGGCGAGGCCCCCCGTCCCGGCCTCGCCCTCGGTGGGGCGCATACGGCCGGTGAGGGCGAGCAGGAGACAGGTGCGGCCGGAGCCGGACGGGCCCTCGACCGCGATCAGGGAGCCGGGCCCGGCGTCGAACGTCACATCGCGGAAGGCCCAGCCGCGTGGTCCTTCGAGCCCGAGGCCCTCGGCACTGACGGCTGCTCCGTGCGGACTGTCCACTTGCTTCGGCCTGTCCACGGAACCCCTCCCCTCTTTGAACTGACTGGTCAGTACAAAAAGGTAGCCCGAACTCGCGATCGAAGCAAAAGCCCAGGTCAGGGCCGGATCGAGACCGATTGTCAGTGGGGGCCGTCACGATGGACACAGACGGCCACGAAGCCGTTACCGAGACAGGAGGTTCTGTCATGGCCCACTCGTCCGCAGCCGCCGCCCCGCGACGCCGCGCAGACGGCCCTGCTCCCTCACCGACCGGCCCGGCCCACGATGTCCACCCCGTCGTCCGGCGCACCACCGCGCCGCCCGCTGCCCTCGATCTCCTCGCCCAGGCCCGTGCCGGCCTGGCGGAGGCAGCTGTTCTCGACGTGCCCAACGAGCGGTACGCCACGGCACACCTCGCGGCCCTGCGCACCGCGGCGGCCGTGCTCGCCGTCCGCGGCCGCCCCGAGACCTCGCGCCGGCGCCGGGAGAGGATCCGCAGCGCCTGGGAGATCCTGCCGGAGCTGGCCCCCGAGCTGACCGAGTGGAGCGCCCTGTTCGCCGCGGGTGCCGCCCGGCGGGCCCGCGCGGAGGCGGGGATACCCGGCGCGGCGGGCCGGCGGGACGCGGACGACCTGCTGCGGGACGCGGCGATGTTCCTGCGCCTGGTCGAGCGGCTGCTCGTGCTCCAGCCGGTGCTGCCACAGCCCCGCGGGGAGCGGCCCGAGGCGGGATGACCGCGGGGGCGGTGCCAGGCAATAGGGTGGACAGGACCTATCACCTGCGCTGTTCACGCTCCGCCCCCGCCGGCGGCCCGTGCCGAGGAGTCAACTGCCGTGTCGGACCCGCTGCGCCCCCGCGCCTCCCTCCGTACCGCTGTGGTCTGGGAGGTCCTCAAGGACGCCCTCGACCGCCGGGTCAAGGCGACCGGCAGGGACGCCCTGGACGTGCTGGACACCGGCGGCGGCACGGGCAATTTCGCCGTGCCCGTCGCCCGTCTGGGCCACCGGGTCACGGTCGTCGACCCCAGCCCCAACGCGCTGTTCGCGCTGGAGCGCCGGGCCGCCGAGGCCGGGGTCGCCGACCGGGTCCGCGGGGTGCAGGGCGACATCCTCGGTCTGTTCGACGTGGTGGAGCGCGGTGGTTACGACGCGGTGCTCTGCCACGGCGTCCTGGAGTACGTGGACGACCCCGCCGAGGGCGTGCGGCACGCGGTGGAGGCGCTGCGCCCGGCCGGTGCGCTGAGTCTGCTCGCCGCCGGGCTGGGGGGAGCGGTCCTGGCCCGCGCCCTGGCCGGCCACTTCACCGAGGCCAGGCACGCGCTCGGCGACCCGGAAGGCCGGTGGGGCGAGGGCGACCCGATGCCCCGGCGGTACACCGCCGAGCAGCTCACCGCGCTGGTCACCGGAGCCGACGTGGAGGTCGGCGCGGTCCACGGCGTCCGCGTCTTCGCCGACCTCGTCCCCGGAGTCCTGGTGGACACCGAACCCGGCGCGATGGAAGCCCTCCTCAAGCTGGAGGCCGCGGCCGCCGAACTGCCCGCCTTCCACTCGGTGGCCACCCAGCTGCACGTCCTGGGCACCAAACGCGGCTGAGACACCGGCCCGGCGACCGGCGGCAGCGCGGCTGATCAGCAACGCAGCCGCAGACGGAGTACGCACCGGCAGCCCCGTTCGGGCCCCGGGCCCCGTATGATCGGGGGACACCATCCGGCATGACGGATCGGAGGTTGGGGAATCAACGCCTCAGCAGCTGAGCCGCCGTGGCGGCCCGGACTGGCTGATTGGCAATGAGGGCGGGTTTCACGGGGGCGATTCCCTGCCTATCCTGGAAGGGCCGCATACCGGCCGCCCCCCGCGGCCGACGACGAGGAGGACTCCGTGCCGCTCTCGGAGCACGAGCAGCGAATGCTCGAGCAAATGGAGCGAGCGCTGTACGCCGAAGATCCCAAGTTCGCGACAGCGCTCGAGGGAAGTGGGCTGCGTACATACACCCGGCGACGGGTCTACCAGGCAGTTGCTGGCTTTCTGGTGGGTATCGCGCTCCTCATGGCCGGAATGGTCGCTCAGCAGATCTGGATCAGCGTGGTGGGCTTTCTCGTCATGCTGGGCTGCGCGGTGCTCGCGGTCACGGGCTGGCGCAAGGCACCCAAGCCGGGCGAGCAGCAGCAGGCGGTGCGCGCCGGTGGTGCGAGTGAGCGCCGGCAGTCCCGACAGCGCCGGTCCGTGATGAACCGGATCGAACAGCGGTGGCAGCGCCGCCGCGACGAGCAGGGACAGTAGACGTACAGAGCGTTTCGCAGACGTACAGAGCACTTCTGGGTGAGGGGCGGTCGCGGACATCGCGACCGCCCCTCACGCGTGCGGTGACGAGGCGAAGCGGGTAACGGGGAGAAACGGGGCTGGGGCGGGGCTGGGGCTGGGGCGGAGACGCCCCGCCCCAGCCCCGCCCTCCTCAGCCCTCCTGACGGGACGGGCGCCGGGTCCAGGCCGGCCTGGCCGGCAGCCGCAGGCGCCCCGCCAGGGCCGCCCGGCGCCGGGAGAGCGCCCACACCACTCGTACGGCCGAGCGCGGCGCCACGAGCGCCCGGAGCCGGATGGCCCGCCCGGCCGCGACGCCGAGCCCGGCCCGTACCGCGCGGGCGTCCTCGGCGAGCCCCGAGACCGGACGCGGCTCCGGCGCGTACAGCACCTGCTCCACCGCCCCCGCGACCCGGTGCGCCGCGTCCGCCGCCTCCGTGTCGAGCCGGCCCAGGCGCACCAGCCGCTCGGCGGCCCTGCGCGGGGTCAGCGCGTCGTCCGGGAGGACGCCGTGGTCCCACGCCGTGTCGGTGACCTCCCGCCACACCGCCAGCGTCCTCGCGGTGGTGTCGGCGGGGGTGCGGCCCGCCGACGAGCCCAGCCTGCGGGCCCGCGCCCGCAGGCGCCAGCACATCGGCAGCAGCGGCAGCACCAGGACCAGCACGGCCGCCAGGGCGATGCCGAGCACAGTGCCCGCCGGAGTGCCCGTGTCCGTCGGCGCGGCGGCCCCGGGCGCCGCCGTCTGCCCGCACTCGCCCTGCTTGCGCATCTGCGCCGGGCAGCTCTCCGACGCGGACGGGGCGGCCGCCTCCGGCGCCGAGGCGTCCGCCTCGGGCCTGGCCGGGTCCGCCGTGTCACCGGTCGGGGCGTCGGGCAGCGTGTACGACGGGACGAAGCCACGCGTCGGGGTCGGCTCGAAGCGGGTCCAGCCGATGCCCTCGAAGTACAGCTCGGGCCACGCGTGCGCGTCCCGCAGCCCGACCGAGTACGTACCGTCGGCCTGCGCCGAGCCCGGCGTGAAGCCCACCGCGACCCGGGCCGGAATCCCCAGCGTCCGGGCCATCGCGGCCATCGTGAACGAGAAGTGGACGCAGAAGCCCTTCCGGTCCTTGAGGAAACGGGCGATCGCGGCCGTGCCCGTACCCGAGCTGACCGAGGTGTCGTACGTGAACCCGCCGTCGGTGGAGAAGTAGTCCTGGAGCTTCACCGCCCGCTCGTAGGCGTTGCCCGTGCCCCGCGTGACCTCCTCGGCGGTTTCCGCGACCACCTTCGGCAGCGTGTCCGGCACCTGGGTGTACTCACGCAGCAGCGCCGCCGGGACCGCGCCCGCACGGGCGAGCTGCTCGGCCGTCGGCTGCACATCGAGGCTGGTCACCGTGTACTGAGCGCCGCTGGTGGTCTCCCCGTCGTCCCCGACGAGCGTGCGGCCCTCCTCCTCGAAGCGCCACCGCCCGTCGACCCGCACCTCGGCCGCCGGAAAGGGCAGCGGCAGATAGGTCTGCCGGTACGAGCGGGAGGCCGAGACGGTCGACTTGACCTCCGAGACCGTGACGGCGGGGGAGAGGCCGGCCGGCGTCGGAAGCCGCTTCGGCACGTCCTGGAGCCGGCGCGTGGAAGCCCGCCACTCGTTCCCGTTGAACTGGTCCAGGGCCAGGATGCGCAGATAGAAGTCGCCGGGGCTGTCGGAGTCGGTGCGGTACGACATCACCTGCCGGTTCTCCGGCTGGTTCAGGTTGTCCTGGAGCGAGACCAGCGGGTTGACCGCGGAGATGGTGCCGCCGCCGCGCCCCTTGGCGCCCCCGCTGCCCGAACCCGTCAGCAGCCCGCCGTCCAGCGCGGGCAGCGCCGCCGGCACGACCAGCGCGATCCCGAGGGCCAGCGCGCCGATCCGCCGCCCCGTACGAACCGGGGCGAGCGCCCTGCCGCCCGAGGCTTCGAGCCCGGCGGACGAACCGCCCCGGGACCCGGCCGCTCCGGCGAAGACCCGCCCCCACTGGGAGAGCCGGTCGCGCCCCTCGGCCAGCAGGAGCAGCAGATAGCCGCAGGCCGCCAGCAGGAACCACAGCCAGTCCGTGCCGCCGTCCGAGAGCCCGGCGGCCACCGAGTAGAGCGCCAGCAGGGGCAGCCCGGCGGGCGCGGCGCTGCGGAAGGTCACCGCCAGCGTGTCCACCGCGAGCCCGACCAGCAGCACCCCGCCCACCAGCATCAGCCGGATGCCCGGGGTCGCCGGCGCCGGAATCGCGTACCGGCTGACGTCGTCCGTGCCGGCCGTCAGCAGGTCCGTGAGCTGCCGCACCGCCTGCGGTCCGGGCAGCACGCCCGCCACCGCCTGCTCCCTGGCGAACGCCACCGTCAGCAGCACCAGCACGACCAGCGCCTGCGCGACGACCGTCAGCAGCCTGGGCAGCGGCACCCGCCGGCCCAGCGCGCCCACCCCGAACTGGATCGCCAGCAGGAACGCGGCCTGCACGAGCCATTTGGCCGGGTCCACCAGTGGCAGCATCGAGCAGGCCGCCATCAGTGTCGCCGCGAAGGCGCACAGCGCCAGCCGACCACGACCGCTCATGACCGCCCCCTCATGACCAGCCCCCGGAGAATCCCGCCGTGCCGGAACCGGCCGGCGTGCCGTGGCGTCCGGCCTGCTGCCACAGCACGGGCAGCTCGGCGCCGGGCTCCACCGGCACCACCGTCCACCCCGACTCGCGCAGCGGCCGCAGCCGCCGCTCGGACGCCTCGCGGGTGGCGGGCGAGGCGCCGTTCACCCAGGCGGTGGCGTCCAGGACGAAGGCCACGGCCCCGCTGCTGCGCTGCCGCATCCGGGCGGCCACGGCGGCCTGCGCCTCGTCCAGATCGCCGAGGAAGGCGATCAGCAGCCCCTCGTCGCCCCCGCGCAGCCCGTCGTACGCGCGGGACAGGCCCCCGCCGTCGGAGTGCTCGACGACCGCGAGGGTGTCCATCATCAGCCCGGCGGACTCCGCCGAGTCGTGGGTGGCGCCGGCGAGGCCGGCCCCGCCCGGCGCCGCGCCGCCCACGTCGGTGAGCAGCTGGACCGCGAAGCCGCGCTCCAGCATGTGCACCAGCGCGGAGGCCGCCCCGGAGACGGCCCACTCGAACGCGGAGTCCGGCCCCGTGCCCCGGTAGGCGACGCGCCGGGTGTCGAGCAGGACCGTGCACCTGGCCCGCTGCGGCTGCTCCTCGCGGCGCACCATCAACTCGCCGTGGCGCGCGGTGGAGCGCCAGTGGACGCGGCGCAGATCGTCCCCGTAGCGGTAGCCGCGCGGGATCACGTCGTCCTCACCGGCCAGCGCCAGGGAGCGCTGGCGCCCCTCGCCGTGGCCGGAGGCCTCGCCGGCCAGCCGCACCGGCGGCAGCGGCTCGGTCCTCGGGACCACGACCAGGGTGTCGTAGGCGCTGAAGGAACGCGTCAGCTCGCACATGCCGAACGGGTCGCTCAGCCGCAGTTGCAGCGGGCCGAGCGGATAGCGCCCGCGCAGGTCCGAACGGACCCGGTAGGACACCTCGCGCCGGCCGCCCGCCTCCACCCGGTCCAGCACGAACCGGGGACGCGGACCGAGCACGTACGGCACCCGGTCCTGGAGCATCAGCAGGCCCGTGGGCAGGCGCGAGACGTTGTCCATCCGCAGACGCACGCGGGCCTCGGAACCTGCCGGGACCCGCGAAGGGGAGAGCCGGCGGGTGCCCGCCACCCGGTAGCGGGTCCGGTAGAGCACGGTCGCGCACACCAGCGGCAGCACGGCGAGCAGCAGACCGACCCGCAGCAGGTCCCCCTGGCCCAGCGCGTAGGCGCAGACCGCCGCGGCGATCCCGGCCGCGAGGAAGGACCGCCCCCGGGTGGTCAGCCCGCCGAGCGCGGCCCGCACACCCCCCTTGCCCTCGCCGCCGTCCATCGCGACGGGCCCCGCCCCGGCCATCACGTCCGCCGGGGGGCGGGCTGCTGTCGGCCGCCGTACGCCGGGCCCGCCTGATACTGCGGAGCGGCGGCGGCCGGGCCGCCCACGGCCGTGGGCACCGGGGTCTGCTGGAGGATCTCCAGCACGACCTGCTCGGCGCTGCGGCGGTTCAGCTGGGCCTGCGCGGTGGGCAGCAGCCGGTGGGCGAGCACCGCCACGGCCAGGGCCTGCACATCGTCCGGCAGGCAGTAGTCCCGGCCGCACAGCGCCGCGGACGCCTTGGCGGCCCGCAGCAGATGCAGCGTGGCGCGCGGCGAGGCGCCGAGCCGGAGGTCGGGGTGGTTGCGGGTGGCGCCGACGAGCTGCACCGCGTACCTGCGGACGGCCTCGGCGACATGGACCGCCCGCACCGCGTCGATCAGCTTCACGATGTCGTGCGCGTGGGCCACCGGCTGGAGGTCGTCCAGGGGGGAGAGCCCGCCGTGCACGTCGAGCATCCGCAGCTCGGCCTCCGCGCTGGGATAGCCGATCGACACCCGGGCCATGAACCGGTCGCGCTGGGCCTCGGGCAGCGGATACGTGCCCTCCATCTCCACCGGGTTCTGCGTGGCCACGACCATGAAGGGGTCGGGCAGCTCGTAGGTGTGCCCGTCGATGGTGACCTGGCGCTCCTCCATCGACTCCAGCAGCGCGGACTGGGTCTTGGGGGAGGCGCGGTTGATCTCGTCGCCGATCACCACCTGGGCGAAGATCGCCCCCGGCTTGAACTCGAAGTCGCGGCGCTGCTGGTCGTAGATCGACACCCCGGTGATGTCCGACGGCAGCAGGTCCGGCGTGAACTGGATGCGGCGCACCGAACAGTCGATGGACCTGGCCAGCGCCTTGGCCAGCATGGTCTTGCCGACGCCCGGGACATCCTCGATGAGCAGATGCCCCTCCGCGAGCAGCACGGTCAGCGAGAGCCGTACGACCTCCGGCTTGCCCTCGATCACGGCCTCCACCGACCTGCGCACCCGCTCTGCGGTGGTGGTCAGATCTGTGAGGCTCGCTCGATCGTCATAGGTCGTCACCCGGCCCTCCTCGGCCCTGCCCCACGCTCACCAGGAGCACGGGATTCCCCAGTCACGGGCCGGTGCCCTCGTGCGGCCCGGCCCTCCCCGAAATGCGGACACCGCGCCGGACGGCGAGGTCCGACGGGGTGTCACTCACGCATTCTTGTTGCCGTTACCGCTTTGTGTCACTCGCCTGTGGACAACCAAGGGCGATATGTCGGATTGGGTGAGGATTTCGTCACCGGAAGGTGCTCGTCCGCCACCTCCCGGCGACCTCGGGCGCACGGCCGGATCAGGAAGCCGGGAAGATCTCGCGCAGCTTGCCGGAGGTCACGTCGAAGACAAAACCGCGCACGTCATCGGTGTGCTTGAGGAACGGCGAGGTGCGCGCGCGCTGCATCGACTGCCGCACGTCCTGGTCGGCGTCGGTGTACGACTCCACGGCCCAGGACGGGCGCTGGCCGACCTCCATCTCCAGCTCCTGGCGGAAGTCCTCCGTGATCGACTCCATGCCGCAGTTGGTGTGGTGGATCAGGATGATGCTGCGGGTGCCCAGCGCCCGCTGGCTGATCGCCAGCGAACGGATGACGTCGTCGGTGACCACGCCGCCCGCGTTGCGGATGGTGTGGCAGTCGCCCAGCGACAGGCCGAGAGCCTTGTGCAGGTCGAGCCGGGCGTCCATGCAGGCGACCACGGCGACGCGGAGCACCGGCTTGGCGTCCATCCCGGGGTCCTTGAACTCCGAGGCGTAGTGGCCATTCGCCTCGACCAGACGGTCGGTGACCGTACCGGCGGCGGCGGAGGCGGGAGGTTCGGCGGGGGCGTGCGCGGAAGTCGACATGGACAAGACGTTAGCCCCGCCACCGGCGGCGACCGGAGGGGGAAGCGGACAAAAAACGTCAACAGTGCTTGTTGTGAGGTACTCCACAAGCCCGCCCGCGGTCATCCGGGCGGGTGAACGCGCGGCGGCCGACGCGCTGCCGGGTTGATTGATCGGGAATCGATCGAGTGGCAGGGTGGACTAAAGTGACGGGAAGTTACCGACACCCTGCACATTTCGAACTTTTCCCCGTGTGCGCGGCGTACGTACGGCCCGGCCCTCTCCCGCTCGCCGGTCGGCTGACGCCCCTTCCCCGGCGCCGGCGGACCTCCCCTTCGCGAGCGGGCGGGGACCAGGCCGTACGTCCCGCCACCCGGGACCTGAGCCTGAGAGGGCGCATGAGCCAGACCCGACACGTCCCGGTGATGCTCCAGCGATGCCTGGACCTGTTGGCACCGGCTCTGGAGGCGCCCGGCCCCCGGCCCCCCGTGGTCGTCGACTGCACCCTGGGCCTCGGCGGACACAGCGAGGCGCTCCTCGCCGCCTTCCCGACCGCCCGGCTGATCGCCCTGGACCGCGACAAGGAGGCCCTCCGCCTCTCCGGCGAGCGGCTCGCCCCCTACGGCGACCGCGCGACGCTGGTGCACGCCGTCTACGACGAGCTGCCCGAGGTGCTCGACCGGCTCGGCATCCCCAAGGTGCAGGGCGTCCTGTTCGACCTCGGCGTCTCCTCCATGCAGCTGGACGAGGCCGACCGCGGCTTCGCGTACGCCCGCGACGCCCCGCTCGACATGCGCATGGACCAGACGACCGGCATCGGCGCCGCCGAGGTCCTCAACACCTACCCGCCGGGCGAACTGGTGCGCATCCTGCGCGCGTACGGCGAGGAGAAGCAGGCGAAGCGGATCGTCTCCGCCGTCGTGCGCGAACGCGAGAAGGAGCCCTTCAGCAACAGCGCCCGGCTCGTCGAGCTGATCCGCGAAGCCCTGCCGCAGGCCGCCATGCGCACCGGCGGCAACCCCGCCAAGCGCACCTTCCAGGCCCTGCGCATCGAGGTCAACGGCGAACTCACCGTGCTGGAGCGGGCCATTCCGGCCGCCGTCCGGAGCCTCGCCGTCGGCGGCCGCATCGCGGTCCTGTCGTACCAGTCGCTGGAGGACCGGCTGGTCAAGCAGGTCCTCGCGGCCGGAGCCGCCAACACCGCGCCGCCCGGCCTGCCCGTCGTCCCCGAGCGCTACCAGCCCCGGCTGAAGCTGCTCACCCGGGGCGCCGAGCTCCCCACCGAGGAGGAGGTCGCCGAGAACCGGCGGGCCGCCCCCGCCCGGCTGCGCGGCGCCCAGCGCATCCGTGAGGACGAGCGGTGAGCGCCCGGCTCCCGGCCGCCGGCGCCGGGGACGGAGCGGTGCGGTGAGCGAACCGGCCGGGCAGCGGCAAGGACGCGCCGCACGGCTCACCCGGCTGATGCCCGCCGGGCCGAGCACCGCGGCCCGCACTCCGTTCGTCCTGCTGGTCGTCCTGCTGCTGGGCGGCGGCCTGATCACCCTGCTGCTGCTCAACTCCGCGCTCAACGAGGGATCGTTCCGGCTGAGCGAGCTGAAGAAGCGGACCACCGAACTCACCGACGAGCAGCAGGCCCTCCAGCGCGACGTCGACGCCTCCTTCGAGCCCGACGCCCTGGCACGCCGGGCCCGGGAGCTGGGCATGGTCCCCGGCGGCAGCCCCGCCTTCCTCGACCCGGGCGGCACGGTCCGGGGGGTGCCGTCCAAGGCCACGCCGGGCCCGGACCCCGTATCCACCCCGACCACCCCCGCGCCGGCCACGTCGGCGCCCGCGAGCCCGGCCACGCCCACGGCCCCCGCGGCCACCACCCCCGCGCCCGGCACCGCGACGGCGGGACCGGGCACCTCCACGGCCTCCGGCGCGCCGGCGGCACAGCCCTCCACGAGCCCCGGCAGGTGACCGAGTGCCCTCCAAGCAACCACCGCGCCGCCGGGTCCCCGGCCCCGCGCGCCCCCGCAACGCCGCCTCGTCCGGCCGCCCGCGCCCCGAGCAGCGGCGGCGCGGCCCGTCCGGCGCACCGCGCGGGCGCACGGCGCGCAGCCGCTCCGGCCGGCCGCTGCGGCTGGGCAGCCCGCGCCCGAGGCTGCGGCTGGTCAGCCTCGCGCTGACGCTCGTCATGATCGCGTTCGTCGTCCGCCTCCTCCAGGTCCAGGCAGTCGACGCCCACGCGTACGCCGCGAAGGCCGAGGAGAACCGCTACCTGAGCTACACCGTGGCGGCGGAGCGCGGTGAGATCACCGACCGCGGCGGCATCGCGCTGGCCACCAGCGTCGACGCGTACGACATCACGGCCGACCCCAAGATGTTCACGCCGGCCGACAGCAAGGCGCCCGACGCCCCCCAGCAGGCCGCCGCCCTCCTCGCGCCCATCCTCGGCGTCGACGCGGCCGATCTGACGAAGCGGCTCTCCAAGCCCAAGAGCCGCTACGCGGTCCTGGCCCGCAGGCAGACCCCGCAGGTCTGGAAGCAGATCAAGGACCTGAAGTCCGCCTTCGCCGAGAAGGCCGCGAAGGACAAGGCGGCCGGCGGCCCCGGCGCCAACGTGCTGGCCGGCGTCTTCCAGGAGGCGACCACCAAGCGCGTCTACCCCAACGGCGCCCTGGCCGCCGGGATACTGGGTTATGTCAACGCCGAGGGCAAGGGCGCGGGCGGCCTCGAATCGCAGCTGGACAAGGAACTCGCGGGCGAGGACGGCACGATCAAGTACGCCCAGTCCGGCGGCCGGCGGGTGCCCACCGCGGGCACCAAGGAGGTGCCGGCGGTCCCCGGCTCCGACATCGAGCTGACCATCGACCGCGACATCCAGTGGGCGGCCCAGAAGGCCATCTCCGACCAGGTCGAGAAGTCGAAGGCCGACCGCGGCTACGTCATCGTGCAGAACACCCGCACCGGCGAGGTCCTCGCCATGGCCAACGCCCCCGGCTTCGACCCCAACGACCTCTCCCAGGCCGACGCCGCGTCCCTGGGCAACGCGGCCCTCCAGGACGTCTACGAGCCCGGCTCCACCAGCAAGGTGATGTCCATGGCCGCCGTGCTGGAGGAGGGCGTCGCCACCCCCGGTACGCACGTCACGGTCCCCAACCGGCTGCACCGGGGCGACCGGCTCTTCAAGGACGACATCGACCACCCCACGTGGTACCTGACGCTCAACGGCGTACTCGCCAAGTCCAGCAACATCGGAACGATCCTGGCCACCGGTCAGCTCGGCAAGACGCAGGCCGAGTCGAACAAGGTGCTGCACTCCTACCTGAGGAAGTTCGGCATCGGGTCGCCCACCGGCCTCGACTACCCCGGCGAGACCCCCGGCATCCTCGCCAAGCCGCAGGACTGGTCGACCTCGCAGCAGTTCACGATCCCCTTCGGCCAGGGCCTCTCCCTCAACGCCATGCAGGCCGCCTCGATCTACTCGACCATCGCCAACGGCGGCGTCCGGATCGAACCGACCCTCGTCCGCGGCACCAGGGGCGCCGACGGCCGCTACACCCCCGCCGAGGCCCCCGAACAGACCAGGGTGGTCAGCGAGAAGACGGCGAAGACGCTCGCCACCATGCTCGAATCGGTGGTCGGCGACGAGGAGGGCACCGGAACGAAGGCCAAGATCCCCGGCTACCGGGTCGCGGGCAAGACCGGCACCGCCAACCGGGTCGACCCGGTGCGCGGCGGCTACCACGGCTACACGGCCTCCTTCGCCGGCTTCGCGCCCGCCGACGACCCCCAGATCACCGTCTACTGTGCGATCCAGAACCCCACCAAGGGCAGTTACTTCGGCGGCCAGATCTGCGGCCCCATCTACAAGCAGGTCATGGAGTTCGCCCTCAAGACGCTCCAGACCCCCCCGTCCGGCAGTGAGCCGGCCCGGCTGCCGGTGTCCTACGCACCCGGCGAGTGAACTCGCGGAGACCACCAGTGACAACCATCACCCCCGATCCCGGGAACCGGAACGAGAACCCCCGGACCCCGGCCCCCTCACTTCGCGAGAGGTCCGGTGCGCCCGGTACGCTCACCGCCGTGCCCCACGCTGAACAGTCCCGAACGACCCAGAAGGACGCGCCTGTGAACTACCCGGGAGCGCCCCGCCCGGATCGGCTGCGGCCGACCCCCCTGGTAACACTGGCGGCCCGTCTGGGAGCCGAACCGCCGGGCACCGGTGACGTCACCGGCATCACCCACGACTCCCGCGCCGTACGCCCCGGGGACCTCTACGCGGCCCTGCCGGGCGCCCGGCTGCACGGCGCCGACTTCGCCGCCCAGGCGGCCGGTCTCGGCGCGGCGGCCATCCTCACCGATCCGTCCGGCGCCGAGCGCGCCCGCGCCACCGGGGTGCCGGTCCTCGTCACCGACGACCCGCGCGGCCGGATGGGCGAACTCGCCGCCGAGATCTACGGCCACCCCGGCGCCGACCTGCTCCAGATCGGCATCACCGGCACCTCCGGCAAGACCACCACCGCCTACCTCATCGAAGGCGGCTTCCGCGGCGCCGGACGCGACACCGGCCTCATCGGCACCGTCGAGATGCGGATCGGCGACGAACGCATCAAGTCCGAGCGCACCACCCCGGAAGCCACCGATCTCCAGGCCCTGTACGCCGTCATGCGCGAACGCGGCGTGGACGCGGTGACCATGGAGGTCTCCAGCCACGCCCTGGTGCTCGGCCGGGTCGACGGCTGCGTCTTCGACGTCGCCGTCTTCAACAACCTCAGCCCGGAGCACATGGAGTTCCACTCCGGCATGGAGGACTACTTCCAGGCCAAGGCGCGGCTGTTCACCCCGCAGCGCAGCAAACAGGGCGTCGTCAACTACGACGACGAGTACGGCCGCAGGCTCATCACCGAGGCGTCCGTGCCCATCACCACCTTCTCCGCCGAGGGCCACCCGGACGCCGACTGGCGGGCCGAGGACGTCGTCGTCGGCCAGCTCGGCTCCACCCTCACCGTGGTCGGCCCGAACGGCGAGCGGGCCACCGCCAAGGCCCCGCTGCCCGGCCCGTTCAACGTCGCCAACACCCTGGCCGCGATCGTCACCCTCGCCGTCG
This sequence comes from Streptomyces sp. Mut1, assembly GCF_030719295.1. Taxonomy (NCBI): domain Bacteria; kingdom Bacillati; phylum Actinomycetota; class Actinomycetes; order Kitasatosporales; family Streptomycetaceae; genus Streptomyces; species Streptomyces castrisilvae. The sequence continues at coordinate 1,787,880 of NZ_CP120997.1, read as the reverse complement.
CCGGCATCGACCCGCAGACCGCGGCCGACGGCGTCGCGTCCGTCCCCGGGGTGCCCGGCCGGCTGGAACGCGTCGACGCCGGACAGCCCTACCTCGCGCTCGTCGACTACGCGCACAAGACCGACGCCGTCGAGTCCGTGCTGCGCTCCCTGCGCAAGGTCACCAAGGGCAGGCTGCACATCGTCCTCGGCTGCGGCGGCGACCGCGACACCACCAAGCGCGGCCCGATGGGCGCCGCCGCCGCCCGGCTCGCCGACACCGCCGTACTGACCTCCGACAACCCCCGCTCCGAGGACCCGCTCGGCATCCTGGCCGCCATGCTCTCCGGCGCCGCCGAGGTGCCCGTCCACGAGCGCGGCGACGTCCTGGTCGACGCCGACCGGGCCGCGGCCGTCGCCGCCGTCGTCGGCCGCGCCGAGCCCGGGGACACCGTGCTCATCGCCGGCAAGGGCCACGAGCAGGGCCAGGACATCCACGGCGTCGTCCGCCCCTTCGACGACCGGGTGGTCCTGCGCGCCGCCATCGAGCGGTCCCTGGGGCACGAGAGCGCCACCCCCTGTGCCTCCACCCACGAGAACAACAGTCAGGGATGACCAAGTGATCGCCCTTTCCCTCGCCGAGATCGCCGCAATCGTCGGCGGGCAGACGCACGACATACCGGATCCGTCAGCAACCGTCAGCGGGCCGGTCGTCATCGACTCCCGCAAGGTGACCCCAGGCAGCCTTTTCGTCGCCTTCGCCGGCGAACGCGCCGACGGCCACGACTACGCCGGGCGCGCCGTCGAGGCGGGTGCGGCGCTCGTCCTGGCCACCCGCCCCGTCGGCGTCCCCGCGATCGTCGTGGACGACGTGGTGGCGGCCCTCGGGGCGCTCTCCCGCGCCGTCGTCGCCCGCCTCGGCACCACCGTCGTCGCCCTGACCGGCTCCGCGGGCAAGACCTCCACCAAGGACCTCATCGCGCAGCTCCTGGAGCGCAAGGGGCCCACCGTCTACCCCGAGGGCAACCTCAACAACGAGATCGGCCTGCCGCTCACCGCGCTGCGCGCCACCGACGAGACCCAGCACCTGGTCCTCGAAATGGGCGCCCGCTACATCGGCGACATCCGCTACCTCACCGGACTCGTCCCGCCGCGCGTCGGCCTCGTACTGAACGTCGGCAGCGCCCACATCGGCGAGTTCGGAGGCAAGGAGCAGATCGCCCAGGCCAAGGGCGAGATGGTCGAGTCGCTGCCCGAGGACGGCACCGCCGTGCTCAACGCCGACGACCCCCTCGTACGCGCCATGGCCTCCCGCACCAAGGCCCGTGTGCTCTTCTTCGGCGAAGCCGCGGATGCGGACGTACGGGGTGAGAACGTCCACCTCACCGACGACGGACGCCCCGCGTTCCGGCTCCACACACCCACCGGGTGCAGCGATGTGACCATGCGCCTGTACGGTGAGCACCACGTGTCGAACGCGCTCGCCGCGGCCGCCGTCGCCCATGAGCTGGGCCTGTCCGCAGACGAGATCGCCGAAGCGCTCTCCGAGGCGGGCACCCTCTCCCGCTGGCGCATGGAGGTCACCGAGCGTCCGGACGGCGTGACGTTCGTCAATGACGCCTACAACGCCAACCCCGAATCCATGAAGGCCGCGCTGCGCGCGCTGGCCGCCATGGGGAAGGGGCGTCGTACGTGGGCGGTGCTCGGCCTGATGGCCGAGCTCGGCGACGCCTCGCTCGCCGAGCACGACGCGGTCGGACGGCTCGCCGTCCGGCTCAACGTCAGCAAGCTCGTCGCGGTCGGGGGCAGAGAAGCCTCCTGGCTGCAACTGGGCGCATACAACGAGGGTTCGTGGGGTGAGGAGTCGGTGCACGTGTCCGACGCACAGGCTGCCGTCGACCTGTTGCGCAGGGAACTGCGCCCGGGAGACGTCGTGCTGGTGAAGGCGTCCCGGTCGGTAGGCCTGGAGCAGGTCGTAACGGCACTGCTGGAGAACGCGACCGAGGGCGAGGTCGCGGGCCGATGAGGCAGATCCTCTTCGCGGGAGCCATCGGGCTCTTCCTGACCCTGGTCGGCACTCCGCTGCTGATCAAGCTCCTGGCCCGCAAGGGATACGGGCAGTTCATCCGGGACGACGGGCCGCGCACCCACGGCTCGAAGAAGGGCACGCCCACGATGGGCGGCATCGCCTTCATCCTGGCGACGATCATCGCGTACGTCCTGGCGAAGGTGATCACCGGCGAGGACATGCGCTTCTCCGGCGTGCTGGTCCTCTTCCTGATGGCCGGTATGGGACTCGTCGGCTTCCTCGACGACTACATCAAGATCGTCAAGCAGCGCTCGCTCGGACTGCGGGCCAAGGCGAAGATGGCCGGCCAGCTGATAGTCGGGATCGCCTTCGCGGTGCTCTCGCTCCAGTTCGCCGACGCCCGGGGCAACACCCCGGCGTCCACCAAGCTCTCGTTCGTCGAGGACTTCGGCTGGTCCGTCGGCCCGGTGATCTTCGTCGTCTGGGCCCTGTTCATGATTCTCGCCATGTCCAACGGCGTGAACCTGACGGACGGTCTGGACGGCCTGGCCACCGGTGCGTCGGTGATGGTCTTCGGCGCGTACACCTTCATCGGGCTCTGGCAGTTCCAGGAGTCCTGCGCCAACGCCGCCACCCTCACCAATCCGAGCGCCTGTTTCGAAGTGCGAGATCCACTCGACCTCGCGGTCGTGGCCTCCGCGCTGATGGGTTCCTGCTTCGGCTTCCTGTGGTGGAACACCTCCCCGGCCAAGATCTTCATGGGCGACACCGGCTCGCTCGCCCTCGGCGGCGCGCTCGCGGGGCTCGCGATCTGCTCCCGCACCGAGTTCCTGATGGCGGTGCTCGGCGGCCTCTTCGTGATGATCACGATGTCCGTCGTCATCCAGGTCGGCTCGTTCAAGATGACCGGCAAGCGCGTCTTCCGCATGGCACCGCTCCAGCACCACTTCGAACTCAAGGGGTGGTCCGAAGTCCTTGTCGTGGTCCGCTTCTGGATCATCCAGGGCATGTGCGTGATCGTCGGACTCGGCCTCTTCTACGCAGGATGGGCAGCCAAGAAGTGAGCAACGCGGACTGGCAGGGCAAGCACGTCACGGTCGCCGGACTCGGAGTATCCGGAATCCCGGCGGCCCGCGTCCTGCACGGCCTCGGCGCCGTCGTCACCGTCGTCAACGACGGGGACGACGAGCGCTCGCGCGCCCAGGCCGCCGAGCTGGAGGCGCAGGGCATCACCGTGCGCCTCGGCGACGGGGACACCCTGCCCGAGTCCACCGAGCTGATCGTCACCGCCCCCGGCTGGAAGCCCGGCAAGCCGCTGTTCGCGGCGGCAGCCGAAGCGGGCGTCCCGGTCTGGGGCGATGTCGAACTCGCCTGGCGGCTGCGCGGGCGGGACGGCCGGGAGCCGGCACCCTGGCTCGCGGTCACCGGCACCAACGGCAAGACCACGACCGTACGGATGCTCGCCTCCATCCTGGAGGCCGCCGGGCTGCGCACCGCCGCCGTCGGCAACATCGGCGTCTCCCTCCTGGACGCCGTGGCGGGCGAGCAGACGTACGACGTACTCGCCGTCGAACTCTCCAGCTACCAGCTGCACTGGGCGCCCTCGCTGCGCGCCCACTCCGCAGCCGTGCTCAACCTGGCCCCCGACCACCTCGACTGGCACGGCTCCATGGAGGCGTACACCGCCGACAAGGGCCGGATCTACGAGGGCAACCAGGTGGCCTGCGTCTACAACGCCGCGGACCCCGCCACCGAGGACCTGGTGCGCGAGGCGGACGTCGAGGAGGGGTGCCGGGCCATCGGCTTCACCCTCGGTACGCCTGGGCCCTCCCAGCTCGGTGTCGTCGACGGCATCCTCGTCGACCGGGCCTTCGTGGCCAACCGGCAGAAGCAGGCCCAGGAGCTGGCCGAGGTGGCCGACGTCAACCCGCCGGCCCCGCACAACATCGCCAACGCCCTGGCCGCCGCCGCCCTGGCCCGCGCCTTCGGCGTCGAGCCCGCGGCCGTGCGCGACGGGCTGCGCGCCTTCCGCCCCGACCCGCACCGCATCGAGCACGTCGCCGACGTCGACGGGGTCGCGTACGTGGACGACTCCAAGGCGACCAACACGCACGCCGCCGAAGCCTCCCTCGCCGCCTACGACCCCATCGTCTGGATCGCCGGCGGCCTGGCCAAGGGCGCCACGTTCGACGAGCTGGTGACCGGCTGCGCCAAGCGCCTGCGGGGCGTCGTGCTGATGGGCGCCGACCGCGCCCTGATCCGCGAAGCCCTCGCGCGACACGCCCCCGAGGTCCCGGTGGTCGACCTCGACCGGACCGACACTGGGGCGATGTCCGAGGCGGTCCGCGAGGCGGCACGGCTCGCCCGGCCGGGAGACACCGTACTGATGGCCCCGGCCTGCGCCTCCATGGACATGTTCGTCAACTACAACAAGCGGGGCGAGGCCTTCGCGGACGCCGTCCGCGCACGCGCCGCCGAGAGCGCCTGACGGCCCGGCCGCCGCGCCGTACCGTCCCGGACCACCGGGGCGGTACGGCTGTGCCGGGGCGGGCCCCGGCACCGGAGCCCCGGGCACGAGCAGTGGAGGGGACAGGGACATGCCGGCCGAAGAGAGCGTGCGTGTACGGCCCGCCAAGGCGCGGCGCCCCGCGGCGGTGCGCGCCCGGAGCACGAGCAGCCCGCGCAGCCCCCGAGGCGGCGGCGCGCGGCGGCTGTACGAGCAGGCGCGCAGGGCCTGGGACCGCCCGCTGACGGCGTACTACGTGATCCTGGGCGCCGGACTCCTGATCACCGTGCTCGGCCTGGTGATGGTCTACTCCGCCTCGATGATCAAGGCCCTGGAACTCGGCAAGCCGGGCACCTACTTCTTCCGCAAGCAGTTCCTGGCCGCGGTGATCGGGGCCGGGCTGATGGCGCTCGCCGCCCGGATGCCGGTCAAGCTGCACCGGGCGCTGGCCTACCCGCTGCTCCTGGGAGCCGTCTTCCTGATGGTGCTGGTCCAGGTGCCGGGGATAGGGATGTCGGTCAACGGCAACCGCAACTGGCTCTACCTGGGCGGCCCCTTCCAGCTCCAGCCCAGCGAGTTCGGCAAACTGGCCCTCGTGCTGTGGGGGGCGGACCTGCTCGCCCGCAAACAGGACAAGCGGCTGCTGGCCCAGTGGAAGCACATGCTCGTGCCGCTGGTCCCGGTCGCCTTCATGCTGCTCGGGCTGATCATGCTCGGCGGCGACATGGGTACTGCGATCATTCTCACGGCCATCCTCTTCGGACTGCTCTGGCTGGCCGGTGCGCCGACCCGGATGTTCGCCGCAGTGCTCGCCACCGCCGGTCTCATCGGCTTCCTGCTGATCAAGACCAGCCCCAACCGCATGTCCCGGCTGGAGTGCATGGGAGCCAGCGAGCCCGGCCCCGGCGGCTCGTGCTGGCAGGCCGTGCACGGCATCTATGCTCTGGCGTCGGGCGGATGGTTCGGATCGGGGCTCGGTGCGAGTGTGGAAAAATGGGGTCAACTTCCTGAACCCCACACCGACTTCATCTTCGCCATCACCGGGGAGGAACTGGGGTTGGCGGGGACGCTGTCGGTACTCGCCCTCTTCGCGGCTCTAGGCTATGCGGGTATCCGCGTGGCGGGACGCACGGAGGACCCCTTCGTGAGGTACGCAGCGGGAGGTGTGACCACCTGGATCACGGCGCAGGCCGTGATCAACATCGGTGCGGTGCTCGGCCTGCTGCCGATCGCCGGTGTCCCGCTCCCGCTGTTCTCCTACGGGGGGTCGGCCCTGCTGCCGACCATGTTCGCCGTCGGGCTGATGATCGCGTTCGCGCGGGACGAGCCCGCCGCGAAGGCTGCCCTGGCCGTGCGGAGGCCCGGGGTGAGATGGAAGACGATGAGACGGCGCGTCAAGAAGCGTTCGTCCGGAGAGCGGTGAATTTCGGTGCATGTCGTACTCGCCGGCGGGGGGACCGCCGGCCACATCGAGCCCGCGCTTGCCCTCGCGGACGCCCTGCGCAGGCAGGACCCGAGCGTGGGGATCACCGCACTCGGCACGGAGCGGGGACTTGAGACCAGGCTCGTACCCGAGCGGGGGTACGAACTCGCCCTGATCCCGGCCGTACCGCTGCCGCGCAAGCCGACCCCCGAGCTCATCACCGTCCCGGGCCGGCTGCGCGGCACCATCAAGGCGGCCGAGCAGATTCTCGAACGCACCAGGGCCGACTGCGTGGTCGGCTTCGGCGGTTACGTCGCCCTGCCCGGCTACCTGGCCGCCAAACGCGCCGGCGTCCCGATCGTGGTCCACGAGGCCAACGCCCGCCCGGGGCTGGCCAACAAGATCGGGTCGCGGTACGCGCACGGCGTCGCCGTCTCCACGCCCGACAGCAAGCTGCGCGGCGCCCGCTACATCGGCATCCCGCTGCGCCGCACCATCGCCACCCTCGACCGGGCCCGGATGCGCCCCGAGGCGCGTGCCGCGTTCGGCCTCGACCCCAACCTGCCGACGCTGCTGGTCTCCGGCGGCTCGCAGGGCGCCCGCCACCTCAACGAGGTGGTCCAGCGGGTCGCTCCGCTGCTCCAGCGCTCCGGCATCCAGATCCTGCACGTGGTCGGCCCCAAGAACGAATTGCCGCGCGTGGACAACATGCCCGGGATGCCCCCCTACATCCCGGTACCGTACGTGGACCGGATGGACCTCGCGTACGCCGCGGCCGACATGATGCTCTGCCGCGCGGGCGCGATGACCGTCGCCGAACTCTCCGCCGTCGGGCTGCCCGCCGCCTACGTCCCGTTGCCCATCGGCAACGGCGAGCAGCGGCTGAACGCCCAGCCGGTGGTCAACGCCGGCGGCGGCCTGCTGGTGGACGACGCGGTGCTCACCCCCGAGTGGGTGCAGGGAACCGTCCTTCCGGTGCTGTCCGATCCGCACAGGTTGTATGAAATGTCCCGCGCCGCCGCGGAGTTCGGGCGCCGGGACGCCGACGATCTGCTGGTCGGCATGGTGTACGAGGCGATTGCCGCACGTCGTAACGCGTGAGGCGGGCGGGTCCGGGGGCGCAGGCCCCCGGACCCGGCATAAGGAGCGAGCGTGGCCGGACCGACGACCGCCCAGCGTGGTGCAGGGAAGCAGGAGGGCGCCCGGGACCGGCCGCCGGGCCCACGCCCGGAGGGGTCCCGCATTCCCCGGCGCAGGCTGCTGATCCTGATCGCCGCGGCCGTCCTCCTGCTCGGCTCGGGCGCCGTCTGGGCGCTCTACGGCTCCTCCTGGCTCCGGGTCGAACAGGTCAGGATCACCGGGGTGCGGGTGCTGACGCCGGCCGAGGTGGAGAACGCGGCGCGGGTGCCGATGGGCACCCCGCTCGTATCCGTGGACACCGGCGCGATCGAGAAAAGGTTGCGCCAGAAGTTGCCTCGTATCGACTCGGTGGATGTCGTACGGTCATGGCCGCACGGCATCGGACTTAAAGTGACCGAGCGAAAGCCGGTCCTGTTGGTGAAAAAGGGCGCAAAGTTCATTGAAGTGGACGCCGAAGGCGTGCGTTTCGCCACGGTGGACAAGGCTCCCGGGCACGTGCCTCTGCTGGAAACGGCCACCGGCCGGTCAGCGAGTCTGCGCCGTTTCGGGGCCGACCGGCTGGTGCGGGAAGCGGTCCGGGTCGCGGGCGACCTCCCGGGCGGCGTCGCGGAGGACACCCGGGTCGTACGGGTCGCCTCGTACGACGCCATCTCCCTGGAGCTCACCGGGGACCGCACGGTGAACTGGGGAAGTGGTGAACAGGGCGCGGTGAAGGCGAAAGTCCTCACCGCTCTCATGAAAGCCGCCCCCAAAGCGGGACACTTCGACGTGAGTGCACCCACCGCTCCCGCGGTGTCGGGTAGTTGACGCACATTTGGCCTGGCCAGCACCCTGGTTGGTCAGCGCTACGGGTGATCACATAGGGTGAAAAGAAAAACGGGAGGTTCGGCGTGTTCGTTGAACGGGCGCCACTTGTCGACTTAGTGTCCTGTTCGGAAGAGTCCATGAAGCAGACACACTGGTAACCCTAAACTTCAGCGTTAGGGTTTGGGTCGGCGTTCGGACCGTCCCAATCGGCATCCGTCGTCGCGGCGGGATCACCGCGAAGCGACGACACGTAACTCGAGGCGAGAGGCCTTCGACGTGGCAGCACCGCAGAACTACCTCGCAGTCATCAAGGTCATCGGTGTCGGCGGCGGTGGTGTCAATGCCATCAACCGAATGATCGAGGTCGGTCTCAAGGGCGTCGAGTTCATCGCGATCAACACGGATGCGCAAGCCCTGTTGATGAGCGACGCCGACGTCAAGCTCGACGTCGGCCGCGAACTCACCCGCGGCCTCGGCGCCGGGGCGAACCCGGCCGTCGGTCGTAAGGCGGCAGAGGACCACCGTGAGGAGATCGAGGAGGTCCTCAAGGGGGCCGACATGGTCTTCGTCACCGCAGGCGAAGGCGGCGGCACCGGTACCGGTGGCGCACCCGTCGTCGCGAACATCGCGCGCTCGCTCGGCGCCCTGACGATCGGTGTGGTCACCCGCCCGTTCACCTTCGAGGGCCGGCGTCGCGCGAACCAGGCGGAGGACGGCATCGCCGAACTCCGCGAAGAGGTCGACACCCTCATCGTCATTCCCAACGACCGTCTGCTGTCCATCTCGGACCGCCAGGTCAGCGTGCTCGACGCGTTCAAGTCGGCCGACCAGGTGCTGCTCTCGGGTGTCCAGGGCATCACCGACCTCATCACCACCCCGGGTCTGATCAACCTCGACTTCGCCGACGTCAAGTCGGTCATGTCCGAGGCCGGATCGGCGCTCATGGGCATCGGCTCGGCCCGCGGCGACGACCGCGCGGTGGCCGCCGCGGAGATGGCGATCTCCTCGCCGCTCCTGGAGGCGTCCATCGACGGCGCCCGCGGTGTCCTGCTCTCCATCTCCGGCGGCAGCGACCTCGGTCTCTTCGAGATCAACGAGGCCGCCCAGCTGGTGAGCGAGGCGGCGCACCCCGAGGCGAACATCATCTTCGGCGCGGTCATCGACGACGCGCTGGGCGACGAGGTGCGGGTCACCGTCATCGCGGCGGGCTTCGACGGCGGGCAGCCGCCGGCCCGGCGGGAGAACGTCCTCGGGGCGAACAGCGCCAAGCGCGAGGAGCCGGCCCCGACGCCGGTCCGGGCCGCCGAGCCCGTGCGCCAGTCGGGCGGACTGGGCTCCGTGCCCCCGCGCGAGGAGCCGCCGGTCCAGTCGGAGCCGGCGCCGGTCGCCCACGAGACGCACCTGCCGCCGGTCGTCGCGCCGCCGCACGTCCCGCCGGCCCGTCCCTACCAGGACTCCCAGGCCGAAGAGCTGGACGTACCGGACTTCTTGAAGTGATAGGTCCGCATGACGCAGTGAGCTCGAAGGTTTCTGTCTTTTCGCGGGGCGGCGCTCACTTCTCCTTCACCGACAGGTGGGGCGGGGTGAGCGCCGCTCCGTACGCGGAGCTCAACCTCGGCGGCGCGGTCGGCGACGACCCCGCCGCCGTTCTCGCCAACCGGGAGCGGGCCGCGCGCGCCCGGGGGCTCGATCCGGCGCGGGTCGTCTGGATGAACCAGGTCCACGGCCGCGATGTGGCCGTGGTCGACGAACCCTGGGGCGACACGCGGGAGATCCCCGCCGTGGACGCGGTGGTGACCGCGCGGCGCGGGCTCCCGCTCGCCGTTCTCACCGCCGACTGCACCCCCGTCCTGCTCGCCGACCCCGTCGCCGGTGTCGTCGCGGCGGCGCACGCGGGACGGCCGGGGCTGGTCGCCGGAGTCGTGCCGGCCGCGGTCGGGGCCATGGTCCGGCTCGGCGCGGAGGTCTCCCGGATCACCGCCCGTACCGGGCCCGCCGTCTGCGGGCGGTGCTACGAGGTGCCGGCCGCGATGCGGGACGAGGTCGCCGCGCGCGTGCCGGGCTCCCGGTCCGAGACCGGCTGGGGCACTCCGGCGGTGGACGTCACCGCCGGAGTCCACGCCCAGCTGGCGGAGCTCGGCGTCACCGACCGGCACAAGTCGCCCTTCTGCACCCTCGAATCGGGCGACCACTTCTCGTATCGACGCGACCGCACCACCGGGCGGCTCGCCGGATATGTCTGGCTGGACTGATAGGGCATGACGGAACGCAAGGAACAACTCGCAGCGAATCTGGCGCGGGTGGAGGAACGGATCGTTTCCGCCTGCGCCGCGGCCGGCCGCGCGCGGGAAGAGGTGACCCTCATCGTGGTCACCAAGACCTATCCCGCGAGTGATGTGCGGATTCTGCACGGACTCGGTGTGCGTCAGGTCGCGGAGAACCGCGACCAGGACGCCGCTCCCAAAGCCGCCGCCTGTACGGATCTGTCGCTCTCTTGGCACTTTGTCGGTCAATTGCAGACCAACAAGGTCCGTTCTGTGGCGAGTTATGCCGATGTTGTGCAGTCGGTGGACCGTACGAAGCTGGTGACCGCCCTCTCGGCCGCGGCCGGCCGCGGCGGTCGCGAACTCGGCTGCCTCATCCAGGTCGCGCTCGACGCGGAGAGCGGCGAGCGCGGGGCCCGCGGTGGCGTCGCACCCGACGGGATCGAGGAGTTGGCCGACGCGGTCGCGGCGGCGCCGGGCCTGCGGCTGGACGGTCTGATGACCGTCGCGCCGCTCGCCGGGCCGTACGCCGGACGGCAACGGGCCGCGTTCGACCGGCTGATGGAATTCTCATCCCGGCTGCGCGGGAACCATCCGGCTGCGAACATGGTCTCCGCAGGGATGAGTGCGGACCTGGAGGACGCCATCGCGGCCGGAGCGACACATGTGCGCGTCGGTACTGCGGTACTCGGAGTCCGCCCCGGGCTCGGGTAACGTCGCCAAGCAAGTCGGACCACAGCAGAAAATATGGTCATTACCGCCCATGGCGGTACAGGCCGGAGTGGATCGCGGGCACTTGGTGAACAGATGCCGATCCACCACAGAGCGGAGGACTCAGAGCATGGCCGGCGCGATGCGCAAGATGGCGGTCTACCTCGGCCTCGTGGAGGACGATGGGTACGACGGCCCGGGGTTCGACCCCGACGACGAATTCGAACCCGAGCCGGAGCCCGAGCGCGACCGGCGCCGGCACCAGCCCGCACATCAGGTGGAGCGCGACGAACCGGTCCGGGCGGTGCAGCCGCCGGCCCAGCGGGAGCCGGTCCAGATCCCGGCGGAGCGCGAGCGACCCGCCCGGATCGCACCCGTGGCATCCATCACACCTGAACGCCCGAACATGGAGAAGAACGCACCGGTGATCATGCCCAAGGTCGTGTCCGAGCGGGAGCCCTACCGGATCACCACGCTGCACCCCAGGACGTACAACGAGGCCCGTACCATCGGGGAACACTTCCGTGAGGGCACCCCCGTGATCATGAATCTCACGGAGATGGACGATACGGACGCAAAGCGACTTGTCGACTTTGCCGCGGGACTCGTCTTCGGTCTCCATGGCAGCATTGAGCGCGTGACACAGAAGGTGTTCCTGTTGTCGCCTGCTAACGTCGATGTCACGGCGGAGGACAAGGCCCGCATCGCAGAGGGCGGATTCTTCAACCAGAGCTGAGAACACGACACCGGGAACAACCCGGCCGCGAGGCCGGAGCTACGAGAGCCAGGGGAGAGGGAAGCGCGAGGATGGGCGTCGCACAAAGTGTTGTCTACATCGCGTTGATGTGTTTCCTCATCGTGCTGATCTTCCGGCTCGTCATGGACTACGTCTTCCAGTTCGCACGTTCATGGCAGCCGGGCAAGCCGATGGTGGTGGTCCTGGAGACCACTTACACGGTCACCGATCCACCGCTCAAGCTCCTGCGGCGGTTCATCCCGCCGCTGCGTCTCGGGGGCGTGGCACTCGACCTGTCCTTCTTCGTTCTGATGATCATCGTTTCCATCCTGATCAGCATCGTGACCAGGCTGTGAGCGATACGGTCTTGCCGACTGCCGACGACTACGTAGAGGTGAAGAAGAGATGCCGCTGACTCCCGAGGACGTGCGGAACAAGCAGTTCACGACGGTCCGCCTCCGAGAGGGCTACGACGAGGACGAGGTCGATGCCTTCCTCGACGAGGTCGAGTCGGAGCTGACCCGCCTGCTCCGTGAGAACGAGGACCTGCGCGCGAAGCTGGCCGCCGCCACGCGTGCCGCCGCGCAGAACCAGCAGCAGGGCATGCGCAAGCCGCCCGAGCAGCAGGACCGGCCGGGGGCCCCGGTGCCCGCCGCCATATCGGGCCCGCCGGTTCAGCAGCAGCCCCCGCAGATGGGTCCCCCCCAGCTGCCCGGTGGTGCTCCGCAGCTGCCGGCCGGTCCCAGCGGCCACGGCCCCCAGGGTCCGCACGGCCCCGGTCCGCAGGGCCCCCACGGCCCCGGCCCGATGCAGGGTGGTCCCATGGGCGGACCGATGGGCGGCCCCATGGGAGGTCACAACCCTCAGCAGCAGCAGATGCAGCAGCAGCAGCCGCCGCAGATGCAGCAGCAGCAGGGCCCTGGTGGCGACAGCGCCGCCCGTGTCCTGTCCCTCGCCCAGCAGACCGCCGACCAGGCGATCGCGGAGGCCCGTTCCGAGGCCAACAAGATCGTCGGCGAGGCCCGCAGCCGCGCCGAGGGCCTGGAGCGGGACGCCCGCGCCAAGGCGGACGCGCTGGAGCGGGACGCGCAGGAGAAGCACCGCGTGGCGATGGGCTCGCTGGAGTCGGCCCGCGCGACGCTGGAGCGCAAGGTCGAGGACCTGCGGGGCTTCGAGCGCGAGTACCGGACCCGTCTGAAGTCCTACCTGGAGAGCCAGCTGCGTCAGCTGGAGACCCAGGCCGACGACTCGCTGGCCCCGCCGCGGACCCCGGCGGCCGCTTCGCTGCCGCCGTCGCCCTCGCTGGCTCCGGCCGGTGCCGGTGCCATGGGACACACGATGGGCGGCAACCACGGCGGCCACGGCAGCCAGCCGATGGGCGGCAACCCGTCCATGGGCGGTGGCCCGTCCTACGGTGGCCAGCAGCAGATGTCCCCGGCGATGACGCAGCCGATGGCGCCGGTGCGGCCGCAGGCGCCGCAGCCGATGCAGCAGCAGGCGCCGTCGCCGATGCGGGGCTTTCTGATCGACGAGGACGACAACTGAGCGGGGCGCGCTCGTCGAGCGCGTAGCCGTCGGCAGGCTGAGGGCCGGGCCCCGGGGTTTCCCCGGGGCCCGGCCCTTTTGCGTGGCCGCTGCGCGGGGCTTGTTCCCCTACCCGCCCCTTCCCGAAACTGGGGCTCCGCCCCAGACCCCGCGCCTCAAACGCCGGCGAGGCTGGTTCTTCAGCCCCTCCGGCGATTGAGGAGCGGGGGCCCGGGGGCCCCGGTTCGGGAAGGGGCGGGTAGGGGAACAGCAAAGGGCCCGGCCGGAGCGTTCTCCGGCCGGGCCCCCTCGGGTTACGGCTACGCCTTGCGTAGGCGGAACGTCAGGGACAGGGGCTCGTCCTCGAACGGCGTGCCGTACGTGTCGTCCGCGCCGCCCTGTGCGTAGTCCACGGCCAGGACCTCGTCCGCGATCAGCGCCGCGTGCTCGGTCAGGGCCTCCGTCGTCGCGGGGGAGGCGGAGGTCCAGCGGACGGCGATGCGGTCCGCGACGTCCAGGCCGCTGTTCTTGCGGGCCTCCTGGATCAGGCGGATCGCGTCACGGGCCAGGCCCGCCCGGCGCAGCTCCGGGGTGATCTCCAGGTCCAGGGCGACCGTGGCGCCGGAGTCGGAGGCGACCGACCAGCCCTCGCGCGGGGTCTCCGTGATGATGACCTCGTCCGGGGCGAGGGTGATCCGCTCGCCGTCGACCTCGACCGTCGCCGTGCCCTCGCGCAGGGCCAGCGACAGCGCCGCCGCGTCCGCGTTCGCCACGGCCTTGGCCACCGCCTGGACGCCCTTGCCGAAGCGCTTGCCCAGCGCCCGGAAGTTCGCCTTGGCCGTGGTGTCGACCAGCGAGCCGCCCACCTCGGACAGGGAGGCCAGCGAGGAGACGTTCAGCTCCTCCGTGATCTGGGCGTGCAGCTCCGGGGAGAGGCGCTCGAAGCCCGAGGCCGCGACCAGCGCGCGGGAGAGCGGCTGGCGGGTCTTGACGCCCGACTCGGCACGCGTGGCCCGGCCCAGCTCCACCAGGCGGCGCACCAGCGCCATCTGCGTGGAGAGCGCGGGGTCGATCGCCGACAGGTCCGCCTTCGGCCAGGAGGACAGGTGGACCGACTCCGGGGCGTCCGGGGCGACCGGCACGACCAGGTCCTGCCAGACCCGCTCGGTGATGAACGGGGTCAGCGGGGCCATCAGCCGCGTCACCGTCTCGACGACCTCGTGGAGCGTGCGCAGCGCCGCCTTGTCGCCCTGCCAGAAGCGGCGGCGGGAGCGGCGCACGTACCAGTTGGACAGGTCGTCGACGAACGCGGACAGCAGCTTGCCGGCGCGCTGGGTGTCGTAGCCCTCCAGCGCCTGAGTGACCTGGTCCACCAGCGCGTTCAGCTCGCTGAGGAGCCAGCGGTCCAGGACCGTGCGGTCGGCCGGGGCCGGGTCGGCGGCCGAGGGGGCCCAGTTCGACGTACGGGCGTACAGCGCCTGGAAGGCGACCGTGTTCCAGTACGTGAGGAGGGTCTTGCGGACGACCTCCTGGATCGTGCCGTGGCCGACGCGGCGCGCCGCCCAGGGGGAGCCGCCGGCCGCCATGAACCAGCGGACCGCGTCGGCGCCGTGCTGGTCCATGAGCGGGATCGGCTGGAGGATGTTGCCCAGGTGCTTGGACATCTTCCGGCCGTCCTCGGCGAGGATGTGGCCCAGGCAGACCACGTTCTCGTAGGACGACTTGTCGAAGACCAGCGTGCCGACCGCCATCAGCGTGTAGAACCAGCCGCGCGTCTGGTCGATGGCCTCCGAGATGAACTGCGCCGGGTAGCGGCTCTCGAAGACCTCCTTGTTCTTGTACGGGTAGCCCCACTGCGCGAACGGCATCGAGCCCGAGTCGTACCAGGCGTCGATGACCTCGGGGACGCGGTACGCCTCCAGCTGGCAGCTCTCGTGCGAGCAGGTGAACGTGATCTCGTCGATGAACGGCCGGTGCGGGTCCAGGCCGGAGAGGTCGGTGCCGCTCAGCTCGCTCAGCTCGGCGCGCGAGCCCACGCAGGTGAGGTGGCCGTCCTCGCAGCGCCAGATCGGCAGCGGGGTGCCCCAGTAGCGGTTGCGGGACAGCGCCCAGTCGACGTTGTTGGTCAGCCAGTCGCCGAACCGGCCGTGCTTGACCGAGTCGGGGAACCAGTTGGTCTTCTCGTTCTCCTGGAGCAGCCGCTCCTTGACCGCCGTGGTGCGGATGTACCAGGACGGCTGCGCGTAGTACAGCAGCGCGGTGTGGCAGCGCCAGCAGTGCGGGTAGCTGTGCTCGTACGGGACGTGGCGGAAGAGCAGGCCGCGGTCCTTGAGGTCCTCGGTCAGTGCCTCGTCGGCCTTCTTGAAGAAGACCCCGCCGACCAGCGGCACGTCCTCCTCGAAGGTGCCGTCGGGGCGGACCGGGTTCACCACCGGCAGTCCGTACGCCTTGCAGACCTGGAGGTCGTCGGCGCCGAAGGCGGGGGACTGGTGGACCAGACCCGTACCGTCCTCGGTCGTCACGTACTCGGCGTTGACGATGAAGTGCGCCTCGGCCGGGCTGTGCCCATCGCTTCCCTCGCCTGCGCTCGGGAAGTCGACGAGGGCGAACGGGCGCTCGTAGGTCCAGCGCTCCATCTCGCGGCCCGTGAAGGTCCGGCCGGTGAGCTCCCAGCCCTCGCCGAGCGCCTTCTCGACCAGCGGCCGGGCGACGACGAGCTTCTCCTCGCCGTTCGTCGCGACGACGTAGGTGACGTCCGGGTGCGCGGCGACGGCGGTGTTGGAGACCAGGGTCCACGGGGTCGTCGTCCAGACCAGGAGCGCCGCCTCGCCGGCCAGCGGGCCGCTCGTCAGCGGGAAGCGCACGAAGACCGAGGGGTCGACGACCGTCTCGTAGCCCTGCGCCAGCTCGTGGTCGGACAGGCCGGTGCCGCAGCGCGGGCACCAGGGGGCGACGCGGTGGTCCTGGACCAGCAGGCCCTTGTTGAAGATCTCCTTCAGCGACCACCAGACGGACTCGACGTACTCGGGGTCCATCGTGCGGTACGCGTCGTCCAGGTCGACCCAGTAGCCCATGCGGGTCGTCAGCTCGGCGAAGGCGTCGGTGTGCCGGGTCACGGACTCGCGGCACTTGGCGTTGAACTCGGCGATGCCGTACGCCTCGATGTCCTTCTTGCCGTTGAAGCCCAGCTCCTTCTCGACCGCGAGCTCGACCGGCAGGCCGTGGCAGTCCCAGCCGGCCTTGCGGCCCACGTGGTAGCCCTGCATGGTCCGGAAGCGGGGGAAGACGTCCTTGAAGACGCGGGCCTCGATGTGGTGGGCACCCGGCATGCCGTTGGCGGTCGGCGGGCCTTCGTAGAACACCCACTCGGGGCGGCCGGCGGACTGGTCGAGGCTCTTGGTGAAGACCTTGCTCTCGCGCCAGAAGTCGAGCACGGCGTGCTCCAGCGCGGGCAGGTCGACCTGGGCGGGTACCTGGCGGTACTGCGGCGATGTCATGTGCGGGCTTCCTCCGGCGGACGTCTTCCACTTCCGTCGGAGGGACGAGAACCGACGCCGGTCCCCGCGGTACCACCCTCCTTGGCCCCGGGCGTGCGCCCCGGGCCCCCTCATTGGGGTGCGATGCCGGTTCTACTGGCTCCGGGGACCGTGGGCGGACCCACCTGTCCCGGGCTTTCTTCCGACGGCTCCGGGTGATCTTCACGACGCGCTCGCCCCCGGGCTTCCACCGTCCCCGGGTCGCTCCTGGCTGCGTACGACGCTACTCGTCCCATCCACGCCTCTCGCTGGCCCCAGTGTACGGGCCCCGGGGGCGGCGGCCGACCCGTTTACCGAGCGGCCCGCGCGTGACCCGAATGGCCAGACGGGACGTACCCGGTCGCGGCGCCCGGCGGAAAGCCGGAATACCCGGCGGGGAGCTGGGCACAACGGATGCAGGCGCGCGGTGATCCGGACACGGGGAGGGGCGATGCGGCGGCGTGCCCCGTTGCCGCGGGGCTGGGGTCGACTTATCGTCCCAGCACGACTCGCGAGCAAGATCACACTGCGTGAAGGGGCCGCGGCCATGGTGGAGAAGAAGGCAGCCGCACGGAAGACGGCGGCGGCCGACAAGGCGCCCGCCAGGAAGGCCGCGGCGAAGAAGGCGCCCGCGAAGAAGTCCGCCGGGAAGTCCGCGGGCAAGTCCGCCGGCAAGTCCGCCGGGAAAGCCGCAGCCAAGAAGACCCCGGCCGGGACTCCGGCAGGGGAGGGGTCGAAGACCACGGGGGCGGCGCAGGCCGCCGAGCAGACGGGAGCCCACACGGTGGTAGCCAAGAAGAGCGCGGCCGGCACCCGAACCGCAGGCGCGAGCACGGCACCCGTGCCGCCTGCCCGGGTCGCCGCGGCACCGGGGGAGCTGGCCGTACGGCCGGGCGAGGACCCCTGGACGCCGGAAGAGGTCGCGGCCGCGCGCACCGAGCTGACCAGCGAGAGCACCCGGCTGCGCGACGAGCTGGAGGCCTCAGGTCTGGCGCTGGCCGGGCTGATGCGGGACTCCGGCGACGGGGCGGGCGACGACGAGGCCGACACCGGCACCAAGAACATCACCCGCGAGCACGAGATGCAGCTCGCCGCCAACGCCCAGGAGATGCTGGACCAGACCGAGCGGGCGCTGGCCCGGCTGGAGGCCGGTACGTACGGGCTCTGCGAGGTCTGCGGCAACCCGATCGGCAAGGCGCGGATGCAGGCGTTCCCCCGGGCCACCCTCTGCGTCGAGGACAAACAGAAGCAGGAGCGACGAGGCTGATCCGCACTGGTGTGCCGTACCCTCGTTCTCTGTCGGGAACTAGCTTGAGGGACTCACGTGGCAGAGGCGGAGCGCATCATCGGTACGCCGGACATCACCGGGGCTGAGGGAAGCGGAGAGACCGGGCCGGACGGCGCGGCCGCTTCCCCGGACGCCGTCACGCCGGACGGGCAGGACACCGCCGCGACAGCGGCCGACGCCGAGGCCGATGCGGAAGCGGCGGTCGACCGGTCGCCGGCCACTCGCCGGCGCCGGATCATCCTGCTCTTCTGCGTCGCCGTCGTCGCCTACCTGTTCGACCTCGGCAGCAAGATGCTCGTCGTGGCGAAGCTGGAGCACCAGGAGCCGATCGAGCTGCTCGGCGACTGGCTCAAGCTCGACGCCATCCGCAACGCGGGCGCCGCGTTCGGGATCGGCGAGGCCTTCACGATCATCTTCACCATCATCGCGACGACCGTCATCGTGGTGATCGCGCGGCTCGCTCGCAAGCTGTACAGCCTGCCGTGGGCCGTCGCGCTCGGTCTGCTGCTCGGCGGGGCGCTCGGCAACCTCACCGACCGCATCTTCCGCGCGCCGGGCGTGTTCGAGGGCGCGGTGGTGGACTTCATCGCCCCCGCCCACTTCGCCGTCTTCAACCTCGCCGACTCCGCGATCGTCTGCGGCGGCATCCTGATCGTCCTCCTCTCCTTCAAGGGCCTGGACCCCGACGGCACCGTGCACAAGGACTAGTAAGGGCAAGGCATACTCGACAGGTGAGTACGCAACCCGAGGTCCGCACCCTGCCCGTCCCCGATGGCCTGGAGGGCGAGCGCGTCGACGCCGCCATCTCCCGGATGTTCGGTTTCTCCCGCACCAAGGCCGCCGATCTGGCCGCTGCCGGGAAGGTGCAGGTGGACGGCTCGGTGGTCGGGAAGTCCGAGCGGGTGCACGGCGGTGCCTGGCTCGAAGTGGAGATGCCGCAGGCCCCCGCACCCGTGCAGATCGTCGCCGAGCCCGTCGAGGGCATGGAGATCGTGCACGACGACGACGACATCGTCGTGATCGCGAAGCCGGTCGGCGTCGCCGCGCACCCCAGCCCCGGCTGGACCGGCACCACCGTCATCGGCGGCCTCGCCGCCGCCGGCTACCGGATCTCGACCTCGGGCGCCGCCGAGCGCCAGGGCATCGTCCACCGCCTCGACGTCGGGACCTCCGGGCTGATGGTCGTCGCCAAGTCGGAGCGCGCCTACACCCTGCTGAAGGCCCAGTTCCGCGACCGGGTCGTCGAGAAGAAGTACAACGCGCTGGTCCAGGGCCACCCGGACCCGATGAGCGGCACCATCGACGCGCCCATCGGCCGCCACCCCAACCACGACTACAAGTGGGCGGTCGTCGCGGACGGCAAGGCATCGGTGACGCACTACGACCTGATCGAGGCGTACCGGGCCGCCAGCCTCCTGGACATCAAGCTGGAGACCGGCCGCACCCACCAGATCCGGGTGCACATGTCCGCCCACCGGCACCCCTGCGTCGGTGACCTCACCTACGGCGCCGACCCGACCATGGCCAAGCGCCTCGGGCTGACCCGGCAGTGGCTGCACGCGGTCAAGCTCGGCTTCGAGCACCCCTCGGACGGCCGCTGGGTCGAGTTCACCAGTTCCTACCCCGACGACCTCCAGCAGGCGCTGGACCGTATCGCCGCGGAGAGCGAATGACCCCCAGGCCCCCTTGGTACGTCACCCGTACCGTCACCGACGAGCAGGACCGCGCCGCGTGCTTCCAGCTCCGCAAGGACGTCTTCGTCGGTGAGCAGAACGTGCCCGAGGAGATCGAGTACGACGTCCACGACGCCGACGCGGTGCACGTGATCGCGGTCGCGGCCGACGGCACCGCGCTCGGTACCGGGCGGCTGCTGCACGGCCCGGCCGCCGCGGGCCACACGGGCGGGGACCCGGCGGTCGGCTCGCTCGGCCGGCTCGCGGTGAGCAAGGAAGCGCGCGGGCTCGGCGTCGGCGCCGCCCTGGTGCGGGCCATAGAGGACGCGGCCCGGGACAACGGCCTGGCCGCCGTCGACCTGCACGCCCAGACGCACGCGCTCCGCTTCTACGAGCGCCTCGGCTATGTCGCGTACGGCCCCGAGTTCACCGACGCCGGCATCCCGCACCGGGCGATGCGCCGGACGATCTGACGCCCCGCCGCACCCCCTGACCCCGGGGCCGCCGGGGTGCGTGGCAGGGTAAAGGGCATCGGCCGAGCGGAGACCGGGCCCGGCCGGAGCGCTTCGGAAGGCACCCCGTGGACCAGATGACCCTGCTGTTCCTGCTGTTGCTCGGAGCAGTGGTCACGGTTCCGCTCGGGGACCGTCTCAAGCTGCCCGCGCCCGTGCTGATGACGCTCCTGGGCGTCCTGATGGCCTTCGCCAGCTTCGTGCCCAAGGTGGACATTCCGCCGGAGATCATCCTCCCCGCGCTGCTGCCCCCGCTGCTCTACGCCTCCGTCCAGCGCACCTCCTGGCGGCAGTTCGCCGCCAACAAGCGGCCCATCTTCCTGCTGGCCGTCGCGCTGGTCTTCCTGACGACGGCGGCCGTCGCCGCGGTGGCCAACGCGATCGTCCCCGGACTGCCCATCGCCGCCGCCGTCGCGCTCGGCGCGCTCGTCGCACCCCCCGACCCGGTCGCCGCCACCGCCGTCGCGGGCTCGGTCGGGCTGCCCCGCAGGCTCGTCTCCATCCTGGAGGGCGAGGGACTGTTCAACGACGTCACCGCGATCGTGCTGTACCACGTGGCCATCGCGGCGGCGGTCAGCGGGACCTTCTCGCTGCCCGAGGCGTTCGGCCTGCTGGTCCTGTCCGCCGTCGTCGCCGTCGCGGTCGGTGTCGCGCTCGGCTGGATCACCATCAAGCTCATGGGGCTGCTCGGTGACGCCACCCTCCAGGTCGGCCTGACCCTGCTGGTGCCGTTCATCAGCTACGTGCTCGCCGAGGAGCTGATGGGCTCCGGCGTGCTCGCCGTCCTGACCACCGCGCTCTTCCTCGCCGAGCACACCGCGGACGCCGACGACGTGCTGGGCCGGCTCACCGGACGCACCTTCTGGGAAATCGTCGACACCCTCGTCACCGGTGTCGCCTTCGGGCTGATCGGGCTCGAACTGCACAACGTGTTCGGCACGGCCGACGGGCGCGAGCTGGAGATGGCCGGCTGGGCGCTCGCGGTCGTCGCGGTCGTCGTCGGCGTACGGCTGCTGTATCTGCTGCCGGCGACCTGGCTGGCCAAACGGCTGCACACCCGGCGGGACGTCAGCGAGGAGATCCCCACCAGCTGGCGCGAGACGGTGATCATGTGGTGGGCCGGGATGCGCGGGGTGGCCTCCGTCGCCCTGGCGCTCGCGATCCCGCTGGAGACGGACGACGGCCGGCCCTTCCCCGGCCGCGACGAGATCGTCTTCATCGCCTTCGCCGTGATCATGGTGACCCTGGTCTTCCAGGGCCTGACGCTGCCGTGGCTGGTGCGCCGGCTGGGCGTGCGCGCGGACACGGACGCCGAGGCGGCCCTGGAGAAGGACCTCGCCGTACGGGCGGCCAAGGCGGCCAGGCAGCGGCTCAAGGAGATCGAGGAGACCGAGGACTTCCCGGAGGAGGTCACCGAGCGGCTGCACCGGCTCGCCTACGACGTGGGGGCGAGGATCAGCCCCGAGATGGTCGACGACGAGCGGCGCGACGCCTACGCGAAGCGCGCCGAGCGCTTCCAGGCGGTCAGCCGCGTCCAGCGCGAGATGATGTCGGCCGCCCGCCACGCCGTGCTCTCCGCCCGCAGCGAGCCCGGCGCCGACCCCGAGGTCGTGGACCGGGTCCTGCGGCAGCTGGACGTACGCAGCCTGCGCTGACCCCGGCCGCCCGGGGCGGGCCCGTCAGCCGCGTCCCGTGCGCGGGGCCCTGCCCCAGCCCGCCGGGCTCTCCGCCCGGCCGTTCGCGGAGGGCCGCGGGATCTCGGGCGGGAGCGCCGCGGGGGACGTCGCGACCCGCGGCAGCGCGTACGGGTGGTGGTCGCGCAGCCAGCCGATCATCTGCTCGCGGACCGCGCAGCGCGCCGTCCAGAGGTCGCCCGAGTCCTTCGCCGTGACGACCGCGCGCACCTGGATCGTGGTGGGCGTGGTGTCCGTGACCGCGAGCGACCAGTCCCGGCCGTCCCAGGCGGCGCATTCGCCGAGGATGTCCCGCAACTGGTCGCGCATCGCCTCGATGGGCGCCGAGTGGTCGAGATGGAAGAAGACCGCGCCGGTCATCTGCACACCGCCGCGCGACCAGTTCTCGAAGGGCTTGCCCGTGAAGTAGGAGACCGGCATGGTGATCCGCCGCTCGTCCCACGTCCGCACGGCGAGGAAGGTCAGCGTGATCTCCTCGATGGTGCCCCACTCCTCGTCCACCACCACGGTGTCCCCGATCCGCACCATGTCGCCGAAGGCGATCTGGAGTCCGGCGAAGAGATTGCCGAGCGTGGACTGGGCGGCGACACCGGCGACGATGCCGAGGAGACCGGCCGAGGCCAGCATCGAGGTGCCGACCGTCTGCATCGCGGGGAACGTCAGCAGCATCGCGGCCACCGCGACGGTCGCCACCACCGCGACGACCACGCGCTGGATCAGCGTCACCTGCGTACGCACCCGGCGCACCCGGGCCGGGTCCCGGTTGTGGGCCGCCGCGTAGCGCGCGTACACCGAGTCCACCACCGCGACGGCGATCCGCACCACCAGCCAGGCCGAAGCGCCGATCAGCACCAGCGTCAGCAGCCGGCCGATGCCCACCCGGTGGTCCCGGACCGCGCCGAGCCCGGTGTGGGCGTACGTGCCGCGCAGCAGGGCCGCGCACATGACCAGCTGGAACGGTATCCGGCAGCGCCGCAGCAGGCCCCACAGCGGGGTCTCGTGGTGCCGGGCGTCGGCACGTCTGAGCAGCAGGTCGAGCAGCCAGCCCGCCGCCAGCGTGATCACGATCGAACCGCCGAGGACGATCAGCGGCCGCAGAACGTTCTCCATGCTGTCGCTCTCCATCCCTTCGAACGCAACTGGCACCATGGGCCTCATGAACATCATGCTTTTCCACTCGATGTACGGTCTGCGCCCTGCGGTCCACGCGGCAGCCGACCGGCTGCGCGCCGCCGGGCACGAGGTGCGCGTGCCCGATCTCTTCGAGGGCCACACCTTCGAATCGGTGGAGGAAGCGGAGGCGTTCCGGGAGGAGACCGGCAAGGAGGAGCTGCTGAAGCGGGCTGTGCTGGCCGCAGCGCCCTACTCCGACCAGGGCCTGGTGTACGCCGGTTTCTCGCTCGGCGCCTCGGTCGCGCAGACGCTGGCCCTCGGTGACGCGAAGGCGCGCGGGCTGCTGCTCTTCCACGGCACGTCGGACATCGCCGAGAACGCCTCCGTGGACGAGCTGCCCGTACAGCTGCACGTCGCCGATCCGGACCCGTACGAGACGCACGACTGGCTGAACTCGTGGTACCTGGAGATGCAGCGCACCGGGGCGGACGTCGAGGTCTACCGCTACCCGGGCGCCGGGCACCTGTTCACCGACGCGGAGCTGCCGGACTTCGACCAGGCGGCGGCGGAGCTGGCCTGGAAGGTCGCGATCGGGTTCCTCGCCACGCTGTGACGCGCGAGGGGCTCCGCGCGGTGGCCGCGCGGAGCCCCTCGGGTGGTGCGGGGCGGATCAGCCCTTCAGGGCGGCGGTGATCGCCTTGTTGAAGGACTCCACGCTCATCGGCGCGTTGTCGCTGCCTTCCTCGGTGAGCTTCTTGCCGTCCATGACGAGCGAGGGCGTGCCGGTCACCTCGTCCTTGTTCTTGTCGAACGTCTCGGACATCTTCAGGGCCCACGCGTCGTACGTGCCGTCGTTGACGGCGTTCTGGAAGGTCTTGTTGCCCTTGAGGGCGTCCACCGATTCGGCGACCTTGATCAGGTAGCTGTCGTCCTTGAACTTGTCGTCGGACTCCTCGGGGTGGAACTCAGCGGAGTAGAGCGCGCTCTTGTAGTCCAGGAAGGCGTCCTGGCTCACGTTCAGCGCCGCTCCGAGCGCGCTCAGGGCGTTCTTGGAGCCCTCGCCGCGGTTGCCGATGACGCCGTCGCCGAGGCTGTCGCCGTCGATGAACGACGCACCGATGTACTGGATCTTGTACTTGCCGTCCTCGACGTCCTTGGCGAGGGTCGGGCCGACGGTCTGCTCGAAGGACGCGCAGATCGGGCAGCGGGAGTCCTCGTACAGCTTCAGGGTCTTCTTCGCGCTGTCCTTGCCGATGACGACGGTGGTGCCGTTCTCGCCCGAGGTGTTCTTGGGCGCGGTCACCGACTTCTCGTCCTTGAGGGACTCCCAGTGCGACGGCTTGTTCATCTCCATCACGGCGTAGCTGACGCCGGCGACGACGGCGAGGCCGGCGACGACCGAGACAGCGACGACGAGCTGCCGGCGGGCCTTGTCCTTCTTCGCCTGGCGCTCGCGTTCGGCGCGCAGCCGCTCGCGGGCGGCGGACTTGTTGGCCTGGCTGTTGCGGTTGCTCATGGGGGTGTCTTCTCCGTGGGGTGGGTGGTCTGCGGTACGGGGTCGCGGTGCTCAGGCGGCACAGGCGCCGAGCGGCGGTCCCCTCCGTCCCACGGAGTGCACGAGGAGGCGGGCGTGGACGAGCAGATGCGGCCGGGGCGCTGCGGCGAGCGCCTCGCGGTGTACGGAGCGGCCGGCCGTTCCCACCACGGCCACCGCGGTGAGCAGCGGGCGGAACGCCAGCAGCGCGCACGCCCCCAGCAGCCCCGCGAGCGCCAGTTCGCCGCGGTGCAGCCAGGCGGCGGCGAGCAGCCCGACCGACACATGGGCGGCCAGCAGCAGCCACGGGACCAGCGGGCCGGGAGAGGCGAACAGCGCGGCGGCGCCCTGGCCGCCCGCGGTCACCGAGGCCAGTGGGGTGCCGACGTCGCCGAGGTGCGGGGCACCGGCCCCGACCTCACCGCCGCCGCACAGCACATCGACGCCGACCGACCGCAGCGGGCCCGCTATCGGGCCGCCCGCCGCCCCGTAACAGAGGTGCTGGCCGGTGGTGAAGAAGGTGTCGGCGGCCAGCTCCAGCGGAACCAGCAGCCCGGCGATCGCCCCGAATCCGCGCTGCCGGCCGGCCAGCGCGTAGGCGGCGGCGAAGACGGCACCGGCCAGCACGGCGATCGGGACCAGCGGCAGCGGGGCCTGCGAGAGCAGCACATGGGACGCGGCGGAGAGCGTCACGACGAGCGCTGTGAAAAGCGCCGCGCGTGCCGCTCTGAGCTGCGTCCCGGATATGTCCATCGCCCAGGAGTGTCGCATGCGAACCTGTAAACGACTCCTAAAGCCCCGGCGGCCGCCTGCTCACAGCCCCGGGATGCGGCCGTTGCGGAAGAGGTCCACGAAGATCTGGTGGTCCGCCCGCGCCCGCGCCCCGTAACTGTGGGCGAAGTCCACCAGCAGCTCCCCGAACCCCTCCTCGTCGGCCGCGATGGCCGCGTCGATCGCGCGCTCGGTGGAGAACGGCACCAGCGAGTGGCCGCTCTCGTCGTCCGCCGCCGCGTGCATCGTCGCCGTGGCCCGGCCGAGGTCGGCGACGACCGCCGCGATGTCCTCCGGCTCGTCGATGCCGGACCAGTCCAGGTCGACCGCGTACGGCGAGACCTCGGCGACCAGCTGGCCCGCCCCGTCCAGCTCGGTCCAGCCCAGCCACGGGTCGGCGTGTGCCTGGAGGGCACGCTGCGAGATCACCGTGCGGTGCCCCTCGTGCTGGAAGTAGTCCCGCACCGCCGCGTCCGTGATGTGCCGGGAGACGGCGGGGGTCTGGGCCTGCTTGAGGTAGATCACCACATCGTTCTCCAGGGCGTCGCTGTTGCCCTCCAGCAGGATGTTGTACGAGGGCAGGCCCGCCGACCCGATGCCGATGCCGCGCCGGCCCACGACGTCCTTCACCCGGTAGGAGTCGGGGCGGGCCAGGCTCGACTCCGGCAGCGTCTCCAGGTAGCCGTCGAACGCGGCCAGCACCTTGTACCGCGTCGCCGCGTCCAGGTCGATGGCGCCGCCGCCGTCCGAGAACCGGCGCTCGAAGTCGCGGATCTCGGTCATCGAGTCGAGCAGCGAGAACCGGGTCAGCGACCGGGCGGTCCGCAGCGCGCCGAGCAGCGGGCCGTCGGCGGTGTCCAGCGTGAACGGCGGCAGCTCGTCGTTCTTCGCGCCCGTCGCCAGGGCGTGGACGCGCTCGCGGTAGGCAGCCGCGTAGATCCGGACGAGCTCGGTGATCTGCTCGTCGCTCAGCGCCTTCGCGTACCCCAGCAGGGCGACCGAGGCGACGAAGCGCTTGAGATCCCAGGTGAAGGGGCCCACGTACGCCTCGTCGAAGTCGTTCACGTTGAAGACGAGGCGGCCGTTGGCGTCCATGTAGGTGCCGAAGTTCTCCGCGTGCAGGTCGCCGTGGATCCACACCCGGCCGGTGCGCTCGTCCAGATACGGGCCGCCGCGCCGCTCGCGCTCCAGGTCCTCGTAGAACAGGCAGGCCGTGCCCCGATAGAACGCGAAGGCCGAGCCCGCCATCCTGCGGAACTTGACCCGGAAGGCGGCCGGATCGGCGGCCAGCAGCTGACCGAAGGCGGTGTCGAGGACCTGGAGGATCTGCTCCCCGCGCCGCGCCGCGCCGGTCTGCGTGTCCGACATCTCTGGGTGCCTCCTGTGTACCTGGTCCGCATGACGACGTACATGACAAAAGGGACGGGTGGTCCCGCCCCTCCAACGCGTGACCGTCTCGGGGAGTGCCCGCCGTTCGGCTCCGCGGAGACGTAGACTTCCACGCTGTCCCCCCAGACATCCCCAGCCCCGTCGTCCCCATTTCTCCGGAGGCACAGCGCCGTGACCAAGCCGCCCTTCACGCACCTTCACGTCCACACCCAGTACTCGCTCCTGGACGGTGCCGCGCGGCTCAAGGACATGTTCAACGCGTGCAACGAGATGGGCATGTCCCATATCGCGATGACCGACCACGGCAACCTGCACGGGGCGTACGACTTCTTCCACTCGGCGCAGAAGGCGGACGTGACGCCGATCATCGGCATCGAGGCGTACGTCGCGCCCGAGTCGCGCAAGCACAAGCGGAAGATCCAGTGGGGACAGCCGCACCAGAAGCGCGACGACGTCTCCGGTTCGGGTGGTTACACCCACAAGACGATCTGGGCGGCGAACGCGAAGGGGCTGCACAACCTCTTCAAGCTGTCCTCGGACGCCTACGCCGAGGGCTGGCTCCAGAAGTGGCCGCGCATGGACAAGGAGACCATCGCGCAGTGGTCCGAGGGCCTGATCGCCTCCACCGGCTGCCCCTCCGGCGAGGTCCAGACACGGCTGCGGCTCGGCCAGTTCGACGAGGCGGTCCAGGCGGCCTCCGACTACAAGGACATCTTCGGTGAGGGCCGCTACTTCCTGGAGCTGATGGACCACGGCATCGAGATCGAGCGCCGGGTCCGCGACGGGCTCCTGGAGATCGGCAGGAAGCTCGGCATCCCGCCGCTCGTCACGAACGACTCGCACTACACGTACGCCTCCGAGGCGACCGCGCACGACGCCCTGCTGTGCAT
The DNA here is from genome assembly GCF_030719295.1 of Streptomyces sp. Mut1. Lineage (NCBI taxonomy): Bacteria > Bacillati > Actinomycetota > Actinomycetes > Kitasatosporales > Streptomycetaceae > Streptomyces > Streptomyces castrisilvae. The sequence continues at coordinate 1,760,383 of NZ_CP120997.1, read as the reverse complement.
CCAGACCGGCAAGAACCTCTCCGACCCGGACCGCTTCCGCTTCGACGGCACCGGCTACTACCTCAAGACCACGGACGAGATGTACGGCGTCGACTCCTCCGACGCCTGGCAGGAGGGCTGCGCCAACACCCTCCTGGTCGCCCAGCAGATCGACACCACCGGGATGTTCGAGAAGCGCGACCTGATGCCGAAGTTCGAGATCCCCGAGGGCTACACGGAGATCACCTGGTTCCAGGAGGAGGTCCGGGTCGGGATGAACCGCCGTTTCCCGAACGGCGTCCCCGAGGACCGGCAGAAGCAGGTCGAGTACGAGATGGACATCATCATCCAGATGGGGTTCCCGGGGTACTTCCTGGTCGTCGCCGACTTCATCATGTGGGCCAAGAACAACGGCATCGCCGTCGGCCCCGGCCGAGGCTCGGCGGCCGGTTCGATCGTGTCGTACGCCATGGGCATCACCGACCTCGACCCGATCGAGCACGGACTGATCTTCGAGCGCTTCCTCAACCCCGAGCGCGTCTCCATGCCCGACGTCGACATCGACTTCGACGAGCGCAGGCGCGTCGAGGTCATCCGGTACGTGACGGAGAAGTACGGCGCCGACAAGGTCGCCATGATCGGCACCTACGGCAAGATCAAGGCCAAGAACGCGATCAAGGACTCGGCCCGCGTCCTCGGCTACCCGTACGCCATGGGCGACCGGCTCACCAAGGCCATGCCCGCCGACGTCCTCGGCAAGGGCATCGACCTCAACGGCATCACCGACCCCAAGCACCCGCGCTACAGCGAGGCGGGCGAGATCCGGGGGATGTACGAGAGCGAGCCGGACGTCAAGAAGGTCATCGACACCGCCAAGGGTGTCGAGGGCCTGGTCCGGCAGATGGGCGTGCACGCCGCGGGCGTCATCATGTCCAGCGAACCGATCGTCGACCACGCCCCGGTCTGGGTGCGGCACACCGACGGCGTCACCATCACGCAGTGGGACTACCCGCAGTGCGAGTCGCTCGGCCTGCTGAAGATGGACTTCCTGGGGCTGCGCAACCTGACGATCATGGACGACGCCATCAAGATGGTGAAGTCCAACAAGGGCATCGACCTGGAGATGCTCGCCCTCCCGCTGGACGACCCCAAGACCTACGAACTGCTCTGCCGCGGTGACACGCTCGGCGTGTTCCAGTTCGACGGCGGCCCGATGCGCTCCCTGCTGCGCCAGATGCAGCCCGACAACTTCGAGGACATTTCCGCCGTCTCGGCCCTCTACCGGCCGGGCCCGATGGGCATGAACTCGCACACGAACTACGCCGAGCGCAAGAACGGCCGCCAGGAGATCACCCCGATCCACCCGGAGCTGGAGGAGCCCCTCAAGGAGGTCCTCGGCCTCACCTACGGCCTGATCGTGTACCAGGAGCAGGTGCAGAAGGCCGCCCAGATCGTCGCCGGCTACTCGCTCGGCGAGGCCGACATTCTGCGCCGTGTGATGGGCAAGAAGAAGCCCGAGGAACTGGCGAAGAACTTCGTGCTCTTCGAGGCGGGCGCCAAGGAGAAGGGCTTCTCCGACGCGGCGATCAAGGCGCTGTGGGACGTGCTGGTCCCGTTCGCCGGGTACGCGTTCAACAAGGCGCACTCCTCCGCGTACGGCCTGGTCACCTACTGGACCGCCTACCTCAAGGCGAACTACCCCGCCGAGTACATGGCCGCCCTGCTGACCTCGGTCAAGGACGACAAGGACAAGTCCGCGGTCTACCTCAACGAGTGCCGGCGCATGGGCATCAAGGTGCTCCCGCCGAACGTCAACGAGTCGGAGTCCAACTTCGCCGCGCAGGGTGACGACATCATCCTCTTCGGGCTGACCGCCGTCCGCAACGTCGGCCAGAACGTCGTGGACTCGATCATCCGGTGCCGCAAGACGAAGGGGAAGTACAGCACCTTCCCCGACTTCCTGGACAAGGTCGAGGCGGTCGTCTGCAACAAGCGGACCGTGGAATCGCTGATCAAGGCCGGCGCCTTCGACGAGATGGGCCACACCCGCAAGGGGCTCGTCGCCCACCACGAGCCCATGATCGACAACGTGGTGCAGGTCAAGCGCAAGGAGGCCGAGGGGCAGTTCGACCTCTTCGGCGGCGGCGAGGAGGACAGCGACGAGCCGGGCTTCGGGCTCGACGTGGAGTTCTCCGACATCGAGTGGGAGAAGTCCTACCTGCTGGCCCAGGAGCGCGAGATGCTCGGGCTCTACGTCTCCGACCACCCGCTGTTCGGTCTGGAGCACGTCCTGTCCGACAAGTCGGACGCGTCGATCTCGCAGCTGACCGGCGGTGAGCACGCGGACGGCGCGATCGTGACCGTGGGCGGCATCATCTCCGGCCTCCAGCGCAAGATGACCAAGCAGGGCAACGCCTGGGCCATCGCCACGGTGGAGGACCTGGCCGGTTCCATCGAGTGCATGTTCTTCCCGGCCACCTACCAGCTGGTCTCCACCCAGCTCGTCGAGGACACCGTCGTCTTCGTCAAGGGGCGTCTCGACAAGCGCGAGGACGTGCCGCGTCTGGTCGCGATGGAGATGCAGGTCCCCGACATCTCGAACGCGGGAACCAACGCCCCCGTGGTGCTGACCATCCCCACCGTCAAGATCACCCCGCCCATGGTCAGCCGGCTCGGCGAGGTGCTCAGCAGCCACCGCGGCGACACCGAGGTGCGCATCCGGCTCCAGGGCCCCCGCAAGACCACGGTGCTCCGGCTCGACCGGCACCGGGTGAAGGCCGATCCGGCGCTCTTCGGTGACCTGAAGGTGCTGCTCGGCCCGTCCTGCCTGGCCGGCTGAGCACAGACGTACGAGAGGGGCGGCTCCGCTTGCGCGGGGGCCGCCCCTCTCGGTCCTACCGGCCTGTGGCCGTACCGGAAGAGTCCGGTCAGTTGTGGCCGAAGCGCCGCTGATGCTTGCGCGCAACATCGGCAGGGCTGCCCTGGGACTGTGCCTGCGGCTGGTCCTGCGACTCGTAAGCCGTCGAACGTGCCTCCTGCGCACCGCGCTCCGCCTGCGAAGCGCGGTCCTGCTGGCTGCCCTGCTTGCGGTTCTTGTTCTTGGCCATGGTGTTCCTCCTGTAAGGACTCTCGGGGCCAGGACCACCGTCAGATTCACATAATCGGATAAACATCGCATGTCGGATCATTACCGTGCGTAGTGACGGGGTATGATGCGCGCTTTTCCCGATCCGCCACGCCGATGATCGAGTTCCGGCCGTTAACCCCGGCGTGGTCGGGCAGACTCGAAGGAACTCTTGGAAAACCCGATCCCGAATTCCTGGAAGAGGGTGGAACGCGTGGACCGTTGCGTCGTCCTGGTGGACGCCGGGTATCTGCTGGGCGCAGCCGCGAGCCTGCTGGCGGGAGAGCCCGCCCGGTCCCGCATCACCGTCGACCACGCGGCCCTCATCCAGCAGCTGCGCGAACGGGCCGAGGCCGACACCGAGCAGCCGCTGCTGCGGATCTACTGGTTCGACGGCGCCCCCGACCGCGTGCCGCAGCCCGAGCACCGGCGGCTGCGCGTCATGCCGAGGGTCACCGTCCGCCTGGGAGCGCTCACCCGCAGTGACGGCCGCTGGGCGCAGAAGGGTGTCGACGCGGCCATGCACGCCGAACTCACCGAGCTCGCGCGCAACCGGGCCTGCTCCGACGTCGTGCTGGTGACCGGCGACGGCGACCTGCTGCCCGGCCTGATGTCCGCCAAGGAACACGGCGTCGCCGTCCACCTCTGGGCCGTCCAGGCAGCCGACGGCGACTACAACCAGTCCGAGGACCTGGTCGCCGAGGCCGACGAGCGCCGCGTCCTGGACCGGGCCTGGATCACCCAGGCCGTACGGGCCAAGGAGACCGGCGGCGCCTGCGCCCCGACGCCCGTGACGCGGCCCGAGATCGCCGCGATCCTCTCCGCGCCGCTGCCCGAATCGGCCCTCGCCGCCTCCGCCGAGCGTGCCTCCCGGGCCGCGCGGGCCGAGGCCGCCCGCACCGAGGAGGAGGCGGCCCCGCCGCCCGACGCGGGCACCGCCGCCCAGCCCCCGCCCAGCCACGGCACCAAGGGCGTTCCCACCCCGAAGGACCTCGCCGGCACCCTGCGCGGCCCCGTCGGACAGGCCGAGCGGCCCCCCGCCCCGCAGTCGGCGGCGACCCTGCGCTGGTCCTCCGACCGGGGCTGGGTGGAGCGCGGCGGCCCCCTGGGCGAACCCGCCGAGACGGCGTCCCTGCCCACGCTGGCCCAGCTCACCAGCGCCGAACAGCGCTGGGCCGACCGCGAGGAGGACATCACCACGGTCGGCGGCGACCCCTTCGAGGTGGGGCAGGTCTTCGCCCGGCGCTGGATGGAACGGCTGCCGGAGGCCACCCACCTCCAGAAGCTCTCCACCCTCTACCCCCGCGTCCCGCACCGCATCGACGGCGAACTGCTGCGGTACGCGGCACGCTTCGGGCTCCTCGCCCACAAGGACGACCAGATCGACGAACACGACCGGTACGCGATCCGGGCCGGGTTCTGGCGCGAGATCGACGTACGGGCGGCGGCCGATCACGCCCCGGCGGCGGAGAAGGCGGCGAAATCCGGCCCGGCAGGGGAGTGAGGCGGCGCGACCGGGCCGCGTCGTGGAGTGAATCCGCATTTGTTCCCCCGCCGGGCGCACGAGAAACCTTTCCGGGCGCTCAACCCGCCCGCCGCTCGCCGCGTTGATGTCCGATCGGTGCGGCCCCGGGCGTAATGCCGGTCCCCGGACCCCGTACTCTCGTACCTCGTGAGTACGGGGACAGCGCAGGCGCCGACGACGACCGGCACCGTGTGCGCGGTGCGTGATCTGGTGAAGACCTACCCCCCGGCCCGGGGACGCCGCGGCACGCCCGCGACCCCGGAAGTACGCGCCACCGACGGCATCAGCCTCGACGTCAGGCGCGGCGAGATCTTCGGCCTGCTCGGGCCCAACGGAGCGGGGAAGTCCACCCTCGTACGGCAGCTCACCGGCCTCATGCGGCCCGACTCCGGCACCGTCGACATGCTGGGCCACGACCTCGTACGCCACCCCGAGCGGGCCTCCCGGCTGATCGGCTACCTCGGGCAGGAGTCCACCGCGCTGGACGAGCTGACCGTCTCCCTCGCCGCCGAGACCACCGCGCGGCTGCGCGGGCTCCCGGTGCGCGAGGCCCGTGCCGAGCGCGACGCCGTCCTGGACGAACTCGGCCTCGCCGATATCGCGGGCCGGCCCCTGAAGAAGCTCTCGGGCGGCCAGCGGCGGCTGGCCTGCGTCGCCGCCGCGCTCGTCGGGGAGCGCCCGGTGCTCGTCCTGGACGAACCGACGACCGGTATGGACCCGGTGGCCCGGCGCGCGGTCTGGGCCGCCGTCGACCGCCGTCGCGCCGAACGCGGCGCGACGGTCCTGCTGGTCACCCACAACGTCATCGAGGCCGAGACCGTCCTCGACCGGGTCGCCGTCATCGAACGCGGCAGGGTCATCGCCTGCGACACCCCCGCCGGGCTCAAGGAGCGCGTCGCGGGTGAGGTCAGGGTCGAGCTGGTGTGGCGCGAACGCGCCCCCCTGGAGATCCCCGAGGTCGCCGCCCTGCGCGCGTGCGCGCAGGAGTCCGGGCGCCGCTGGGCGCTGCGGCTCGCGCCGGACGAGGCGCGGGCGGCGGTCGCCGCGGTGACCGGTGGCGCGGCCTTCGCCGCGCTGGACGACTTCAGCCTGGCGACGCCGAGCCTGGAGGACGTCTACCTGGCCCTCGGCGGCGGCGCGACCAAGGGACTGGTGAAGGCGTGAGCGCCCTCGGTGCGGCGGCCGGGGCGGCCGCGACCCTCGCGCCCCGGGCCCGGCTCTTCCCCTCCCTCGCGGCCGTCTACCGGGCCCAGCTCTCCCGGGCCCGGGTGGCCCGCATCCCGCTGCTGTTCGTCGCGACGTTCCAGTCCGTCGGGATCATGATCCTGATGCGCGGGGTCGTGGACGGCGGCTCCGAGGCGCGGGCCGTCGTGGCCGGGTCCAGCGTCCTGGTCGTCGCCTTCGTCGCGCTGAACCTGCTCGCCCAGTACTTCGGGCAGCTGAGGGCCGGCGGGGGGCTCGACCACTACGCGACCCTGCCGGTGCCGCCCGCCGCCGTGGTGCTCGGGGCGGCCGGGGCGTACGCCTCCTTCACCGTGCCCGGCACGATCGTCACCGCTGTCACCGGCAGTGTGCTGTTCGGGCTGCCGGTGACGCACCTGTGGGTGCTCGTCGCCGTCATCCCGCTCTCCGGGGCGGCGCTCTCCGGCCTCGGCGCCGCCCTCGGGCTCCTCGCGCCGCGCCAGGAACTCGCCACGCTGCTCGGGCAGCTGGGCATGTCCGCCGCGCTGCTGCTGGGCATCCTGCCGGCCGACCGGCTGCCGGGGCCGATCGGCTGGGCCCGCGATCTGCTGCCGTCCACGTACGGGGTCGAGGCGCTCTCCCGGTCCTTCGACGCCCACCCCGACTGGGCGGTCGTCGCCCTCGACCTGGCCGTCTGCGCCGTCGTCGGCGTGGTCTCGCTCGCCGTGGCCACGTGGGCGTACCGCAGGGCAGCGGTCCGGTGAGGCGCGGCGCGCGGGCGCCTGGCACGATGGCACGGTGACCGCACCCCTGACGCCGCCGCACCGGCCCTCGTCCGACGACCACCACGACTGGCAGAAGCCGCCGGCCGGGGGCGGGTCCGACGGGCCCCTCGGCCCCCACGGCTCCCACTGGGCCCCGTCGAAGGCCGAGCAGGAGAGCGACCTGGGTGCGGATCTGCGCAGGGCCGGCCTCGTCCTGGCGCTGGTGACCGTCTCCGGGGCGCTGCTCGGGCTCCTGTGGCTGTGGCTGGCGCCCCGGGTGCCGCTCGTCTCCGACAACACGGCCGTCTTCCTCGCCGACAGCGAGGGCGAGGAGGCGATCGGGGCCGACGGCACGTTCGTCCTGCTCGGGCTGGCGTTCGGGGTGGTCTCGGCCGCCCTGGTCTTCTGGTTCAACCGGCGCGGCGGCATCCTGCTGACGGTCGGGCTCGCCCTGGGCAGTGTGCTCGGGCCGGTGCTGGCCTGGCAGCTCGGGACGCGGCTCGGGCCGACGGACGACGTGGTGGCCCATGCGCGCGAGGTCGGCAAGGGCGTGATCTTCGACGCGCCGCTGGAGCTGCACGCGAAGGGGGCGCTGCTGGCGTGGGGGCTGGCGGCGATGGCGGTGTACCTGGGGGTGACCGCGGTGTTCGGGCCGCGGGAGTTCGAGGGGGAGTGGGGGACGTACGGGGGGTGGGGTTCGCCTGAGGCGCCGGCTTCGGGGGCGGGTGGGCCTTCGCCTTTGCCTTCGGAGCCGGTTTCCGGGGGGCCGGGGCCGGGGTCGTCGGCGCCGCCGCCGTTGCCGCCTGCGGGGGAGTGAGGGCGGGGGCCCTGCTTTCCCTCCCCGGAACCGGGGCTCCGCCCCGGACCCCGGTCCTCGAACGCCGGACGGGCTGGGAGTGGCCGGTCGGGCTGGAGGTGGGCGGTCGGTTCGTGAGGTGTGCGGGTTACGGCCTCCCGCCGCGGGCGATCGGGGCGAACACCGCCCCCGTCAGCGTCGCCAGGTCCTCGGGGGACAGCTCCACCTCCAGGCCCCGGCGGCCCGCCGACACGCAGATCGTCGCGTGGGCGCGGGCCGACGCGTCCAGGACCGTGGGGAGGCGTTTGCGCTGGCCCAGGGGGGAGATCCCGCCCCGTACGTAGCCCGTGGTGCGTTCCGCCGCGGCCGGGTCCGCCATCGTGGCGCGTTTGCCGCCGGCCGCCGAGGCCAGGGCCTTGAGGTCCAGGGAGCCCGCCACCGGGACCACCGCCACCGTCAGCCGGCCGTCCACGTCGGCCACCAGGGTCTTGAAGACGCGGTCGGGGGAGACGCCCAGGGCCTCGGCCGCCTCCTCGCCGTAGGAGGGGGACGCGGGGTCGTGCTCGTACGCGTGCACCGTGAACGGGGTGCCCGCCGCGGTCAGGGCGACCGTGGCGGGGGTGCCGCCGGACTGGGGCTGCTTCTTCTGCTTCTTCGCCACGGGGCGGGGCTCTCCGGGTGGTCGCGTCAGTTGAGGTGGGTCGGGGCGACGGTCAGATCCACCGCCGGGAGCGACGGCAGGTGCCGGATGACCGCGGTCTCCGAGCGCAGCAGCTTCAGCTCCTCGCGGAGGCGGGTCGCGGTGTCCGGGGCCTGGAGGAGGCGCTGCCGGGCGGGGACGTCCAGGACCACGGCGGAGGCGACCAGGTAGGAGACGACCGACGGGTCGTCGGGCAGGTCGGCGCCCGTGGTGAGGGACTGTTCGCTCGCCCCGGCCAGACGCTTCTGGTAGCCCCGGAAGGCCCGCAGGACGCCCTCGGCGAGCGGGCCCGCCTCGTCGCCCGGGTCCTCCTCCAGCTCCTCCAGCTCGGCCGTGAGGTACGGGCCGCTCGCGTCGACCGAGAGGAGCCGGACGCGGGTGGTGCCGGTGGCCAGCACCTCGTAGCTGCCGTCCGCGCGCTCCCGGATGCTCGCCGCGTCGGCGACGCAGCCCACCCGGTGCAGGGCCTGGACGGGGTCGGCGCCGAAACCGTCGGACGGGCCGCGTTCGACGGGTTTGCGCACCGCCTCCGGCATGCCGACGCCCGTGGCGGCGGTCTCGCGGCCGTCGCGGACGGCGACCACGGCGAAGCGGCGCGGTTCGTCCTCGTCGATGGTCAGGAGCTCACGCATCATGGCGCGATATCGCTCCTCGAACACGTTGAGGGGCAGCACGAGGCCGGGGAACAGCACCGCGTTCAGCGGGAACAGAGGCAGGCGAGCGGTGGTCACAGCGGTCAAGCGTAATGGCCGCGCGCCCGTCCTCGTCCGGCCCCGTGGCGCAGCGGTGTCGCGGAGGCCACCCGGAGCCTTGTGCTGTCCCGCGCGGCGAGGAACCGGCCCAGCGGATCTCCGGACACCGAGGCCCACGGGAACGAGGCCGCGTGCGGCCCGATCCGCCGGAACTGTTCCAGCGCCTCGGCCCAGCGGCCCCGTACCACCAGCACGTACGCGAGGAGGTTGCGCACCTCGGCCGGCCAGGGGTCGCCCGGGGCGAAACCGGCGGACAGCGTGATCGCCAGGTCCACCGCCGCGTCGATCCGCTCCTCCTGCACCGATGTGGACAGGGCCCCCGGCCCCTCGGCCAGCATCGCGAACGCGGCCCGCAGCGGCAGCGCCTGCACCAGGGAGGTGGGCAGCGAGTCCTCCGCGGCCCGCTCGGCGAAGTCGAAGCACTCGCGGTGCGAGCCGTACCAGGCGGCCGACAGGTACTGCAGGGCCGCGACATGGCAGCCGTAGTGGTGCGTGGAGCGTTGCAGCGCCTGCTCCCACAGCACCTCGAACGTGGTGTGAGTGGCCTGGGTGCCCCGGGCGTGGTCCAGCGCGAGGCGCCAGGGCACCGGGTCCCGCGGATCGCTCTGCGCGGCGGCCGTGATCATCGGCCCCACCTCGCGCAGCTGCTCCGCGCGGGCCGGTGACTCCCAGGCGCGGTCGACGGCGAGCTGGGCCTTGACCAGCAGGGCGTCGGGGTCGCGCGGCGCGGCGGACAGCCAGTGGCCGAGCCAGCCGTCCCGGTTGCGGGCGAACGCGACGAGCCGCTTCAGATAGCGGTCCCGGCTCTCCCACTCGGCCCCGTCCCGGGTGGTGGCCAGCAGCTTCGCGGCCGGTTCGTACTCCCCGGCGGCGGCGGCCACCAGCGCGGGTGACAACCGCTCGTCGGGGGCGTCGAGCAGCACCGCGTGGTCCGCGGCCAACCCGGAGGACAGCTCCGGGGTGTTGCGGATCACGCGCGCCGTACGGAGGAGAGCGCGGAGGAAAGGCATGGTGCAGACCATTGAAAAGCGCTGGTGGGGGCAGGCGCCAGGGGAGCGCTGTGAAGCTTTGGTGCCGAGTGGATGGGTTGCTCGGGCTCCAGTCAAGAAGAAGCAAAGGAAAGCGCGGATTCTGGCTGATACTCGCCGGTGCTGGGCAGAAGGTCCGTGGACTGCCCGGCGCCGACGGGCGGCTCCGCGGCCCGCCGCGCGAGGGAAGGCCGCCCCCGGCGCCGGTATCCGTCAGCCGCGGCGCAGCAGCCGGGAGGCGCCGGCCGCGACCGTGGTGGCCAGTATCCAGCCCAGCAGGATCAGCGCGGCGGCCATCCACTGCCAGCCGCCCTCCATCCGCCAGTAGCCGTCCTGGCCGAGATCGATCACCGGGATGAGCAGATCCAGCGCGTACAGCGACGCGTTCCACTGCGGATGCTCCTCGCCCTTGATCGCGGCCGGGTCGTACCGCGAGAACGCCAGCGTGCCCGCCGCCCACAGCACCGCCATCCACACCGCAGCCCGCCCCGGCCGGTAGCCGTACGCCACCGTCCAGTCCTGGAGGTAGCCCCAGAGCTTCCCGGCGGGCGGCAGCGTCTCCCGGCGGCGGCGCTGCTTGGCGAGCAGCACCTCCCGGGCGTCCGCGTCCTCGCCGCTGTTGCGCAGCACCGCCGCCAGCCGCTCGTAGGGCTCCGGCACGTACTCCGGGGTGGCCGCCGCCACCCACTCCAGGCGCCGGGAGAGCGGGAAGTGCCCGTACGGGACGAGGTTCTCGTAGACGAACCCGCCCATCGCCAGGCCGCCGGGGCCCGGCCAGCTCGTCGACACGTCGATCAGCGTGACCACCTTCGCGCCGTTGAGCACGACCCGCCCCCGGGCCGGGCGCTCGGGGTTGAACCGCAGCTCCGGGGTGACCGTGCGGCGCAGCGACAGCTCCTCGTGCGTGTCCAGTACGAAGACCGCCTTGTGCAGGTCCACCGCGTCACCGAACCGGCCGTCGTCCAGGCGCACCCCGCCCCGGCAGCGGAACACCTGCGAGCGGGTGCCGTGCGCCGGGGTCGGGGACGTGGCGATGCCGTACGGGGGAGTCGTGCCCTGGTTGCCCGTGTCCACGCTGACCCACGCCTCGCTCATGTACAGCGTCCGCTCGACGCTCAGCTGCGGTGCGTTCAGCGCGCGGCGGCCCCGGCCGGCGCGCAGCCGGCTGCCGCGCAGGCTCAGCGAACCGCCCACCTTGGCCCCGCGCAGACTCAGCTCGCCCAGTGTCTCGACCATCTCGGCCTGGAGGTCCTGGGCGACCGTCAGCCCGTCCCCGAGCAGCGCCCGGCCCTGCCGGTCCGGGCCGATGTCGATCTGGCTGAGCAGCAGATCCGTACCGATCTGGGCGTCCGTGAGCCGGATGCCGCGCTCCACCCGGCAGCGCGGCAGATGCAGATCGCCCTCGGTGCGCAGCCGGGCCGCCTCCAGGCGCGGCACCGCGCACCCCACCAGCCGCAGCGTCGTGAAGTGGCATTCGGGGAACGCCACCTCCTCGTCGAACCGGCAGCCGGTCAACTCCACGTACGGAGCGACACGCCCGCCCGCCAGGTCCAGCCTTCCCATGATCCGCACGCCCCTCAGCTTCAGGGCCGTCACCCGGCCGGGCCGGGCCGGCGGACCGCTCAGCAGCAGCCGGGCGACGACCCGGGCCTCCACGCTGCGCTCGGGGCCCCAGGCGTGCGGGGCGAAGGGATCGTCGCGGGCCCGGTCGCGGGCCCGCAGGTCGTAGGTGGTGCCGTTCCGGAAGGACTGCCACATGCCCAGCTCCGCGGCGCTGAGGCCGTCCGGGAGATCCCCGTCGTGCCGCTCCGTCACCGGTGCCCCTTTCGTTCGGAGGCGTGATCCCGTTATTCCCTCTGGGTGACCGGATGAACGCACATAGTCAGCCGTCACAGCGGGGGCATGTATCAGCCAGTGATACGGGCGTCCGGACGTTCGCGGCGGTCTGCGAGAATTGCCGGGTGATCTCTCGAATCGATCTGCGCGGCAATGTCCTCCCCGAGGGCGGCGTCCTGCGCGACCTGCTGCCCCGTGCCGAGTTCGACGTGGAAGCCGCCCTGGAGACGGTGCGGCCCATCTGCGAGGACGTACGCCATCGTGGCTCGGCGGCAGTGATCGACTGGGGGGAGAAGTTCGACGGCGTCCGGATCGAGTCGGTCCGGGTGCCCGCCGCCGCCCTCGCACAGGCGCTCGAAGAGCTGGATCCGGCCGTCCGCGCCGCCCTGGAGGAGTCGGTCCGCCGCGCCCGCCTCGTCCACCGCGAGCAGCGCCGCACCACGCACACCACCCAGGTCGTCCCCGGCGGCACCGTCACCGAGAAGTGGGTGCCGGTCCAGCGCGTCGGGCTCTACGTGCCGGGCGGCCGCGCGGTCTACCCGTCCTCCGTCGTGATGAACGTCGTCCCGGCCCAGGAGGCGGGCGTCGAGGGCCTCGCCGTCTCCTCCCCGCCGCAGAAGGCGTTCGGCGGACTGCCGCACCCCACGATCCTGGCCGCCTGCGCCCTGCTCGGGGTGGACGAGGTCTACGCGGCCGGCGGCGCCCAGGCCGTCGCGATGTTCGCGTACGGCACCGAGGAGTGCCTGCCCGTCGACCTGGTCACCGGACCCGGCAACATCTACGTCGCCGCCGCCAAGCGCCTCCTCAAGGGCCGCATCGGCATCGACGCCGAGGCCGGACCCACCGAGATCGCCGTCCTCGCCGACGCCACCGCCGACCCGGTGCACGTCGCCGCCGACCTGATCAGCCAGGCCGAGCACGACCCGATGGCCGCCGCCGTCCTGGTCACCGACTCCGAGGAGCTGGCCGCCGCCACCGAGGCCGAGCTGGCCCGGCAGGTCGCCGCGACCAAGCACGTCAAGGAGCGCATCGAGCCCGCGCTGGCCGGCCGCCAGTCCGCGATCGTCCTGGTCAACGACCTGGAGGACGGGCTCACGGTGGTCGACGCCTACGCCGCCGAGCACCTGGAGATCCAGACCGCCGACGCCGCCGCGCTCGCCGGCCGGGTCCGCAACGCCGGAGCGGTCTTCGTCGGCCCCTGGTCGCCCGTCTCGCTCGGCGACTACTGCGCCGGCTCCAACCACGTCCTGCCCACCGGCGGCTGCGCCTGCCACTCGTCGGGCCTGTCCGTGCAGTCCTTCCTGCGCGGCATCCACATCGTCGACTACACGCGCGACGCGCTCGCCGAGGTCACCCACCACGTGGTGACCCTCGCCGAGGCGGAGGACCTCCCCGCCCACGGCGCCGCGCTCAAGGCCAGGTTCGGGTGGAAGGTTCCGCAGCAGTGACGAACGACCGCACCGCGCTCAACCCCTGGGACGCCCTGCCCATCCGCGACGAGCTGCGCGGCCAGTCCCCGTACGGGGCGCCGCAGCTCGACGTACCCGTGCGCCTCAACACCAACGAGAATCCGTACCCGCTGCCCGAAGCGCTCGTCGACCGCATCGCCGAACGGGTCCGCGAGGCCGCCCGCGACCTCAACCGCTACCCCGACCGCAACGCCGTCGAACTCCGTACCGAGCTGGCCCGCTACCTCACCCGCACCGCCGGGCACGAGGTCGGGACCGCCAACGTCTGGGCGGCCAACGGCTCCAACGAGGTGCTCCAGCAGCTGCTCCAGACCTTCGGCGGACCCGGGCGCACCGCGATCGGCTTCGAGCCCTCGTACTCCATGCACGCCCTCATCGCCCGCGGCACCGGAACGGGCTGGATCTCCGGGCCGCGCAACGAGGACTTCACCATCGACGTGGACGCCGCCCGCGCGGTGATCGCCGAGCGCCGGCCCGACGTCGTCTTCATCACCTCCCCCAACAACCCCACCGGCACCGCCGTCGACGCCGGGACCGTCCTCGCGCTGTACGAGGCGGCGCAGGCGGCCAAGCCGTCGATGGTCGTGGTGGACGAGGCGTACGGCGAATTCAGCCACCACCCCTCGCTGCTCCCGCTGATCGGGGGCCGCCCCCACCTGGTCCTCTCGCGCACCATGTCGAAGGCGTTCGGCGCCGCCGGGCTCCGCCTCGGCTACCTCGCCGCCGACCCGGCCGTCGTGGACGCGGTCCAGCTGGTGCGGCTGCCCTACCACCTGTCCTCCGTCACCCAGGCCACCGCGCTCGCCGCCCTGGAGCACACCGATACGCTCCTCGGGTACGTCGCGCAGCTCAAGAGCGAGCGCGACCGGATCGTCGGCGAGCTGCGCGGCGCCGGCTTCGACGTCACCGAATCGGACGCCAACTTCGTCCAGTTCGGCCGCTTCGCCGACAGCCACGCCGCCTGGGAGTACATCCTCGACCGGGGCGTCCTGGTCCGGGACAACGGCGTACCGGGATGGCTGCGGGTCTCCGCAGGGACCCCGGAAGAGAACGACGCGTTCCTCGATGCGGTGCGCGGACTGAAGAAGGAGCACGACGCATGACTCGCGAGGCCCGCGTAGGAAGAGTGGAGCGGACCACCAAGGAGACGTCCGTGGTCGTCGAGATCGACCTCGACGGCACCGGAAAGGTCGATGTCGCGACCGGGGTCGGCTTCTACGACCACATGCTCGACCAGCTCGGCCGGCACGGTCTGTTCGACCTCACGGTCAAGACCGACGGCGACCTGCACATCGACTCGCACCACACCATCGAGGACACCGCCCTCGCGCTCGGCGCCGCCTTCAAGCAGGCGCTCGGCGACAAGGTCGGCATCTACCGCTTCGGCAACTGCACCGTCCCGCTGGACGAGTCGCTCGCCCAGGTCACCGTCGACCTCTCCGGCCGCCCCTACCTGGTGCACACCGAGCCCGAGAACATGGCGCCCATGATCGGCGCCTACGACACGACGATGACCCGGCACATCCTGGAGTCCTTCGTCGCCCAGGCGCAGATCGCCCTGCACGTCCACGTCCCGTACGGGCGCAACGCGCACCACATCGTGGAGTGCCAGTTCAAGGCGCTCGCCCGCGCCCTGCGCTACGCCAGCGAGCACGACCCGCGCGCGGCCGGCATCCTCCCCTCCACGAAGGGCGCCCTGTGACCGGCCTGAACACCATCCTGATCCTGGTCGGCCTGTTCCTGGCCGGCGGGGTCTACTCCTTCTCGAAGCAGGGCATGCCCAAGGGCGTCATCGTGCTGCTGTCGATCGCCTCCGTGATGTGCCTGGTAGCGGGCGTCATGCGGATCCAGGGCCTCTGGGACTGAGGGAGCACACGTGGATACGAAGAAGAAGGTCGTCGTCTTCGACTACGGCTTCGGCAACGTCCGCTCCGCCGAGCGCGCCCTCGCCCACGTCGGCGCGGACGTCGAGATCACCCGTGACTTCGACACCGCGATGAACGCCGACGGGCTGCTGGTGCCCGGCGTCGGCGCGTTCTCGGCGTGCATGGAGGGCCTGAGGAAGGCCCGCGGCGAGTGGGTCATCGGCCGCAGGCTGGCCGGCGGACGCCCCGTCATGGGCATCTGCGTCGGCATGCAGATCCTCTTCGAGCGGGGCATCGAGCACGGCGTGGAGACCGAGGGCCTGGACGAGTGGCCCGGCACCGTCGGCCCGCTGAAGGCCGACATCGTCCCGCACATGGGCTGGAACACCGTCGAAGCCCCCGAGGAATCCCAGCTGTTCGCCGGACTCGACCCCGAGGCCCGGTACTACTTCGTGCACTCCTACGCGGCGCACGACTGGTCCCTCGAAGTCACCAACGCGAAGATCCGCGCCCCCAGGGTCACCTGGGCCACGCACGGCGAACGGTTCGTGGCGGCCGTGGAGAACGGCGCGCTGTGGGCCACCCAGTTCCACCCCGAGAAGTCCGGCGACGCCGGCGCCCAGCTGCTGACCAACTGGATCGAGACGCTGTAATGCCGAAGCTTGAACTGCTCCCCGCCGTAGACGTCCGCGACGGCCAGGCGGTCCGCCTGGTGCACGGCGAGTCCGGCTCCGAGACGTCCTACGGCTCCCCGCTGGAGGCCGCACTCGCCTGGCAGCGCGCCGGCGCCGAGTGGCTGCACCTGGTCGACCTGGACGCCGCCTTCGGCACCGGCGACAACCGCGCGCTCATCGCCGAGGTGGCCGGCGCCATGGACATCAAGGTCGAGCTGTCCGGCGGCATCCGCGACGACGCCTCGCTCGCCGCCGCCCTGGCCACCGGCTGCCGCCGGGTCAACCTCGGCACCGCCGCCCTGGAGACCCCCGAGTGGGTCGCCAAGGTCATCGCCGAGCACGGCGACCAGATCGCCGTCGGCCTCGACGTGCGCGGCACCACCCTGCGCGGCCGGGGCTGGACCCGCGACGGCGGCGACCTCTACGAGACGCTGGAGCGCCTCGACTCCGAGGGCTGCGCCCGCTACGTCGTCACCGACATCGCCAAGGACGGCACGCTCCAGGGCCCCAACCTGGAGCTCCTGAAGAACGTCTGCGCCGCCACCGACAAGCCCGTCGTCGCCTCCGGCGGCGTCTCCTCGCTGGACGACCTGCGGGCCATCGCCTCACTGGTCCCGGCAGGCGTCGAGGGCGCCATCGTCGGCAAGGCCCTGTACGCGAAGGCGTTCACCCTCGAAGAGGCGCTGGAGGCGGTCTCCGTATGACCGATTCCGTACGCCGTGTCTCCTCCGGCGGTCCCTGGGAGGAGAAGTTCGGCTACTCCCGCGCGGTCGAACTGCCCAACGGGCTGGTGCTGGTGGCCGGCTGCACTTCGGTGGCGGGCGGCGAGATCGCCTCCGGCGGCCCCTACGAGCAGACCGTCACCGCCTTCCGGGTCGCCTTCGACGCGCTGAAGGAGCTGGGCCTGGGCCGCGAGGACGTCGTCCGCACCCGGATGTACGTCATGCACGCCCGGGACACGGAGGAGGTCGGCCGCGCCCACAAGGAGCTGTTCGACGCCGTGCGCCCGGCCGCCTCGATGATCGTCGTGTCCGGTTTCGTGGACCCCGGCCTCGTCGTCGAGGTCGAGGTCGAGGCCTACCGGGCGGGGGCGCGATGAGCCTCGCGGTACGCGTCATCCCCTGCCTCGACGTGGACGGGGGCCGGGTCGTCAAGGGCGTCAACTTCCAGAACCTGCGCGACGCGGGCGACCCCGTCGAGATGGCGAAGCTGTACGACGCCGAGGGCGCCGACGAGCTGACCTTCCTGGACATCACCGCCTCCAGCGGCGACCGGGCGACCACCTACGACGTGGTGCGCCGCACCGCCGAGCAGGTCTTCATCCCGCTCACCGTCGGCGGCGGCGTCCGCACCCCCGACGACGTCGACAAGCTGCTGCGGGCCGGCGCGGACAAGGTCGGCGTCAACACGGCGGCCATCGCCCGGCCGGAGCTGATCCGGGAGATCGCCGAGCGCTTCGGCCGCCAGGTCCTGGTGCTCTCCGTGGACGCCCGGCGCACCCCCGCCGGCACCTTCGAGGTCACCACGCACGGCGGCCGCAGGGGCACCGGCATCGACGCCGTCGAGTGGGCCCACCGGGCCGCCGAACTCGGCGCCGGCGAGATCCTGCTCAACTCGATGGACGCCGACGGCACGAAGGACGGCTACGACACCGAGATGATCGCCGCCGTACGCGAGCACGTCGGCGTCCCCGTCATCGCCTCCGGCGGCGCGGGCCGGCTCGCGGACTTCGCACCGGCCATCGACGCCGGGGCCGACGCGGTCCTGGCCGCGTCCGTCTTCCACTTCGGCGACCTGCGGATCTCCGAGGTCAAGGGCGCCCTCGCGGAGGCCGGACACCCGGTCCGCTGACCCCGGCCGGCTGTGCCGGCGCACAGCCCGGGGCGCTCCTCCTTGGGAGGGCGCCCCGTGGGCCGCCGCGCGCCTTCCGGCTCCGTACCCCCGGACGTAGCGTGCCCGGCGTGACTCCCCCCACGACCGTGCACAGTCCGCCCCGGCTGTACGGCCGCGGCGCCGAACTCGCCGTCCTCGACACCCTCCTGACGCGCCTTCGGCAGGGCGACGGCGGGGCCCTGGTCCTCACGGCCCCGCCCGGCACGGGCCTCACCGCACTGCTGGACCGGACCGCCGCCGCACACCGCGAGCGGCACACCGGACCCGTGCTGTGGGCCACCGCCGCCCCCGCCGAGCAGTGGCTGCCCCACAGCGGCCTGCACGCCCTGCTGTGCTCCGCGCCCGGCCCCCTGCCCCTCGACCCCGACCGGGTGCTGCGCGACGGCCTCCCGCCCGCCGCCCTCCTCGCCCTCCTGCGGCGGCTCGGTGCGGAGCGGCCCCTGCTGGTGTGCGTGGACGACGCCCACGCCTGGGACCCCGGCTCCAGGGCCGCCCTCGCCTTCGCGGCCCGCCGGCTCGGCCCGCGCAGCCGGGTCGCCGCGGTGATCGGCGCCGGGGACGGGGCGGGCTTCGCCGGGCTGCCCGCGCTCCGCCTCGGCCCCCTCGGCGACGAGGCGGCCTCGGCGCTCCTGGACCGGCTCACCGAAGCGGCCGGGACGGACCGGGCCGACCCGGTGGTCCGCGGCGAGCTGCTGCGCGAGGCGGCGGGGAACCCCCGGCTGCTCGCCGGTCTCACCGCCCGGCTCACCCCCGCACAGCTCGCCGGACGGACCCCGCTGCCCCACCCGCTGCCCGGCGGCGACGACGTCCTGGCCGCCCACGCCGCCCGCCTCGGCCACCTGCCCGCCGCCACCCGCACCCTCCTGCTGATCGCCGCCGCCGCCCACGCGCACGAACCGGAGGGCGCCGGCGCCGACCTGGACCTCGTACGCCGCGCCGCCCTCGCGGCAGCCGTCCGTCCCGCCGCGCTCGACCTGGCCCTGCTCGCCCCGGGCGGCACCGCGGGCGCCCTCCAACGAGCGGGCGACCGCGTCCACTTCAGCCACCCACTGCTGCGCCGCGCCCTCCTGCACCGAGCACCCCCGCACCACCGCCGCGCGGTCCACGACCTGCTGGCCGGCCTCCTGACGGGTGGGGGACGCGGCCCGGAGCCGGGTGCGGGCGGTGTGGTGACGGGATCGTGCGGCCTGGACCCGGTCGAGGGTTCTGTGGTGAGTGGCCCGTGCGGCCTGGACCCGGTCGCCGGTCCCGTGGTGACCGGCCCGAGCTGCCTGGACCCGGTCGCCGGCCCCGTTCCGACCGGCCTGTGCGGCCTGGACCCGGTCGCCGGTCCCGTGGTGACCGGATCGAGCTGCTCGGACCCGGTCAACGGCCCCGTTCCGACCGGCCCGTGCGGCTCCGCCCCGCTCGCCGCCCTCGTCCAGCGGGCCTGCGCCGCCACCGGGCCCGACGCGCCGCTCGCCGACGCGCTGGAGGCCGCCGCCGCGCCTCGTCCGCACGCCGAGCGGGCCGCCGCACTCGCCCGCGCCGCCGGCCTGACCCCGGGCGAGGCGCTGCGGGCGGCCCGGTTCGCGGCGGCGGCCGATCACACCCGGCTCGCCGGGGACCCCGGGCGGGCCCGCGCACTGCTGGCCAGGGCCGGTGCGCACCCCGCCGCCCACCACGTACGCGGCCTGCTCGCCCTGCGGGACGGCCCTGCCCCCGACGCCCACGAGGCCCTGCTCACCGCCGCCGCCCTGCTCGCCCCGAGTCAACCCGGCCGCGCGCTCGACGCCCTCCTCGGCGCCGCCGAGGCCGCCTGGGCGGCGGGCGACGCCCTCGGCTACCTGGACGCGCTGACCCGTATCCCCGCCGACGTACCCGACCGGGCCCTCGCGCAGTACCGGGACGGCATGTGCGCCGTGCTGCGCGGGCGGATCGGCGAGGGGCACGCGCTGCTGCGCCGCCTGCTCGGCTCGGCCGCCCGGTCCCAGGACCCCGCGGCCCTGCTGCGGAGCGGGGCGGCGGGGCTGGTGCTCGGCGATCTCGACGCCGCCTGCCGGGCCGGGGTCCGCGCGCTGGCCGCCGTGCGCGCGAGCGGCGCCGACGCGCTGCTGCCGCAGGCCCTGGAACACCTGGCCTACGCGGAACTGCGCGCCGGACGCCATGCCCGCGCCCGCGCCCACGCGCTGGACGGCCTGCGCGCGGCCCGCCGCTGCGGACAGCCCAACGCCGCCGCCCATCTGCACGCCGTGCTGGCCCTCGCCGCGTCGGTGGAGGGCGGGGCGCGGGAGTGCGCCGCGCACGCCGACGCCGCCCTGGCGGGCGCGGCACCGCACGGGCTCGTCCAGGCCGCGACCCTGGCCACCTGGGCGCAGGCCCGCGCCGATCTGGCGGCGGGGCGCTCGGCCGAGGCGGCGACCCGGCTCGACCCGCTGGTGCGGCCGGGGCCGGGGCGCGGCCACTTCGCCACCAGGATGCTCGCCGTCCCCTGCTACGTGGAGGCGTCGGTGCGGGCCGGGCGGGCGCGCCGGGGGAGGGCCGTGGATCCGGTGGCCGACGCGGTGGGGGAGTTCGCCGTGTGGGCCACCCGCACCACGGACCCCCAGGTACCCGCCCAACTGGCCCGCTGCCGGGCCCTGCTGGCGCCGCCGGGCGAGGTGGCCGGGCGGTACGAGGAGGCGCTCGCCCACCACGACCGGGCGGGCGGCGACTTCGAACACGCCCGCACCCGCCTCCTGTTCGGCTCCTGGCTGCGCAGGCGCCGCCGCACCCGGGAGGCCCGGGAGCCGTTGCGGGACGCGCTGGTGGCGTTCGAACGCTGCGGCGCGCGGGCCTGGGCGGACCGGACCAGCGGTGAACTGCGGGCCGCCGGGGAGTCGGTGGAAGCGCCGGACCCGGCCCGGGGCGCCGATCCGCTGGCCGCTCTGACCCCGCAGCAGCAGCGGATCGCCCGGTGCGTCGGGGAAGGGGCCACCAACCGGGAGGTGGCGCTGCGGCTCTCGGTGAGCACGCGGACCGTCGACCACCATCTGCGCAACGTGTTCGCCGCGCTGGGGGTGCGCTCCCGGACGGAGCTGGCCAGGCTGCTGGACGGGAGGCGGTAGAAACCAGGCCCCGGACCGCTGCGGGGGCGGTCCGGGGCCGCTTCGGGGCGGGTCCGGAGCGGCGAGGTTGCAGGACCGTGATGAGAAGGAGGACGCAGACCCCTAGGTACCGACTGGGCGGTATGTCATTCTGCGGGCGTCAGGATCATTCGGTGCGCCCGTGCCTCGTGCTGGGCAGGGCGAACCGGAGCCGGCCGTTGACCGAGCCGGCCGAATCCCGGTGGAGGCCGCCATGCCACAGGTCGTACGTTCACGGGTCAGGGCGCTGCACGCGCCGCCGCCCGTCGCCCCGGTCCCGCGCCGCTTCCGTTCGCTGGCCGACCGCGAGGCGGTCGCCGTACTGCACCGGGCCGCCCGGGTGCTGGTCGCGGCGCTGCCGGAGCTGACGGACCGGATGGTGGAGGCGCTGCGCGAGCGGGAGCCCGGCTACCGCGCGGCGATCGAGGCCGACCCGGCGGAGATCTGGCAGGAGGTGCACCAGTCGCTGCGGCACAACGTCGGCTCGCTGATCCAGCCCCGCGAGTTCCGGGACGCCGCACACCGCACCTCCCGGCGGATCGGCGAGGTCCGGGCGGAGCAGGGGGTGCCGCTGGACGCGGTCCTGCACGCGTTCCGGATGGGCGGGGCGATGGTCTGGCAGGACCTGGTGGACGAGACCGCGCGCCGCCACCCCGAGGACGTCCGGCTGCTCGTCCATGTCGCCGCGGACGTCTGGAACTTCGTGGACGAGCACTGCGGTGTCGTCGCCGACGCCTACCGGCGGGCCGAGCGCCGGCTGGCCTGGCGCCGGGAGAACCGCCAGCGCCTGATGACGGCCGCCCTGCTGGACGGCACCGCGCAGATCGCCGACCTCCCGGACACCGCCGCCGTGCTCGGGCTGCCGGAGGACGGCCGGTACGCGGTCCTCGCCTTCGTCGACGCCCGCCGCTCCCCGTACGGCGCCATCCATCCGCGCCTGGAACTGCCCGCGGGCCCGGACGCGCTCTGGCACGCGGGCCCGGAGGCGGAGTTCGCCATCCTGCCGCTGGGCCGGGGCGGGGACGCGGACCCGGGTGCGGACGAACCCGCCGTGCCCGGGGAGCCCGAGCGGGCGGAAGCGGTGGACGCCGGGGACGGGGCGCTCCTCGCGCTCGCCGCGGAGTTGCGCGTACCGCCCGGGGCCCGGGTCGGCATCAGCTCGGCCGTCGACGGCCTCGCGGCGGTCGGGGACGCCCGGCGGCTCGCGGAGACCGCCCTGCGGGCCTGCCCGGCGGACGGCGGGGTGGTCCTGCTCGACCAGCAACTGCCCGCCGCCCTGGTCGTCTCGTCCCCGGGACTCGGCACGGCCCTCGCCCACCGGGTGCTGGGGCCCCTGGACCGGCTGGACCCGGCCGACCGGGACGTGCTCATCGACACGCTCACGGCGTGGTTCGACTGCGACGGCTCGGCCCCCCGGGCGGGCGCCCGCCTCTACTGCCACCGCAACACCGTCCTGAACCGGCTCCGCCGCTTCGAGCAGCTGACCGGCCGCTGCCTGACCCGCCCGTCCGACGCGGTCGAGGTCTCCCTGGCCCTGGCGGCCCGGCGCCTGCTCCCCGGCTGAAGACGGGCCCTGGGCGGCGCGGGCTCGCGCCGGGGAGCCGTGGCCGGTCCCCGCTGCGGGGGCGTGGTCAGGCGGGTGTGCGCCCGCGCCCGCTGGCCGCGCCCCCCCCCGCTCGCCGCGCCCGCGCCCCCGCCTGTGCCCCCGCACAGTCCCCGCCCCCGCGCCCTGTCACCGCGCAGCGCCCCGGAAGCAGGCGTGCAACTTTTATTGCGCAATAGATATTGCGCAACTTTCCTTTCCTATCTACGGTCGGGGCATGGCAAGCGACGAATCACGCCGGGTCTCCGACCTCGGCACCCTCAAGGCGTTCGGGCACCCCCTGCGGATGAAGCTCTACCGGGCGCTGTACATCGCCCGGCAGGCCACCGCCTCCCAGCTCGCCGAGCAGGTCGACGAAGCGGTCTCGCTCGTCAGCTACCACCTGCGCAAGCTCGCCGAGCACGGCCTGATCGAGGAGGCCGAGGGGCAGGGGAGCGATGCCCGTGAGCGCTGGTGGCAGCCCGCGTCCAAGGGGCTGCGCTTTTACGACGAGGACTTCCGCGACGCCCCCGAGAAGGTCGCCACGCACGCCGCCGTCAGCCGGCTCTCCTTCGAACAGCACGTCGACATGTACCGCCGCCACCTCGACGCGACCCCCGGCTGGGCACCCGAGTGGCGCAGGGCCTCCTTCGGCTCGGAATACCTGGCCCGGCTGAACCCCGAGGAGCTCGCCGCCCTCGAACGCGAGATGGACGCGCTCGTCAAGCGGTACGAGGCACAGGGCCGCACCCGCGAGGAGGCCGGGGACACCGAGAACCGCGAGAACGTCGCCCTGCACCTGTACGGCTTCCCGTTCCGGACCTGACCCGGTGACCCGAGAGGACGATCCCGTGACCGCCACCCTGCCCGTCTTCGACGAGGCACCCGGCCGCCCGGCCCACCGCGACGGCAACGTCCTGCGCTGGCTCGGCGCGTACACCGCGTCCATGGTCGGCGACAGCGTCTACTACATGGCCCTCGCCTGGGCCGCCACCCGCACCGGCACCGCCTCGCAGACCGGCCTGGTGCTCGCCGTGGGCTCCATACCCCGGGCCGTGCTGCTGCTGGGCGGGGGAGTGCTCGCCGACCGGCTCGGGCCGCGCCGCGTGGTCGTCGCGAGCGACACCGCGCGCTGCCTCGTCATCCTCGGCCTGGCCGGCACCCTGCTCCTCACCTCGCCCACGGTGTGGATGCTGGTCGCCGTCGCGCTTGTCTTCGGCGCGGTCGACGCCCTCTTCCTGCCCGCCGTCGGCGCCCTGCCGCCCAGGATCACCGCCGCCTCCCAGCTCGCCCGCGTCCAGGGCATGCGCGGCCTCGCCGCCCGCACCGCCAACGTCGTCGGCGCCCCGCTCGGCGGCGCGGCCGTGGCCCTCGGCGGACCGGTCCTCGCCTTCGGCGCGGCCGGCGTGCTCTTCGCCGTCTCGCTGCCCCTCCTGCTGGCCGTACGGATGAGCCCGCTGCCCGAACAAGACGCGGCAGAACCCGCCGGCACCGCCCGGCGCGAACTGGCCGACGGGCTGCGGTACATCTGCCGCCACCCGCTGCTCGGCCCCGTCATGCTCGTCGTCGCCCTCAGCGAACTGGGCTTCGTCGGCCCCCTCAACCTCGGCCTGATCCTGCTCAGCGACGAACGCGGCTGGGGCGCCTCGGGCATGGGCTGGATCGTCGCCGCCTTCGGCGTCGGCGCGGGCGCCTCCGCACTGCTCCTCACCGTGCGCGGCCGGGCACCCAGGGCCGGGCTCACCATGTGCGTCACCGTGCTGATCGGCGCGGTCGCCATCGGCGCCCTGGCGTACGCACCCTCCCTGCCCCTCGCCGCGGGGGTCGCCGTCCTCATCGGACTCTTCGCGGGACTCGGCGGCGCCCTGTGCGGCGCGCTGATCCAGACCGCGGCCGACCCCGCCTACCTCGGCCGGGTCACCTCGGTCTCCACGCTCTTCACCCACGCCCTCGCACCGCTCAGCTACCCCGTCACCGGAGCCGCCGTCGCCCTGTGGGGCACCGGTCCCGTCTTCGTCACCAGCGCCGGGACATGCGCGGCCGGCGCCCTCACCGGCCTCGTCCTCACCCCACTGCGCCGCGCCGAACTCCCGCGCTGAACCGGGCGCACGTACGTACGACTCCCGCGCCGGGCACCGCGTACGAGGCGCGGGCGGGTCACATGCCCAGCTTCGCCGTCGTCACCCGGCCGATCGCGTCCGGCTCACCCTCCAGCTCCACCCGCGCCGCCTCCTGCCGCCCGAACGCGAACAGCAGCAGCTCGCCCGGCTCACCGGTCACCGTCACCACCGGCGTGCCCCGGTGCGCCACCGCGGTCTGCCCGTCCGGGCGGCGCAGGACCAGACCCACCGGCGCCTTGCGGCCCAGCATCCGGGCCGCCTTCTCCGTACGCGACCACAGGACATCGGCGAAGACCGGGTCCAGCTCCCGCGCCGACCAGTCGGGCTGGGCCCGGCGCACGTCCTCGGCGTGGATGTAGAACTCCACCGTGTTCGCCGCCTCGTCCAGCTGCTTCAGCCCGAACGGGGACATCCGCGGCGGACCCGTACGGATGAGCTGGATCAGTTCCTCGTACGGCTTCGCGGTGAACTCGGCCATGACCCGGTCACGCCGGTTCCGCAGCGGTCCGACGACCAGCCCGGCCGCCGCGTCCGGCCGTCGCTCCCGCACCACCACATGGGCCGCGAGATCACGGGCCGTCCAGCCGTGGCAGAGGGTCGGGGCCTGCGGGCCCGCCGCCTCCAACAGGTCGGCGAGCAGAAGTCGTTCGCGCTTCGCATGGGTCGACATGCCCGCCAGCGTACGGCCGCCGTCCCCCGTCCGCCCAGTGGACGCACGCCGGGACGCCCCGCGCCACCACGGCACAATGGGCGCATGACCAGCACGCCCACGCCCGGCACCCCCCGCCCCGCCAGCGCCCTCGATCCCGCCATCGCCGCCCGCCTCAAGCGCGGCGCCGACGGACTGGTCCCGGCCATCGCCCAGCAGTACGACACCGGCGAGGTACTGATGCTGGGCTGGATGGACGACGAGGCGCTGCACCGCACCCTCACCACCGGCCGCTGCACCTACTGGTCGCGCAGCCGCCAGGAGTACTGGGTCAAGGGCGACACCTCGGGCCACATCCAGCAGGTCAGGTCCGTCGCCCTGGACTGCGACGCCGACACCGTCCTCGTCAAGGTCGACCAGACGGGCGCCGCCTGCCACACGGGTGACCGCACCTGCTTCGACGCCGACGTCCTGCTCGGACAGTAGGGTCTGCCGCCATGGACCTCGACACGTTCCGCAAGCTGGCCGTCGACCGGCGCGTCATCCCCGTCACCCGCCGCCTCCTCGCGGACGGCGACACCCCGGTCGGTCTCTACCGCAAGCTCGCGGGCGAACGCACCGGCACCTTCCTCCTCGAATCCGCGGAGAACGGCCGCACCTGGTCGCGCTACTCCTTCATCGGCGTACGCAGCGCCGCGACTCTCACCACCCGCGACGGCGAGGCCCACTGGCTCGGCACCCCGCCCGTCGGCGTCCCCGTCGACGGCGACCCGCTCCAGGCCCTGCGCGCCACCATCGAGACCCTGCACACCCCGCACGACCAGGAACCCGGCCTCCCGCCCTTCACCGGCGGCATGGTCGGCTACCTCGGCTACGACATCGTGCGACGCCTGGAGAAGATCGGCGACAGCGGCGGCGACGACCTGAAGCTGCCCGAGCTGACCATGCTGCTCACCTCCGACCTCGCGGTCCTGGACCACTGGGACGGCAGCGTCCTGCTCATCGCCAACGCCATCAACCACAACGACCTGGCCACCGGCGTCGACGAGGCGTACGGCGACGCGGTCGCCCGGCTCGACGCGATGGAGCGGGACCTGCGCCGCCCCGTGGAGAACGCCCCCGCCGCCCTGCCCGCCTCCGAGCTGCCCCCGTACACCGCGCTCTGGGGCGGCAAGGCCTACCAGGACGCCGTCGAGGACGTGAAGGAGCGCATCCGGGCCGGCGAGGCCTTCCAGGTCGTGCCCTCCCAGCGCTTCGAGACGCCCTGCACGGCGAGCGCCCTCGACGTCTACCGGGTCCTGCGCGCCACCAACCCCTCGCCGTACATGTACCTCTTCCGGTTCGACGGCTTCGACGTCGCCGGATCCAGCCCCGAGGCACTCGTCAAGGTCGAGGACGGCCGGGCGATGGTCCACCCCATCGCCGGCACCCGGCACCGCGGCGCCACCCCGCAGGAGGACCAGGCGCTCGCCGACGAACTCCTCGCCGACCCCAAGGAGCGCGCCGAGCACCTGATGCTCGTCGACCTCGGGCGCAACGACCTGGGCCGGGTCTGCGAACCGGGCAGCGTCGAGGTGGTCGACTTCATGTCCATCGAGCGCTACTCGCACGTGATGCACATCGTCTCCACCGTCACCGGCCGCGTCGCCGAGGGCCGCACGGCCTTCGACGTGCTGACCGCCTGCTTCCCCGCCGGCACCCTCTCCGGCGCCCCCAAGCCCCGCGCCCTCCAGATCATCGAGGAGCTGGAACCCACCCGCCGCGGCCTGTACGGCGGCTGCGTCGGCTACCTCGACTTCGCCGGGGACTCCGACACCGCCATCGCCATCCGCACCGCCCTGCTGCGCGACGGCACCGCCTACGTCCAGGCCGGGGCGGGCGTCGTCGCCGACTCCGACCCGGTCGCCGAGGACAACGAGTGCCGCAACAAGGCGGCGGCGGTGCTCCGCGCCGTCCACACCGCCAACCGCCTCGGCGCCGCCTGAGCCGGGCCCCGGCCCACGGCGAGGGGCGCGGTGGGCCGCCGCGGGCCGGTAAGGGATAGTGGAGTACGTGAGTGCTGTCCCCGTACCCCAGCCACGTGCCGAAGCCGCCGCCGCGCCCGACAGCGCGGGAAACCGCCGCAGCCTGGCCGCCGGCCTGCTCCTCGGCGCGGCCGGCGCGACCGTCGTCCTGCTCGCCTCCGGGCAGACCTGGGCCGAGGGCAAGGCCCAGGTCGGCGGCGGCACCCTGCCCCTGAGCGCCGACGGCCAGGACGTCACCGGACTGCCCGCCGCCCTCGCCATCGTGGGCCTGGCCGCCCTCGTCGCCGTCTTCGCCGTGCGCGCCGCCGGCCGGCGCGTGGTGGCGGGACTGCTCGCGCTCAGCGGGCTCGGCGCCGCGCTGAGCGCCTTCCTCGGCGCTTCCGACAGCGGGGCGCTCGACGAGAAGGCCGCGCAGACCAGCGGCGACAGCTCCGCGACCATCACCGCCCTCACCCACACCGCCTGGCCCTACGTCACGGCGGCGGGCGGCCTGCTGATCCTGCTCGCCGGGCTGCTCGCCCTGCGCTACGGCAGCCGCTGGCCCACGATGTCGGGACGCTACGAGCGCGACGGCAGCCCCCGCCCCCGCAAGGCCCCCAGGGCCCCGGACCCGGACCGGCCCGAGGACCTGTGGAAGGCCCTGGACCGCGGCGAGGACCCGACGCGCGAGGCATGACCCCCCAGCTCACGTCCTACCCGCACGTACGGGACAATGGCCGTGAGCTCACAGCACAGCGGCACCCACAGCGGCACCGGCCGTGCGTACAGCCACCCGAGCGATTCCAACAGCGCAACACCAACGAGGAGCAACTCATGGCGGGCAGCAGCCACGGACACACCCCGGCCGCCTGGACCGGTGTCATCATCGCCTTCATCGGCTTCTGCGTCGCGGGCGTCTTCATGGTCGCGGCCAACCCGCTCGGCTTCTGGGCCGGCATGGGCGTCGTCCTCATCGGTGGTGTCGTCGGCCTCGCGATGAAGGTCGCGGGACTCGGCATGCCGAAGGAGTCGGCCGACCTGGCCGCCGCCAGGGCCCGCGCCGGCCACGCGCAGACCTCCTGACCCCGCGCGACCCGCGCATACGAGGCGCGGCCCCGGCCGGGGCTGCGCCTTCGCGCGTCAGGGGCGACAATCACCGGGTGGACGCATCGCCTACCCCCGCCCCGGTACCACCCGACCGGGCCCCCCTGCCGGTGGACGCCGGACCGCCGCCCGCCCCCGGCCCCCCGGCGGGCCCCCCGCCGCTCTTCCCCGCCGCGCCCGGCGGCTCCTCCCGGCTGCGCCGGATCGCCACCCCGGTGGGCGTCCTGGCCGCCGTCGTCGGTGCCTTCGGCTACGTGGCGACGGTCGACCCGAACCAGCCGGGCCACTACCCCGTCTGCCCGCTGCTGCGGCTCACCGGCATCTACTGCCCCGGCTGCGGCGGACTGCGCAGCGCCCACGCCTTCGCCCACGGAGACCTGGCGGCCGCCTTCGGCTCCAATGCCCTGGCCGTCGTCGGGTACGGGCTCTTCGCCGTGCTCTGGGCGGTGTGGATGGTCCGCGAGGCGGCCGGGAGGCCCTGGCGGTTCGCTCTGAGGCCGGTCCACTGGTGGGGGATCGGAGCCGTACTGCTGATCTTCACCGTCGTCCGGAATCTGCCGTTCGGGTCGGCGATCGCTCCCTGAATGCCCAGGTTGTGGGACAGGCGGTGGCCGGATGCGGGCCCAGCGGCCTCCTGCGGATACCATCTGAGTGGCTGATCCTGTGGCCTGTACGTTCCGTTGTCACCGTTCCGGAAGGGGGCCGCTCGCGTGAGTGTGCTCGACGAGATCATCGACGGCGTCCGCGCCGACCTTGCGGAGCGGCAGGCGCGCGTCGGCCTCGACGAGCTCAAGGAACGCGCCGCCCGCGCCCCCCAGGCCAAGGACGGCGTCGCCGCCCTGCGCGGCGAGGGCGTGACGGTCATCTGCGAGGTCAAGCGCTCCAGCCCCTCCAAGGGCGCGCTCGCCGCCATCGCCGACCCGGCCGCGCTCGCCGCGGACTACGAGGCCGGCGGGGCCTCCGTCATCTCCGTCCTCACCGAGGAGCGCCGCTTCGGCGGCTCGCTGGCCGACCTGGAGGCCGTCCGCGCCAAGGTCGACATCCCGATCCTGCGCAAGGACTTCATCGTCACCTCGTACCAGCTGTGGGAGGCCCGCGCCTACGGTGCCGACCTCGTGCTGCTGATCGTCGCCGCCCTCGAACAGGAGGCGCTGGTCTCCCTGATCGAGCGCGCCGAGTCCATCGGCCTGACGCCGCTGGTCGAGGCGCACGACGAGGAGGAGGCCGAGCGTGCCGTGGAGGCGGGCGCCAGGATCATCGGCGTCAACGCGCGCAACCTGAAGGACCTCAAGGTCGACCGCTCCACCTTCGAGCGCGTCGCCCCCGAGATCCCCGACCACATCGTCAAGGTCGCCGAGTCCGGCGTCCGCGGCCCGCACGACCTCATCGCCTACGCCAACGCCGGCGCGGACGCCGTGCTCGTCGGCGAGTCCCTGGTCACCGGCCGCGACCCGCGCACCGCCGTAGCCGACCTGGTCGCCGCCGGCGCCCACCCGGCCCTGCGCCACGGCCGGAGCTGAGCCGCGCCATGTCCCTCCCGCACCCCGAGCCGATGCGCTGCGCACTGCCGTCGTGGCACCGCGGCTGCCGGGCCCCGGCACGCCGTGTGCACGGCCGGCGGGTGCGGTACGTGATCGGCGACGAGCCCGGTCAGGTCAACGGCATGCGATGGCGCACGGGGTCCGCGCAGTAGAGCGAGCCCCGGCCGCCGTGACACCCCGGCCCACCAGGGCCGGGTTCCGCGCGCCCGCATCCGCCCCGGCCCCGGGCCGAGGCGGCGCTCCGCTCACGGCGCACACGCTGCAACCAGCCATGCCATGACGAGGAGCAACTCCACGATGTTGTCCGAATTCTTCATCCCGGACCCCGAGGGTCTGATCCCCAGCGCCGAGGGATACTTCGGCGCCTACGGCGGAAAGTTCATCCCCGAGGCGCTCGTCGCCGCCGTGGACGAGGTCGCCGACGAGTACGAGAAGGCCAAGGCCGACCCCGCCTTCGCGGCCGAGCTGGGCGAGCTGATGGTCCACTACACCGGCCGCCCCAGCGCCCTCACCGAGGTGTCGCGCTTCGCCGAGCACGCGGGCGGCGCCCGCGTCTTCCTCAAGCGCGAGGACCTCAACCACACCGGCTCCCACAAGATCAACAACGTGCTGGGGCAGGCCCTGCTGACCCGGCGCATGGGCAAGACCCGGGTCATCGCCGAGACCGGCGCCGGCCAGCACGGCGTGGCCACCGCCACCGCCTGCGCCCTCTTCGGCCTCGACTGCACGATCTACATGGGCGAGATCGACACCGAGCGCCAGGCGCTGAACGTGGCGCGGATGCGGATGCTGGGCGCCGAGGTCATCGCCGTGAAGTCCGGCTCCCGCACCCTGAAGGACGCCATCAACGAGGCGTTCCGCGACTGGGTCGCCAACGTGGACCGCACCCACTACCTCTTCGGTACGGTCGCGGGCCCGCACCCCTTCCCGGCGATGGTCCGCGACTTCCACCGCGTCATCGGCGTCGAGGCCAGGCGGCAGATCCTGGAGCGGGCCGGCCGGCTGCCGGACGCCGCCGTGGCCTGCGTCGGCGGCGGCTCCAACGCCATCGGCCTCTTCCACGCCTTCGTCCCCGACAGCGACGTCCGCCTCATCGGCTGCGAGCCCGCGGGCCACGGCGTGGAGACCGGGGAGCACGCGGCGACCCTCACCGCGGGCGAGCCCGGCATCCTGCACGGCTCGCGCAGCTACGTCCTCCAGGACGAGGAGGGCCAGATCACCGAGCCCTACTCCATCTCGGCGGGCCTGGACTACCCGGGCATCGGCCCCGAGCACGCGTACCTGAAGGACACCGGCCGGGGCGAGTACCGCGCGGTCACCGACGACGCGGCCATGCAGGCGCTGCGCCTGCTCTCCCGTACCGAGGGCATCATCCCGGCCATCGAGAGCGCGCACGCGCTGGCCGGGGCCCTGGAGGTCGGCAAGGAGCTGGGCAGGGACGGGCTGATCCTGGTCAACCTCTCCGGCCGGGGCGACAAGGACATGGACACGGCGGCCCGCTACTTCGGGCTGTACGAGACGGACGCGGCCGTCGAGGCGGACGCCGCCGGTGCGAACGCGGAGATCGAGGGGGACGTCCAGTGAGCGGCAACACCGAACTGCTGAGCACCACGCTCGCCACCGCGCGCGCCGAGGACCGGGCCGCGCTGATCGCGTACCTGCCGGCCGGCTTCCCGACCGTGGACGGCGGCATCGAGGCCGTCAAGGCGGTCGTCGCGGGCGGCGCCGACGTCGTCGAGGTGGGGCTGCCGCACAGCGACCCCGTGCTCGACGGCCCGGTCATCCAGACCGCCGACGACATCGCGCTGCGCGGCGGCGTGAAGATCGCCGACGTGATGCGCACGGTGCGCGAGGCGTACGAGGCGACCGGGGCACCGATCCTCGTCATGACGTACTGGAACCCGATCGACCGGTACGGCGTCGAGCGCTTCACCGCCGAGCTCGCCGCCGCGGGCGGCGCCGGGTGCATCCTGCCCGACCTGCCGGTCCAGGAGTCCGCGCTGTGGCGCGAGCACGCCGAGCGGCACGGTCTGGCCACCGTCTTCGTCGTCGCTCCCAGCAGCAGGGACGAGCGGATCGCCACCATCACTGAGGCCGGCTCCGGCTTCGTCTACGCGGCCTCCCTGATGGGCGTCACCGGCACCCGCGCCTCGGTCGGCGCCCAGGCCCAGGACCTGGTGCGGCGCACCCGCGCCACGACCGAGCTGCCGGTCTGTGTCGGCCTCGGCGTATCCGACGCGGCCCAGGCCGCGGAGGTCGCCGGCTTCGCCGACGGCGTCATCGTCGGATCGGCCTTCGTGAAGCGGATGCTGGACGCCCCCGACGAGGCGGCGGGCCTCGCCGCCGTCCGTTCGCTGGCGGCCGACCTCGCCGAAGGTGTTCGAAAGCGCTGACACCGGGCGTCATCCGAACGGGTGGACCTCGGCCCGGGGAGGCACGCGAGTGCCTCCCCGGGTCGTTGCTGCGGTTGTGAGCGAGAAGAACCAGCAAGGCAAGAGGGCCGCGCGAGACCGGCTGATCCAGCAGCGCGAGGAGGCGAGGGCGCGAGACCGCCGCCGCCGGACGCTGATCGTGTCCACCGCCGTGGTGGGGGTGCTGGGACTGGCCGCCGTCATCGGCGTGA
Source organism: Streptomyces sp. Mut1 (assembly GCF_030719295.1). Lineage (NCBI taxonomy): Bacteria > Bacillati > Actinomycetota > Actinomycetes > Kitasatosporales > Streptomycetaceae > Streptomyces > Streptomyces castrisilvae. Next base: position 1,728,070 of record NZ_CP120997.1, on the reverse strand, counting down.
TCGCGGCCAATACCGACGGCAAGGGCGACAAGTCCAAGGCGTCCGGCCCGGCCGTGGCGCCTTCGGGCGCGACCGGCAAGGACGCCCTGGCGATCCGGGTCGGCGCGGACGACGCCCCGTCCACCCTCACCATCTGGGAGGACTTCCGCTGCCCGGTCTGCGCCCAGTTCGAGAACGCGTTCCGCGACACGCTCCACGAGCTGGAGCAGGACGGCCAGATCAAGGTCGACTACCACCTGGCCACGATCATCGACGGCAACATGGGCGGCAGCGGCTCCCTCAAGGCGGCCAACGCCGCGGCCTGCGCGCAGGACGCCGGCAAGTTCTCCGCCTACCACGACGTGCTGTACCGCAACCAGCCGCAGGAGACCGAGGACACCTTCGGTGACAACGCCGAGCTGATCAAGCTCGCCAAGAAGGTCGACGGGCTCGACACGCCCGGATTCCGCAGCTGCGTCGAGGACGGCAAGCACGACTCCTGGGTCGAGAAGTCGAACCAGGCCTTCCGCGACGGCGGCTTCCAGGGCACCCCGACCGTGCTGCTCAACGGGAAGTCGGTCTTCCCGAAGAACGGCGACGAGGCGATCTCCGTGGCCAACCTGAAGAAGTGGGTCGCCGAGGCCAACAAGGGCAAGAAACCGGGCACCGCGACGCCCACGCCGTAGGGCCTGTCGTCACATTCCCGTCTGCCGCCCTCCGGGCGAACGACGGGAATGTGACGACAGGCCCCAGGGCCGGTCGGGGGAATCGATGACCCGCTCGTTACCCAGACGTTGCCGGGCGGGTTGCCGTACCTCCCGCCCGGCAAGGTAGCGTCGATGCTGTCATGAACCTTGCCTACATTCCCAGCCCGTCGACCGGCGTGATCGATCTCGGACCGATCCCGCTCCGCGGCTACGCGTTCTGCATCATCATCGGTGTCTTCGTCGCCGTCTGGTTCGGCAACAAGCGCTGGGTCGCCCGAGGAGGCACCGCCGGCACTGTCGCCGACATCGCCGTCTGGGCGGTGCCCTTCGGGCTTGTCGGCGGCCGGCTCTACCACGTCATCACCGATTACCAGCTGTACTTCAGCGACGGTGAGAACTGGGTCGACGCCTTCAAGATCTGGCAGGGCGGCCTCGGTATCTGGGGTGCGATCGCGCTGGGCGCGGTCGGTGCCTGGATCGGCTGCCGCCGCCGCGGGATCCCGCTGCCCGCCTGGGCCGACGCGCTCGCCCCCGGCATCGCCCTCGCCCAGGCCTGCGGCCGCTGGGGCAACTGGTTCAACCAGGAGCTGTACGGCCGGCAGACCGACGTCCCGTGGGCGCTGAAGATCAGCGAAGGCCCGAACCGGGTGGCCGGCACCTACCACCCGACCTTCCTGTACGAGTCGCTGTGGTGCGTCGGTGTGGCGCTCCTCGTCATCTGGGCCGACCGCCGCTTCAAGCTCGGACACGGGCGGGCGTTCGCGCTGTACGTCGCGGCGTACTGCGCCGGGCGCGCGTGGATCGAGTACATGCGGGTGGACGAGGCCCACCACATCCTGGGCCTGCGGCTGAACGTGTGGACCGCGCTGATCGTGTTCGTCCTGGCGGTCGCGTACATCGTGGTCTCGGCGAAGATCCGGCCGGGGCGCGAGGAGATCGTCGAACCCGGGGCGCTGGAGGCGTCGGAGTCGTCGGACGAGCCCGAGGGCGAGGCCTCTGGGACCTCCGATGAGGCCGTGGACGCGGATGCGGATGCGGACGCGGATGCGCCGAAGGCGGATGGGGCTGCCGAGGCGGCCAAGGGCTGACGTCGCGCGACAACCGGGTGAGGGGCCGCCGAGATTCTCGGCGGCCCCTCACCCCTATCCAGCCCGTCCGGCGATCGCGGACAAAGCGGTCAGGCGGGGCGCCGGGTCACCGCTCGCGCTCGGCCAGGGCGAGCGTGCGTTGCGCTTGTGCGACCACCGCCGCGTCCACGAAGCGGCCGTCCGGGAGGGCCTGGGCTCCTGCCTGGTCGCGGGCCGCCTCCACGACGTGCCAGGCCGCTTCGACCTCTTGCGGGGTCGGCCGGAACGCCCGTTCGATCACAGGGAGCTGCCGGGGGTGGATCGCCGCCCGGCCCAGGAAGCCCAGCGCCCGGCCGTGGGCGCACGAGGACCACAGGCCGTCCAGGTCCCGGATGTCCGGGAAGACCGACTGGGCCGGCGGTGCCAGGCCGGCCGCACGGGCGGCGACCACCACCCGGCTGCGCGACCAGTCGAGCCCCGCGTCCTCCCGTACGCCCAGATCGGCCCTCAGGTCCGCCTCGCCCAGGGCGACCGCGTGGACCTGGGGGTGGGCGGAGGCCACCGAGTAGGCGTGCTCGATGCCGAGGGCGGACTCCAGCAGCGGGCAGAGGGCGACCCCGGGGGCCAGCGCCGCGATGTGGTGGACGGACGCGGCGTGGGTGATCTTCGGCAGCCGCAGCCCGCCGAGCCCCGGCAGCCCCGCCAGGGCCAGCACGTCCGCCTCGTCGTTGACCCGGACATGGACCGGCGCCGCCGTGGCGGAGGGCGGGTCGGAGAGGAGTTCCACCGTCGCCGAGCGCGCGTACTCCTTGCGGTCGGGGGCGACCGCGTCCTCCAGGTCCACGATCACCACGTCCGCCCCCGAGACGGCCGCCTTGCGGATCACGTCCGCCCGGTCCCCGGGCACGTACAGCAGGGTGAGCGGGGCCGCCGCGCTCACAGCACCCGCTCCGCCCGCAGCGCCGAGATCTCCGGGCCGCTCAGCCCCAGCTCGGTGAGGATCTCCTCGGTGTCGGCCCCGTGCGGGCGGCCCGTCCAGCGGATCGCCCCCGGGGTCCGGGAGAGCCGGAAGAGGACGTTCTGCATCCGCAGCGGGCCCAGCTCCGGGTCGTCCACCTCGGTGACGGAGTCCAGAGCGCGGTACTGCGGGTCCTCCATCACGTCCCGGATGTCGTGGACGGGTGCGATGGCTGCCTCCGCCTTCTCGAACGCGGACAGGGCCTCGTCCCGGGTGTGCCGGGCGATCCAGTGGCCGACGGCCTCGTCCAGCTCGTCGCTGTGCTCCGCGCGGGTGGTGCCGGAGGCGAACCACGGCTCGTCGATCAGCTCCGCCCGCCCGACCAGGCGCATCACCCGTTCCGCGACGGACTGCGCGGAGGTGGAGACGGCTACCCACTGGCCGTCCGATGTGCGGTAGGTGTTGCGGGGGGCGTTGTTGCGCGAGCGGTTGCCAGTGCGCGGCTGTACGTAACCGAGCTGGTCGTACCAGAGCGGCTGAGGGCCGAGCACGGTCAGGATCGGCTCGATGATCGCCATGTCGACCACCTGCCCCTCGCCGGTGCGGTCGCGGCCGGCCAGCGCCGCCATCACCGCGTACGCCGTGGCGAGCGCCGCGATCGAATCGGCCAGCCCGAACGGCGGCAGCGTCGGCGGCCCGTCCGGCTCACCGGTGATCGCCGCGAAGCCGCTCATCGCCTCGGCGAGGGTCCCGAAGCCGGGCCGGTGGGCGTAAGGGCCGAACTGGCCGAAGCCCGTGACACGGACCAGCACCAGCCGTGGGTTGACGGCGTGCAGTTCCTCCGGGCCGAGGCCCCAGCGTTCCAGCGTGCCCGGCCGGAAGTTCTCGATGATCACATCGGTGCTCCCGGCCAGCCGCAGCAGCAGATCGCGGCCGTCCGGGCAGGACAGGTCCAGCGTCAGGTTCCGCTTGTTGCGGCCGAGCAGTTTCCACCACAGGCCGATGCCGTCCTTCGCGGGCCCGTGACCCCGGGAGGGGTCGGGGCGGGTGGGGTGCTCGACCTTGATCACCTCGGCGCCGAAGTCGCCGAGCATCGTGGCGCAGAGCGGGCCCGCGAACAGCGTGGCGAGATCGACGACGCGCAGCCCGGTCAGCGGCGCCGCCCCCGGCGCGCTCACGCGGCGTCGATTTCGCTGCGGTACGGCATGGAGACCGAGGCGCCCGGTTTCTGCACGCAGAGCGCGGCGGCCGCCGAGGCCCAGGCGATGGCCTGCGGCACCGGACGGCCCTCGCCGAGCGCCACGGCGAGCGTGCCGACGAAGGTGTCCCCGGCGCCCGTGGTGTCGACGGCGATGACCTCCGGGGCGGGGAAGTGGATCGTGCGGCTGCCCCGGGCCGCGTACAGGCAGCCCTTCGCGCCGAGCGTGATGAGCACCGCCGGGACCTGGGAGAGCAGGATCTCCGCCGCCGCGTGCGGCTCCTCGTAGCCGGACAGCTCGGCCGCCTCGTGCTCGTTGGGGATCAGCAGATCGACGTGGTCGAGGAGTTCGGCGGGCAGTTTCCGCACGGGGGAGGGGGTGAGCAGGGTCCGTACACCCTGGGCGTGACCGGCCCTGGCGCCCTCGATCACCGCCGACAGCGGCAGCTCCAGCTGGAGCAGCAGCAGATCGGCCTCGGCGATGGCGGCGATCTCACCGGGGCCGAGCGAGGTGACGGTGCCGTTGGCGCCGGGGACGACCACGATCGCGTTGGAGCCCTGGGCGTCGACCACGATGTGCGCGGTGCCGCTGGGGCCCTCGGCGGTGTGCAGGAGATCGGTGTCGACGCAGGAGTGCTCCAGGCTCTCCCGCATCCGTACGCCGTACTCGTCGTCGCCGACCGCGCCGATCATCAGCACGTCGCCGCCCGCGCGGGCCGCGGCGACGGCCTGGTTGGCGCCCTTGCCGCCGGGGATGGTGCGGAACTCCCGGCCGGTGACGGTCTGCCCGCGCTCCGGGGCCCGGTCGACGTAGGCCACAAGATCCATATTGGTGCTGCCGAGCACCGCGACTCTGGTCATGGGCGGAGTGCCTCCTCGTGGGTGAGCCGGTGGGTCAGGCCGGCCAGGGTGTCGAAGCCGGCCGAGTCGAATCCGGGGACGGACGTGGCGAGCCGGTTCTTCAGCGGGGTGGTCCACCGGTCCGGCAGCGCGTCGGGCCGCCCGGCGAGCAGTCCGGCGAGCGAACCGGCGGTCGCGCCATTGGAATCGGTGTCCCAGCCGCCGGAGACGGCCTTGCAGACGGAACCGGTGAAGTCGCCGTCGGCATGGGTGAGGGCGGCGGCCAGCAGGGCCGCGTTGGGCAGCACATGCACCCAGTGATACCTGCCGTACACCGCGTGCAGGTGGTCGACGACCGTATCGAAATCATGTTCCGCGCGGGCCGCCGCGATGCCGTCCCGCACCGCGCGGGCGTACCGCGAGCGCGGCGGCACCACCCGCAGCCCGGTGGCCAGGCAGCCGTGCACATCGGTCTCGCCCGCGGCCGCCTCGGCCAGCGCCGCCGCCGTGAACATCGCCCCGTAGACGCCGTTCCCGGTGTGGGTGAGGACCGCGTCGCGGTACGCCTGCTCCGCCGCACCCGCCGGGTCGCCCGGCCGGGTCCAGCCGTGCATGTCGGCGCGGATCCGGGCGCCGATCCACTCCCGGAACGGGTTGCGGTGGCGGGCGGTGTCCGGCGGCTCCACCCCGTCCAGCAGATTGCGGTACGCGATCCGCTCGGCGGTGAAGGTACGCCCCGCCGGAAGCTCGTCCAGCCACAGCCGGGCCAGGTCGGCGGTGGTGAACGACCGGCCGTGCCGCTGGAGCAGCAGCAGGGTGAGCAGCGGGTGGTTGAGGTCGTCGTCCTCGGGCATCCCGTCGATGTTCTCGGCCAGCGAGGTGGCGGCGGAGCGCCGGTTCCACGGGTAGGTGGCCGCCAGCGACGCGGGCAGGCCCCGGGCGGTGAACCAGGTGTCCAGCGGCCAGTTCCCGGTGGCGCGGGCCAGGGCGCGGATGCCTTCGAGCGGCAGCTTCTCGACGGGTTTGCCCAGCAGACAGCCGGCCGCGCGCCCCAGCCAGGCCGCGTGCAGCCGTTCCCGGCCGGCCGCCGCCTGCCAGGTCCGGGGGTGCGGCCACTGCGGGCAGGCGGCCCGGATCGCGTCCAGGCCGGTCGGTTCGTCGTCCGCCAGCGGGGATTCCAGCTGGGCGAGTTCGTCCAGCAGCCGTTCGGCGACCGCGCGCAGTCCGGGCGGGGCGCCCGGGGCGGAGGCGCCCGCGCGCTCCGGGGCGGGGGAGCCGCCGGCCTCGTACCACCGGCGTGCGATGTCGCGCGCGTCGCGCCCGTCCTCGGCGGCCTGCCGCAGCTCGTGGCCCACCAGGTCCTCCGGCTGCACCCAGGTCACGCGCACCGCCGTGGTCACGGGGTGCCCGCCAGCGTGGCGAAGGCGGCCTCGTGGGCCCGGCGGCGGTCGGTGTCCTGCGCGAACACCTCGCGGGCCACCTCCGCCAGGGTCCGGGCCGGGGCACGCAGATCGAGGCGGCTGGCCTCGGCCACCGTCGTCGCCCAGTCGGCGGGGACGGCCCGCTCGCCGTGCAGGGCGCCCGCGAGCGCGCCGCTCATGGTGGCGATCGAGTCGCAGTCGCGCCCGTAGTTGACCGAACCGAGCACCGCCCGCCGGTAGTCCCCGCCCGCGACGAGCAGCATGCCGAGCGCGATGGGGAGTTCCTCGATGGCGTGCAGCCGTGAGGGGCGGCGGGCGCCGAGCGAGGGCGCGCGGTAGTCGGGACCGACGGTGTCGAAGGGGGCGACGGCCTCACGCAGCGGGGCGAGCGCGGCCTCGAAGTCCTGGTGGCGGGCGGCGGTTTCGCAGACGGCCTCGATCGCGGCCCGGGTGCCGTCCTTGGCCAGCGACAGACAGGTTTCCACGACCGAGGCGGGCGTCGCCCGGGGGGCGCAGGCCGCGGCGACGGCCGCCGCGAAGACGCCCGCCGCCTCCCGGCCGTAACTGGACTGATGGGCGCCCGCCACATCGAGCGCCTCGGCGTACGCGGCGTGCGGCTGGGCGGCGTTCACCAGCCCGACCGGCGCCATGTACATCGCCGCCCCGCAGTTGACGATGTTTCCGCAGCCCGCCTCGCGCGGGTCGACGTGCCCGTAGTGCAGCCGGGCCACGATCCACTTCTCGGCGAGGAAGACCCGCTGGAGCGGCAGCGCCTCGGCCTCCAGCTCCGGAATCCAGCGTGTTTCGCCGATCAGTTCCGGCACGAGGTGGTCGGCCACCGCGTACGCGTCGAGATGGCCGCGCACCTTCCCGTACACCCGCACCAGCGCATGGGTCATCAAGGTGTCGTCGGTGACGTGCCCGTCGCCCTTGTGGTACGGGGCGATCGGGCGGGCGGTGCGCCAGTCGGCGCCGTCCCACGGGCCGACGACGCCGGTGATCCGGCCGCCGTGGCGCGCCACGATCTGCTCCGGGGGGCGGCCCTCGACCGGGCCGCCGAGCGCGTCGCCGACCGCGGCGCCGAGCAGGGCGCCCGCGATCCGGTCATCGAGCGTGGGTGTCGTGGGGGACGCGGACGTCGGGGGCGCCAGGGGCACTGTGGATGTCATGCCCGAATTGTCCACCTCCGGGTGCCGGTTCCGTGGCTGCCAGCAGCCCGGCGAGTTCGATCAGATCCGTGCCCGCGAACCGGGGCAGCGCACACCCGGCCAGCGTCCGGCACGCCTCGCGCCAGCCGTCGGGTACGGAGCCGAGCGATCCCAGGGCCCCGGTCAGCGCCCCGGCCAGGGCGGGCGCCGAATCAGCCACCCTGGACAGGCAGGCCGCCGCGGGCACCGCCTGCGCGAGGTCGCCCCGGGCCGCGGTGGTCAGGGCGAGGGCGACCGGGACGGTCTCGGCGGCGGCGATCCCGTAGCTGTAGACGTGGTCCACGATCTGATGCTCCAGCACGGGGACCAGGGCGAACGCCCCGGCCCGCTCCCCGGCGAACTCCCGGGCGATCCGGACCGCGTGGGCGGCGTTGCGCGCGATCTCGGTGCCCTCGGGGAGCTGGTCGAGCGCGGCGTTCACCGCCGTGTCGACGTCCGCGCCGCCCAGCGCCTCGGCGCTCGCGGCGGCCATGGCCCGCGCCCCGTGCACCCCGTCGCCGTCCTGCGTGTAGCGGGCGTCGAACTCCGCGAGGGCCGCCGCCGCGACCGGGTCGCCGGGGTGGACGACGGCGAGCACGGCCGCCCGTACGCACGCCGCGTCGTCGAAGTAGTGCGGGTTGTCGTGGCCGGTGGCGGGCGGGCGGAGCCCGGCGGCGAGGTTGCCGAGCCCGGCCCGCACCGAGATCCGGGCGCGCAGTGGCAGCACCGCCGACTCGACCTCGGGCGCGCGGGCGGCGGCAGCGGCGACCTCGGCGGCCAGCGCGTTCCAGGCGCTGTCCACGGCGGCCCGCATCCGGCGGCCGGGGGAGCGGCCGTCCCGGGGACCGGTGGCCGCGGCGAGTACGGTGCCCGCCGCGAAGGCCGCCCACTCGGCGTCGTCGGACGGGCCGAGCCGCAGCGGCTCCGGGGGCTGGTTGAGCGCGATGGGGACGGGCAGTGTGGTCGTCGCGTTCTGCTCGGCGAAGGTGTCCAGCTCGCGGGTCAGGCGCCGGGTCCACTCCGGCATCCGGGCCGCCCGGTGGCGCGCGGCCGGCCACCCCGCCGCGTCGCCGGCCGCCAGCCCGATCAGCAGCCCCTCGATCCGGGCCCGCCGCACCCCGCTCACCGCCGCACCGCCCCGGCGTCCGGCCCGCGCGGGGCCTCGCCGCCGTCGGCTCTCGTCGCTCGGTCCGGAGCGAGCAGATCCGCGATGTCCAGGACGTGGTACCCGCGCATCGAGGGCAGGCAGCTCCCGCGCACCGGCCCGATCGCGTCCGCCCAGACGCGCGGGACGGCCGAAGCCCCGTGCAGCGCCCCGGCCAGCGCACCCGCCACCGCGGCCGTCGTATCGGCGTCCCGGCCCATGTTGACCGCCGTCAGCACCGCCGTACGGAAGTCGCCGCGCGCCGCCGCGAACGCGCCGAAGGCCAGGCCCACCGCCTCCGGCGCCAGGTCCGTCCACGGGTAGCCGCCGACCACGACGGCCGAGCGCAGCGCGCGTTCCCCGGTGAGCCGGTCGGGGTAGGGGCGCCGCGCGGCCGTCACCGCGCGGCGCAGCGAGCGGGCCGTCCAGGAGTCCATGGGGACGACGGAGAGCGCGGCGGCGATCACGGAGGTGACACCGGCCCCGGTCATCGCGGCCGCCACGCCCGCGGCGACGGCCTGGCCGCCGTAGATGCCCTCGCCCTCGTGGCTGACCCGGCCGTCGACCGCGACCAGCCGGGCCGCCTCGGCGGGGTGCCCGGCCGCGAAGACGCCGAAGGGCGCGGCCCGCATCGCCAGGCCGTCGCTCCAGGCGTGCCGGTGCTGGGCGGAGATCGGGGCGGCGAGGCCCCGGCGCAGGTTCTCCAGCGTGCCGCGCTCGCTGAAGCCCGCGCCCCGGAACGGCCCCTCGTCCAGGTCCGCGATCCACAGCCGCCAGGCCCGCTCCACATCGGTGACGGTCAGCGCCGAACCGTGCCGGGCCAGCAGCAGCCCGGAGAAGATCGCGTACTCGGTGTCGTCGGTGCCGGCCGGGTCGTCGCTGACGAAGCCCTCGATCCGGCCCCAGCGGCGGCGGATCTCGGAGGGCCGCATGTTCTCCGCCGGGGCGCCGAGCGCGTCGCCGACCGCGAGGCCGAGCAGCGCGCCCCTGGCCCGGTCACCCGGTGTGTCCCGGTCCGGACCGGCCGGGAGCCGGGCCGTCTGTGTGCCGCCCGCCCGCGGCGCCGCCGGATTTCCTGCGACCGTCTCCATCGCGTCGACCCTTCGCTCGTACCGAGCCAGTTCTCGTCTCTGTGGGATCCGTTCCACGCGGAGCGCGCGCGAAGGCCGGTTATCCGTACAAAAAGCCCAGTCGGATGAAACCTTCCGGACAGCAAGGCAAGCCGTACCTATCCGGTTACGCAGGGTGGTAAGTACGGCCTTCCTTGCTGGCGGGGGCCCTTTTTCGTGCGTACTTTCGATGGTGTCGAGCGGGGGCGGAGCGGGTGAACGCCGTTCCCGGAGAAGGGGAGAGGGACAGCTGTGGCCATCATCGAGACCGACGCCGTACTGCACGAGGCACACCGGGACAACCACACCCACCGTGACGTCAACGGCGGCTGGCTGCGTCCCGCGGTCTTCGGCGCGATGGACGGGCTCGTCTCGAACCTGGCCCTGATGACCGGTGTCGCGGGCGGCGCCGTCTCGCACCGCACCATCGTCATCACGGGCCTGGCCGGTCTGGCCGCGGGCGCCTTCTCCATGGCGGCCGGCGAATACACCTCCGTGGCCTCCCAGCGCGAGCTGGTCGAGGCGGAGCTGGACGTCGAGCGGCGCGAGCTGCGCAAGCACCCGGTGGACGAGGAGCGGGAGCTGGCCGAGCTCTACGTGTCCCGGGGTGTCGAGCCGGTGCTGGCCCGTGAGGTCGCCCGGCAGCTCTCGCGCGACCCCGAGCAGGCCCTCGAAATACACGCCCGCGAGGAGCTGGGCATCGACCCCGGCGACCTGCCCTCCCCGCTGGTGGCGGCCGTGTCCTCGTTCGGCGCCTTCGCGCTGGGCGCGCTGCTGCCGGTCCTGCCCTACCTGCTGGGCGCGGACACCCTGTGGTCGGCCGTGCTGCTCGCCCTGGTGGGGCTGTTCGGCTGCGGTGCCGTGGTGGCCCGGGTCACGGCCCGCAGCTGGTGGTTCAGCGGGCTGCGGCAGCTGACGCTCGGTGGCGCGGCCGCCGCGATCACCTACGGGCTCGGCGCGCTGTTCGGTGTGGCCGTCGGAGGCTGAGACCGCCTCGCGCTCACGCGATCGGCCCGTAACGGCCTCATCCGCGCGCCATCCGTGTGACGTACGTCTTGGTCCGCGCCACTGGGCGTGACGGCCGCACGCGCCGTAAAATGAGTCTCTATGCAGGGCTACACATAAGTAGCCATTACCCGGCGGTTTCGTTTTCTCTCCCACCGGGCAAGAGCCGTAGACACCACAGGCAACGTCGCCTGGGTTTCTCGGGTCCCGGGCGCCGATCCTCCGACAGCGACCCTCCCACCGTCATCGACGGTGTCCGTATGTTGGACGATCCATCCGCTTTGTGAGAAGCGACCCATCATGTAATCTGCACCAACTTTCGCAGAGGGCCAACGTCGTCCCTCGGCACTGCATATGCCACGACGACGACGGGAGAGCCGATGCGCACCGACGCCTGGTCGCCCATGGACGGTCGCCCCGCCCCGCAGGGAATGTACGACCCCCGCAACGAGCACGACGCCTGTGGCGTGGGCTTCGTAGCCACACTGACCGGTGTGCCCGGCCACGAGATGGTCGAGCAGGCGCTGACCGTCCTGCGCAACCTCGAACACCGCGGAGCCACCGGATCCGAGCCGGACTCCGGTGACGGCGCCGGAATCCTCCTCCAGGTGCCGGACGCCTTCCTGCGCGCCGAAGCCCCCTTCGCCCTCCCCGACGCCGGCGCCTACGCCGTCGGCATCGCCTTCCTGCCCGCCGACGACTCCGCCGCCGCTGTCGACGCCCTGGAACGGATCGCGGGCGAGGAGGGCCTGAACGTCCTCGGCTGGCGCGAGGTCCCGGTCACCCCGGACATCCTCGGCAACGGCGCCCGCGCCACCATGCCCGAGTTCCGCCAGCTGTTCGTGGCGGACGGCGAGAGCACCGGCATCGCCCTGGACCGCAAGGCCTTCGCGCTGCGCAAGCGCGCCGAGCGTGAGGCCGGGGTCTACTTCCCGTCGCTCTCCGCCCGCACGATCGTCTACAAGGGGATGCTCACCACCGGGCAGCTGGAACCTTTCTTCCCGGACCTCTCCGACCCCCGCTTCGCCACCGCCGTCGCGCTGGTCCACTCGCGCTTCTCGACGAACACCTTCCCGAGCTGGCCGCTCGCACACCCGTACCGCTTCGTCGCGCACAACGGCGAGATCAACACGGTCAAGGGCAACCGCAACTGGATGAAGGCCCGCGAGTCCCAGCTCGCCTCCGGCCTCTTCGGTGACGCGCCCCTCGACCGGATCTTCCCCGTCTGCACCCCCGACGCCTCCGACTCCGCCTCCTTCGACGAGGTCCTGGAGCTGCTCCACCTCGGCGGCCGCTCGCTGCCGCACTCGGTGCTGATGATGGTCCCCGAGGCGTGGGAGAACCACGACTCCATGGATACAGCACGGCGCGCCTTCTACCAGTACCACTCCGCGATGATGGAGCCCTGGGACGGCCCGGCCTGCGTCACCTTCACCGACGGCGTCCAGGTCGGCGCGGTCCTCGACCGCAACGGCCTGCGCCCCGGCCGTTACTGGGTCACCGACGACGGCCTCGTCGTGCTCTCCTCCGAGGTCGGCGTCCTGGACATCGACCCCGCCAAGGTCGTCCGCAAGGGCCGCCTCCAGCCCGGCCGGATGTTCCTCGTGGACACCGCCGAGCACCGCATCATCGAGGACGACGAGATCAAGGCGTCCCTCGCCGCCGAGCACCCCTACCAGGAGTGGCTGGAGACCGGCGAGATCGAACTGGAGGACCTCCCCGAGCGGGAGCACATCGTGCACACGCACGCCTCCGTCACCCGCCGCCAGCAGACCTTCGGCTACACCGAGGAAGAGCTGCGCGTCATCCTCGCCCCGATGGCCCGCACCGCTGGCGAACCGCTCGGCTCCATGGGCACCGACTCGCCCATCGCCGCGCTCTCGGCCCGCCCCCGGCTGCTCTTCGACTACTTCACCCAGCTCTTCGCACAGGTCACCAACCCGCCGCTGGACGCCATCCGCGAGGAGCTCGTCACCTCGCTGCGCTCCGTGCTGGGCCCCTCGGGCAACCTCCTGGAGCCGGGCGCCGCCTCCTGCCGCAGCGTCGCGCTCCCGTTCCCGGTGATCGACAACGACGAGCTGGCCAAGCTCATACACATCAACGCCGACGGCGACATGCCGGGCATGAAGGCCGCCACGCTCTCCGGCCTGTACCGGGTGGGCGGCGGCGGCGAGGCGCTGGCCGCGCGGATCGAGGAGATCTGCACCGAGGTCGACGCCTCCATCGAGGACGGCGCCCGCCTGATCGTCCTGTCCGACCGGCACTCCGACGCCGAGCACGCGCCGATCCCCTCGCTGCTGCTCACCTCCGCCGTCCACCACCACCTCATCCGCACCAAGCAGCGCACCCAGGTGGGCCTGCTGGTCGAGGCCGGTGACGTCCGCGAGGTCCACCACGTCGCGCTGCTGATCGGCTACGGCGCCGCCGCCGTCAACCCGTACCTGGCCATGGAGTCCGTCGAGGACCTGGTTCGCGCCGGCACCTTCATCGAGGGCATCGAGGCCGAGCAGGCCATCCGCAACCTCATCCACGCCCTGGGCAAGGGCGTCCTGAAGGTCATGTCCAAGATGGGCATCTCCACCGTCGCCTCCTACCGGGGCGCCCAGGTCTTCGAGGCCGTCGGCCTCGACCAGGCCTTCGTCGACCGGTACTTCAACGGCACCGCCACCAAGATCGGCGGCGCCGGGCTCGACGTCGTCGCCAGGGAGGTCGCCGCCCGGCACACCAAGGGCTACCCCGCCTCCGGCATCTCCGCGTCGCACCGCGCGCTGGAGATCGGCGGCGAGTACCAGTGGCGCCGCGAGGGCGAGCCGCACCTGTTCGACCCGGAGACGGTCTTCCGCCTCCAGCACGCCACCCGCAACCGCCGGTACGACATCTTCAAGAAGTACACGGACCGGGTGAACGAGCAGTCCGAGCGGCTGATGACGCTGCGCGGCCTGTTCGGCTTCAAGCCGGACCGCGAGGCGATCGACATCGAAGAGGTCGAGTCCGTCGCGGACATCGTCAAGCGCTTCTCCACGGGCGCCATGTCCTACGGCTCGATCTCCCGCGAGGCGCACGAGACCCTCGCCATCGCCATGAACCAGCTGGGCGGCAAGTCCAACACCGGCGAGGGCGGCGAGGACGCCGACCGCCTCTACGACCCGGCCCGCCGCTCGTCCATCAAGCAGGTCGCCTCCGGCCGCTTCGGTGTCACCAGCGAGTACCTGGTCAACGCGGACGACATCCAGATCAAGATGGCCCAGGGCGCCAAGCCCGGCGAGGGCGGCCAGCTGCCCGGCCACAAGGTCTACCCCTGGGTCGCCAAGACCCGGCACTCCACCCCGGGCGTCGGCCTCATCTCCCCGCCCCCGCACCACGACATCTACTCCATCGAGGACCTGGCCCAGCTGATCCACGACCTCAAGAACGCCAACCCGGCGGCCCGCATCCACGTGAAGCTGGTCTCCGAGGTCGGCGTCGGCACGGTCGCGGCCGGTGTCTCCAAGGCCCACGCGGACGTCGTCCTCATCTCCGGCCACGACGGCGGAACGGGCGCCTCCCCGCTCACCTCGCTCAAGCACGCGGGCGGCCCCTGGGAGCTGGGCCTCGCCGAGACCCAGCAGACGCTGCTGCTCAACGGCCTGCGCGACCGCATCGTCGTACAGACCGACGGACAGCTCAAGACCGGCCGCGACGTCGTCATCGCCGCGCTGCTCGGCGCAGAGGAGTTCGGCTTCGCGACCGCCCCGCTCGTCGTCTCCGGCTGCGTCATGATGCGCGTCTGCCACCTCGACACCTGCCCGGTCGGCATCGCCACCCAGAACCCGGTCCTCCGCGACCGCTTCTCCGGCAAGGCCGAGTACATCGTCAACTTCTTCGAGTTCATCGCCCAGGAGGTCCGCGAACTCCTCGCCGAGCTCGGCTTCCGGACGATCGAGGAGGCCGTCGGCCACGCCGAGCTGCTCGACACCGACCGCGCCGTCACGCACTGGAAGGCGCAGGGCCTGGACCTCGCCCCGCTGTTCTACGTCCCCGAGCTGCCCGAGAGCGCGGTCCGGTACCGGAACACCGAGCAGGACCACGGACTGGCCAAGGCCCTCGACAACGAGCTGATCAAGCTCGCGGCCGACGCCCTCAAGGCTGACAGCCCCGAGAGCGCCCAGCCGGTCCGCGCGCAGATCGCCGTACGCAACATCAACCGGACGGTCGGCACCATGCTCGGCCACGAGGTGACGAAGAAGTTCGGCGGTGCGGGCCTGCCCGAGGACACCATCGACATCACCTTCACCGGCTCCGCCGGCCAGTCCTTCGGCGCCTTCCTGCCCAGCGGCGTCACCCTGCGCCTGGAGGGCGACGCCAACGACTACGTCGGCAAGGGCCTGTCCGGCGGCCGCGTCATCGTCCGCCCGGACCGCGGCGCCGACCACCTCGCCGAGTACTCCACCATCGCGGGCAACACCATCGCCTACGGCGCGACCGGCGGCGAGCTGTTCCTGCGCGGCCGTACCGGTGAGCGGTTCTGCGTCCGCAACTCCGGCGCCACCGTCGTCTCCGAAGGCGTGGGCGACCACGGCTGCGAGTACATGACCGGCGGCCACGCCGTGGTGCTCGGCGAGACCGGACGCAACTTCGCGGCCGGCATGTCCGGCGGCGTCGCCTACGTCATCGACCTGAACCGCGACAACGTCAACGCCGGCAACCTCGGCGCGGTCGAGGAGCTCACCGGCACCGACAAGCAGTGGCTGCACGACGTCGTGCGCCGCCACCAGGAGGAGACCGGCTCCACTGTCGCCGGGAAGCTCCTCGCCGAGTGGGACACCGCAGTGGCCCGCTTCAGCAAGATCATCCCGTCCACCTACAAGGCAGTGCTCGCCGCCAAGGACGCCGCTGAGCTCGCCGGTCTCTCCGAGCAGGAGACCACCGAGAAGATGATGGAGGCGGCGACCAATGGCTGACCCCAAGGGCTTCCTGACCACCGGCCGCGAGGTCGCCGAGACCCGCCCGGTGGGCGAGCGCGTCAAGGACTGGAACGAGGTCTACGTTCCCGGCTCGCTGCTCCCGATCATCAGCAAGCAGGCCGGCCGCTGCATGGACTGCGGCATCCCGTTCTGCCACAACGGCTGCCCGCTCGGAAACCTCATCCCCGAGTGGAACGACTACGCCTACCGCGAGGACTGGTCCGCCGCGTCCGAGCGGCTGCACGCCACGAACAACTTCCCGGAGTTCACCGGGCGGCTGTGCCCGGCCCCCTGCGAGTCGGCGTGCGTGCTCGGCATCAACCAGCCGGCCGTCACCATCAAGAACGTCGAGGTCTCGATCATCGACAAGGCGTGGGGCAACGGCGACGTCACCCCGCAGCCGCCCGAGCGCCTCTCCGGCAAGACCGTCGCCGTCATCGGCTCCGGCCCGGCCGGACTCGCCGCCGCCCAGCAGCTGACCCGGGCCGGCCACACGGTCGCCGTCTACGAGCGGGCGGACCGCATCGGGGGCCTCCTGCGCTACGGCATCCCCGAGTTCAAGATGGAGAAGTCGCACATCAACCGCCGCGTCGAGCAGATGCGCGCGGAGGGCACCAAGTTCCGCACCGAGACCGAGATCGGCCGGGACATCGACGCCGCGAAGCTGCGCCGCCGCTACGACGCCGTGGTCATCGCCGCCGGCGCCACCGTCTCGCGCGACCTGCCCGTCCCGGGCCGTGAGCTGAACGGCGTGCACTTCGCGATGGAGTACCTGCCGCTCGCCAACAAGGTGCAGGAGGGCGACCTGACGGTCTCCCCGATCACCGCCGAGGGCAAGCACGTCGTCGTCATCGGCGGCGGCGACACCGGCGCCGACTGCGTCGGCACCGCACACCGCCAGGGCGCCCTGTCCGTCACCCAGCTGGAGATCATGCCCCGGCCGGGCGAGGAGCGGAACGCCAACCAGCCCTGGCCGACCTTCCCCATGCTCTACAAGGTCACCTCCGCGCACGAGGAGGGCGGCGAGCGGGTCTACTCCGTCTCGACCACGCACTTCGAGGGCGACGAGGACGGCAACGTCCAGGCCCTCCACCTCGTCGAGGTGGAGTTCAAGGACGGTAAGCTGGAGCAGAAGCCCGGCACCGAGCGGACCATTCCCGCGCAGCTGGTCACGCTCGCGATGGGCTTCACCGGCACCGACCAGGCCAACGGCCTGGTCCAGCAGTTCGGTCTGGAGCTCGACGCACGGGGCAACGTCGCCCGTGACGAGGACTACGCCACCAACGTCGGCGGCGTCTTCGTCGCCGGAGACGCGGGCCGCGGCCAGTCCCTCATCGTGTGGGCCATCGCCGAGGGCCGCTCCGCGGCACGCGGCGTGGACCGCTTCCTGACCGGAGCCAGCGCACTGCCGGCCCCGATCCGCCCGACGGACCGTTCGCTGATGGTCTGACACGGCACACAGACGTCCCGTACAACGGCGTGCGGAACTGAACGCGGCGCCTGCCCGTCCCCGACCGGACGATTCGGCAGGCGCCGTGGCGCATTCGGGGCCGGGCGCCGCCCGGCCTCAGACGGTCAGGGCCAGCGCACAGGTGGCGGCGCCCGTCGCCCCCACCGCCAGCACCAGACCGGTCAGCGCGAACCGCCGCACCCCGATGCGCGTCCCCTGCCACCGGCACCGCTCGAACCACAGCAGCGTCGCCAGCGACCCCCACGGCGTGACCAGCGGGCCCGCGTTGACCCCGACCAGCAGGGCGAGCAGCTGATGGTGGTTGCCCGCCGGGACGACCGCCTCGCCCGCCACGTACGCCGGAAGGTTGTTCAGCACGTTGGCGAGCCCCGCGCCGACCCCGGCCGTGCGCAGCATGCCCGCGAGGCCGTCGTCCGAGCCGAGCGCCCGCACCAGCAGCCCGTGCAGCCCGTGCGCGTCGACCGTCTCCACGACCAGGAACATCCCGGGCACCAGGACCAGCAGCCGCCACGGCACCAGCGACAGCCGCAGCTCCGCGCGGCGCCGCACCGCGTAGGCCGCCACCACGACCGCCATCGCCACCAGCGAGGCCGACCACAGCGGCACGTCCACGACCAGGATCGCCAGCAGGAACCCGGCGCACGCCACCGAGCTGACACCCAGCAGCACCCGGTCGTCGGGGGAGGGCACCGGCGGCGGGGTGTACGTGTCGGCGCCCCGCCGGCCACGGCGCCAGTAGAACACCCACAGGCACAGGGCCGTCACCCCGATCGCGGCCAGCTGCGGCAGCCACATCACGGCCGCGAGACCGGTGGGCGACAGCGCCACCCGTTCCGCCGCCAGCAGGTTGGTCAGATTCGACACCGGCAGCAGCAGGCTCGCGGTGTTGGCCAGCCACACCGTCGTCATGGCGAGCGGCACCGCCGCGATGCCCACCCGGCCGGCCAGCGCCAGCATCACCGGAGTGAGCAGGACGGCCGTGGTGTCCAGGTTCAGGGTGATCGTGGTGAGCGAGGCGAACGCCACGCACAGCGCGAACAGCAGCGGATAACGGCCCCGGCCCGCTCGGGCCACCCAGGCCGCCACCACATCGAAGACCTGGGCCCGGCCCGCCAGTTCCGCCAGCACGATCACCGTGGCCAGGAACGCCAGCAGCGGCCCGATGCGCCGCATCTGGTCCTGGGCGGGACCGGCGGGCAGCAGCCCGGTCGCCGCGGCGACCACTCCGGTCAGAAGCAGCCCGCCCGCCAGCCAGTCCAGCGGATGCAGCCGCCGGACCCGGGCCCCGAGGCGCGGGCCCACGGAAGTGGAGTGATCGTTCCGCATGCGGTCATCGTGTCAGACCTGGCACCCCGGACCCGCTCAGCCCGTCAGCGCCGACGTCTTGAGGACCACCAGAAGCACCAGCACCGCCGCCAGCACCACACACCCGGCCGCCTGCACCGCCGTACGCCGCCCGGCGGGGGCGTACGCGTACACGACCGTCACCGCCGCCCCGGTCAGCAGCCCGCCCAGGTGCGCCTGCCAGGAGGTGAAGCCCGCCGAGATCAGCATCCAGATCAGGAACACGGCCAGGAAGCGGTTGACCGCCCCCATGTCCCGGCCCAGACGGCGGCTGATCACGTAGAACGCGGCCGCGAGACCGAAGATCGCACCCGAGGCGCCCACCACGGAGTCGGACGGCACGATCAGGTAGACCAGCACCGAACCGCCGAGCGCGGACAGCAGGTACAGCCCCAGATACCGGGCCCGCCCGAGCTGCTCCTCGACGAGCCTGCCCAGATTCCACAGCGCGTACATGTTGAACACGATGTGCAGCACACCGAACGGCACCGAACCGAGCGCGGAATCGCCCGGCGGCAGGTGCAGGAAGGACCCGGTCAGCAGCCGGTACCACTCACCGTCCAGTACGCCGATCACGTCGAAGCCGGGGAGATCCCCGCTCACGTACAGGTACCGGCCGCCGTCCGGACCGGTCAGCCCGGCCCCCGTCATCGAGAACCGGTCCACGACCTCCGGACGGATCAGCTCCGCCAGGTACCCCAGGACGTTGAGGCCGATCAGTACGTAGGTGACGACCGGCACCGCGCCGCGCGCCACCGCACCGCCGAACGCCGTCCGAGCCTGCCGGACCGAGCGGTGCCCCTCCTTCACGCACTCCACGCACTGATGGCCGACAGCCGCCTCGCGCATGCAGTCCGGGCAGATGAAGCGCTCGCAGCGGACACAGCTCACATACGTCTCGTACGAGGGATGGCGGTAGCACGTGGTGACGGCGGCCTCCATGGCCGGCTCCTTCGTCTGTACGGGGACCAGAGGCCGGTGGGGGCGGCGGCGATCAAGATAGCGAACGCGGCACCGCACCCCGCAGCCGGGCTCCGCGGGCCGCGAAGGCGTCCGAACGGGTGGGCCGTGGCAGGTCCCGCCGGAATCCCGACAGAGGATGTCGGGATTCCCGGGTTCGATGACCTCATGACTTCGAGTTCCTGGACAGACTTCCGGACCGCCGAGCCCGTCTTCGCCGACACCGTGCGCCGGCGGTTCGCGCGGTACCGCCACCACGTCCTCGCCACGCTCCGCACGGACGGATCGCCCCGGCTCACCGGCCTGGAGGTCGACTTCTGGCGGGACGAACCGCATCTCGGCATGATGCCGAACTCCCGCAAGGCCCTCGACCTGCGCCGCGACCCCCGCTTCTCGGTGCACGCCAACCCGGGGCCGGACGCCGAGATGGCCGACGGGGACGTCCGGATCTCCGGGCGCGCGGTCGAGGTGACCGACCCCGCCGTGCTCGCCCGCTTCATCGAGGAGCGCAAGCCCCCCGAGCCCTTCCACCTCTTCCGCGTCGAGCCCACCGAGGTGGTGCGCGTCGGCCTGGAGGGCGGCGACACCCTCGTCATCAGCACCTGGCGGCCCGGCCGCCCGCTGCGCACGATCCGCCGGGGCAACGACGAGGGGACGCCCCCGCGGGACGCCTGAGGGCGGCCTTCGGCCCGTGAGCCGCGCCGCGGGCGGGAGAATGGGCGGGTGCCTACCAAGAAGAAGCCCCAGGGGACCCCCTCGCCCGAGCGCCGCGCCGAACTGCTCGCCACCGCCGCCGAGGTCTTCGCCGCCCAGGGATACAACGCCACGACCGTGCGCAGGATCGCGGACGCGGCCGGAATGCTCGCGGGCAGCCTCTACTACCACTTCGATTCCAAGGAATCGATGGTGGACGAGATCCTCTCCACCTTCCTGAACGAGCTCTGGGAGGGGTACGACGTGGTGCTGGAAGCCGGGCTCGGCCCCAGGGAGACCATCGAGGCGCTGGTCACCGAGTCCTTCCGGGAGATCGACCGGCACCGCGACGTCGTCGCCATCTACCAGAAGGAGGCCCGGCACCTGGCCGCCCAGCCGAGGTTCCAGTACCTGGACGACTCGCAGCGCAAGTTCGAGAAGGCCTGGCTCGGCACCCTGGAGCGCGGCGTCGCCGATGGCACCTTCCGCGCCGACCTGGACATCCGTCTCACCTACCGGTTCGTCCGCGACACCGTCTGGGTCGCGGCGTCCTGGTACCGGCCCGGCGGGCGCCACAGCCCCGAGGAGATCGCCCGCCAGTACCTGTCGATGGTCCTGGACGGAATCGCCCTGCGGCACTGACACGTCCCGCCCGCCCGACACCCGCCGCCGGATCGTGCTACGGTGTTCCCGTTGCAGTTTTGGTACCCATGAACTTTATGTGCGCCTGACGGGAATGCTTCGTCAGGCGCTTTATTGTTTTTCCGGCTTTCTCCGGAGTGGGGCTCAATGCGGCGACTTGGAATTCGTAAAGTGCGAATTTCCGGCACTGCACCTCCTTAGGAGAATGACATGGCTACTGGAACCGTGAAGTGGTTCAACTCTGAAAAGGGCTTCGGCTTCATCGAGCAGGACGGCGGCGGCGCCGACGTCTTCGCCCACTACTCGAACATCGCCACCTCGGGCTTCCGCGAGCTCCTGGAAGGCCAGAAGGTCACCTTCGACGTCACGCAGGGCCAGAAGGGCCCGCAGGCGGAGAACATCGTCCCGGCCTAATTGCCGGACGCGTACCTCGCAGCCGGGGCCCGCACCGTGAAGGTGCGGGCCCCGGCTCGTGCTGTCCCAGGAGGACATTCCGTTATGACCCGCTCCGAACGTCAGGACCGTCCCGCCCGCAACCGCCCGTCGAGGGGGCGCGGTACGGCCCAGGCAAAGGCAACCGCACAGGGTTCCGGCAAGGGATCCGGAAAGGCGTCGCCCCGTCGCAGGGCCACGCCGCCGCAGGGCGAATTCGCGCTGCCCGAGACCATCACCCCCGCACTGCCCGCCGTCGAGGCGTTCGCCGAGCTGGACATGCCCGCCGCCCTGCTGAAAACCCTTGCCGCGCAGGGCGTCACCGAACCGTTCCCGATCCAGGGCGCCACCCTGCCGAACTCGCTGGCCGGCCGGGACATCCTCGGCCGGGGCCGCACCGGCTCCGGCAAGACCCTCGCCTTCGGCCTCGCGCTCCTGGCCCGCACCGCCGGCCGCCGCGCCGAGCCCAAGGCACCCCTGGTCCTCGTCCTCGTCCCGACCCGCGAGCTCGCCCAGCAGGTCACCGACGCCCTGACCCCGTACGCCACCGCGGTCAACCTGCGCCTGGCCACCGTCGTCGGCGGCATGTCGATCACCAAGCAGTCGGCCACGCTGCGGCGCGGCGCCGAGGTGCTCGTCGCGACCCCGGGCCGGCTCAAGGACCTCATCGAGCGCGGCGACTGCCGCCTGGACCAGGTCGCCATCACCGTCCTGGACGAGGCCGACCAGATGGCCGACATGGGCTTCATGCCGCAGGTCGTCGCCCTGCTCAAGCAGGTCGAGCCGGACGGACAGCGGATGCTGTTCTCCGCGACCCTCGACAAGAACATCGACCGCCTGGTCAAGATGTTCCTCACCGACCCCGTCGTGCACTCGGTCGACCCGTCCGCCGGCGCCGTCACCACCATGGAGCACCACGTGCTGCATGTGCTGGACGAGACCGACAAGAAGGCCGTCGCCACGAAGATCGCCGCCCGGGAGGGCCGCGTGATCATGTTCGTGGACACCAAGCGCGCCGCCGACCGCTTCGCCAAGCGGCTGCTGGCCAGCGGGGTGAGGGCCGCCGCCCTGCACGGCGGGCGTTCCCAGCCGCAGCGCAACCGGACCCTGGACCAGTTCAAGAACGGCCAGGTCACCGCCCTCGTCGCGACGAACGTGGCGGCGCGCGGCATCCACGTCGACGACCTCGACCTCGTCGTCAACGTGGACCCGCCCACCGACCACAAGGACTACCTGCACCGCGGCGGGCGCACCGCGCGGGCCGGGGAGTCCGGCAGCGTCGTCACGCTGGTGCTGCCCGAGGAGAAGCGGGAGATGACCCGGCTGATGCAGGACGCGGGCATCGCGCCGCGCACCACCCGCATCAAGTCCAGCGACGAGGAGCTGACCCGGATCACCGGGGCACGCGAACCGTCCGGTGTCGCGGTCGTCATAGAGGTCCCGCAGCCCACCCAGCCCAAGCCGCGCACCCGGCCGGCCGGGAACGGAGCGGGTACGGGTACCGGGACCCGGGTCCGCTCGGGCAGCCGGGGCCGCGGGCGACGCGGCGGTGGCGCGGGTGGCACCGGGGCCGCCGCCGGTGGCGCTTCGCGCGGGACCGGCCGGGGCGCAGCGCCCTCGCGTGGGCGTCGCGCGGCGTAAGCAGGCCCGTTCGCCGGAGGGGCGACAAGCCCCTCCGGCGACTGAGGAGCGGGGCCCGGGGCGGAGCCCCCGCACCGGGACGCTCAGGTCGTGCAGTCCAGCACCGTGCGGCACAGCCCGCACCGCACCCGCACCCGGCCCCGGACCGGCACCCTGTTGCGCTGGTGACAGGTCGGGCACGGGAAGGAGACCCGCAGCCCGTCCCCGGTGGTCTCGAAGCCGTACGGGACCTCCCGGCCCGGTGCCGCCCCCGCGCCCGGGTGGTCCAGCGCGTACCGCCGGTCCTTCGCGTACCTGCGGCGGCCCGCCCAGCCGGCCGCCGTGAGCGGCGGCTGCGCGCTCTCCCGCAGCGCCCGCGCCCGGCCCTCGGTGTACGCGGTGTACGCCTGCGGGCTGGTGAACCACGGCGAGGGGTCCTCGCCGAACACCAGCGCCCGCTTGGCCAGCACGTACCCGAACTCCTCCGGGGTGAGGTAGCCCAGCTTCTGACTGGACGTGGCGTCCTCGCGGAACGCGTCCAGCAGCAGCCAGCCCGCCCCCAGATAGGCCGCCGCCGTGTCGGTCAGGATCTCGTTGTCACGGGTCCCGGGGAATTCGAGGCCGAGCCGGTGCAGCAGCACATGCGTGACCTCGTGCGACAGGGCCGCGCCGATGTCCCGGCGGTGCGTACGGAAGCGGTCGTTCAGCTCGATGAAGTACTCGGGGCCCGCCGCGAGTTCGACACTGCCCGCGTGCTCCATCGACCGGAACGCCACGATCATCCGCGCGTCGGGCAGCCGGAAGTGGTGCACCATCGCCCGCGCCACCCGCTGCGCGCCCCCATGGAGATCGTCCGTGTCGGCGAACGCGGCGTCGACCGGGGCGAGGCTGGAGGCGAACTGCTGGACCCCGTCGTACGAGAGCCGCCGGTACAGCGCGGTGATCGCCGAACGGACCGTGGCCAGATGCGGGAAACCGTGCTCCACCGGGCTGCGACGGGGGCTCTCCGGCACCTGCCCACCCCCACTCGCGCGCCGCTCCGGACTCCTCGCCACTGTAGACCTCGGCGGCCGCCCCGGGGTTGACTCAGCGGCCCGCCCGCACCGGCAGCCCCGGACCCAGCTCGACGTACGGCGCCCCCGCGCCCTCCGTCTCCAGCACCCACACCTCGTTGGCACCCTCCCGCAGCACGGGCCCCGGCACGTACAGCGTCCGCTGCGGCCCCACCGACCAGTAGCGGCCGAGGCAGAAGCCGTTCACCCAGACGAATCCGCGCGTCCAGCCGGGGAGTTCGAGACCGGCGTGGTCCAGGCCGTCCGCGCCCGCGATCTCGAACGCGCCCCGGTACAGGCCCGTAGTGCCGGACCCGTCGACCGGCGCGAACGCGACCCCCGCCACCGCGCCCGGCTCGTCGAACGCGTCGAGCCGCAGCGCCCGCGCCCGCACCCCGTGCAGGTACTGGCGCTCATGCAGCACACCCCCGGTGATCCCCTTCGGCTCGCCCAGGCGCGGCCCGTAGTTGACCCGGCCCAGCGACTCCACCCACAGCTCCACTTCGGCGGGCCCGGCCACCGGCTCCGCCAGGTCCGCCGCCTCCTCGCTCAGCACGCCCCGGAGCTCCCCGTCCACGTACACCACGGCCCGGTCCCGCAGCCCCGCCACACCCAGGGTGTACGGGCGGCGGGGACCCGGCACGGCGACCCGGTAACGCACCAGGCCCCGGTCGACGCCCAGCTCCTCGAAGGTGGGCGGCACCCCGGACTCCTCGGACTCCTCCTCACCCAGCGCCTCCAGCACGGCGGGCAGCGGCGCCCACTCGGTCAGCTCGGCCCGCACCGGGGCGGCCGGTCCGACGGGCTCGGGCGGCGGCTCCGGCAGCGGCCCGTCCGCGTACCCGGCGAGGACCTCGCGGAACAGGCGGAACTTCTCCGTGGCCCGGCCGTACTCGTCGACCGGCGCGTCATAGTCGTACGACGTCACCGTCGGCCGCAGCTCCCCGTCCTGGAGCGGGCCCGAGCGGTTGGCGCCCGCCCAGCCCGCGAAGTTCGTGCCGCCGTGCGCCATGTAGACGTTCACCGACGCCCCGCACTCCAGGATCTCCGCCAGCGCCCCGGCGGCCTGCGCCGGGTCCCGGACGACCGGCGGCGCGCCCCAGTGCTCGAACCAGCCGCACCAGAACTCCATGCACATCAGCGGGCCCGTCGCCCGGTGGCGGCGCAGCACCCGGAACGCCTCACGGGCGCCCGAGCCGAAGTTCGCCGTGGCGAGCAGACCGGCCACCGAACCACCGGTGAGCATGTGGTCCTCGGGGCCGTCCGATGTGAACAGCGGAACGCCCACGCCGCACTCGCCGAGCATCTCGGCCACGCGGCGCAGATACACCTCGTCGGTGCCGTAACTCCCGTACTCGTTCTCGGCCTGCACCATGATCACCGGGCCGCCGCGGCCGATCTGCCGCTCCGCGACCTGCGGCAGCAGCGCGGCGAACCAGGAGCGCACCGCGCCGAGATAGTCCTCGTCCCGGGTCCGGACCCGCCGCCCGAACCGGCCGGTCACCCAGGCGGGCAGGCCACCGTTCTCCCACTCCGCACAGATGTACGGCCCGGGGCGCACGATCGCCCACAGCCCGGCCCGCTGCGCCGCGTCCAGGAACCGGCCGAGCGCCCCGACGTCCCGGAAACGGCCGGGCGCCGGCTCGTGGAGGTTCCACGGGACGTACGTCTCCACGCAGTTCAGACCCATCGCCCGGAGCATCGCGAGCCGGTGGTCCCACTGGGCCTCGTGCACCCGGAAGTAGTGCAGGGCCCCCGACAGCAGCCGTACGGGCCTCCCGTCGATCCGGAAGCCGTCGTCCCCCACGGTGAAGTCAGCCATCGTGCTCGTTCTCTCCATGTGCGCGGAATGTGTCGGTCCAGGCTCACCCCTGGTGTGCGGCCGGTCCATGGACAAAGATCATGGCTGTTTGGACGCAGCGCCCGTGCGGCTGCGGCGCGCGAGGCGAGGACCGGGGGAGTGACAGCCGATGTACCACACCTGGATGCGTTTCTTCACCCCGAGCCCGCTCCACCACCGCCTCGGCCTGGTCTGCCTCGGGGTCGGCCTCCAGCACGGCACGCTGCCGACCGTGGGCCCGCGCACCCTCGACCACCACGTGGCCGTCGTCATCAACGCGGGCAGCGGGTGGTTCGCCGGGCCGGACGGGCGCCGGGTGCCCGTGACCGCGCCCAGCCTGATCTGGCTGACCCCGGGCACCCCGCACCACTACGGCGCGGACCCGGCGACCGGCTGGGACGAGAGCTTCGTCGACTTCACCGGGCCCGCCACCACCACGTACACCGAGCTCGGCTACATCGAGCCGGACCGCCCCCTGGTCCCGCTGGCCGACACCGCCGCCCCGCGCGCCGCGGTCGGCCGCATGGTCCGCGCTGCCCGGCGCGGCAACCCGCTCCTGGAGGTGGAGACCGGGGCGGCCGTCCACGAACTCCTGGTCGCGCTGCGCAGGGCCCGCGCCGATGTCGGCCCGGACGGCGATCCGGTCCTCCAGGCACTGGCCCGGGACGCCTTCCAGCCGCTGTCGGTGGCCGAGCACGCGGCCCGGCACGGCATGACGTCCGCCGAGCTGCGGACGGTGGTGCGCCGGGGAGCGGGGTGCAGCCCGAAGGACTACCTCCTGGGCATCCGGCTCGGCCGTGCCAAGGAACTCCTGGCCACCGGCGACCTGCCGGTCGCGGCCGTGGCCCGCCGCGTCGGCTACGACGACCCGGCGTACTTCTCGCGCCTGTTCGCCCGCCGGGTGGGCATGGCCCCGGTCCGCTTCCGCGAACAGCAGGGGCGCAGTGTGCCGGGCGGCTGGAGCGACCGGGTCCCCGACGCCGAGCACCCGCCGACGGTCATCCCCTAGGCCCTGTCCGGCGGATCTTCGTGGGCCCGCGAGGCCCTAAGCTCGCTGACCATGACCACGAGCGACATCGACGACTCCGTACGCGTCGAACTGAACCGGCTGCGCCAGAGCATCGACAACATTGACGCGGCCGTCGTCCACATGCTGGCCGAGCGCTTCAAGTGCACCCAGCAGGTCGGCCACCTCAAGGCCGCCCACCAGCTGCCCCCGGCCGACCCGGCCCGCGAGGCCCGGCAGATCGCCCGGCTGCGCGAGCTGGCGGAGAGCGCCCACCTGGACCCGGCCTTCGCCGAGAAGCTGCTGAACTTCGTGGTCGCCGAGGTCATCCGCCACCACGAGCGCATCGCGGAGGAGTCGGTCAACGACGCGGCGAGGGCCGGGGAGCGGTAGCCTCCCCGGCCCTCCTGGCCTCCCGCGCCCCGGTCTCAGGGGGAGATCTCCTCCAGGGGCCGGTTCGCGGTCTCCTCCGCCAGGGTGCCGGCGACCACCGCGCCGACCACCGCCACCGCGGCGAGCATCACGAAGACGGCGGTCACGCTGTCGTTGGCCGCGTAGACCACGCCGACGAGGATCGGGCCGAGGATCACGCCCAGCCGGTTGACCGCGCCGCCGACGCTGCACCCCAGCGCCCGCATCCGGGTCGGGTACAGCTCGGGCGTGTACAGGTACAGGCAGATGTTGGAGCCGAAGAAGCCGACCGCCGAGAGCGAGGTCCAGATCAGGACCTGGACGGGGGAGCCGGCGCCGAGCGCGGCCAGGGTGAGCAGGAGGGCGGCCGAGGCGCCGAGGCAGATCGCGAAGATCCGCCGGCGGCCCAGGGCGTCCACGGTGAGGGCGACGACCAGGCAGCCGATCAGGCCGGCGACCGAGGTCACCGTGGAGTAGAGCAGGGCGTCGGAGAGGGTGAGGCCGTACTCGTCCTTGTAGATGCTGGGCAGCCAGGACGTCACGCCGTAGTTCACGAAGTAGCCGGTGAACCAGATCGCGCCGACGACCAGGGTGCGGCGCCGGTAGCGGCCGGTGAACAGGCCGCGCACGCCGGTCGCGGCGCGCTCCGCCGCGGTGGCGGTGGCGGCCCGGGGAGCGGTGGCGGGGGAGGTCTTCGGCGTACCCGGGGCGGGGAGCGGCTGCCCCGTCGCCGCCACCACCTTCGCCTCGATCTCGGTCATCACCGCTTCCGCCTCGGCGAGCCGGCCCCGGTCCGCGAGCCAGCGGGGCGACTCCGGGACCCGGCGCTGGACGAGGAAGGCCAGCAGCCCGGGCACGGCGGCGACCGCGAACATGGTGCGCCAGCCGGCCGCCGGGACCACCCAGGCCGCGACCAGCGCCCCGACGGTGAGGCCCGCCGGGAAGACCAGCTCGTACAGCAGGACGAAGCGGCCCCGCTTGAAGCTGCGCGTGATCTCGCTGATGAAGGCGGCGGCCACCGGCACCTCGCCGCCGATCGCGAGCCCCTGGACGAAGCGCAGCGCCAGGAACGGGGTGAGCGAGGTGCAGGCGGTCAGGGCCAGGCTGACCAGGCCCGAAGCGGCCACGCAGTACGCGATCACCTTCACCCGGCCGTAGCGGTCCGCGAGCCTCCCCGAGAGCAGGGCGCCGACGAGCATGCCGACCGAGCCGACGGTGAGGACGGCGGTGGCGTCGCCCGTGCTCAGGTGCCACTCGTCACGCAGCTCGGGCAGCGCGTAGGCGATCAGCAGCTGGTCGAACGCCTCGAAGAAGGTGACCACACCCACGATCAGGCGGACGGTGACGTGCCAGCGGGAGGGCGGCAGCCGCTCGAAGCGGGCCGCGACGGCGGTGCGGGTGGTGCCGCCGGGCGAGGAGCCCGGTGCGGCGTCCTGCGAGATGTCGGTGCTCATCCAGGGTTCCTCCTGCTCCGCGGGGGGCCGGAGCGGTTGGGGAGCCAGGTGTACGGGTTTGCAGAGGGATGTGGGTCAGCCGAGCGTACGGGTGGGGGAGCGGCACGCGGTGCCCGTGGGGCGGGTGACGTCGCCCACGAACCTCTGTAAGCACCTAGCTTCTTAGGGCTTAAGTTCTATCCGTCCGGGGGTGGCGGCCGTCAAGACCCCGGGAGCAAAAGAGTTTTTGCCCGGGGGGCTTGCGGGCAGTTACTTAAGCACTTAGCTTTTTAGCCCTGAGGTAACCGGCTCCCGTGGCCGGACCGAGAACCGCTACGACCGCAGGAGGCCAACCGATGCTTGCCGACGAGGTGTTGGTCGCAGGACAGTGGCGCCAGGGGCGGGGCGCCCTCATCGAGACCGCCGACCCGGCCACCGGCCAGGTCATCGCCACCGTGCACGCCGCATCCCTCGAAGACGTCGAGGAAGCCGCGACCGCGGCCGCCCACGCCGCCCAGGACCCCGCCTGGCGCGAGCTGCCCGCCCACCTCCGCGCCCGGCTGCTGCACCGCGTCGCCGACCTCGTCGAGCAGAGCGCCGAGAGGCTCTCCGCCCTCCAGACCGCCGACACCGGCAAGTGCCGCACCGAGACCCGCGCCCTCGTCCTCAGCGCCGCCGGCACCTTCCGCTACACCGCCGCCGCCCTGGAGACCGCCGAGGACGCCCTCACCCCCGCGCGCGGCCCGTACGTCACGATGAGCGTCCACGAACCCATCGGCGTCGTCGGCGCGATCACTCCCTGGAACTCGCCGATCGCCAGCGACGCCCAGAAGCTCGCCCCCGCGCTCGCCGCCGGCAACGCCGTCCTCCTCAAGCCCGCCGAGTGGACCCCGCTCGTCGCCCTCGCGCTCGGCCGCCTCGTCCACCAGGCGCTCACCGAGGCCGGCCTGCCCACCGCGCTGCTCTCGGTCCTGCCGGGGCGCGGCAGCGTCATCGGCGACGCGATCGTGCGCCACCCGGCCGTCGGGAAGATCACCTTCACCGGCGGTACGGCCACCGGCCGCACCCTCGCCCACGCCGCCGCCGACAAACTGATCCCCGTCTCCCTCGAACTCGGCGGAAAGTCACCGACGATCGTCCTGGAGGACGCCGACCTGGAGCAGGCACTCGCCGGCGTCATGTACGGCGTCTTCTCCTCCACCGGGCAGAGCTGCATCGCCGGCTCCCGCCTCTTCGTCCACCGCTCCCGCTACGAGGAGTTCCTCGGCGAACTCGTCGCCCGTACGCAGAAGCTGCGCGTCGGCCCCGGCACCGACCCGGACACCCAGGTCGCCCCGCTCGTCCACCACCGCCACCGCGACAGCGTCGCCGCCTACGTCGACCTGGCCCGCGAGGAGGGCGCCACCGTCCGGTGCGGGGGAGCCGCCCCCGAGGGCCCGCGCCACCGGGCCGGCGCCTACTACCTGCCCACCGTCCTGGACGGGCTCCCCCACACCGCCCGGGTCTGCCAGGAGGAGATCTTCGGCCCGGTCCTGGTCGCCCTGCCCTTCGATGACGACGACGACCTCGTCACCCGGGCCAACGCCAGCGTCTACGGCCTGGCCTGCGGCATCTGGACCCGCGACCACGCCCGTGCCTGGCGCCTCGCCCGCCGGATCGACGCGGGGACCGTCTGGATCAACACGTACAAGCAGTTCAGCATCTCCACCCCGTTCGGCGGGCTGAAGGACAGCGGCATCGGCACCGAGAAGGGCCGCGACCTCATCCGCGGCTACCAACGGCAGAAGTCCCTCTACTGGGCCACCGACACCACCCCGCTGCCCTGGGCCGCCGCCCACTGACACCGCACGCGCCCCACCCACCCGAGCGGGAGAACACCATGCCCCACCCCCACCCCCAGCCGATCGCCCGGCTCCGCGCCCTGCGCTCCGTCGAACTCCGCACCCCCGCCTTCACCGAGTCCGCCGACTTCTACGCGGAGGTCTGGGGCCTGGAACCCGTCGAACGCGACACCGACACCACCTGGCTGCGCGGCACCGGCGAGGAACACCACGTCCTCCAGCTGACCCGCGGCGAACACAACGGGCTCGGCCGCATCGCCTTCGCCGTCGCCACCCCCGCCGAGGTGGACGAGGCCGCCCGCCGGCTCCTCGCCCGGTCCATCGTCCCCGTCGCCGGTCCCGGCCCCCTCGACCAGGCCGGCGGCGGCTACGGGCTCCGCTTCACCGACCCCGAGGGCCGGCTGATCGAACTCAGCGCTCAGACCCACGCCGTCACCCCGCGCGGCCGGGACGCCGCCGTGCCCGTCGGCGTCACCCACACCGTCCTCAACACCACGGACATCGACGCCGCCGTCGCCTTCTACACCTCCGTGCTCGGGCTGCGCGTCTCCGACTGGTCCGAGCACCAGATGGCCTTCCTGCGCTGCAACGCCGACCACCACTGCATCGCGTTCAACCAGGCCGAGTGGACCTCCCTCAACCACGTCGCCTACGAGATGAGCGACGTCGACCACTTCATGCGCGGCCTCGGCCGGCTCCGCCACCACGGCATCAGCCCCCAGTGGGGGCCCGGCCGGCACGGCCCCGGCAACAACACCTTCTCCTACTTCACCGACCCGGCCGGACTTGTCTGCGAATACACCTCCGAGGTCGCGCAGATCGTCGAGGACGCCTGGATCGCCAAGGTCTGGCGCCGCACCCCCGACCTCTCCGACCTGTGGGGCACCGCCGGACCGCCCTCGCCCGCGATCCGCTCCCACATGGCCGGCACCCCCGACCCGGGCCCCCTCGCCGGAGCCACCCCGCGCCCCTTCGCCGGAGCCACCCCGCGCCCCTTCGCCGGAGCCACCCCGCGCCCCTTCGCCGAAGCCACCCCCGGCCCTCTCGCCGACACCACCGCCGACACCACCGAAGAGGTGACCGCGTGACCGCCACCCTCACCCCCCGGCCGGACACCCCCGCCCGTCCCGACCGCCCCGTGCGCCGCATCGGCCTCGTCGGCTGGGGCGCCATCGGACGCGTCGTCGGCACCGCACTCGCCGAAGGCCGCGTCCCCGGCGCCGAACTCACCTGCGTCATCGACAACCGGCCCCTGGTCGACGCCCCCGCACCCCAGCTCTCCTTCGACGACGCCCTCGCCGTCTGCGACCTCGTCGTGGAAGCGGCCGGCCAGGGAGTCGTACGCGAATGGGCCGAACGCGTCCTCACCAGCGGCGCCGACCTGCTCATCGCCTCCACCGGAGCCCTGGTCGACCCCGAACTCACCGCCCGGCTGCGCGCCGCCGGACCCGGCCGCGTCTACTTCACCGGGGGCGCCGTCGGCGGCCTCGACCTCCTCCAGGCCGTCCGCGGACTCGGCCCCCTCACCTCGGTCACCCTCACCACCACCAAGCTCCCCGCCACCCTCCACCAGCCCTGGATGGACGCCGCGCTCACCGCCCGGCTGCACACCACCACCGAACCCGTCGAGGTCATGCGCGGCACCGCCCGCGACGTCCCGGCCAAGTTCCCCAAGTCGACCAACGTCGCCGCGTCCGTCGCCCTCGCCACCGGCGACCCGGACCTCGTGGAGGTCGTCGTCGTCGCGGACCCGGACGCCACCCTCACCCGGCACGTCATCGAGGCGGCCGGCCCGCACGGCACATACCGCTTCGAGGTCGAACACCGGCCCGACGCCGCCAACCCCGCCACCAGCCAGGTCGTCCCGCACGCCGTGCTCCGCAGCCTCGGCGCCGTCGTCGGCCGGGCGGGACAGATCCTGTGACCGCCGCCGGAATCCACACCCGGGAAGCCGGCGACCCCGAAGCCCCGCTCCTGCTCTGCCTGCACGGCATCGGCTCCTCGTCCGCCGCCTTCGCCCCCCAGCTCGCCGGCCTCGCCGACCAGGTACGCGTGGTGGCCTGGGACGCCCCGGGATACGCGGACTCCGCCGACCCCGCCCACGCCCCCGGCCTCGACGGCTACGCCGACACCGCCGCCGCCCTCATCCGCGCCCACGGCGGCCCCGCCCACGTCCTCGGCGTCTCCTGGGGCGGCGTCATCGCCCTGCGCCTCGCCGCCCGCCACCCCGGCCTCGTCGCCTCGCTGATCGTCGCCGACTCCAGCCGGGGCTCCGGCACCGACCCGGACAAGGCGAAGGCGATGCGCGCACGGGCCGGGCAGCTCGCCGCCGAAGGACCCGACGCCTTCGCCGCGGCCCGCGGCCCCCGCCTCGTCTCGGACGCCGCACCGCCCGCCCTCGTCCAACACGTCGTCGCCACCATGGCCGCCGCCGTCCGCGACCCCGGCTACGGATACGCCGCCGAGGCCATGGCCGGGGCCGACCTCACCGACGACCTGCCCGCCATCACCGCACCCGCCCTCGTCCTGTGCGGCGAGCAGGACACGGTCACCGGCACCGACGAGTCCCAGATCCTGGCGGGCGGCCTGGAGAAATCCGTCTACGTCACCCTCTCCGGCGCCGGACACCTGGCCAACCAGGAACGCCCCGAGGCCTTCAACGCCTGGGTCCGCGCCCACCTCCACGTCGTCGCCCGCGTTCCCGCGTAACGACGAGACCCCCACCCCCACCGATACACCGAGGAGCATCCCGTGCCCATCGACAAGACCCCGTACGAGAACAACGGCGACCTCGCGAAGTTCACCGACTCCCTCATCGCCACCAAGGACTCCCGCGAACCCGACTGGGACACCCTGTCCTTCCAGGAGAAGGCCGGCGCCCAGTACCGCCGCGCCCAGATCCGCTACGTCGGCTCCGGCGCCACCGGCAACCACGAGAGCGACAACCGCATCCTGCCCTCGGGCGGCTTCACCCTCTCCAACATGCTGCTCCCGCCGGGCGCCGAGGGCCCCGAGCACACTCACCACGACGTGGAGGAGGCGTTCTTCGTCCTGGAGGGCCGGGTCAGGGTCGGCATCCACCGCGGCGCCGGCGAGAGCGAGTACCGCACCCTCGGCTACCGCGACATGATCGTCGTCCCCGCCGGAGTGGCCCGCTCCCTGAAGAACGAGGGCGACACCGACGCCCTGTTCTGCGTCATCATCGGCACCCGCAAGCCGCAGGTCCCCACCTACCCCGAGCACTCCCCGATGCACGGCGTCACCCGCGACTGATGGCCGCCGACGACACCCCCCGCACGGTCGTCGTCACCGGCGCCGGCCGCGGCCTCGGACTGGCCGCGGCCCGCCGGATCGGCGGCGACGGATTCCGCGTCGTCATCGCCGAACTCGACGCGGCCACCGGCCGGCGGGCGGAGGCAGAACTGCGCGCCGACGGCATCACCGCGGACTACCGCCCGCTCGACGTCGCCGACCCGCACTCCGTCACCGCCCTCGCCGACTCCCTCGCCCACGACGGCAGCCGGCTCCACGGGCTGGTCAACAACGCCGGGCTCGCCAACGCGGTCGGCGGCAAACCGTTCCACGAGATCGACATCGAGACCTGGGACCGCATCATGACGGTCAACGCCCGCGGCCCCTGGCTCGTCGCCCGCGCCCTCCTCCCGCTCATGCGGGCCAACGGCGCCGGACGCATCGTCAACCTCGCATCGGACGCCGCCCTCTACGGCTCACCCCGGCTCGCCCACTACATCGCGTCCAAGGGCGCGGTGATCTCCCTGACCCGGGCCATGGCACGCGAGACCGGCGACCTCGGCATCACCGTCAACGCGGTCGCCCCCGGCCTCACGGAAGGGGAGTCCGCCGTGGACATCCCGGCCGAACGCCACGAGCTGTACCGGCTGAACCGGGCCATCTCCCGTCCCCAGCAACCCTCCGACCTGGTCGGCCTGATCGCCTTCCTCATCGGCGAGGAGTCCGGCTACATCACCGGCCAGACCTTCGCGGTCAACGGCGGCTTCACGATGAACTGACCAACCCCCGAACGAATCCGAGCCAGCCCGGCACATCCGGGCCAGCCCGGCACATCCAAGCCCGTCCGGCGATTGAGGACACCGCCCGCACCGGGGTCCCGGCGCCCCCGCGGAGCGCCCCCGCGAACCGCCCCCGCGGAGCGCCCCGCAGACCGCCCCGCCCACCCACCCGCAAGGAGCCGCGACATGGACCTCCGCCTGAAAGGCACCCGCATCCTCGTCACCGGCGGCAGCTCCGGCGTCGGCCTCGCCACCGTCCGCACACTGCTCCGGGAAGGCGCCCGCGTCGCCACCTGCGGCCGCCGCGCCGACGCCCTCGCGAAGGCCCTCGACGGCCTCGCCGGACCCGGCTCGCTCTACCACGCCCCCTGCGACGTGACCGACGAGGCCGCCGTACGCGCCTTCACCGACGCCGCCGCCGACCACCTCGGCGGCCTCGACGGCCTCGTCAACAACGCCGGCGCCTCCCGGATGAAACCCTTCGCCGAGACCACCCCCGCCGACTGGCGCGAGGAGCTGGAACTCAAATTCTTCGGCGTCCTCAACCCCCTGCACGCCGCCCTGCCCCACCTGCGCGCATCCGGCGCCGCCTCCGTCGTCAACATCAACGCCGTCCTCGCCAAACAGCCCGAGACCCGGCTGATGACCACCAGCGCCGCCCGCGCCGGCATCCTCAACCTCTCCACCTCCCTGTCCAAGGAACTCGCCCCCGACAACATCCGCGTCAACTCCGTCTGCCTCGGCCTCATCGACACCGGGCAGTGGGAACGCCGCCACGCCGCCTCCGGCAGTCCCCTGGACTACCCCGCCTGGCAGGCCGAACTCGCCGCCGACCGGGGCATCGCGCTCGGCCGCCTCGGCAACGCCGACGAAGTCGCGTACGCCGTCACCGCCCTGCTCTCACCCAGGGCCTCCTACATCACCGGCACCACCGTCGACGTCTGCGGCGGCGTCAACCGAGCCGTCGCATAACCCCCTGCCCGCACCCCTCACCAGGAGCACCCGACATGACCCGACCCAACGGCGGCGACCTGCTCGTCGAGACGCTACGAGGACTGGGCGTCGACACGGTGTTCGGCATCGTCAGCGTGCACAACCTGCCGCTCGTCGAAGCCGTCGACCGCGACCTGCGCTTCGTCCCCGTCCGCCACGAGGCCGCGGCCGTCAACGCCGCCGACGGCTACGCCCGCGCCACCGGCAACCTCGGCTGCGCCCTCACCAGCACCGGTACCGGGGCGGGCAACGCGGCCGGCTCCCTCATCGAGTCCCTCAGCTCCGGCACCCCCGTCCTCCACATCACCGGACAGATCGACAGCGCCCACCTCGGCTCCGGACGCGGCTTCATCCACGAGACCAAGGACCAGCTCGGCATGCTCCGCGCGGTCTCCGCCCACGCCGTCACCGTCACCGACGCCGAGAACGCCGGCAGTCTCCTGCGCGAGGCGGCGGCCCGCGCCCTGACCGCCCCGCACGGCCCGGTCAGCGTCGAGTGGCCCATCGACCTCCAGTTCGCGCCCCAGCGGCTCACCGGCACCCCCGTGCCCCGGGCCCCCGCCCCCGCCCTGCCCGACGCGGCGCTCCTGGACGAGGCGGCCGCCCTGCTGTCCGCCGCCCGCCGCCCCCTGCTCTGGGCCGGCGGCGGAGCCAACAGCGCCCGCCCCGAGGTCGCCGCCCTCCTGGACGCCCTGAACGCCGGACTCGTCACCTCCAACTCCGGCCGCGGCGCCGTCCCCGAGTCCGACGACCGGGTCCTCGGCAACTACGCCACCGCCCCGGCCGGCCGCGCCCTGCTCGCCGAGGCCGACACGCTGCTCTCCATCGGCACCCACTTCCGCTCCAACGAGACCGCCGACTACGGCCTCGAACTCCCCGCCACCCACATCCAGATCGACCTGGACCCGGCCGCCCCCGGCCGCGTGTACCCGGCCACCGTCGCCCTCACCGGCGACGCCACCGCCGTACTCGCCGCCCTCCTGGGCCGCGTCACCAGCGGCGGTACGGAGCCGAGCTGGCCCGAGCGCGTACGCGAGGCCCGTACCGGCGCCCGCACCGCGCAGCGCCACGCCATCGGGCCGCAGGCGGCGATCAACGACGCGATCCGCGACACCTGCCCGCCCGGGTCCGTCATCGCCAGGGACGTCACCATCCCGTCGTCCACCTGGGGAAACCGGCTCCTGGAGATCACCGACCCGGCCACCAACGTCTTCCCGCGCGGCGGCGGCATCGGCCAGGGCCTCGCCATGGGCATCGGCGCCGCACTCGGCCGCCCCGGCACCCCCACCGTCGTCATCGCCGGAGACGGCGGCCTCGCCGTCCACCTCGGCGAACTCCTCACCCTCGCCCAGGAGAAGCCCGACCTCACCCTCCTCGTCTTCAACGACGGCGGCTACGGCGTCCTGCGCAACATGCAGGACAGCCACTTCCCCCGCCGCTCCGGAGTCGACCTCACCACCCCCGACTTCGCCCTGCTCGCCGCCGCCGTCGGCCTCCCGTACGCCCGGATCGCCGCCGAGGCCGACGCGGGGCCCGTCATCAAGGAGGCCGTCACCACCCCCGGCCCGGCCCTGGTCGAGATCGACCTCGTCGCGCTCGGCCCGATGAACACCCCGTTCACCCCGCCCGTCAAGCTTCCCGCCACCGCCACCGCCGCCGACACCCAGGGAGAAGGAGGCAACCCGTCATGACATCCGCCGAGGAACCCCGGCTCGACCTGCTCGTCCACCGCATGACGTGGGAGGCCGACGGGGTGCTGAGCATCGAACTCACCCACCCCGACGGCGCCCCCCTCCCCGCCTGGCAGCCCGGCGCCCACATCGACGTGCACACCGGCGGCCGCATCCGCCAGTACTCCCTGTGCTCCGACCCCGCCGACACCACCCGCTGGCGCATCGGCGTCCTGCGCGAACCCGCCTCACGCGGCGGCTCCGCCCACATCCACACCCAGCTGAGGCCCGGCCAGACCCTCCACATCCAGGGCCCCCGCAACCACTTCGCGCTC
This sequence comes from Streptomyces sp. Mut1, assembly GCF_030719295.1. Lineage (NCBI taxonomy): Bacteria > Bacillati > Actinomycetota > Actinomycetes > Kitasatosporales > Streptomycetaceae > Streptomyces > Streptomyces castrisilvae. The sequence goes on along the minus strand of NZ_CP120997.1, from coordinate 1,690,738 downwards.
GACCCAGCGGGCGACGCCACCGGCTACCTCTTCATCGCCGGAGGCATCGGCATCACCCCGCTCCTGGCCATGGCCCGCGAGGCCGCCCGCACCGGCACCCCCTGGCGACTCGTCCACGGCGGCCGCACCCGCGCCTCCATGGCCTTCACCGCCGAACTCACCGCACTCGCCGGGCTCCCCGGCGCCACCGTCGAGTTCATCCCCCAGGACGAACAGGGCCACCCCGACCTCGACACCCTGCTCGGCACCCTCGAACCGGGCACCCAGGTCTACTGCTGCGGCCCCGAACCCCTCCTCGCCGCCGTCGAGGAACGCTGCCCCGACGCCCGTACCGAACGCTTCGCCGCACCCGCCGCCCCGCGGCCCGACGGCCAGGACACCGGCTTCGACGTCGTCTGCTCCCGCACCGGACGCACCGTCGAGGTCACCCCCGGCACCACCGCGCTCGACGCCCTGGAGAACGCCGGTATCCCCGTCGCCTCCTCCTGCCGCGACGGCATCTGCGGCACCTGCGAGACCAAGGTCCTCGAAGGCGTCCCCGACCACCGCGACTTCCTCCTCAGCGACGGCGAACGCGAAGCCGGCGCCTCGATCATGCTCTGCGTCTCCCGCTCCCGCACCCCCCGCCTCGTACTCGACCTCTGAACCGCCCCGAAGGGAGCCGACATGACCGGCCCGACCAGCCCGCAGTACCTCGACCCGAACCAGGCCCGCACCGCCGAGCCCACCCCGTACGAGAAGAAGCTCGCCGCCGTCATCGAGGAGGTCTTCGGCAGCGGAGCCCACGACCTGCCCGGACTCGTCGCCGGACTCAACGCCCGCGACCTGCCCGCCCCCGACGGCAGCCCCTGGACCGAGGACACCTTCCGCACCGAGATGCGCCGACTGGGAGCGTGAGACACCCATGACCACCGCCACCACCCCCGTGCCGCAGGGCACCCCCACCCGCCCCTCCGAAGTCGCCCGCCCCGGCGACCGCACCGCCGACCGGCTCTTCGCCACCGGCATCCGCAACCAGTGGTACGCCGTCTGCCCCTCGGACTTCGTCCCCGCCGGCGGAATGAAACGCCTCACCCTCCTCGGCGAGGAATGGCTCCTCTTCCGCCGCGCCGACGGCACCCTCCACATGCTGGAGGACCGCTGCCCCCACCGCGGCGCCCGCCTCTCCCTCGGCAAACACCTCGGCGACCGCATCGCCTGCTGGTACCACGGCGTCCAGGTCGACGGCACCGGCACCGTCGCCGCCGTCCCCGGCCTGCCCGGCTGCAACCTCGAAGGCAAACAGCTCGTCGCCGCCCCCCACCTCATCGAGACCGGCGGCGCGATCCTCGCCTACTTCGGCGACCACACCCACGCCGAACCCGCCCCGCTCACCCTCCCCGAACCGCTCACCGACCCCGGCACCTCGGCCTTCCTCTGCTACGCCGAGTGGAACGTCAACTGGCGCTACGCCGTCGAGAACCTGCTCGACCCCATGCACGGCTCGTTCCTCCACCGCGACTCGCACAGCATGGCCGAGGGACAGACCACCGCCCGCTTCCGCATCCGCGAGACCGAACGCGGGTTCTTCTTCGAGAAGACCGACCAGAGCGGCGTCAACTTCGACTGGGTCGAGCTCTGCCGCACCGGCGTCGACTGGGTCGACCTCACCATCCCCTACCCGCCGACCGCCGGCCCCGGCGGCCCGTTCGGCATCGTCGGCATGGCCACCCCCATCGACGAGAACCGCTGCTCCGTCTTCTTCTGGCGCTACCGCAAGGTCACCGGCTGGCAGCGCGACACCTGGCGCTTCCTGTACAAGACGCTCCTGGAGGACCGCCACTGGGAGGTCCTCGAACAGGACCGCGTCATGCTGGAGGACCTGCGCGCCGACGCCGACCAGGCGGAGAACCTCTACCAGCACGACCTGGGCGTGGTACGAGTCCGCCGCATGTACCGCACAGAGGCGGAGACCCAGGCCGCGAAGGCCTGACGACCCTCCCCGGCCGCCGGCGGCAAGCCCGTCCGGCGGCCGGGGACTCCCGCACGAGGCCGAGGACGCCCACGAACCAGGCCCGTCCGGCGACCGACCGGGGACCCCACCCGCACCGGGTTCACCGGTGCCCCGCGGAGCGCCTACGCACCGCCCTCCGCGTCGAGCACCGACCGCTCCAGCTTCTCCAGCAACCCCGCCAGCTGCTCGCACTCCGCCTCCGACAACCCCGCCAGCATCCGCCGCTCGTTGTCCAGATGCTCCGAGAACAGCTCGTCGATCAGCGAAAGCCCCTCGTCCGTCAGCCGCGAGTGCACCACCCGCCGGTCCTGCGGATCGCGCTCGCGCCGGATCAGCCCGTCCTTCTCCAGCCGGTCGATCCGCAGCGTCACACCCGCCGAACTGATCAGCCCGGAATCCGCCAGCTCACCCGCCGTACGCCGGAACGGCGCCCCCGCCCGGCGCAGCGCCGTCAGCACGTCGAACCCCGCCATCGACAGACCCTTGCGCTCCACCGGCCGGGAGATCGCCGTGCTGTACCGCAGGAACGCCCGGTGCAGCCGGCCGAAGACCTCCAGCGGAGCCGTGTCCAGCTCGGGCCGCTCGCGCCGCCAGTCCGCCACGATCGACGCCACCGCGTCCTGGTCCTTCGCCATCCCGCCACACCCTCCGCGCAGGTACACAATGGGGTAAGAATCTTAGCCCTCAAAGGATCGGCCGCCCCCGCCCGGTTCCGCCGGAACCCGCCTGCACGCCGCCCCGCGGATACGGCAGCATGTCCCCATGTCCGTACTGACGCGCGATGAAGCGCAGACCCGAGCCCAGATCCTCGACGTACAGCGATACACGATCGAACTCGATCTCACCGCGGGGGAGGAGACCTTCGGCTCCCGCGCCGTGATCGACTTCACCGCACGCACCGCCGGTGACACCTTCATCGAGCTCAAGCCCGCGACCCTGCGCTCGGTCAGCCTGGACGGACAGCCGCTGAACCCCGCGGACCTCACCGAGAACCGCTTCCCCCTGCGCGGCCTCACCGCCGGGACCCACGAACTGCGCGTCGACGCCACGATGACCTACTCCCGCACCGGCGAAGGCATGCACCGCTTCACCGACCCCAGCGACAACGAGACGTACGTCTACACCCAGCTGTTCATGGACGACGTCCAGCGCGTCTTCGCCGCGTTCGACCAGCCCGACCTGAAATCCGTCTTCGCCCTCACCGTCACCGCCCCCGAGGGCTGGACCGTCCTCGGCAACGGAATCGCCGAGCACACCGGAAACGGCCGCTGGACCATCGCCCCCACGCCGCCGGTCTCCACCTACCTCGTCGCCGTCGCCGCAGGCCCCTGGCACTCCGTGACCACCGAGCACGCCGGCCTGCCCTTCGGCATCCACTGCCGCCGGTCCCTCGCCCCCCACCTCGACGCCGACGCCGACGAGATCCTCGGCATCACCCGGGCCTGCTTCGACCGGTTCCAGGAGAAGTTCGACGAGCCCTACCCGTTCGACTCCTACGACCAGGCGTTCGTCCCCGAATTCAACGCCGGCGCCATGGAGAACCCCGGCCTCGTCACCCTCCGCGACGAATTCGTCTACCGCTCGGCCGTCACCGACACCGAACGCCAGACCCGCGGCATGGTCATCGCCCACGAGATGGCGCACATGTGGTTCGGCGACCTCGTCACCCTCGCCTGGTGGGACGACATCTGGCTCAACGAGTCCTTCGCCGAGTACATGGGCTACCAGACCCTCGCCGAAGCCACCCTTCCGCACGGCCTCAACTCCGTTCGAGCAGGCAAGACCCCATTCCCCGGCATCTGGGTCGACTTCGCCCTCGCCCGCAAGGGCTGGGGCTACGACGCCGACCAGCGCCCCTCCACCCACCCCGTCGCCCCCGACCCCGCCGACGTACCCGACACCGCGTCCGCCCTGCTCAACTTCGACGGCATCTCCTACGCCAAGGGCGCGTCCGCCCTGCGCCAACTCGTCGCCTGGCTCGGCGAAAAGGACTTCCTCGCCGGCATCAACACCCACTTCGCCCGCCACAAATTCGCCAACGCCACCCTCGCCGACTTCATCGACAACCTCGCCTCGGCCACCGACCGCGACGTCCACGGCTGGGCCGACCAGTGGCTGCGCACCACCGGAATCGACACCCTCACCGCACACACCACCGAGACCGACACCACCTGGTCCCTCACCATCGGCCACCAGGGCACCCGCCCCCACCGCATCAGCGTCGGCGCCTACGACCACTCCCTCGACACCCGGCACGGCCCCGCCACCCTCGTCCTGCGCGAACGCTTCGAGACCGGCATCCCCGAAGACACCCCCCTCACCCGCCCCGGCCGCCGCCCCGCCCTCGTCGTCATCAACGACGAAGACCTCACCTACGCCAAGATCCGCCTCGACCCCCACTCCTGGAACACCGTCCTCACCAGCCTCTCCGGCATCCCCGACGCCCTCACCCGCGCCGTCATCTGGAACGCCGCCCGCGACATGGTCCGAGACGGCGAACTGGCCCCCGCCACCTACCTCGAAGCCGCCCGCACCCACATCCCGCACGAGACCGACCCCGTCATCATCCAACGCGTCCTCACCTTCGCCGACACCCAGATCGCCGCCCGGTACACCGCCCCCGACAACCGGCCCGCCGCCCTCGCCACCCTCACCGCCCTGTGCCGCGACCTCATCCGCCGCACCGAGGACGGCACCCGCCCCGGCCTCCGCCTCACCGCCGTACGCCACCTCATCGACGCCGCCACCCAGCCCGACACCATCCAGGGCTGGCTCAGCGACGACACCGTCCCCGGCGGACCCGAACTCGACCCCGAACTGCGCTGGCGCATCCTCACCCGCCTCGCCGTCCTCGGCGCCACCGACGAAACCGCCATCGCCGCCGCCCTCGAAGCCGACCCCAGCGCCACCGGCCAGGAAGGCGCCGCCCGCTGCCGCGCCGCCCTGCCCACCCCCGAGGCCAAAGCCGCCGCCTGGCACGCCATGTTCAGCGACGACACCCTCTCCAACTACCTCTTCACCGCCATCGCCCAAGGCTTCTGGCAGCCCGAACAGACCGACCTCGTCCGCGCATACGTGCCCCGCTACTACCCCGACGCCAACCGACTCGCCAACCGCCGCGGCCCCGCCATCGCCGAAGCCGCCGGAGCCCACGCCTTCCCCGCCCACGCCATCGACACCGACAGCCTCCACCTCGGCGAAGAAGCCCTCACCGACCAGACCCTCACCCCCGCCCTGCGCCGCAAGATCACCGACCAGCTCGACGACCTGCGCCGCGCCCTGACCGTACGCGCCGCCCACTGACCCGAAACATGCTCTGAACGACCCGCACCACCCGTGCCCGGCCCGCCCCACCACCGAGGAGCAGGCCGGGCACACCCGTACGAGCACACCCGCATACCACCCCGACCACCGGCAACCCGGACCGATCCACACGCGGCCACCCCTTCGAGTTCAGATCATCCGCCTCCCCGGCAGAGCCACCCGAAAACCGGACAAGCTGGCATGCACACCCATGCCCGCACACCACCCACGCACGCCCGAAGGACCAACCACCCCATGCCCACCCCACCCCTCGCCGGATCCACCACCGGACCCACCGCACTGCGCCCCCTCCTCGACACCGTCCTCACCGCACTCACCGAAGGCGCCCGCCGCCGCGACGGCCCCCTCCCCGCAGGCGGACCCGACACCGTCACCCCCCACATGCGCACCACCCTCACCCCCCTCATCCCCGACCAGGGAACCGGCGCCCACCACGCCCTCGCCACCATCGTCCAAGCCCTCACCGAAGGCGCCGCCGACCCCGCCGACCCACTCTGCGCCGCCCACCTCCACACCCCGCCCCTCGCCCTCGCCGCCGCCGCCGACCTCGCCGCCTCCGCCCTCAACCCCTCCATGGACTCCTGGGACCAGGCCCCCGCCGCCTCCACCCTCGAAGCCGACACCACCGCCGGGCTCGCCGCCGAGATCTACCCCCACCACCCCGCACCCGACGCCGTCATCACCACCGGCGGCACCGAGGCCAACCAACTCGCCCTCCTCCTCGCCCGCGAACGCCACGGCCCCGTCCAGACCGTCACCGGCACCAACGCCCACCACAGCACCGCCCGCGCCGCCTGGCTCCTCGGCCTCCCCGAACCCCTCACCGTGCCCGCCCCCACCGGCACCATCGACCTCACCGCCCTCCACGACACCCTCACCCGCAACCAGGGCAAGGCCCCCCTCCTCGTCACCGCCACCGCAGGCACCACCGACACCGGACAGATCGACCCCCTCACCGACATCGCCGACCTCTGCGCCCAACACGGCGCCGAACTCCACATCGACGCCGCCTACGGCGGACCCCTCCTCTTCAGCCCCACCCACCGCCACCTCGTCAACGGCCTCGACCGCGCCGACAGCGTCACCTTCGACCTGCACAAACTCGGCTGGCAACCCGCATCCGCCGGCATCCTCGCCGTCCCCGACCGCCGCCACCTCCACGCCCTCCACCACCACGCCCCCTACCTCAACGCCGACGACGACACCGAAGCCGGCCTCCCCGACCTCCTCGGCCGCTCCCTGCGCACCACCCGCCGCCCCGACGCCCTCAAAATCGCCATCACCCTCCAGGCACTCGGCCGCACCGGACTCGCCGACCTCATCGACCGCACCTGCGCCGCCGCCCACCACCTCGCCGACCTCATCACCCGCACCCCCACCCTCGACCTCTACGACCGCCCCACCATCAGCACCGTCCTCTTCCGCCCCACCGCCGCTGACGACCACACCGTCGCCACCATCCGCCGCACCCTCCTCACCCGCGGCCACGCCGTACTCGGCCGCACCCACGCCCACGGCCGCCTCTGGTTCAAAGCCACCCTCCTCAACCCCCACACCACCCCCGAGGACCTCCGCCGCCTCCTCGACCTCGTCACCCACCTCACCACCGAACTCAAGGAAGGCAGCACCCTGCGATGACCGACCGGCCCACCCCCGAGGACCCCCACCGCCCGCACGACCTCGTCGGCATCGGCATCGGCCCCTTCAACCTCTCCCTCGCCGCCCTCGCCCACGGCGTGACCACCCCCCTCACCACCGCCTTCTACGAACAGCGCCCCGCCTTCCACTGGCACCCCGGACTCCTCATCGACGGCGCCACCCTCCAAGTCCCCTTCCTCGCCGACCTCGTCACCCTCGCCGACCCCACCAGCCCCTGGAGCTTCCTCAACTACCAACGCACCCAGGACCGCCTCTTCCCCTTCTACTTCGCCGAGCGCTTCCATATCCACCGCGCCGAATACGACGCCTACTGCCGCTGGGTCAGCGACCAGCTCCCCGGTCTCTACTTCGGCCACCGGGTCGACGCCGTCCGCTGGAACCCCCGGGCCGCCCACTTCGAAGTCGACCACACCCAACTCGACGCCCTCGGCGAAGCCGCCTCACCCGGCCGCACCCACACCCGCCACATCGCCCTCGGCATCGGCACCGAACCCCACATCCCCGAACCCCTCAAACCCCTCACCGACGCCGGCACCGTCCCCGTCATCCACTCCGCCGACTACCTCCACCACCGCGACCGCCTCCTCGACGCCGGACACATCACCGTCATCGGCTCCGGCCAGTCCGGCGCCGAGATCTTCCTCGACCTCCTGCGCGCCCGCCCCGCCGGCCACGAAAAACTCCACTGGCTCGCCCGCACCCCCGCCTTCGCCCCCATGGAGTACTCCAAACTCGGCCTCGAACACTTCACCCCCGACTACACCCGCTACTTCCACGCACTCCCCGAACCCACCCGCGACACCCTCGTCCCCCACCAATGGCAGCTCCACAAAGGCATCGACCACGACACCATCGCCGCCATCCACGACGAGCTCTACCGCCGCACCCTCCACGGCGGCTGGCCCGACGCCACCCTCACCCCCGGCGTAGCCGTACGCACCGCCGGCCGCATCGCCAACACCCGCGTCGAACTCCACCTCGAACACACCCAGCAAGGCACCCGCAGCCGCCTCACCACCGACGCCGTCGTCCTCGCCACCGGCTACCGCGAACGCCCCCTCGACCACATCCTCGAAGGGCTCGCCCCCCACCTGCGCCGCGACACCTCCGGCCGCCCCCGCATCGACGACCGCTACCGCCTCGACCTCGGCCCCGCCATCACCGGCCACATCTACGTACAGAACGCCGAACGCCACACCCACGGCGTCGGCGCCCCCGACCTCGGCCTCGCCGCCTGGCGCAGCGCCACCATCCTCAACGACCTCACCGGCACCACCCCCTACCCCCTCCCGCGACGCACCGCCTTCACCACCTTCGGCCTCACCCAGCCCGCCATCCCCGCCCAGAACCCCACCCCCACCCCCCTCACCCGCAACAACTGACCACCCACACACGCGAAAAGGGCGGCCGCCCCACCTCCCGCACCGGGAAGAGGAACGACCGCCCACAGCACACCCGAACCGCCGGGATCAGAACACCGGCGTACCGTCCCGCGTCAGCCGCCAGTCCACCGAAGCGAACTGCGCACCATCCACCGAACCCTTCGCCTGCACCCAGCCGATGATCGTGTTCCGGATCTCCTCCGAATTCGCCCACAACTGCTTCGCACCCGGCACATGCGGGAAATTACCCCCGCCGCTCGCCCGGTAATTGTTCACCGCCAGCACGAACTGCGCCGCCGGGTCGATCGCCTTCCCCTCGAACGACAGATCCACGATCCGCGAACCCGCCGGCTTCGCGATGTCGATGTCGTACGTCAGACCCGACACCGCGTCGTAGTTGTAATCCGGCGTGTCGTCCGCATTCGTCAACTTCTCCGGGTCCACCGCCGCACCCGCGGCCGTCTGCACGTAATACCGCGCCGAGAACTCCAGGTAATCCAGGATCTGCGCGCCCGTCAGCAGCCGCGCCTCCAGCGTGTTCTCGAACGGATACAGCCCCGCCGCGTCCTTGATCGTCACATCACCGGCCGGAATCCGAGCCGTACGCGAGAAGCACGACGCCTGCGACAGCACCGGCAGATCCGCGTACTCGCCACCGGCCAGCGCCTCCTTCACCGTCTCCGTCTGGACGACATTGATCAGATCGATGATCGGCTCGTCCTTCCACGCCGCCTCGGCCGTCGTCATCGCCGCCGTCGACGTCCCGATCACCTGGTTGACGTACGCCACGACCTTCTTGTGCTCGCCCGTCAGCAGCTTCGTGATCTTCGGGTCCTCCGCCGCCGTGTTCGAGTTCAGCACCCGGGAACCGGCCTTCTCCACCACCCAGCGGCCCTTCTCCCACACCACGTCGAAATCGAACAGCGTCAGCCGCTGCCCCCACTTCAACGGCTCCGAGAGCACGACCTTCTTCCCGGTCTTCTTGTTCTCCACGAAGTACTCGGGAATCTCCAGATGCGCGTGACCCACCAGAATCGCGTCGATCCCCGGCACCTGCTCCGCCACCAGACCCGCCGCGTTCTCCACATACGGAATCTGGTCCCCGTACGACGACGTCCCGCTGTTACCCGAGTGCGCCGACACGATCACCACGTCCGCGCCCATCGAACGCAGCCGCGGCACATACTTCGCCGCCTGCTCCTCCAGACCCGGGAACACCATCTTCCCGCCGACGTTCGCCTTGTCCCAGATCGCGATCCCCGGATTCGTCAGACCCAGCACCGCCACCTTCACATCCCGGCCGTGCGGCGTGCGCAGCTTCTTGATCACGTACGGCGCGAACGCCGGCCGCAACGTCTTCGCGTCCAGCGCGTTCGCCCCGAGCAGCGGGAAATCGCACTGCTCCTCGAACTTCCGCAGCACCGGAATGCCGTAGTTGAACTCGTGGTTGCCCAGCGCCGCCGCGTCGTAACCGATCGCGTTCATCGCCCGCGCCATCGGGTGCACCGGACCGCGCTTCGCCGTGATCGGGTCGATCTTCGCGTAGTAGTACGACAGCTGGGTGCCCTGAATCGTGTCACCCGCGTCGATCATCAGCGTGTTGTGACGGCCCTTCTCCCGCCGCACCTGATCCACCAGCGTCGAGATCTTCGCCAGACCGACGTCGTTGTGGTCCTTGTCGTCGAACTCCGCGTCGGTGAAATAGTCCCAGTTGAAGACGTTCCCGTGCAGGTCGGTCGTCCCCATCACGGTGAACGAATACCGCTTCTGCCCATGCCCGTGCCCATGACCCGGCCCGCGACCGTGCGCCTGGGCGGGCGCCGCGGCACCGCCCGCGATCACCGCACCCGCGCCGGCCGCGGCCGATGTCCCCAGGAACGTCCTTCGGTTCAGCGGCATCTCGTCTCCCACATCTCAGTTCTCTTGGTGCGAAGTTCCGTCGTGCGCGGCTCAGCCGCGCACCGTTGCGTCGGTCACCGTTCCGTCGTGCGCGGGTTTGTCCCTCATGTGACGCGTGTAGATCGAACGCATACGGCCGGACGACGCGCGTAGATAATCACCCACGCACCACCCCCGGCAACACCCCCGGCAGGTTTCCGTTCCATGACCACCCGTTGTCCCCCCACCGTCGCCACGAAGACGCACCGACTGTCACACCGGGATGCCACAGTGAACGCATGACCGACACCGCCCAGCCCTACGGCACCCCCGACCAGCCCCGCCTCGCCGTCCGAGGCGAAGCCCGCCTCGAAGTCGACCCCGAGATCGCCCACCTCTCCATCACCGTCACCGCCCGCGGCAAGGACCGCCGCGCCGCCCTCGAAGACCTCACCCGCCGCAACACCACAGTCCTCGACCTCGCCCGCGGCTACGGGAACGCCGTCGAGAAACTCGAAACCGGCGCCCTCTCCATCACCCCCGAACTCACCCAGCGCGGCCGCGACGAGAAGATCCGCGCCTACCACGGCCGCGTCCACATCACCGCCGTCCTCAACGACTTCACCGCCCTCGGCGAATTCATCACCCGCGTCGGCGACCTCGACATGACCCGCGTCGGCGGCCCCTGGTGGGCCCTGCGCCCCACCTCACCCGCCCACGGCGAAGCCCGCCGCCAGGCCGTCCGCGAAGCCGTCCAGCGCGCCCGCGAATACGCCGGAGCCGTCGGCGCGGAGCTCGCCGCCCTGGTGGAGCTCGCCGACATCGGCGCGGAGAACGCCGCCCCCGCCGGCTACGCCCGGCGCGGCGCAGCCGCACCCCCCGCCCCCGGAGGTTTCGCGGGCGCCGCCGCCGCCCCGCCGCCCGCCATGGACCTCGAACCCCAGCAGCAGACCGTCTACGCCCAGGTGAACGCCCGCTTCACCATGACCCCGCCGAAACTCTGAATTCCCGCCCACCGCACGACCCGGCGTGCTCATCCGAGCACGCCGCCGCACAATTCAACACTTGTCAATAACCCTTCATTCAAAGGTGGTTGGACAGTCATACAGAGCCAATTACCTACCCATAGGTAAGGTCTAGGGTCGAACCATGCGCCGAGCCAAAATCGTTTGCACCCTGGGACCCGCCACCGACACATACGACCAGATCAAGGGCCTTGTCGAGGCGGGAATGGACATCGCCCGCCTCAACCTCAGCCACGGCAGCTACGCCGAACACGAAGAGCGCTACCACCGCGTCCGCAAGGCGTCCGACGAGGCCCGCCGCAGCGTCGGCATCCTCGCCGACCTTCAAGGCCCGAAGATCCGCCTCGGACGCTTCCGCGAAGGCCCCGTACTCCTTGAACGCGGCGACGACTTCACCATCACCGTCGAACCCATGGAGGGCGACCGCCACGCCTGCGGCACCACGTACAGCGGCCTCGCCGCCGACGTCACCCCCGGCGAGCGCATCCTGATCGACGACGGCCGCGTCACCCTCGAAGTCATCGAGGTCGACGGCCCCCGCGTCCGCACCACCGTCGTCGAGGGCGGCATGGTCTCCGACCACAAGGGACTCAACCTCCCCGGCGTCGCCGTCTCCGTCCCCGCGCTCTCCGAGAAGGACATCGACGACCTGCGCTGGGCCATCCGCACGGGCGCCGACATCATCGCCCTCTCCTTCGTCCGCAGCGGGCGCGACATCGAGGACGTCCACCGCGTGATGGACGAGGAGGGCCGCCGCCTCCCCGTCATCGCCAAGGTCGAGAAGCCCCAGGCCGTCGACAACATCGAGGACATCGTCGCCGCCTTCGACGGCATCATGGTCGCCCGGGGCGACCTCGGCGTCGAAATGCCGCTGGAGCAGGTTCCGATCGTCCAGAAGCGCGCGGTCAAGCTCGCCAAGCGCAACGCGAAGCCGGTCATCGTCGCGACCCAGATGCTCGACTCGATGATCGACAACTCCCGGCCCACCCGCGCCGAGGCCTCCGACGTCGCCAACGCCGTCATCGACGGCACGGACGCGGTGATGCTCTCCGGTGAGACCAGCGTCGGCAAGTATCCGATCGAGACGGTCCGCACGATGTCCCGCATCGTGGAGGCGGCCGAGGAGGACATCCTCGCCAAGGGGCTCCCGCCCCTCACCGACCGCAACAAGCCCCGCACCCAGGGCGGCGCGGTCGCCCGCGCGGCGGCCGAGATGGGCGACTTCCTCGGCGCGAAGTTCCTGGTGGCCTTCACCCAGAGCGGCGACACGGTCAAGCGCCTCTCCCGCTACCGCTCACCCATCCCCGTCCTGGCCTTCACCCCGGACCCGGCCACCCGCTCCCAGCTGAACCTGACCTGGGGCGTGGAAACGTTCCTCGGCCCGCACGTGGACTCGACGGACGCGATGGTCGCCCAGGTGGACGAGGAGCTGCTGAAGATCGGCCGCTGCCAGAAGGGCGACGTGGTGGTGATCACGGCCGGCTCCCCGCCGGGCGTCGCCGGATCGACGAACCTGGTGCGCGTACACCACATCGGCGAGGACGACAGCCCGAAGTAGGGCGGCTCGCTCAGTATTTCGGCCCGACGTGTGCATCCATGAGGGCGACGGATGCCCGTCGGGCTACGGAGATGTTCTTGCCGTTGGCGCGCTTCCACTCGACGCCCACCTGATCGAGGGTGCTGGTGAAGAGGTCCAGGATGTCGGCGGACAGGTTGGTGAAGAAGTAGCGGGGGTACTCGTAGCGCCGCCGTTCGCCGCGGACGGTGCGGGTGGTCCAGTTGATGACCCGGCAGCCGTCGGAGTGGATGAGGCCCCGGATGAACTCCCATGGATGTGCGTCCACGATGTCCTGTTGCCACTCGGCCGGCTCGATGGTGCGGTCATGCTTCTTGCCGGGACCGTGCTGGGGGAACAGGCAAGGCCAGTGCTTGCTCAGACATGTGACGTACTGGCAGCCCTGCCGCTGAACGCGAAAGACTTTGTTGTTCGGCCGAATGACCTGCATGGCCTCGCTGCACGCGTCGATGAGTCCGGGCCATGCGTCGGCACAGGCGATGCGGAGTGAGTACACGCCGCGTTTGCCCTGGCTGATGCAACCGTCTCCGAGGTAGAGCCCGAGTAAGTACGCGTACGCGGACGGGTCATCGAATGGCCGGGATGCGCATCGCGGGCACTCCGAAGCCCGTCCACGGCCGATGGGCTCCAACCGCTGCCGCCAAGAACGAATGGCTGCCCGCGAAATGCCCGTCTGCTTGCTTACAGAGTTCTGGCTGAGGCCGCGATCCAGGAGGGCCAGCGCGCGCTTGCGTGTTTCAAGGTCGTACACATCGGCGATCATGTCCGAGTCCAGCGAAACGGTGCTGGAAAAGGTGGCGGCTCACACGTTTCCGTGAAAACTCAAAATTTTGCTGCGACCTTCAGATCGAAGGAAAAGTGCCCCGAGTCGGATTCGAACCGACACTGTATGGGTTTTGAATCCATTGCCTGCTGCCAATTGGGCTACCGGGGCTGGCAGAATCGAAGGTTTCCTTCGACCCGCTGCGCGACCACCATACCGTAGCTGGGTAGGCTCAGGGCAGCAGTCCCTGCCCTGAACGAGGAGCCCCGTGACCACCCCCGAGTCGCCCCAGCCCGTCGCCGACGACGACAAGTCGCACGTCCCGCCGCTGACGACCCGCGTCGTCATCGCCGAGGACGAGGCGCTCATTCGCCTCGATCTCAAAGAGATGCTCGAAGAAGAGGGCTACTCGGTCGTCGGTGAGGCCGGGGACGGGCAGCAGGCTGTCGAGCTGGCCCGGGAGCACAAGCCGGACCTGGTCATCCTCGATGTGAAGATGCCCGTCCTCGACGGGATCTCCGCCGCCGAGAAGATCGCCGAGGAGTCCATCGCGCCGGTCCTCATGCTCACCGCCTTCTCGCAGCGCGACCTCGTGGAGCGGGCCAGGGACGCCGGGGCGATGGCGTACCTCGTGAAGCCGTTCAGCAAGAGCGACGTCGTGCCGGCCATCGAGATGGCCGTCTCGCGGTTCTCGGAGCTGAAGGCCCTGGAGAGCGAGGTCGCGGACCTGGCACAGCGGCTGGAGACGCGGAAGCTGGTGGACCGGGCGAAGAGCATTCTGCAGACGGACTACGGGCTGTCGGAGCCGGAGGCGTTCCGGTGGATCCAGAAGACGTCGATGGACCGCCGGCTGTCGATGCAGCAGCTCGCCGAGGCGCTGATCGAGGACGCCGAGGAGAAGAAGCGGGCCGCCGAGTAGGTTGCCAGGAGTACGAGAAAGGCCCGCGCCACGAGGCGCGGGCCTTTCTCGTACTCCTGGGGCTCAGTCCTCGCCGAGGTACGCCTTGCGGACGGACTCGTCGTGGAGGAGGTCCGCTCCGGTGCCGGAGAGGACGATCTTGCCGATCTCCATGACGTGGCCCTGGTCCGCGAGGGAGAGCGCGGCCTGGGCGTTCTGCTCGACCAGGAGGATCGTCGTGCCGGAGGCCCGCAGTTCGACGATGGTCTCCATGATCTTCTGCATCATGATCGGGGAGAGGCCCATGGACGGCTCGTCCAGCATGAGGAGCTTCGGCTGGGACATGAGCGCGCGGCCCATGGCGAGCATCTGCTGTTCGCCGCCGGAGAGCGTTCCGGCGGCCTGCTTGCGGCGTTCCCCGAGGATGGGGAAGAGGTCGTAGGCGCGCTGGACGTCCTTCTCGATGCCTGCCTTGTCGCTGCGGAGGTAGGCGCCGAGGAGGAGGTTCTCCGTGATCGTCAGCCGGGGGAAGATGTGGCGGCCCTCGGGGGAGTGGGCGAGGCCCAGGGAGACGATCTTGTGTGCGGGGATGTTGGTGAGCGGTTTGCCCTCGAAGAGGATGCGGCCGCCGAGGGGTTTGAGCAGCCCGGAGAGGGTGCGCAGGGTGGTGGTCTTGCCGGCGCCGTTGGTGCCGATGAGGGTGACCACCTGGCCGGTCTCGACGGTGAACGAGATGCCCTTGACGGCTTCGATCTTGCCGTAGGCGACGCGGAGGTCCTCGACCTCCAGCAGTGCGGTCATCGGTTGTCCTCCTCTTCGGTGGGAGCGGTGGTGGCGGCCGGGGCGTCCTCGGCCGGGGTGGCCGGGGTGGCCGCTTCCGGTGCTGCCGCGGCTTCCGCCTCGGCGGCTTCGACCTCGGCGACCTCCTCGGCGCCGGGGGCGCCCTCGAAGGGGGTGCCGAGGTAGGCGGCGATGACGCGTTCGTCGCTCTGGACGACGGAGGCCGTGCCCTCGACCAGCTTCTCGCCCTGGACGAGGCAGGCGACGCGGTCGCAGAGGTTGAAGATGAAGCGCATGTCGTGCTCGATGACGAGGACGGCGATGCCCTGGTCCCGGATGGCGAAGATGAGTTCTTCGGTGACGCGGGTTTCCTGGGGGTTCATGCCGGCGGTGGGCTCGTCCAGGAGGAGGAGTCCGGGGTCGCTGGCGAGCGCGCGGGCGATTTCCAGCTTGCGCTGGTCTCCGTAGGGGAGGTTGCGCGCGAGGTGGTCGGCCTTGTCCTGGAGGCCGATGAACTCCAGGAGTTCCATGGCGCGTTCGCGGCTGCCGTTCTCCGCCTTGGTGTAGCCGGGCAGGCGCAGGAGCGCGGACCAGAGGCCTTCCTTGGTCCTGGTGTGGCGTCCGACGAGGACGTTCTCCAGGACGGTCATGTTGGCGAAGAGCCTGATGTTCTGGAAGGTGCGGGCGATGCCGGCCTTGGTGACGAGGTGGGGCTTGGGCGGCAGGACGGTGCCCTTGTAGCTGACCTTGCCCTCGGTGGGGACGTAGAGGCCGGTGAGGCAGTTGAAGAAGGTGGTCTTGCCGGCGCCGTTGGGGCCGATGAGACCGACGATCTCGCCGGCGTTGACGGTGAGGTCGACGCCTCGTACGGCGGTGAGGCCGCCGAAGCGCATAGTGACTCCGCTGGCGTCCAGGACGGTCGTCGCGGTGGTGGCGGTCTTTGTGGTGGTCATGGTGGTTACGCCCCCGCCTTGGCGATGCCGGCGTCTGTCTCGTCGGGCTTCCGGGGTTTGGGCACGTCGAGCTGGTCGGTCTCGTGGAATTCGAGCTGCTTCCTGCGGTCGGCGACCAGGCCCTCGGGGCGGAAGCGCATGAGGAGGACGAGCGCGATGCCGAAGAGGAAGAGCTGGTAGTCCTGCATGAACTGCAGCTTGGCCGGGATCAGGTAGAGCAGCGCGGCGCCGACGAAGGGTCCGCTGAGGGTTCCCATGCCGCCGAGGATGACGGCGGCGAGGAGGAACGCGGAGTTCGGGGGAACGGAGCCGGCGAACTGGTACTGCTCGGGCGTCACGGTGTAGTTGACGTGTGCCTGGACCGTGCCGGCGAGGCCGGCGAGGGTGGCGCCGAGGGCGAAGGCGAGCAGCTTGAGCCGGAAGGCGTTGATGCCCATGGCGGTGGCGGCGGTCTCGTCCTCGCGGATGGCGACCCAGGCGCGGCCGATGCGGGAGTCGCCGGAGCGGCGGAAGACGAGGACGACGACGGCGGTGACGACGAGCATCAGCAGGTAGTAGTTGGCCGGCCTGCTGAGGGTGAAGGGGCCGAGTTCGTGGGTGAGCCCGAAGTCGATCCCGAACAGGTTGAGGTCGGGGATGCTGGGGATGCCCTGGGAGCCGTTGGTGAGGTCGGGTCCGCTGTTGCCGTTGAGGTTGTTGACGGTGACGCGGAAGATCTCTCCGAAGCCGAGCGTGACGATGGCGAGGTAGTCGCCGCGCAGGCGCAGGGTCGGGGCGCCGATGAGGACGCCGAAGATCAGGGAGACCACGGCTCCGGTGAGGACGGCGGCCCAGAAGGGGAACTGGACGCCGATCGCGGAGAGCGGTGCGCCGGAGACGAGTGCGGCGGTGTAGGCGCCGACGCCGAGGAAGGCGACGTAGCCGAGGTCGAGGAGGCCGGCGAGGCCGACGACGACGTTCAGGCCGAGTGCGACGGTGGCGAAGATGAGGATGTTCGCGCCGATGAGGGCGTATTCCGCGGTGTTCTGGGTGAAGGGGAAGCAGAACGCCGCGACCAGGGCCGCGGTGAGGGTGACGTTGCGGTGCTTGGAGGTCAGCGCGGTGATGCGGGCGATGAGTCCGGCCCGGGTGAGCGCGGTGAACGCGAGGACCGCGGTGATGAGGAAGCCGATGAACTGCTCGGAGTCCTCGGTGGGGATGTCGATCCCGTAGGTGAAGAGGTACAGCGCCAGGCCGAAGGCTCCGGCGATGACGAGGATCTCGGCCCAGCCGGGGAGGGCCCTGGCGCGGGGTGCCGAGGGGGCGGCGAGGCTGTTGCGGAAGCGCTGCCACCCGGTCGGTTCGGGTCCTTCGGCGGGGAGTGCCACGTCGCTGGGGAGTGCGAGGGAGGCGATGACGGCGACGAGTGCGCCGATGCCGCTGACCCAGGCCCCGGGTTCGAGGTTGACGACGCCGCCGAGCTCGTAGGAGATGGCGCCCATGGCGTAGCCGGTGGTGCCGAGGACGGCGAGGGCCAGGAGGCGGACGGGGCTGTTGGTGCCGCCGGGGATGAGCCAGCGCAGTCCGGGGATGCCGTATCCGGTGAGGGTGAACAGCAGGGTGAGGACGGCGCCGGTGAGGGTGAGGACCTGGAGGCCGCCGGGGTAGCCGGTGACGGTGAGGTCGCCGGGGAATTCGGAGGTCCAGGTCCAGGGGAGGAAGGTTCCGGCGAGTGCGGCCGCGGCGCCGGCGAGGGTGGCGATCCGGGCGATGGGTGCGGGGAGCGGGACGAGCGGGTTCTGGGTGGTCATCCGTATCACGCCCTGTCCGCGACGCGTTCGCCGAGCAGGCCTTGTGGCCGCAGCAGCAGGACGACGATGAGGAGGACGAAGGCCCATACGTCCTTCCAGGCGCCGCCGCCGAAGAGGTCCATACCGGGGACGTCGCTCATGTAGCCGGTGGCGAGGGATTCGGCGACGCCGAGTACGACGCCGCCGAGCATGGCGCCGTAGATGTTGCCGATGCCGCCGAGTACGGCCGCGGTGAAGGCCTTGAGGCCCATGAGGAAGCCCATTTTGAAGCCGATCTGGCCGTTCTTGAGCCCGTAGGCGACGGCGGCGACGGCGGCGAACGCGGCACCGATGGCGAAGGCCATGACGATGATGCGGTCGGTGTTGATGCCCATGAGCTTGGCGGTGTCGGGGTCCTGCGAGGTGGCCTGCATGCCGCGGCCGGCGCGGGTCTTGGAGACGAAGAGGCCGAGGGCGATCATGCAGACGGGGGCGGAGATGAGGACGAAGAGGTCACCGCGCTGGACGTGGGCGCCGAAGATGTCGAAGGCCTCGCCCTTGAACTGGGGGAAGGGGCGGTCCTTGGTGGCGTTGGGGTACCACTTCCAGATGGCCTGCTGGAGGGCGAGGGAGAGCCCGATCGCGGTGATCAGCGGGGCGAGCCGGGGGGCGTTGCGCAGCGGCCGGTAGGCGAAGCGTTCGGCGGCGACGCTGACGGCGACGGAGCATATGACGCCGCCGATGATCATGAGGGGGACGATTGCGAGGAGGTTGGAGCCGGCCGGCATCCAGAGGTACACGGTGAGAGCTCCGAAGCCTCCGATCATGAAGATCTCGCCGTGGGCGAAGTTGATGAGCTGGATGATTCCGTAGACCATCGTGTAGCCGATCGCGATGAGTCCGTACATCGCGCCGAGGATGAGTCCATTGGCCAGCTGTTGCGGCAGTTCGTGCACCGCAGGGCCTCCGTGGAGTGGTTCGGATATGGCACCGCGCGGGAGTGCTGGTAGCGCTCCCGCGCGGTCTGGGGTCAGTCGGGCGTGACCGGGAGCTTGTTACGGCTTGTAGGCCTCGCTGAGCTTGGAGACCCACTTGCCGCCGTCGACCTGGTAGGCGGTCATCATGGTGTTGGTGGTGTCGCCGTACTCGTCGAACGAGACGGGGCCGGTGACGCCGTCGAACTTGACCTTGCTCATGGCGTCGAGGACCTTGGCGCGGGCGTCGTCGGGGAGCTTGCCGTCGTTCTCGGAGACGGCGAGCTTGACGGCCTCGATGATCGACCAGGTGGCGTCGTAGGTGCCGCCCCCGTAGGCCTCGTAGGCGTCCTTGTAGCCGGCCGTCTTGTAGTCCTCGATGAACTTCTTGGCGGAGTCGAGTTCCTCGACGGGCTTGCCGACGGAGGTGGCGATGTCGCCCTGGGCCTTCTTGTTGAGCTTGATGAAGTCGGCGCTGTACATGCCGTCGCCGCCCATGAGGGGGATCTGGACGCTGTCCTTGAGCTGCTGGCTCAGGGGGGCGCCGGCGGGGTATTCGCCGCCGTAGTAGACGGCCTTGGCGCCGGACTTCTTGACCTTGGTGACGACGGCGTTGAAGTCGCGGTCCTCGGGGTTGACGTGGTCGGAGCCGGCGATCTTGCCGCCGAGGTCGGTGAAGGTGGCCTTGAAGGAGGCCGCGAGACCGGCGCCGTAGGGCTTCTGGTCGTCGATGAGGTAGACCTGCTTGATCTTCGCGTCGTTGTACAGGTACTTCGCTGCGAAGGCGCCCTGGATCTGGTCCGTGGTGGCGGTGCGGAAGTAGGTCTTGAAGGGGCGCTTCTTGTCGCCGGTCTTCCAGTCGTTGCCCTGGGTCAGCTCGGTGCCGGTGTTGGCGGGGGAGACCTGGGTGAGGCCCGCGTCGTTGAGCGGCTTCTGCATCGACTGGGAGACGCCGGAGTTCAGCGGGCCGACGACGCCGACGACCTTCTTGTTGTCGATGAACTTCGTGGCGTTCTGCTGGCCGACGGAGGGCTGGGCCTGGTCGTCGAGCGGCTGGATCTCGAAGGTGATGCCCGGGACGGTCTTCTCCTTGTTCGCCGTTTTGGCGGCGAGGTCGGCGGAGTTCTTGATGCCGAGGCCGAGGGCGGAGAGGTCGCCGGTGAGGGGTGCGTCGAGACCGATGACGACGGTCTGGTTGCCGCTGCCGCTGTTGCCGTCGCTCTTGTTGTCGTCGTCGCGCGACCCGCAGGCGGTGAGCGTCAGTGCGCCTGTGGTGAGCACTGTGGTGAGGATGAGCAAAGAACGGTGTCGCACGAAAGGTCCTTTCCCTGGCGCGGCCTCCTCTGCTTGAGGTGCCGTGTCGTTCGCCGGGCCGTACTGGGTTGGTACAGGGCCGTGCTGCAGACGCGCCCGGCGGCGCGGTGACTGGCGGTGACTCTAAGGGCAGTGGTGGGGGTCGGGGATGGTGGTGGCTCAGGATGTGACTGTCTTGTTATGCCCTTGAGCAAGGCTTGAGGTGGCTGTGCGGACATGTACGGCTTTTTACCGGATCGTAAAGTGACCGCATTCTGAGAACCCCCAGCTCTGCTAAGGGGCTTGGAGTGATCTTGCTGCTGTCGCCCGATGAGGGTTGCGCGGGGGTGTGCGTGGGCAGGCCGCGGGGCCCGGCGGCGGTGGGGGCCGGGCTGGTGGCGTCGCGGCGGGGTTTCTCACCCCGGTCGTTGATTACGCAGTGTTACTTCGGTGGGGGTGCGGCGACGCGGTGTGGCGGTGGGGCGGGCCGGGTGTGGGAGCCGAGTGGGCCATGGAACGAGGCGTGGGGTCAAGGGGGTTGACGCGGTGTGCCCGGCAAGTGCCTTATGTGTGGCGCTGGTTGTGTCCGGATATGGCCCTGCCCGGCCGCTTTGGGGTGCGGCCGGGCAGGGGTGTGGTGACGCGTGTCGGTGCGGGTCAGGAGGCCGTGGGGGTGGGGGTGTCACGCAGGAGGCAGGTGAGGCGGGCGGTGCAGACGCGCTTGTCGTGCTCGTCGGTGATGGCGATCTCGTACGTGGCGGTGGTGCGGCCGCGGTGTACGGGGGTGGCGACCCCGGTGACGAGGCCGCTTCGTACCCCTCGGTGATGGGTGCAGTTCAGGTCGACGCCGACGGCGAGCTTGGAGGGGCCGCCGTGGAGCATGGAGCCGACGGAGCCGAGGGTCTCGGCGAGGACGGCGGAGGCGCCGCCGTGCAGGAGGCCGTAGGGCTGGGTGTTGCCCTCGACGGGCATGGTGCCCACGACGCGCTCCGCGGAGGCCTCGGTGATCCGTACGCCCATGCGCTCGCCGAGGTGGCCGGCGGAGAACAGGGCGGGCAGGTCGACGCCGAGCGCGGCGTACTCGTCGATGATCTCCTGGGGGAACGTGGGTGCGGTGTGCTCGCCCATGGGGCCGCCTTCCGTCTGGTGCGTGTCTGTGTGCGTCGTTCTTATCAGACGGCTGAGCGGGCGCTTAGGCCCTGTCCGGCGGGGGCTCCCGCGCGGCTCAGCCCGCGGGCTCGAAGCGCACCACGACGGACTTGCTGGCGGGGGTGTTGCTGGTGTCGGCGGTGGAGTCGAGGGGGACCAGCACGTTGGTCTCGGGGTAGTAGGCGGCGGCGCAGCCCCGGGCGGTGGGGTAGTGGACGACGCGGAAGCCGGGGGCGCGGCGTTCGACGCCGTCCTTCCACTCGCTGACGAGGTCGGTGTAGGCGCCGTCGGCGAGTCCGAGGGCGGCGCCGTCGTCGGGGTGTACGAGGACGACGCGGCGGCCGCCCTTGATGCCGCGGTAGTGGTCGTCGAGGCCGTAGATGGTGGTGTTGTACTGGTCGTGGGAGCGCAGGGTCTGGAGCAGCAGCCGGCCTTCGGGGAGTTCGGGGAACTCGACGGGGGCGGCGGTGAAGTTGGCCTTCCCGGTGGCGGTGGGGAAGCGGCGGGAGTCGCGGGGGGCGTGCGGGAGGGTGAAGCCGCCGGGGTGGGCGATGCGCGCGTTGAAGTTCTCGAAGCCGGGCACGACGCGGGAGATGCGGTCGCGGATCGTCGCGTAGTCCTTCTCGAACTCCTCCCAGGGTGTCGCGGATCCGGGGCCGAGCACGGCGCGGGCGAGGCGGGCGACGATGGCGGGTTCGGAGAGCAGGTGGGGGCTCGCGGGGGTGAGGTTGCCGCGTGAGGCGTGGACCTTGCTCATGGAGTCCTCGACGGTGACGAACTGCTTGCCGCCCGCCTGGACGTCCTTGTCGGTGCGGCCGAGGGTGGGCAGGATCAGCGCCCGGGTTCCGGTGACGGCGTGGGAGCGGTTGAGTTTGGTGGAGACGTGGACGGTGAGACGGGCGTTGCGCATCGCGGCCTCGGTGACGGCGGTGTCGGGGGTGGCGGCGACGAAGTTGCCGCCCATGGCGAAGAAGACCTTGGCGTCGCCGTCGCGCAGGGCTCGGATCGCGCGGACCACGTCGTAGCCGTGGTGGCGCGGTGAGGTGATCGCGAATTCCTTGTCGAGGGCGTCGAGGAAGGCGGGTGAGGGCCGTTCGAAGATGCCCATGGTGCGGTCGCCCTGGACGTTGGAGTGTCCGCGGACGGGGCAGACGCCGGCGCCGGGGCGGCCGATGTTGCCGCGCAGCAGGAGGAAGTTGACGATCTCGCGGATGGTCGGGACGGAGTGCTTGTGCTGGGTGAGGCCCATGGCCCAGCACACGACGGTGCGCCGCGAGGCGAGGATCAGGTCGAGGGCCTGTTCGATGGCGGCGCGGTCGAGTCCGGTCGCGGCGAGTGTGGTGTCCCAGTCGGCTTCGGCCGCGGTGGCGGCGAACTCCTCGTAGCCGTGGGTGTGTTCGGCGACGAACGTCTCGTCGACGGCGCCCTCGGTCTGAAGGATCAGCCTGTTCAGGAGCCGGAAGAGTGCCTGGTCGCCGCCGATGCGGATCTGGAGGAAGAGGTCGTTCAGCGCGGCGCCCCTGACCAGGCCGAGGGGGGTCTGCGGGTTCTTGAACCGTTCGAGGCCGGCCTCGGGCAGCGGGTTCACCGAGATGATCTTCGCCCCGGCGGCCTTGGCCTTCTCCAGGGCGGAGAGCATCCGGGGGTGGTTGGTGCCGGGGTTCTGCCCGGCGATGATGATCAGGTCGGAGTGGTGGAGGTCTTCGAGGGACACGGAGCCCTTGCCGACGCCGATCGTCTCGGTGAGCGCGGAGCCCGAGGACTCGTGGCACATGTTGGAGCAGTCGGGCAGGTTGTTGGTGCCGAATTCGCGGGCGAACAGCTGGAGCAGGAACGCGGCCTCGTTGCTGGTGCGCCCGGAGGTGTAGAACAGCGCCTCGTCGGGCGAGCCGAGCGCGCCCAGTTCCTCGGCGATGATCCCGAAGGCGCGCTCCCAGGTCACGGCCTCGTAGCGGTCGGCGCCCTCGGGCAGGTACATGGGCTGGGTGATGCGTCCCTGCTGGCCGAGCCAGTAGCCGCTGCGGCCGGCGAGGTCGGCGACGGGGTGGGCGGCGAAGAAGTCCGGGGTGACCCGGCGCAGGGTCGCCTCCTCGGCGACGGCCTTGGCGCCGTTCTCGCAGAATTCGGCGGTGTGCCGCTGGTCGCCCTCGGGCCAGGCGCAGCCGGGGCAGTCGAAGCCGTCCTTCTGGTTGACCTTGAGGAGGGTCTGCGCGGTGCGGCGCAGCCCCATCTGCTGCTGGGCGATGCGCAGGCTCCGGGCGACGGCGGGCAGCCCGGCGGCGGCGTGCTTGGCCGGTTCGACCTGCGGGGCGTCCTGGACGGGGTCTCCTGCGGGCGGCTTGCTGGCCATGGTGCTCCCCTTCGGTCCTGCTGGGTGTCTCCTTGCCTTCGATCCTGGCACGCGGGGCGGGCGGGGCGCCCGGTGAGGCGTCGCGGGCGGTGGCCGGTCCGGATTGTCAGTGGTACGTGGCAGGATCGGGGTGTGGCTGAGACGGCATCGAAGAAGACGGCAGACAACCGACCGCGCCTGCTCCTGATGGACGGGCACTCCCTGGCGTACCGGGCGTTCTTTGCGCTGCCTGCGGAGAATTTCACGACGGGGGCGGGCCAGCCGACCAACGCGGTGTACGGCTTCATGTCGATGCTCGCGAACACGTTGCGTGACGAGGCGCCCACGCACTTCGCGGTGGCGTTCGACGTGTCCCGCAAGACGTGGCGGGCGGCGGAGTTCCCGGAGTACAAGGCGAACCGGTCGAAGACCCCCGACGAGTTCAAGGGGCAGGTCGAGCTGATCGGGGAGCTGCTCGACGCGATGCACGCGGACCGTTTCGCGGTCGAGGGCTTCGAGGCGGACGATGTCATCGCCACGCTGGCCACGCAGGCGGAGGCGGCCGGCTTCGAGGTGCTGATCGTCACCGGTGACCGCGATTCGTTCCAGCTGATCACGGACAACGTGACGGTGCTCTACCCGACCAAGGGTGTCTCCGAGCTGACCCGGTTCACACCGGAGAAGGTCGTTGAGAAGTACGGCCTCACCCCCCGGCAGTATCCGGACTTCGCGGCGCTGCGCGGTGACCCGTCGGACAACCTTCCGGGCATTCCCGGGGTCGGTGAGAAGACGGCCGCCAAGTGGATCAACCAGTTCGGTTCGTTCGACGAGCTGGTGGAGCGGGCCGATGAGGTCAAGGGCAAGGCGGGCCAGAATTTCCGCGACCACCTGGACGCGGTGAAGATGAACCGCGTGCTGACCGAGATGGTCCGGGACGTGGAGCTGCCGAAGACCCCGGCCGACCTGGAGCGCGCCCCCTACGACCGTACGGCGGTCACTGGTGTCCTGGACGTGCTGGAGATCCGCAACCCGAGCCTGCGCGAGCGGCTGCTCGCGGTGGACCCGGGCGCGGCCGAGGACGAGGCCCCGGCGCCCGCCGCGGGCGTCGCGCTGGACGGTGCGGTGCTCGGCGCGGGCGAGCTCACCCCGTGGCTGGAGGCGCACGGCGCGCAGCCGCTCGGTGTCGCCACGGTGGACACCTGGGCGCTGGGCATCGGCACGGTCACGGAGATCGCGCTCGCCGCGGCGGACGGGGCGGCGGCCTGGTTCGACCCGGCGCTGCTCGACGAGCCCGACGAGCAGGCGTTCGCGGCCTGGATCGCGGACCCGGCCCGTCCCAAGGTCATGCACAACGCCAAGAGCGCGATGCGGGTCTTCCCGGAGCACGGCTGGCGGATCGAGGGCGTCTCGATGGACACCGCGCTCGCCGCCTACCTCGTCAAGCCCGGCCGGCGTTCCTTCGCGCTGGACGCCCTGGCCGTGGAGTACCTGGGCCGGGAGCTGGCCCCCGCCGCCGCCGCGGACGGGCAGCTGGCCTTCGGCGCCGAGGACCAGGCCGAGGCCGATGCCCTGATGGCGCAGGCCCGCGCCGTCCTGGACCTGGGCGACGCGTTCACGGAGCGGCTGAAGGAGGTCGGCGCGGCCGAGCTGCTGCACGACATGGAGCTGCCGACGTCGATTCTGCTGGCCCGCCTGGAGCGGCACGGCATCGCGGCGGACCGGGCGCACCTGGAGGGCATGGAGCAGCAGTTCGCCGGGGCCGTCCAGCAGGCGGTGAAGGAGGCGCACGCGGCGGTGGGCCGGGAGTTCAACCTGGGTTCGCCCAAGCAGCTCCAGGAGGTCCTGTTCGGTGAGCTGGGCCTGCCGAAGACGAAGAAGACCAAGACCGGTTACACGACGGACGCGGACGCGCTGGCCTGGCTGGCCGCGCAGACCGAGCACGAGCTGCCCGTCCTCATGCTGCGCCACCGCGAGCAGGCGAAGCTGCGGGTCACCGTCGAGGGCCTGGTGAAGTCGATCGCCGCGGACGGCCGCATCCACACCACGTTCAACCAGACCGTGGCGGCGACCGGCCGGCTCTCGTCCACCGACCCCAACCTGCAGAACATCCCCGTCCGCACGGACGAGGGCCGGGCGATCCGCCGGGGCTTCGTCGTCGGTGAGGGTTTCGAGACGCTGATGACGGCGGACTACAGCCAGATCGAACTGCGGGTGATGGCCCACCTCTCCGAGGACGCGGGCCTGATCGAGGCGTTCACCTCCGGCGAGGATCTGCACACCACGGTCGCCTCGCAGGTCTTCGGCGTCGAGAAGTCGGCGGTCGACCCGGAGATGCGCCGCAAGATCAAGGCCATGAGCTACGGGCTCGCGTACGGCCTCTCCGCGTTCGGTCTCTCCCAGCAGCTGAACATCGAGGCGGGTGAGGCCCGGGGCCTGATGGACACCTACTTCGAGCGGTTCGGTGGTGTCCGCGACTACCTGCGCCGGGTGGTGGAGGAGGCCAGGGCCACCGGATACACCGAGACGGTCTTCGGCCGCCGCCGCTATCTGCCGGACCTGAACAGCGACAACCGCCAGCGCCGTGAGACCGCCGAGCGGATGGCGCTCAACGCCCCGATCCAGGGCACCGCCGCCGACATCGTCAAGGTCGCCATGCTGCATGTCGACCGGGCGCTGACCGGGGCGGAGCTGAAGTCGCGGATGCTGCTCCAGGTGCACGACGAAATCGTGCTGGAGATCGCGGCGGGCGAGCGGGAGCAGGTCGAGCGGATCCTGCGTCACGAGATGTCCACGGCGGTGCGTCTGCGGGCCCCGCTGGATGTGTCGGTGGGCGTCGGCGGCGACTGGGAGTCAGCGGCGCACTGACCGCGATGTGCCGGGGCGCGCGGAGGCCCCGGCACCGGTCCCGGGCCGCTTGGGCGGCGGGCCGGGGCGGCGGTGGGTGAGCCGGATCGCCGCCCCGTAGAGCAGGAGTCCGGCCGCGAGGCCGGCGCCCGCGCCGAAGCAGGCCGTAGGAATGATGTCCAGCGGGGTGTCGATGTGCCCGAAGTAGGCGTACCAGCGGGCGCACCGGTGGGCGATGCCCAGCAGGACGCACAGCCCGATGCCGGTGAGCGCCCAGCGCCGGGTCCGCCGGTCCAGGACCGGTACGGAGGCGGGCACCGGCCGCTCCCCGGCCCGTCGCAGCGCCGACGTCGTGAACCAGGCGAGGACGAGTAGGGCGGGTGCCGACGTGCCGTACTGGACGAGGGTGAAGACGGGGAGCCCGCCGACGCTGCCGTCGAGCCCCGGCACCAGCCGTACGCCCCAGCGGTCGTGGTGGGTGAAGGCGTCCCAGACGACGTGCGTGGCCGAGCCGATGACCGCCGACACGGCGAACCACGCCGCGCCCCGCAGGTGAAGTGCGCCGCGCCCGGCGCCTGTTGCGGAGCGGGGCCCGCCCAGACACGCGTACACCCGCCCCCGCGCGCGTTGCGGCAGCAGGGCCACCAG
This sequence comes from Streptomyces sp. Mut1, assembly GCF_030719295.1. Lineage (NCBI taxonomy): Bacteria > Bacillati > Actinomycetota > Actinomycetes > Kitasatosporales > Streptomycetaceae > Streptomyces > Streptomyces castrisilvae. Next base: position 1,663,501 of record NZ_CP120997.1, on the reverse strand, counting down.
GGGTTCGCGCAGCAGCAGCCACACGGCGACCGCGAGCCCGGTGATCAGGACGTCCACCGTGACGACGCCCCACGCCGCGTGGGTGACCTCGCCGAACGCCATCGCGCCCGGGATCGCCGTGTCCGCGAAGTACGTCAGGTCGGGGGCGAACGAACCGGCGACCAGGGCCGAGGCGACGAGCGGGCCGCGGCCTCTGCCGTCGCGCCGGATTCCCGGCAGTACGGCGGCGGCATGGCTGAGAGTGAAGGGCATGCGGGCAGTATGCGTGCACCGGGGGGACAGTGAAGGGTGGCCTATCGGGCCTGAGCGGCCGTCATCCGCCCGCCCTCCCGTGGACAACATGTGTTCGGGAAGGTGAGAAAGCGGTAAGAACCGGTCCGTCCGCTGTGTGCGGGCGAGATGAGTTGCCGTAGGGTCGCCTGAGTCCAGGCGCAGGGGAGCGCCGACAGCGACGACGGGGAGGGCCCACACGTCATGGCAGCGCAATTCGGTCGCCGACTGTACAGAGGGGCGGCCACCACCGCCGTGGCAGCCGCCGCGGTGGCGGCACTCTCCGCCTCGCAGGCCCCGGGATCTCCGCTGGTCGCGGCGGACGGCGAGCAGCCGGCCGCCGGGGCGACGACGCCCGGCGCGGGGAGCGGGGACGGCAGCGTCTCCGGCGACTCGCCGTACTACACGGACCTGCCGCCGCTGAACACGCCGGAGAAGACGGACACTTCGGCCGTTCTGCCGGTGACCGGCAGTGCGGAGTCGGGGATACCGGCCTCCGTGCTGGCGGCCTACAAGAAGGCCGAGCGGACCGTCGCGGGCACCGACGCGGCCTGCCGGCTGCCGTGGCAGCTGCTCGCCGCGATCGGCAAGGTCGAGTCCGGGCAGGCCCGGGGCGGCAAGGTCGACGCGCAGGGCACCACGCTCACGCCGATCCTCGGTCCCGCCCTCAACGGCCAGGGTTTCGCCCTGATCAAGGACACCGACAACGGCGCCTACGACGGGGACCGGGAGCACGACCGGGCGGTCGGCCCGATGCAGTTCATCCCGTCCACGTGGGAGGTCTGGGGCCAGGACGGCAACGGCGACGGCCGCAAGGACCCGAACAACATCTACGACGCGGCGCTCGCCGCCGGACGCTACCTCTGCGCCGGCTCCCGCGACCTGTCGACCGCCACGGACCTGGACCGGGCGGTCCTGAGCTACAACCATTCGGACGAGTACCTGCGTACGGTCCGCTCCTGGTTCGAGTACTACAACCGGGGCACGCACGAGGTCCCCGACGGCACCGGCGTCCTGCCGTCCGGCCCCACGAGCCGTGACCCGGGCTCGGGAAGCAGCCATGTGGGCGGCGGCCCCTCGAAGTCGCCGTCCCCGACGCCCTCCCCGAAGCCGGGCGGCTCCACCAAGCCGAAGCCCCCCTCGGAGCCGAGCCCCGAGCCGTCGGCGCCGGGCGACCTCGGCAAGCCCACGTCGCCCACCCCGACACCGGCCCCCACCCCGTCCGAGACCGTGACCGGGCTGCGGAACGCCGGTACCGGCGCGCTCACCGCCACGGCGGGCGACCCGTTCGCCGAGCGGATCAAGGTGCGGGCGCACAACGGCCTCGGCGGCGCGGTCGCCAAGACGTCGGTGACCTTCAAGGTCACCGGCGACACCGACGCCACGTTCGCCGGCGGCGGGAAGACGGCGACCGTCGCCACCGGGACCGACGGCACCGCCACCGCCCCCGTGCTCGAAGCGGGCGAGAAGACCGGCGGGTTCACCGTGCTCGCCACCGCCACGGGCACCTCGCTGGCGCCCGTCACGTACACCGCGACCGTCACCGCCCGCCAGGCGGACGCCCTCGCCAGGACCGGCACCGAGGAGCTGACCGCCCTGGCCGGCGAGACGTTCGAGGACATCGCGGTCGCCGCCACCTACAAGGGCGAGACGGCCGACCGGGTCGCCGTCACCGCCACCATGATCACCGGCGGGCTGCTGCCGGTCGAGAACGACAAGGGCCCCTACCTCACCGACGACAACGGCGACCCCGTCCGCAGCATCGTCCTGACCACGGACGCCGACGGGAAGCTCACCCTCCCGAAGGTCTACGCCGACGGCCCGGCGGGCACGTACAAGCTGCGCCTCACCACCGAGGGCGGCGCCGACCTCGTCATCGAGCTGACCGTCGAGGAGCGCACGGCCTCCGCCGCCTCCTGACCCGTCCGCTCCGAACAGCCCCTCGGCCGCCACCCGGCCGGGGGGCTGTTCGGCGTGTTCTCATCTCGCGCCCCGGTTGCTACGGTGCCTCAGCCCTGACGACCCATCAGCTCACCGGGAGGCCGAGCATGCGTGCCCTCGTCGCCGCCGCCATCGGACTGGCCGCCGCCCTCGCCCTCGTCCTCACCGTCAGCGCGGTGGGGGCCCCGCCGGGCGAGACGTCCCCCAAGCCCCTGCTGACCACCGTCCCGGGCCCCAAGAAGTAGCCGTCCGCGCCACGCACCGCCGAGGGAGGACACCCCATGCGCCGTCGAGCAGGCCTCGTACTCCTGGCCTTCGCCGTCTTCTTCGCCGCGCTGTCACCGCTGCTGCGCTGGTACGCCTTCCCGAGGCTCGCGAAGATCCCGCCCAGCCAGTACCAGGAGACCGTGCTGGAGGCGAAGCCCGCCACGCTGCTCGACTACAGCACCCTCACCGCCAAGAAGGTCGACAAGCTCACCATCGTGCAGACGCTCAAGGGCAACGTCGAGGAGTCCGAGCGGATCGAACGCACCGCGGGCCGTGACGTCGTCGTCTGGGACGCGCTCTCCTACGTCCAGGGCCCCGACGGCAAGATGGTCTCCAAGATCCCCGAGCGCTACATCTTCGACGCCCACAGCCAGGACCCCGTCCACGCCACCGGCGAGATGGTCGACGGCGACCCGGTCACCCGCGACGGCATCGAGTTCAAGTGGCCCTTCCTCACCGAGAAGCGCGACTACCAGTACTTCGACGCGCAGACCCGCACCAGCTCGCCCATCCACTACCGGGGCACCCGCACCTTCCACGGCCTGGAGGTCTACTACTTCGAGCAGACCGTCCCGTGGACCGAGGTCCCCATGCCCAAGACCATGCCCATCAAGGGCATCACCCCGCAGCAGATCGCCAGGACCGGCATGACCCGCTGGTACACCACCAAGCGGATGTTCTGGGTCGACCCCGTCACCGGGGCACCGGTCAACGGCGAGGAGATCCACCGCGAGGAGATGCGCAACGCCAAGGCCATGGGCATGCCCCAGGACACCGTCACGGTGTTCGCCGGACACGTGAAGATGCGCGCGGACTACGTCGACTCGATCGTCGACCTGGTCAAGTCCCAGCGGCTGCTGGTCCTGCTGCTGACCTCGTACCTGCCGTGGGGCTTCCTCGCCCTGGCCGCCGTGCTCCTGGCGCTCGCACTCTGGCTGGAGGCCCGCTCCCGGCGCCCGGTACCGGCGCAGGCGCCTCCTACTCCCGCCTGAGCCGCGCCTTGGTGAACCGGGTCGCCGCCACCGTCGTGGGGTCCTCGGGCCACGGATGCCTCGGATACCGGCCGCGCAGCTCCGCCCGCACCGCCCGGTAGCCCTCGCGCCAGAACGACGCCAGGTCCGCCGTCACCGCGGCGGGCCGTCCGGCCGGGGAGAGCAGATGGACCAGGACCGGTACGCCGGCCACCCTCGGGGTCTCCTGTAGACCGAACAGCTCCTGGAGCTTCACCGCCAGCACCGGCTGGTCCCCGCCGTACTCCACCCTGATCCGCGAACCGCTCGGCACCTCGATCCGCTCCGGCGCCAGCTCGTCCAGCCGCACCGCCTCACCCGTCGCCCACGGCAGCAGCCTGCGCAGCGCCTGGCCCGCGTCGATCCCGGCCAGGTCCGCCCGGCGCCCGGCCCGCGACAGCTCCGGCTCCAGCCACTGCTCCGGGCGCTCCAGCAGCGCCTCGTCCGACACGTCGGGCCAGGGCTCGCCCAGCTCCCGGTGGAGGAACGCGAGCCGCTCCCGCAGCTGCCCCGCGTCCCGGCTCCAGCGCAGCAGACCGGGCCCCTCCCGCCGCAGCCCCTCCACCAGGGCCTCGCGGACCAGCGCCGGACCGGGCCGCTTCAGCGGGCGCGCCGACAGCTCGACCGCCCCCAGGCGCTCCACCCGGCGGGCCACCACGTCCCGGCCGTCCCAGCGGACCTCCTCGCCCGCGAACCGCAGATGCCCGGCCGCCAGGCGCGCGGTGTCCTCGTCGATGACGGCCGCGAGGCGCACCCGGGCCGACGCCGCGTGCGCCGGCCGGTCCGCGACCGCGACGGCCAGCCAGGGCGCGCTGCGCAGCCGTGAGCCCTCGCCCAGCTCCGCGCCCGTGCCCGACGCCATCAGGAACGCCCCGTCGCCCCGCGCCCGCGCCACCCGCTCCGGGAACGCCAGGGCCGCCACCAGCCCCACCGCCGCATCGTCGGTACCCGGCCCGCCCGGCCCGCCGCCGTCGCCCTTCACCGAGGACGACAGGCGCCGCACCTCCTGGCGCCAGCGCGCCGCGTAACCGTCCTGGCCCCGGCGCGCGGTGCGCAGCGCGGCCGCCAGATCGTCCCCGTACGCCCGCGGCGGCTCCTCGCTGAGCAGCGCCACCACCTCGGCGGCCCGGCGCCCGCCGGCCTCGGCCGCCCCGTCCAGCAGCGCGCGGGCCAGCCGGGGGTGCAGCCCGATGCGGGACATGCGCACCCCCCGCTCGGTGACCCGCCCGTCCGGGCCCACCGCGCCGACCGCGGCCAGCACCTCGCGCGCGGCGGCCATCGCCCCGTCCGGCGGCGCGTCCAGCAGCGCCAGCCCCGAGGCGTCCGGGTCGCCCCAGCAGGCCGCCTGGAGGGCGAACGCGGCAAGGTCGGCCACCTTGATCTCCGGGGACGGGAACCGGGCGAGCCGTCCGTCCTCCGCCTGCTCCCAGCACCGGTAGACCGTCCCGGGCGCCTCGCGTCCCGCCCGGCCCGCGCGCTGGCGGCCCGCCGCCTGCGAGGCCCGTACCGTCGTCAGCGCGCTCAGGCCCCGGGCGTGGTCGGTGCGCGGCTCCCTGGCCAGCCCGGAGTCGACCACCGTCCGCACCCCGGGCACGGTCAGCGACGACTCCGCGACCGAGGTCGCCAGCACGACGCGCCGCCCTCCGGACGGTCCGGCCAGCACGGCGTCCTGCACCGCCGCCGGGGCCCGCCCGTGCACCTGGAGCACCTCGGCCCCCGCCCCGGCCAGCTGGCCGGCCACCCGGCCGATCTCGCCGACCCCCGGCAGGAAGCACAGCACGTCCCCTTCGCGCTCGGCCAGGGCCCGCCGCACCACGGAGGCGACATGGCTCAGCAGCGCCGGATCGACCCTCATCCCGTGCGGTGGCCGCACCGGCGCGGCCGGCGGGGCCCACACCACCTCCACCGGGTGCGACACCCCCCGCGCCTCGATCACCGGGGCGTCGCCCAGCAGCCGCGCCCAGCCCTGCGCGTCCGTCGTCGCCGACGCGGCCACCAGCCGCAGATCGGGGCGGATCGCCTCGCGCACGTCCAGCAGGAACGCGGCCACCGTGTCCGCGTCGAGATGGCGCTCGTGGCACTCGTCGATGATCACCGCGTCCACGCCCGCCAGCTCCTGGTCGCGTTGCAGCCGCTGGAGCAGGACCCCGGTGGTGACGACCTCCACGACGGTGCCGGGGCCCACCACCCGCTCGCCGCGCACGGTGAAGCCGACCCGCTCACCGGCCCGCTCGCCCAGCAGCCAGGCCATGCGCCGGGCCGCCGCGCGGGCGGCGATCCGGCGCGGTTCGGCGACCACGACCCGGCGCACCGGGCCGTCCCCGGTCAGCCCGGCCAGGACGAGCGGGACGAGCGTGGTCTTGCCGGTGCCCGGGGGTGCGCACAGCACCGCGACCCCGCGGTCGTCGAGCGCCCGCCGCAGCGCGGGCACGGCGGAGCGGACGGGCAGCAGGTCGAGGGCGTCGGTGCGGATCACGCCCCCAGTCTCGTACGGCCGGCGCCCGCCCCCCGCACCGGCCGGTCTCTCAGTCGCGTACGCAGACGAAGATCGCGGTGCCCGGGATCAGGTTGCCGCGCAGCGGGGACCAGCCGCCCCACTCCTGGTCGTTCCAGGCGGGCCACTCCGGCTCGACCAGGTCGGCCAGCCGGAAGCCGCCCGCCACCACGTCCCGCACCCGGTCGCCCAGCGTGCGGTGGTGCTCGACGTACACCGCCTCGCCCCGCTCGTCCTGCTCGACGTACGGGGTGCGGTCGAAGTAGGAGGCGGCCACCGACAGGCCCTCGGGGCCCGGCTCGTCCGGGAACGCCCAGCGGATGGGGTGCGTCACGGAGAAGACCCAGCGGCCGCCGGGGCGCAGCACCCGGTGGACCTCCCGGAAGACCTGGACCGGGTCGGCGACGAAGGGGACCGCGCCGTAGGCGGAGCAGGCCAGGTCGAAGGAGTTGTCCCGGAAGGGCAGCCGCCCGGCGTCCGCCTCGACCAGCGGGACGTCCTCGCCGATGCGCAGGGCGTGCTGGAGCTGGCGGTGGGAGAGGTCCAGGGCGACCGGGCGGGCGCCCCGCGCGGCCAGCCAGCGCGAGCACTGCGCCGCGCCGGCGCCGATCTCCAGGACGTCGAGGTCCTTCAGCGCGGCGGCGGGGCCGAGGAGTCCGGCATCCGCCTCGTCCAGGCCCTCCGGGCCCCAGACGAAGCGGTCGTCGCCGAGGAAGGCGCCGTGGTCGCTCTGGTACTCGTCGGCGTTGCGGTCCCACCAGCCGCGGCTGGCCCGGCTGCTCTCCGTCCCGCCCGCGTTCCGGCGTGTCGCCTCGGGTTCGGCGGCGTACATCTCTTGGCTCATCGTGTCCGTCGTTGTAGTTTGCCTTCACCCCGTCGTACGCGGTACGTACCAAGGGGGCCTGTGGAGTGCGGGACCCGTGTGTCCGGACTTCGCCGGGGCCGATCCCGCCTCGGTGAACCCGAGTTGTGCCGGGTATGGGTCGTTCCGCCCGTGGTGTGCGCCTTCGCGCATTGACCCTGCCTTGCTGCCCCCGTATGCTACAAGTTGCGCTGCGAGCCTGCGCGCCTCAGACCTAGCAGGCCGCGCTCGCATCTGTTGTATGTCCCCTCGGTTCACGAGGCGCCTCCCGGACACGGGCTGGGTGCTTCCCAGGCTGTCCGGCTTATGCAGAGGCGATACGGGTTCACGGCGTAGCAGTACCTACGACTCACTGTCCGTACCGGAGCCCTTTCCCACATGACGAGCAGCACCGAGACCACCGCCACCACTCCGCAGGTTGCGGTCAACGACATCGGCGACGCGGACGCGTTCCTCGCGGCGATCGACGAGACGATCAAGTACTTCAACGACGGCGACATCGTTGACGGTGTCATCGTCAAGGTTGACCGGGACGAGGTTCTCCTCGACATCGGTTACAAGACCGAAGGCGTCATCCCGAGCCGCGAGCTCTCGATCAAGCACGACGTCGACCCGAACGAGGTCGTCAAGGTCGGTGACGAGATCGAGGCCCTGGTTCTCCAGAAGGAGGACAAGGAAGGCCGCCTGATCCTCTCGAAGAAGCGCGCTCAGTACGAGCGTGCCTGGGGCACCATCGAGAAGATCAAGGAAGAAGACGGCATCGTCACCGGTACCGTCATCGAGGTCGTCAAGGGTGGTCTCATCCTCGACATCGGCCTCCGCGGCTTCCTGCCGGCGTCGCTCGTCGAGATGCGCCGCGTCCGCGACCTCCAGCCGTACGTGGGCAAGGAGCTCGAAGCCAAGATCATCGAGCTGGACAAGAACCGCAACAACGTGGTCCTGTCCCGCCGTGCCTGGCTCGAGCAGACCCAGTCCGAGGTCCGTCAGACGTTCCTCACGACCCTCCAGAAGGGTCAGGTCCGCTCCGGCGTCGTCTCCTCGATCGTCAACTTCGGTGCCTTCGTGGACCTGGGTGGCGTCGACGGTCTGGTGCACGTCTCCGAGCTGTCCTGGAAGCACATCGACCACCCCTCCGAGGTTGTCGAGGTCGGCCAGGAAGTCACCGTCGAGGTCCTCGACGTCGACATGGACCGCGAGCGCGTGTCCCTGTCGCTCAAGGCGACGCAGGAAGACCCGTGGCAGCAGTTCGCCCGTACGCACCAGATCGGGCAGGTCGTTCCCGGTAAGGTCACCAAGCTCGTTCCGTTCGGTGCGTTCGTGCGCGTCGACGAGGGCATCGAGGGCCTGGTCCACATCTCCGAGCTGGCCGAGCGCCACGTGGAGATCCCGGAGCAGGTCGTCCAGGTCAACGACGAGATCTTCGTCAAGGTCATCGACATCGACCTGGAGCGCCGTCGCATCAGCCTCTCGCTGAAGCAGGCCAACGAGTCCTTCGGTGGCGACCCGGCCTCGGTCGAGTTCGACCCGACCCTGTACGGCATGGCCGCGTCCTACGACGACCAGGGCAACTACATCTACCCCGAGGGCTTCGACCCCGAGACCAACGACTGGCTCGAGGGCTTCGAGGCTCAGCGCGAGGTCTGGGAGACCCAGTACGCCGAGGCGCAGCAGCGCTTCGAGCAGCACCAGGCCCAGGTCATCAAGTCCCGCGAGGCCGACGAGGCCGCTGCCGCCGAGGGCGCTGCCGCCCCCGCCGGCAACGCCCCGGCCGCCTCGGGCGGCAGCGGTGGCGGCTCGTACTCCTCGGAGTCGGCGGACAACTCCGGCGCCCTGGCGTCGGACGAGGCCCTTGCCGCTCTGCGCGAGAAGCTGGCGGGCGGCCAGAGCTGAAGCTCTGACCTTCCGGCCGGTCATCGGCTGCGGTCGTAGGTGACCGTGAGGCCCGCTCCCTCCGGGGAGCGGGCCTCACGCGTTTCCGGCTACGGGGTCACCGGGATGTTGGTCAGCCCGTTGCCCCCGGTGACGGTGTTGCTCGCGTAGACCGTCGTGGGGCAACTCGCGCTGTAGTTGGTGACGTTGAACGCGATCCGCTTGTCGCCGCTCGCGCCGGCCAGGTCCGAGGTGTTGTCCTTGAAGACGGTCCCGCAGCCCCAGCCGCTCTGCTGGGTGTGCGTCTCGTACCCGTTGTTGGTCGTACGGGTGCCGTGGTTGCCCTCGACCAGCACGTCGTTGCCCTTCACGTCGACCCAGGAGTCGTCGTAGTTGGCGCCGGTCAGGCCGCTGCCGTCGAAGGTGTTACCGATGACGCGGGTCCCGGTGGTGCCCTCCTTGATGTCGACGTTCTCGCCGCCGACGTCCGGCCCGATCGTGTTGTTCACTATCCGCACCCGGTCGCTGTTGTCGGAGAGGTCGCCCGCCGTGCCGACGTAGACGCCCTCACCCATGCCGCGGCCGTTGTGTCCGGTGTCGTAGATCCGCGAGTCCCGGATGATGCCGTCGCTGCTGGACGTACGGAAGTGGACGCCCTCCATGTCGAGGTCGTGCACGGTCACCGATTCGATGACCACGCCGTTCGCGCCGTCGGTCACGATGCCCTTCTGGCCACCGGTGACGGTGACGCCGCGCACCGTCCAGTACGAAGCGCCGTTGAGGTGCAGCCCGTAGCCGCCGCCGGCGGTCAGGACCGCCCCGGCGGAGCCGGTGAGGGTGATGCGCGCGGAGGCGGTCGCGGGGACGAGCGCCTTGAAGTTCCCGGTGTACGTGCCGTCCGCGAGGTGGATCGTGTCGCCGGGGACGACGGCGGTCAGCGCCGCCTTGAGCTGGGCGGCGGTGCTCACCTCGATGACGGTCGCCGCGCCGGCGCTGCCGGCGCAGCCGAGGACCAGGCCGCCGGTGGCGAGTGCGGTGCTCAGCAGGGCGGGGAGGAGAGTGCGGGTGCGCATGGGGGGCCTTCCCGTGAAGGGGTGCGGATGTTCTGGCACTTGAGACTTCCCCGCGGCGAAGATCGGCAAGTTCCGTCCGGGAAAGGGGTGCGCACGGGAATGCCCGTGATCCGCGGGACGTTCTTCCCCAGGAACACAAGGAGGAGCGGTAACCGTGCCTGATCCGCAGAGTTTGTACGAATGGGAGCCGAAGGGCCTGGCTGTCGTCGACATGGCGCTCGCCCAGGAGTCGGCCGGTCTGGTCATGCTCTACCACTTCGAGGGATACATCGACGCGGGTGAGACGGGTGAGCAGATCGTCGACGGCCTGCTCGAATCGCTGCCGCACCAGGTCGTGGCCCGCTTCGACCACGACCGTCTCGTCGACTACCGCGCACGGCGCCCGCTGCTGACCTTCAAGCGCGACCGCTGGTCGTCGTACGCGACCCCGACCCTGGACGTCCGCGTGGTCCAGGACGCCACCGGGGCGCCGTTCCTGCTGCTGTCCGGGCCGGAGCCGGACGTCGAGTGGGAGAGGTTCGCCGCCGCCGTCGAGGAGATCGTGGAGCGGCTCGGTGTCCGCCTCGCGGTCAACTTCCACGGCATCCCGATGGGCGTGCCGCACACCCGCCCCGTCGGCATCACCCCGCACGGCAACCGCACCGACCTGACCCCCGGCCACCGCAGCCCCTTCGAGGAGGCGCAGGTGCCCGGCTCCGCCGAGGCGCTGGTCGAGTTCCGCCTGATGGAGGCCGGACACGATGTGCTGGGCGTCGCCGCCCATGTGCCGCACTACGTGGCCCGTTCCTCCTACCCCGACGCCGCGCTCACCGCGCTGGAGACGATCACGGCCGCGACCGGCCTGGTCCTGCCCACCGTCGCGCACGCACTGCGCACCGAGGCGCACCGCACCCAGACCGAGATCGACCGCCAGATCGACCAGGGGGACGAGGAGCTGGTCTCGCTGGTCGAGGGCCTTGAGCACCAGTACGACGCGGTCGCGGGCGCCGAGACCCGGGGCAATTTGGTCGCCGAACCGGCGGACCTGCCGTCCGCCGACGAGATCGGCCTCGAATTCGAGAAGTTCCTCGCCGAACGCGAAGGGGACGTCTGAGCCGCGCCGCCGCCCCGCCCCTGGGTCCCCCGGGCGGCGGGCACTAGGCTGCCGCCCATGCTGAAAGTGGGCCTGACCGGTGGCATCGGCGCCGGCAAGAGCGAAGTGTCCCGGCTGCTCGTCGGCCATGGAGCCGTCCTCATCGACGCGGACCGGATCGCCCGCGAGGTGGTCGAGCCCGGCACCCCGGGCCTCGCCGCCGTCGTCGCCGAGTTCGGCTCCGGCATCCTGACCCCGGAAGGCACCCTGGACCGGCCCGCGCTCGGCTCCATCGTCTTCGCCGACCGCGACCGGCTCGCCGCGCTCAACGCGATCGTCCACCCCCTCGTCGGCGCCCGTTCCGCCGAGCTGGAGAAGGCCGCCGGGCCCGGGTCCGTCGTCGTCAACGACGTGCCGCTCCTCACCGAGAACGGCCTCGCCCCCCTCTACGACCTGGTCGTCGTGGTCGACGCCGCCCCGGAGACCCAGCTCGACCGGCTCGTACGGCTGCGCGGCATGACCGAGGCGGACGCCCGCGCCCGTATGGCCGCCCAGGCCACCCGCGAGCAGCGGCGCGCGGTGGCGGATCTGGTCATCGACAACGACGGGCCGGTCGAGGAGCTGGAGGCTCAGGTGCGTACGGTCTGGGCGGAGCTGGAACGGCGGGCCGCGGCCGCCTGACCCCGGGGCCGGAATACCGGCGGGCGGGCCGATGTTGACCCCGGAACGGACGAGTCCCGCGAGGACGACGGAAGGATGCGACCGTGCCCGAGAGGAACCCGGAGACCGACGTCATCGACTTCCGCGCGGCCGAGCAGCTGCTCGCCGCGCGCGACCCCCGGGGCGCCGTGCGGCTGCTCGACTCGGTGATCGCCGCCCACCCCGAGAACACCGCGGCCCGGCTGCTGCGCGCCCGCGCGTTCTTCGCCGCCGCGCAGCTGCGCCCCGCCGAGCTGGAATTCGAGCTGGTGCTGGAGCGGGAGCCGGACAACGCCTTCGCGCACTTCGCCCTCGCCCGCACCTTCGAGCGCTCCGGCCACCCGGAGCGGGCCGTCCGCCATTTCCGGCTGGCCGCCGCGCTCGACCCGAAGCCGGAGTACCTGCGAGCGGCCCGCTTCGACAGCCCTTAGGGCGCCCTTAGGGCCTGTCCGGCGGATCAGGGCCCGAGCGGCCCGGCTGGCCGCCTCTGCGCAGGCGGTACACCACCACGCACAGGTCCACGAGGATCAGTGCGAGCAGCACCCCGCAGGCGACGGCCCAGCCGGTGCGGCCGTTCACCGCGAAGGCGGTCACGCCGAAGACGGCCCAGGCCAGTCCCCACAGACTGAGCCAGAGCCGCATCCGCAGGGGGCTGCGGGCGGTCGTCGGTTCCTTGCCGGTACGCATGGCATCGCCTCACCTACCAGCATGGACCCGTGGCGGCGTATGTGCAGCAAGGGACCGGCCCCCGGCTCGCCGCCGGGGGCCGGCCGGAGGGTTCAGGCGGTCAGCATCCTGGCCCGCAGCGTCTCCACGGTCGCCGCGTCGAGCCTCAGCCCCTCGCGTACGTACGTGTCGAAGTCGCCGTAGATGTGGTCCACCTCCGCGAACGCGGCGCGCAGCCAGTCCAGTTCGACGGCCTTCGGGTTGCCGGTGTACTCGTTGCTGGCGAGGAAGTCCGCCTCGACCGTCTCCCGGGGGACCCCGAGCAGGGTCAGCAGGACGGCGGTGCCCCAGCCGGTGCGGTCCTTGCCGGCGCTGCAGTGGAAGACCGTGGCACCCGAGGTGTTCGTGGTGACGGCCGTGACCAGGTCGTGGAAGGCGTAGTCCGCGCCCACGAAGTTGACCATGAACGGGTAGCCGATGGACTGGCCCAGGTTGGAGGAGCCGGAGAAGAGACCGGCGGCGATGGCCTCGGCCAGGGTCATGAGGGCCGAGTCGTGGAAGCGGATGCCGTGGGCGAGCGAGACGACGTCGGCGACCTGGTAGGTGACGCCCGCGGGCAGCCGGTCGGGGTCGTCGTGGCGCTCCATGGCGTTGCGCAGGTCCACGTCGAGCGTGAGGTTCTGGGAGACCAGCCGCTGCTGGTCGGCGTCGGTGAGACCGCTCAGCTTGTTGGAGCGGTAGACGAGACCGGGGCGGACCCAGTGCCCGTCCGTGGTGCGGTAGCCGCCGATGTCCCGGAAGTTGCGGGCCGACTCCAGGCCGAGCGACCGGTCGGCGACGACCAGGGGGCTCCCGCTGTCCGGGACCAGCCGGAAGTACCAGCGCCCCGCCTCCGGGAGCGTCCCCGGCGCGACGGTCAGCGAGCCGGTGCCCGCCGCCGTGCCGAGCGCGGTGCCGGTGGTGGCGTCGGGCGAGGTCACGGCGGTGACGGTCACCGATCCGGCGGGCGAGGCCCAGGACAGGGCGTAACCCCCGTCGGCGGCGCGCGCGGCGGTGGCGGCGGTGAACGGTACGGCGGCCTGCGCGACGGCCGACGCGGCCGCGGGCGGCGCGGCGAACGCGGCCGGCGCCATGGCCGTACCGGTGAGGAGGGCGGCCGCGAGGACGGCTCCGGCTGTGCGGTGCGTACGCATGGTGCTCCTTGTCTGGTCCCTGCGGACAGGGGAGGCGTCAGGAGGTCGGTGTGGCGGTGCACGGCGTGGTGCCGCAGACATTGATGACACGGCCGGTGGTCAGGAAGGTGGCCTTCTGCTGACGCGCGGCGGGCGAGTTGCGGGGATCTTCGTGCGGGTCGTGCCCGTAGGCGGGCCCGGTGGGCGGGGTGTTGCTGACGGGCGGCGTGGGCGTGCCGCTGTCCCAGACGGTCATGGCCGAGCCCCGGTAGGGCGGTTGGCCGGGGCCGATGCGGCGGATGCCCCAGTACGGGACGGTGTCCGGGCTCCGGCCGGCGGCGAGCGCGGGGGAGAGGAGCCGGGCGCCGATGGTCCGGGCCTGGACGTCGGCCGCCGCGTTCGCGACCTGGTGGTCGCCGTACGCGATGTGCATCAGGACCTGGTGGTGGTCGGTGAGGTGGTTCGCGTACGCGTCGGTCTCGCCCCGGTCCCAGACCATCTGGAACAGCTGGAGGACCAGTTGCTGGCGCAGCTTGTCCGGGTAGGCGGCGTCCAGGACCTGCTGGAACGGGGCGAAGTCGGCGCTGCGGTTGAGGAGCAGCCCGTAGTTCATGCCGGTGACGCCGAGCACGGCGCGCCGGATGTCGGACGAGGCGGCGACGAGGGCCCCGCCGAGGATGCCGCCCTGGCTGTTCCCGTCGTAGGCCAGGCCGTGCCGGATGTCGACGAGCGGGCGTCCGGCGGCGGTGCGGAACGCCGGGTCGGTGGTCAGGCCCTTGGCGTGGATCAGGGCGCGGCCGAGGAACAGGGCGCCCAGCATGCCCTGTTCGCTGCGTTCGGGGACGGCCGGGAAGAGGGTCGGGTCGGCGAGCGCGGCCAGTACGACGGGGATGTCGTCCTTGGCCATGCCGATCCAGTCCGTCGCGCAGAAGGTGAAGTCGTGCTCGGCGGCCATGTCCTTGACGTTGCCCGCGCCCACCTCGTCGCGGGAGCCGAGCAGCCCGTGCCCGTAGAGCGAGGGCCGGGAGGGGGTACGGAAGGCGGCGCGCGGGATCTCGCAGCGGAAGGCGGCGAGCTGGGTGCCGTGCGGGAGCCTGCGCGGGGTGCCGTTCCGGTCGCGGTTCAGCACGGCGCCGGGCGGGCCGCCCGGCTCGTCCAGATAGCCGGGGACGGTGATCCGTCCGGTGACCTCGCGGGCGATCCGGGGGTCCTGGTCCGCGGTGAAGTCGGTGACCTGGGTGACGGTGAAGTCGGGCGAGCGGTCACCGAGCCGGCGGAACGCGTCGTCGCGGATGGTGAAGAGGTCGCCGGTGAGACCGCGGGTGGAGGCGACCGTGAAGTCCCAGGCCAGATTGAGGCCCCGGGTGGAGACCCCGGCTCCGCGCAGGGCGGTCAGTGCGGGCCGCAGCCGGTCCTGGCGGGCGCGCAGCGGATCGTGTGCCGGCAGCCGCTTCCCGGCGACGGCGGCGAACGGGGCGGCGGCCGGGATCGTGCGGCCGGAGCCGTCCTTGAGCCGGCGCAGCGCCACGGCGTAGTGGTGGCCGTCGCGGAAGTTGCGGGCCGGGTGGATCAGCAGGGCGCGGCGGGCGGGGTCGGTGGCGTTGGCGTCGGGCTCCGCCCAGTAGGGCCACCGCTCACCGGTCGTGGTGTCCAGGAGGACGATTGGGGCGTCCCGGTCCAGGGAGCCGCCGATGTCGGTGAGCGGGGCGGCGCCGGTCCTGGCCAGGTCGAGGCCCGGCACCTGGGCGATCAGGGCGGAGCCGGGGGAGAAGCCGTCGGCCCGGTTCCAGGCGGCCGGGTCGACGGCCGTCCCGGTCGCGGGGCGGGGCAGGACGGAGGCGTCGAAGGCCACCCGGCGGCCCGTGTCGGTGCGCGGGTCCGGCCGGGTGTACCAGTCGTTGGGGAACGGCAGCAGGCACTCCGCGGGTGCCAGCGGGTCGCATCCCCCCGCCCGGGAAGGTCCCGCCGGTGCCGCGTGGGCGGGCGGGGCGAGGAGCGCGGCGGCGCCGAGCGCCGCCGCGAGCAGTCCGTGAAGGAGCCGCTGCCGCACGGGTCAGCTCCCCTGGAGGTGCGCGCCGATGATGCGGGCGTAGGCGGCCTCACCCTGCTTGTTCGGGTGCAGCGGTGCTGCCGCCGCGGTCGGCACGTACCCCTCGACCCACTTGTCCGACGGTGCCTGGCAGGCGTCGTGGCCCTTGCTCGGGGTGGCGACGTCGACGTACTCGGCGCCGTGCGCGGCGCTCTGCTCGGCGATGACCGTGTTCATCCGGTCGACGCTGCCCTGGAGGAAGTCGGCGTCCACCGGGAGCACGGGCTGAAGCGGCCAGCAGCCGCCCGGCTTGATGTAGAGGCCGTAGCCCGTGACGAGCACCCGGGCCTGCGGCGAGCGCTGGTGGATGCCGTCCAGTACGGCTCCGAGGCGCGGCGCGAACTCCGCGATCCGCTGCGCCACCTGGTCGACCCCGCCCTCGGTCAGCTTCTCCTTGCACGGGGTGGCGGTCGGGTCGAGCTGCATGCAGTCCTGCGCGATGCCGACGAGACCGGCGTCGTTGCCGCCGATGGTCAGGGTCACCAGGTCGGTGTCCGTGCGCAGCGCGTCGAACTGGGGCGGGGCCGAACCCATCGGGATGTCGAGCAGCGACAGCGACTGCTTCTCCGTCATGTGCGTGGACTTGGCGCCGCTGCATGTGACGTCGCGCAGCGAGGCGCCGATGCTCGCCGCCAGTTCGTGCGCGTAGTTGTGGGTGGAACGGCCGCAGGCCACCGGCCCTGTGATGTCCGGGATGAGCGGGCCCGAGGCCATGGAGTCGCCGAGCGCCACGTACGAGACGGGTTCGTCGGCGGCCGCCGCCCAGGCGCCGGACGCGGTGGTGCCGACGGCCAGGCCGGCCAGTGCGACGGCGGTGGCCGCGCCTCTGACGGTCCGACAGAATGCCTTGTTTCGGGACGAGTTCACGGCGACCTCCGGTGCGGTGCGAGTGGGGGTATGGCGGGTGTCGCCGGTCATCATGCAGACTCGAACGCCGTCGTTTAACTGGTGGGTAACGCAGACTTCGCCGGGGGCTTTTGTGACGCATGACAAAGAGCGGCTCGCCGCGGGAGGCGGACGCACGGGCCGCGGGGCCGCCCGGCAGCGGCCGCTCTCCATCGCGGGACGCCCCGTGGCGGGCCGGCTGCGGGCCCGGGTCCCCGCCCTGACCGCCCGGGTCGTCGCCCGGCTCCTGAGCGATCTGCCGGTCTACGCGGAGCTGCCGCACGAGGAGATCGCGGGCGACATCGCGGACATCGTCCAGCACAACCTGCGCCTCTTCGCGGACGTACTGGAACACCGCAGGGGCGCCACCGACGCCGAACTCGCCCAGCAGCGCGACTCGGCGGCCCAGCGCGCCGAGGAGGGTGTGCCGCTGGACGCCATCCTCGCCGCGTACCAGGTGGGCATCGCGATGTGCTGGGAGGAGACCGCGCGGGACGCCGGGCCCGGGGACCTGCACGCCGTGCTGGAGATCATGGACCGCATCCTGGTCCTCCAGCAGCAGCTGACCTCCGCGGTGAGCGGCGCCTATCTGGAGGCCCGGACGATCCTGGACAGCCAGGAGCACGGCGGGCGGCACGCGCTGATGGCCGCGCTGCTGACCGGTGAGGACCTGGACGGCTTCACCCGGCGCACCGGCCTGCGCCCGGCGGCCCGCTATCTGACGATGACGCTCGCGCTGGCCCCGCATCCGGACGAGGCGTGCGGGCAGGGGGCGGGGGCGGTGATGCCGCAGGGTCCGGGCGCGGGGGTGGCCGCCCGGCGCAAGATACGGCGCATCCGGACGGCCCTGGACCGGTTCGCCGGTACGCCGGCGCTGACCGCCCTGGACGCGTCCGGCGGCACCGTGCTGCTGCCGGTCGCCGAGCCGCCGCCGTGGAGCGGGCCCGGCGGGCTGTGCGAACTGATCGCCGAGGCGACCCGGGCGGCGGGGGTCCCCGTCACGGCCGCCGCCGAGACCGCGCGGCCGGAGGGGGTGCCGGCGGCGGTGGCCCGCAACGGCGAGATCGTCGACCTCGTCGCCCGTACCGGACGGGCCCCCGGCCTCTACCGGCTGGCCGACGTGCTCCTCGAATACCAGCTGAGCAGGCCCAGCGAGGCGCTGCGCGGGCTCGCGGGCCTGCTCGACCCGCTGGAGGCCAAACCGGAGCTGCTGCACACCCTGGAGACGTATCTCGGACACGGGCTGGACCGCCGGGCCGCGGCGGCGGCGCTGCATGTGCACCCCAACACCGTCGACTACCGCATCCGCCGCATCGACCGCCTCACCGGTCTCTCCCCGGGCCGCCCGGCCGACCTCCAGCACCTGAGCGCGGCCCTGGTCGCGCGGCGCTCGGTGTGAACGGGGAACGGCCGCTTTCCGCCGATCGTTCGGTGGGCATGGGAGGACAACTGGTACGTGAGGGTTATTCAGGGACGGGGCCGGGCGCCATCACCCCGGACGGCTGCGCGGTCGAGCTGTACACGCGGCTGGCGGTGGGCGACGAGCCGGACGTGATCGAGGCGGCGGTCCCCGCCGGGGCGAGCATCCTCGAACTGGGCTGCGGCGCGGGCCGGGTGACGCACCCGCTGATCGAGCGCGGCTTCACGGTCACGGCGGTGGACGAGTCGGCGCAGATGCTGGAGCACGTGCGCGGGGCGCGGACGGTGCGCAGCCCCATCGAGTCGCTGGACCTCGGGGACGAGACCTTCGACGTGGTGATGCTGGCGTCGTTCCTGGTGCACGCGGGCGAGCACCGGGTGCGCGACGGGCTGCTGCGGACCTGCCGCAGATATGTGCGCGAGGGGGGAGTGGTGCTCATCCAGCGCGAGGGCGCTGACTACCACGAGGTCCCGCGCGAGCGCGTCCACCCCGCCGGCTACACCGTGCGCATCGTCTCGTCGGAGCCGGTCGGGGACGGGGTGCGCTCGGTGCGCGCCGAGTACGTGTTCGACGACGCGCGGTGGACGCAGACCTTCCTGTCCCGGGAGCTGTCGCAGGAGGCGTTCGAGGGATACCTGGAGGCGGCCGGGCTGAGGGTGGACCGCTGCCTCACGGACGACGGCATCTGGGTACGGGCCGTGCCGTTCTAGGGTCCGTACGGCGGTCAGTGGATGGTGCTGAAGCTGCGCCAGGGCTTGGCGTCGGCCGCGTTGACGTCGGAGAACGTGGTCGCCAGATAGGTCGTGCCCGGCCCGGTGCAGTCCGGTGTCGGGTACAGGATGATGTCGATCAGGGTGTTGTTGGAGACCTCTTTGGCACCCTCGGGTACGAGCCGGTGGCAGCCCTTGACCGAAGGGCTGTTCACCTCGACCACGGCGTCCTGCTCGGTCGTGTAGATGACCGGTCCGACCGCGGTCCGGCCGAGGCCCGAACAGCCCGCGACGGTCAGGGTCAGGAACACGGCCTGGGCGGCGATGCCGAGCCGGCGGCGTCGGCGTTCGATCACGGGCATGGGCGGGTCCTCGTCTGTCTCGTCACCACGCACACCCGCGGTGCACGTGCCGGTGCTGGTCACCCTGCCCGCTTCCCCGGGCCCCGGCATCCGGGACGCGGCCGGGTGGGGGAGTAGGGCGTACGGGGGGAGTGCGGGGAGACGTTCGCCCCACGGCTCGACCGGGCATACCGTGGTATTAGCGCCCAATGGGGTGTGAGTGGTACGAGCAGTGAGTACGGTACTTCCGGCCGGCAGGGGGCCGTCATGGTTCAGGACCTCTTGATCGCGTTGATCGCGGTGGTGGCGGCGGGCGCCGTGTACATGATGGCCGCCGCCCGGATCATCAAACAGTACGAGCGGGGTGTGGTCCTCAGACTGGGGCGGCTCCGCGACGACGTGCGCGGACCAGGTTTCACGATGGTGCTGCCGGTCGTCGACCGGCTGCGCAAGGTCAACATGCAGATCGTGACCATGCCCGTCCCGTCGCAGGACGGGATCACTCGGGACAACGTCACGGTCCGGGTGGACGCCGTCATCTACTTCAAGGTGGTCGACGCGGCGAGCGCGGTCGTCCGGGTGGAGGACTACCGCTTCGCGGTCTCGCAGATGGCGCAGACGTCGCTCCGTTCCATCATTGGTAAGAGCGACCTGGACGACCTCCTTTCCAACCGGGAGAAGCTGAACGAGGGCCTCGAAATCATGATCGACAGCCCGGCGGTGGGCTGGGGCGTCCAGATCGACCGGGTCGAGATCAAGGACGTCTCGCTGCCGGAGACGATGAAGCGGTCCATGGCCCGGCAGGCCGAGGCGGACCGTGAGCGGCGGGCCCGGGTCATCAACGCGGACGCGGAACTCCAGGCGTCCAAGAAGCTGGCCGAGGCGGCGTCGCAGATGTCCGCCCAGCCCGCGGCGCTCCAGCTGCGACTGCTCCAGACCATGGTGGCCGTCGCGGCGGAGAAGAACTCGACGCTGGTGCTGCCGTTCCCGGTGGAGCTGCTGCGCTTCCTGGAACGGGCCCAGCTGGGGCAGGCACCGGACCAGGGCACACCGCAGGTGACGCCGGGCACCGGGCAGGAACCCGGATCGCCCGCACCGGCGGGCCAGGAGCCCAATTCGGCCGGGCAGGAGCCCGCACCGGCCGCACCGACCGGCCAGGAGCCCGCATCGGCCGCATCGGCCGGTCAGGAGCCCGCACCGGCCGGTCAGGAGCCCCGATCGCCTGAGCAGCCGCCCGCGCCCGGCCCCGACGCGGAGGCGTCCGACGACCTGGGCGCGTCGCGACACTTCGCCCGGCACTGACCGGACACCGGACATCGGACGCCGGACACCGGAGCCCGGCACCGGCCGGGCGTCCGGGACACCGGACCGGCCCGGCGACCGCGCGGCGCGGAGGGCGCGAGGAGGTTCCCGGGCAGGCGTACCGGCCCCGCGGCCCGCGACCGCGCGGCGCCTTCCCCGGCCGTCGCCCGACCCCGTACGAGCTGCGGGAACGGCGGCGGCCGGTCCGTTGTCGTACCCCCCGCCTAGACTCGCGAGTCAGAGGATTCGATTCCGGGGAATCCCGTGCTGACCTGGCACGGAGCGCGAGGACGCGGCACCCGGGCCGCCAGGACGGGAGGGGAGGGACGGGTGACCACCGCAGCACCGCCGCAGGACGCGGACGAGAACCGCCTGCTGCGCTGCGCCGCCGTCTTCCTGCCCGGTACGCCGCCCCGCCAGGGGCGCATCGCGTTCTGGGACCCGGGTCACACCCCGCTGCCCATCGCGACGGACGGCGGCGCCCGGAGCGAGGAGATCACGGTGGTGCGGCCGTACGGCGAGGAGGGCGAGGTCCGCCGGCACACCGTGCCCGCCTTCCTGCTCCCCGTCGCCGAGGCCCTGCCCCTGCTGGCCCGCGCCCGGCACCTGCGCTCCGCCCACCCCGCGACCCGGTGCTGGGGGGCCGCCGCCCTGCACGCGCTGCACCTGGTGGCGGGCGGCCGGATGCTCCCCGGGCTGACGGCCGACGACTACGACGCCTGGCGGGCCGGCCCCCGTGACGCCGGGGACGTCGCCCATCTGCGGGCGGTGGCCGCCGCCCTGCCGTGGGAGGGGCACGCCGTCCCGCTGCCCGACCGGACCCCGCTCCACCTCCCCGACCCCGAGGCGCTCATCGGCTCCTTCCTCGACGCGGTCGCCGACACACTGCCCCGGACCCCCGCCGCCGCGTTCGCCATGGGCGCGCCCTTCGCCGCGCCCGAGCCCCAGCACCTGCCCGGCGCGCGGGAGTGGGCCGTGGAGGTCGCCTCGGGTCTGGACGCCGGGGTGCGGGTGTCGCTGCGCCTGGACCTCTCCGCGTACGAGCTCTTCGACACGACCGGCCCCGCCGGCGAGGAGCGCGACCCCGAGGCCACCGCGCCCGAAACCGCCTCCCCCTCCGCCGCCCGGCACGCCGCGGCCGCCGTGACCCAGGTCCACAGCCTCGCCGACCCCACCCACGTGGTCGACGTCGCCGCACTGTGGGCGGGCGAGGCGGGCGAGCCCTTCGGCCCCCGGGCCCGGGTCGACACCGCGCTGGCCCTGCGCCGCGCCGCCCGTGTCTGGGCCCCGCTCGAACGGCTGCTGGACCAGCCGGTGCCCGACGTGCTGGCCCTCGGCGAGGACGAGCTGTACGAGCTGCTGGGCGACGCCGGGGCCAGGCTGTCGGCCGCCGGGGTGAGCGTGCACTGGCCCCGGGAGCTGGCCCGGTCCCTCACCGCGGCGGCCGTGGTCAGGCCCGCGCCCGGGACCGCCACCGACGGCACCTCGTTCTTCGACGCCGAACAGCTCTTCGCCTTCAACTGGCAGCTCTCCCTGGGCGACGAGCAGCTCACCGAGGCCGAGATGGACGTGCTCGCCGAGGCACACCGGCCCGTGGTGCGGCTGCGCGACCAGTGGGTCGTGGTCGATCCCGCGCTCGTCCGCAAGGCGCGCAAGCGGGAGCTGGGCCTGCTCGACCCCGTGGACGCCCTGGCCGTCGCCCTGACCGGCAGCGCGGAGGTGGACGGCGAGCAGGTCGAGGCGGTGCCGCTCGGCGCGCTGGCGCAGCTGCGTACGCGCATCCTCACCGACGACGCCACCCTCGCCCCGCCACCAGGACTCCACGCGACGCTCCGCGACTACCAGCTGCGCGGGCTCGCCTGGCTGGACCGGATGACCTCGCTCGGCCTCGGCGGCTGCCTCGCCGACGACATGGGCCTCGGCAAGACGATCACTCTGATCGCCCTCCACCTGCACCGCGCCCACCCCGCGCCCACCCTGGTGATCTGCCCCGCCTCCCTCCTGGGCAACTGGCACCGCGAGATCAACCGCTTCGCACCCGGGGTGCCCGTGCGCCGGTTCCACGGCACCGGCCGCACCCTCGCCGGAGCCGGCGGCGGCTTCGTCCTCACCACCTACGGCACGATGCGTTCCAGCGCGGCCGAGCTGGCCGCCCACGGCTGGGGGCTGGTCGTCGCCGACGAGGCACAGCACGTGAAGAACCCCCACTCCTCCACCGCGAAGGCCCTGCGCACCATTCCGTCCCCCGCACGGGTCGCCCTGACCGGCACGCCCGTGGAGAACAACCTCTCCGAGCTCTGGGCGCTGCTCGACTGGACGACGCCCGGACTGCTCGGCCCCCTCAAGGCGTTCCGGGCCCGCCACGCCCGGATCGTGGAGAACACCGGCACGGCGGCGGGCCTCGGCAACGACGAGGCGGTGGAGCGGCTGTCCCGGCTGGTGCGGCCCTTCCTGCTGCGCCGCAAGAAGTCCGACCCCGGCATCGCGCCCGAGCTGCCGCCCAAGACGGAGACCGACCACCCCGTCTTCCTCACCCGCGAGCAGGTCACGCTCTACGAGGCCACCGTGCGCGAGACCATGGCGTACATCGAGGCGTCGGAGGGCATCGCCAGACGCGGCCTGATCATGAAGCTGCTCGCCTCCCTCAAGCAGATCTGCAACCACCCCGCGCAGTATCTGAAGGAGGACGCGGCCCGCCTCACCGGCCGCTCCGGCAAGCTCGCCCTGCTCGACGAACTCCTCGACACGATCCTCACCGAGGACGGCTCGGTCCTCGTCTTCACCCAGTACGTGACGATGGCCCGGCTGCTCTCGGCGCACCTGGCCGCGCGCGCGATCCCCTCCCAGCTGCTGCACGGCGGCACCCCGGTGCCCGAGCGGGAGCGGATGGTGGACCGTTTCCAGTCCGGCGAGGTGCCGGTCTTCCTGCTCTCCCTGAAGGCGGCGGGCACCGGCCTCAATCTGACCCGGGCCGCGCATGTCATCCACTACGACCGCTGGTGGAATCCGGCGGTCGAGGAACAGGCCACGGACCGCGCCTACCGCATCGGCCAGACCCAGCCCGTCCAGGTGCACCGGCTGATCGCCGAGGGCACGGTGGAGGACCGCATCGGCGAGATGCTCCTCGCCAAGCGTGCCCTGGCCGACGCCGTCCTCGGCACCGGCGAGAGCGCGCTGACCGAGCTCAGCGACCGCGACCTGGCCGACCTCGTCTCCCTCCGGAGGCCGTCATGAGCCCCGCACCCGGCGCCGCCCGCCCCGCCTCCGGGCCGCTCGCCGCCCGGCGCGACGCACGGCCCGCCGCCCGCTCCCGCCCCGGCCCCGACGATCTGCGGCGCACCTTCGAGGCCGTGCCCGCGCGCACCTCCGGCGAGGACGGGCCGTTCGCGGAGAGCTGGTGGGGCCGCGCCTGGGTGGCCGCCCTGGAGTCCCTGTCGATGGACGCGCCGAGGCTCGCCCGGGGCCGGGCGTACGCGGACGGCGGGCACGTCGCCGCGATTACCGTCACCCCGGGGCACGTCGTCGCCTATGTGCACGGCAGCCGCCCCCGCCCCTACCGCGCCGAGCTGCGGCTGCGCACCTTCGCCGACGCCGACTGGGACACCCTGCTCGACGCGGTCGCCGCCCGCCCCGGCCACCTCGCCGCGCTGCTCGCCAAGGAGATGCCGCACTCCCTGGCCGAGACCGCCACCACCGCCGGGATCACCCTGCTGCCCGCCCCCGGCGACCTCGATCCCGCCTGCACCTGCCCCGACCGGGGCCGGCCCTGCAAGCACGTGGCGGCCCTCTGCTACCAGATGGCCCTCCTCCTGGACACCGACCCGTTCGTCCTGCTCCTGCTGCGCGGCCGGGGCGAGCGGGCCCTCCTGGAGGAGCTGGGCCGGCGCAACGCCGCGCACTCCGCCCGGGAGCGGCCCGCCGCCCCCGACACCCCGTCCGTACCGGCGAAGGAGGCACTCGCCGGCCGCTTCCTGCCGCCGCTGCCCGCGCCCTTCCCGGTGGAGCCGCACCCCGGCCGCCCGCCCGCCTGTCCGGCGCTCCCCGGCGCCCGGGACCCGCTCGCCCTCGACCAGCTCGCCACCGACGCGGCGGCCCGCGCCCACGCGCTGCTCACCACCGGCCGCGACCCGCTCGCCGGACTCACCGCCTGGCAGGACGCCGTCCGGCTGGCAGCGGCAGGCCCCACCGCCGGGCTCACCGCCACCACCCGCGCCCTCTACCGGGAGCTGGCCTCCGCCACCGGCCGCAACACCACGGACCTGGCTCGCGCCGTGGCCGCCTGGCGCCAGGGCGAGGCCGAGGGACTGGCGGTCCTGGAAACGCCGTGGGACCCCCCGGCGGGCCCCTTCGACCGCGCCCGCCCGGCCCTCGCCGCCGCCGGCTTCCCCCGCTTCCAGCCCTGGCGCAACCACCTCACCCACCCGGGCCACGCCTTCCAGCTCCGCTTCGGCCGCGACGGCCGCTGGTACGGCTACGAGTCCGACCCCGGCGAGGACGACTGGTGGCCCCGCGCCGCCCCGGGCCGCGACCCGGTGACCACGCTCCTGGAGCTGACCGGCGGCTGAAGGGCTCCCGCACCACGTCCGGCGGTTCAGGCCGTGCGCCGGGCGGGCAGCACCGCGTCGACGACGGCGGCCGCGAAGCCGGGCGGAACCGGCTCGTTCCGGAGCAGCGCCCGCACCCAGACGGCTCCGGCGATCAGGTCGAGCAGCAGCATCGGGTCGGTGTCCGGGGGCAGTTCACCGCGTGCGAAGGCCCGGGTGAACACGGGCTGCTCACGGGAGAACCGGTCGGCGAAGAAGTCCCTGGCCAGGGAGGCGAGACCGTCGTCCGGCAGACCGGGACCCGAGGCGACGGCCCGCACGATCGCCCGACTGCGTACGCCCGTGACCAGGTCGATCACCTGGTCCGCCAGGGCGATCAGGTCCCCGCGCAGGGAGCCGGTGTCGGGGATCTCGATGTCCAGGACCCGGGCCCGGAGCAGGGCGGCGTGCAGCAGCGCCGCCTTGGACGGCCACCAGCGGTAGATCGTCGTCTTGTTGACCCCGGCCGCCAGGGCGACGGCCTCGATGGTGAGCCCGTCGTATCCGCGCTCGGCGAGCAGACGCAGCGTGGCGTCGAAGATCGCCCCGGCGGCGCGGGGGCCCTTGCCGGGGCGGGGCTGCGGGGACGGGACTGACATGGCGGCTCCAGAGAAATGCAACGCAACGTTGCGTTGCATTATATGCTGCGGCCGACTGGCGGCGCACGACACGCAGAGGGGTGCTCATGAGGAGCGACAGGACCTCCGGGGTTTCCGGAGCGGTGACCTGGGGACTGCTGGCAGCCTGGGCCGCCAACGACCTGGAGGAGATCGTCACCATGGCGGGCTGGCTCCGCACCGCCCGGCCGAAGCTCAAGGAGCGGTTGCCGTGGGTGCCCGGCCGGGTGTGGGAGCGCACGGACCTCTCGCAGCGCGAGGTGAACGCGGCCATCGGCCTCATGGGCGGGATCGTTGCCGCTGCCGCCGCCGACGGGGCGCGCACCGGCGGGCGCAGCCCCTTCTTCCGTACCGTCCTGGCCGGATTCGGGCTCCACGGGGTGGCGCACATCGCGCAGTCGGCCGCGTACGGCGGCTACACCCCGGGCGTCGCCACCTCGCCGACCGTCGTCATCCCGTACTCGCTCTGGGCGCTGCGCCGGCTGCGGGCGGCGGGGATCGGGGCGGGCGGGGGGCGCGCGGCGGCCACCGGGCTGATGTTCCTGCCGGTGGCCGTGGCGGGGGTGCACGCGGCGGCCCGCGTCCTGGCCGGGCCGCGTACGGCGGACGCGTGAGCCGAACACCCGGGGCGGCGACGGCCTGCCGAACCGTCAGACGTACCGCGCCGCTCGCCGGTGGACGTACCGCGTCGCTCGCCGTCGTGCGTACCGCGCGCGGCTCCCGGCGGGTCGCGCGGTGTCAGAAGTCGGCGTTCAGCCGCTCCTCCAGCCGTGCCACCGAGTCCTGGGCGTACGCCTTCTCGTAGGCGTCGCGGATGCGCTCGATCTGCGGGCCGCGGACCCGGGCCTCGGACGCCGGGTAGAGCAGGGTCAGCTCGTAGCTCCGCTCCCGCTCGATCACCCCGTTGGAGTCGCGCCACTGTCCGCGGCCGTTCTGGATGGTCAGCCCGTTGGGGAAGCGCGGGGTGACCTCGGAGTCGATGAAGTCCAGGAACTGTCGGTCAGTCACATCGGGCCCGCCGTCCGGGCGTTCGGTGCCGAACAGCAGCCGCGTCTCGATGTAGTCCTTGCCCCGCACGGCGCTCGCGACCGCGGGCCGCGGCTCCGGCGTGGCGGCCGAGCCGAGCGTGGCGTAGGCGACGGGGGCGCCCGCCGCCAGGACGGCGATGCCCGTCGTGGCGGCGACGAGCGCGGCACGCCGTCGCGGGCGGCGACGGTCGTCCGGGCAGTCGCGGGGGGCGGTGGCCCGGGTCTCGTTGCCGGTCGGGCGGGGGAGGAGAGGCATGACGGAGCCCTTCGTTCCGGATGCGGGGGAGTGCGCTGACGCGCGCCGGGCTCACTGTCGCAAGCGCCCCCCGGCCGACGGGGGCGGACGGGAGGCGTCACCGGGAAACCACCCGAACGGGCGGGAGCGCACAGGGGCACACCCGGGCTCGCTCCCGTCACACGGAGTGGCTCGCTCCCGTCATGCGGAGAGGGGCGTCCCCGTCACACGCCCGGAGGCCCGCCCCGTCACCGCTGCCGGTACCCGGCAAGGAACCGGCCGATGCGGCTGATCGCCGCGTCCAGGTCGTCGACGTAGGGCAGGGTCAGGATGCGGAAGTGGTCGGGGCGCGGCCAGTTGAAGCCGGTGCCCTGGACCACCTGGATCTTCTCGCGCAGCAGCAGGTCCAGGACGAACTTCTCGTCGTCCACGATCGGGTGCACCTTCGGGTCGATGCGCGGGAAGGCGTACAGCGCGCCCTTGGGCTTCACGCAGGAGACGCCGGGAATCTCGTTCAGCTTCTGCCAGGCGCGGTTGCGCTGCTCGTACAGTCTGCCCCCGGGCACCACCAGCTCCCGGATCGACTGCCGGCCGCCGAGCGCGGCCTGAATCGCGTACTGGGCGGGGGCGTTGGGGCACAGCCGCATGGAGGCGAGCATGGTCAGCCCCTCCAGATAGCTGCGGGCGTGCTGCTTCGGTCCCGAGACCACCATCCAGCCCGAGCGGAACCCGGCCACCCGGTACGTCTTCGAGAGCCCGCTGAAGGTGAGGCAGACCAGGTCGGGGGCGAGCACCGCCACGCTGTGGTGCTCGGCGTCGTCGTACAGGATCTGGTCGTAGATCTCGTCCGCGAACACCATCAGGCCGTGCCTGCGGGCCAGGTCGAGGATGTCCTCCAGGACCTCGCGCGGATAGACGGCGCCGGTCGGGTTGTTGGGGTTGATGATCACGACGGCCCGGGTGCGGTCGGTGATCTTCGACGCCATGTCGGCGACATCGGGGTTCCAGTCCGAGGCCTCGTCGCACGTGTAGTGCACGGCCTTCCCGCCGGCCAGTGTCGTCACCGCGGTCCACAGCGGATAGTCGGGGGACGGG
Organism: Streptomyces sp. Mut1; assembly: GCF_030719295.1. Classification (NCBI taxonomy): domain Bacteria; kingdom Bacillati; phylum Actinomycetota; class Actinomycetes; order Kitasatosporales; family Streptomycetaceae; genus Streptomyces; species Streptomyces castrisilvae. The sequence continues at coordinate 1,635,801 of NZ_CP120997.1, read as the reverse complement.
ATCAGGACCTCGTCGCCGTCCTCCAGCAGCCCCTGCACGGCCATCGAGATCAGCTCGGAGACGCCGTTGCCGAGGAAGACGTCGTCCACGCCGATCTCCGTCAGGCCCATCGCCTGGTAGCGCTGGGCCACGGCGCGGCGGGCGGACAGGATGCCCCGTGAGTCGGTGTAGCCGTGGGCCTGCGGGAGCATCCGGATCATGTCCTGGACGATCTCCTCCGGCGCCTCGAAGCCGAACAGCGCCGGGTTGCCCGTGTTGAGCCGGAGCACGCTGTGGCCCGCCTCCTCCAGGGCGTTGGCGTGCTCGATGACCGGGCCCCGGATCTCGTAACAGACCTCGTTGAGCTTGCTGGACTGGCGGAATTCCATGCGGTGCCTCCCGACCCGATTGCGATACTTGGTTTTACCAAGCTCGGGCTTGGAAAGTCCAACAACATGTCTAGACTGCGTCGCATGCCACGTCAGCAACAGCCCGCAACCCGCCCGGTCCGCCGCCGGAGTTACGACCAGTTCTGCGCCAGTGCCCGCGCGCTGGACGCGGTCGGCGACCGGTGGACCCTGCTGATCGTCCGTGAACTGCTGGCCGGTCCCCGCCGCTACACCGATCTGCACGCCGACCTGCCCGGCGTCAGCACGGACGTCCTGGCCTCCCGGCTCAAGGACATGGAGCAGGGCGGCCTCGTCACCCGCCGCAAGCTGCCGCCGCCGGCCGCCGCCTCGGTGTACGAACTCACCGCGCGCGGCCACGGACTGCTGCCGGTCCTCGCCGCCCTCGCCGAGTGGGGCGCCCCGGCACTGGCCGAGCGCCGGCCGACGGACGCGGTCCGGGCACACTGGTTCGCGCTCCCGCTGCTGCGCGCGCTGGAGGGACCGGGCGGCCCGATCGCCACGGGCGTGCTCGACGTCCACCTGGACGAGGGCGAGTTCCATGTGCGTACGGGAGTGACGGCCGCCGGGGGCCCGGTGTACGGGGACGGGCCCGCCGCCCGCGCCGACGCGCGCATCGCCCTCGACGCGGAGCTGTGCCTCGCGCTGGGGCGCGGCGAGCCGACGTTCGCCGAGGCGGTCAAGGACGGCCGGATCGAGGTGTCGGGCGACGGCGCGCTGGCCGCGGAGCTGCGCGGCGAGTGACCGGCGGGAGCACGGGGCGGAGCGGGCCGATGGCGGTGACGGGGTTCCTGCGGCCTGCATCCGGGTAGCGTCGGGGCATTTGGGATGTCCGTGACACCTGTGGAGAGGGGATGCCCGTGAGGATCGGCAGATACCAGGAGCAGCAGGGGCTACCGGGACGACAGGGGCGGCTGGGAAAGTCGCTCGTCATCGCGGGATGCGTGGCCGCGCTCGCCTTCGTACCGACGGCGGCCGGCGCCACCCCCGGCAGCGGGGTGAGCGCCACCGTCGTGGCCGAGGGCACCTCGGCGGGCAAGCTGAAGGTGAAGACGCCCAAGGGGCGCACCGATGTCACCTTCCGCAGGATCACCATCGAACCGGGCGGCTCCACCGGCTGGCACACCCACCGCGGTCAGCTGATCGCCGTCGTCAAGGCCGGGACGCTCACCCGCACGCTGGACGACTGCTCGGTCGAGGTGTCACCGGCGGGGACCTCGTTCATCGAGCCGTCCGGCAAGAAGCACCGCCACATCGGGCGCAATCTGGGCAGCGAGCCCGTCGTGCTCTGGGTGACCTATCTGCTGCCCGAGGGCAGCGAACTCTCCGACGACGCCGACGCGGTGGACTGCGGACCGGGCAAGTGACGCGCGGCGGCACCCGCCCGCGTGCCACCGCGTCGCCGGCCACCGCGCCGCCGGGCGCCGGATGTCAGCGGGCGAGTGTCTCCCCGTACGCGCCGAGACCGGCGCTCACCAGGCCGTCGCGGAAGGTCAGCACCTCGTAGACCCGGCCGCCGATCTGGTTGCGGTAGTCGATGACCAGCGTGTCGACGCCCGCCCGGACGTCCATCACCTCGAACTCCAGGTCGGGGATGAGTTCGAGGCCGCGCGCCCAGTACGCCCGCAGCGCGTCCTTGCCGCGTACGGTTCCCGAGGCGTCCCCGGTGAACCGGGCGATCATCGGGGAGCTGAACGTCACGTCCTCGTGATAGTGCGTCAGGACGCGTTCCAGGTCGTGGGAGTTCCAGTCGTCCTGCCACTCGGCGGCGAACTTACGGGCGAATGCGAGATCCATGAGTACGACCGTAATCGGCCGAGCGGGCCGTGACCGCGGGTTTTCGCACCGAGTGCCTCCCCCGGTCCCGGGCCGCCGGCCGGGGGACATGATGGACGCGTGCGATTCGAAGCGATCACCTGGGAACGGCTCACGGACGCGCTGGCCGAGCACGCCGACGCGCGGGAGCCGGCCGACGGCTCGGCCTGGCTCAAAGTCGCCGTGGACGGCGCACCGGCCGCCCGCCCCGGCGGCCTGGCGGAGTCGGTCGCCGACGCCCTGCGACTCCGGGGCCGCGCCGTACTGCCCGTATCCACCGCCGGTTTCCTGCGGCCGGCCAGCCTGCGGTACGAGTACGGCAAACGGGACCCGGACTCGTACTACGGCAGCTGGTTCGACACCGGGGCCCTGTGGCGTGAGGTGTTCGGGCCTCTGGAACCGGGCGGCAGCGGACGCGTGCTGCCCGACCTGTGGGACCCGGCGACGGACCGGGCCACCCGCAGCCCGTACGCGCACCTGCCGGACGGCGGGGTGCTGATCCTGCACGGGCCGATGCTGCTCGGGCACTGGTTCCCGTTCGACCTGACCGTCCATCTGCGCCTGTCCCCCGGCGCACTGCGGCGCCGTACGGCGCAGGACGAGCACTGGACCCTCCCCGCCTTCGAGCGGTACGAGGACGAGGCGGCGCCCAGCGAGAACGCGGACGCGGTGGTGCGCGCCGACGACCCGCACCACCCCGCCTGGACCGGGCTGCGGTGAGCCACGAAAACGCCCGGTGATCAGTAAGAGGTGACGATGTTCTCCGTACTGCGGACTCCCAAGGTCGGCCGCGTGTGGTCCGGTCAGCTCGTCAGCATGCTCGGCGACGGGGTCTACACCGTCACCGTCTCCCTGTACCTGCTGCCCCGGGCCGACGCCGCGCAGGCGCTGGGCAGTCTGCTGGCCGCCACCGCGCTCGGCAGCATCGCCACGCTCGTCGTCGGCGGAGCCGTCGCCGACCGGGTCCGCAGGTCCCTGGTGATCTGTGCCGCCGACCTGCTGCGGATCCTCGGGGTCGTCGCCCTGCTGCTCGCGGGCCAGGACGCGCACATCGGGGTGCTGGTCGTCCTCGGGGTGGTGTTCGGCTGCGGCGCCGGTATCCACCGGCCCGCGTACACGGCGCTCATCGCCCAGCTCGCCGGACGGGAGAAGCGCCGGGAGACCTCGGCCCTGCGTTCGGCCACCAGCCGATTCACCGGGATCGTCGGTCCCGTCGTCGGCGGGGCCGTCGCGGCCGCCTCGTCACCTCGCTGGGGCCTCCTGATCAACATCCTCACCTTCGTGTTCAGCCTCGCCACGCTCGCGAGGCTGGACGAACCGCACGTCCGCGGGGACGAGGACAAGAAGGAGGAGAAGGCCGGAATACTGCGCGAGGCCCAGGACGGCCTGCGGTATGTCCGGCGCCGGAAGTGGATGCTCGGCGTCATGCTCCAGGGCACGGCGCAGGCGGCCCTGGTCATCGCCCCGATGGCGGTGATCCTGCCGCTCGTGATGGGCGGACGCGGGCCCGCCGCCCTCGGCCTCGTCACGAGCGCCACCGCGTGCGGTGCGCTCGCGGCGTCCCTCACCGCCTCCCGGATCCGCGCCAGGCAGCCCGGCGCGGTCGCCATGCTCGCCCTGATGTGCGAACTGCCCCAGATCGTCGCCGTGGCGGTGGACGCGCCGACCGTGCTGGTGGTCGCCTTCAGCGCCCTCACCGGAGCGGGGGCCTCGGTGTTCGCCGTCCTGTGGGGAGCGGCGTTGCAGGAGCGGACCCCGGACGCCATGCTCGGCCGGGTCTACGCCCTGGACGCGCTGCTCACCCAGGCCCTCATGCCGCTGTGCATGGCCGCGGCCGGGCTCCTGCTGGCCGTGCTCTCCACGTCCGCCATCGCGGTCGTCGCCGCCTGCGCCCTGCCGGTGACCGTGGTCGCCGTCCTGCGCATACCCGGGGTCATGACCCTGGGCGGCACCACCGAGGACCGGGGGACCGGCGAGGCGGTGTCCGCGAAACCGGCCGGCCTGGCGTGAACCGGCCGCCGCGCTCCGCAGGAGGTACGGGCCACGCCGCGAGAGGGGCCGGACGTTCACGGGACGGCAGCCACGGTGCTTTCACGGCACGTCCCGCTCGCCCGGCAACGGCGGCCGCCCGCCCACCGTCCCGACGGCCTCGGCACCCGCCCGGCACCCCGCCGCCGCGGCCTCCGTGTCGCCCGCCCCCGCCAGCCGCGCCGCGAGGAAGCCGCCGGTGAACGCGTCGCCCGCCCCGGTGGAGTCCACGGCCACCCGCACCGGACCGGCCGGAACGCGCCCGGTCACCACGCCCCCGGCGGCGAGCAGCGCCCCGTCCCCGCCGAGTGTGACGACGACCTGGCGGGCGGGCATGCTCAGCTTGGCCGCCGCGTCAGCGGCCTCGGGCAGTCCGGTCAGGAGCAGCGCCTCGTCCGCGTTGGGCAGCAGGAGGTCCGCCTCCTCGGTCAGGGCCAGGAACCGGTCGACGCCGAGACCGGTGAGGAAGCCGGCCGAAGCGGGGTCGACGCTGACCGGGATGTTCCGCCGCCGGGCCTCCCGCAGCGCGAGCAGGGCCGTCTCCCGGCTCGTCGCGGCGAACAGCAGGTAGCCGGAGAGGTGGAGGTGGGCGACCCCGTCGAGCAGCGAGGGCGACCAGTCGTCGGGGGACAGCCGCAGCACCGCACCGCTGTCGGTGAGGAACGTGCGCTCGGCGGCGGAGTCGACCAGGGCCACGACGGTCGCGGTCGGCGCCTCCTCGTCCACCGCCAGCAGCCCGCGCACCCCCGCCCGGCGCAGCAGCTCCCGGTGCCAGCCGGCCGAGTCGGCGCCGACCCGGGCCAGCAGCCGTACGTCACGGCAGCCGGCCCGCACCGCCCAGCACGCCACGTTGGCCCCCGCGCCGCCCGCCCGCGTCCGGATCGCGGCCATCGTGTCCGTGCCGTGGACCAGCGCCGAACCGTGCCGGGCCACCACATCGGTGACCACGTCCCCGACGACGAGCAGGGCGCCGGTCACCGGGCCGTCCAGGCGGTGGCGATGCGGGCGGCGAGCGTCACATTGCCGCGGACGGCCGCGAGGTTGGCCTCCAGGGACGCGCCCTTCGTGTGCCGCGTCAGATGGTCGAGCAGGAACGGCGTGACGGCCTGCCCCACGACCCCCCGCTCCCGGCACGCCGCCAGCGCCTCGGCGAGCACCCGGTCGTGCAGGGCGGGGTCCAGCTGCCGCGCACGCGGTACGGGGTTGGCCACGATCAGCGCCGCGTCCGGGCCGCCGAGCGCGTCCTGGGCCCGCATCACCTCGGCGACCTCCTCCGGCGATTCCACCGTCCAGTCGACCGGCTCGCCCGAACTGCTCAGGTAGAAGCCGGGGAACCGGTCGGTGCCGTAGCCCAGCACCCCGACCCCCAGCGTCTCCAGGCGTTGCAGCGTGGCCGGCACGTCCAGGATCGACTTCACGCCCGCGCAGACCACGGTCATTCCGGTCCGCGCCAGCAGCCGCAGGTCCGCCGACTCGTCCTGGGTCTCCGTCCAGCCCCGGTGCACCCCGCCGAGCCCGCCGGTCGCGAAGATCCGCAGCCCCGTCCGGGCGGCGAGGAAGGCGGTCGCGGACACCGTCGTCGCCCCGCTCGCGCCCGCCGCCAGGGCCGGGGCGAGGTCGCGGTGGCCCAGCTTGCGCATCGCCGGGTCCTCGGCCACCCGCTCCAGCTCGGCCTTGTCCAGGCCGACCCTGGCCCGGCCGTCCAGCACGGCGATGGTGGCGGGGACGGCCCCGGCCGACCGCACGAGCCCCTCCAGCTCCTCGGCGACCCGCAGATTACGGGGGCGGGGCAGACCGTGGGCGATGATCGTCGATTCCAGGGCGACGACGGGCCGGTGTGCGGCGAGGGCGTCCCGCACCTCGGCGGAGAGCGCGGGGGCGTACGGGCCGGCGTCGGAGCGCGCAGTTAGTGACATGTCCACATCCCTGTCGCGGGCGGGCGGGGCTCAAACGTGCGGTGACGGCGTGCGCCCGCGCGCGGACGGGGCGATGGCGCGAAAAGTCCCACCACCCCGTGCACCCAAGCGCGTTAGGGTCAGCGCATGCGGCACGCGACGACTCCCGCCCTCGCCACCGTGCGTCACTTCTACGACGGCCTGGCCGCCGGCTACGACCTCATGTACGCCGACTGGCAGGCGAGCATCGACCGCCAGGCGACCGCGCTCTCCACCCTGATCGACGCGGCCCTCGGGAGCGGCGAGGGCGTCGCCCACGACGTGCTGGACTGCGCCTGCGGCATCGGAACCCAGGCGCTGGGCCTCGCCGCGCGCGGACACCGGGTCACGGGCAGCGACCTGAGCCCCGTGGCCGCGGGCCGCGCCGCGAGGGAGGCGGCCGCGCGCGGGCTGGGCCTGCGCACCCTGGCCGCCGACATGACGCGGCTGCCGTTCGGTGACGGCTTGTTCGACGTCGTCGTGTGCGCGGACAACTCGCTGCCGCACCTGCTCACACCGGAGGCGGTGGAGGCCGCGCTCGGCGAGATGCGCAGGGTGCTGCGGCCCGGCGGCGTGCTGCTGCTGTCCACCCGGCCGTACGACCGGCTGCGCCGCGAACGGCCCGCGTCCACACCGCCGCAGGTCAGGCAGGACACCGGCGGCCGGGTCGTCACCTTCCAGCTCTGGCACTGGAGGCCGGACGGCGAGCGCTACGACCTGGAGCACTTCCAGCTGCTGCCCGGCGGTGCGGGGGAGGCCGGGGACGCCGCGTACGAGGTGCGTACGCGCCGCACCTCGTACTGGGCGCTGTCGCAGGCACAGCTCACCGCGTTCGCACGGCGGGCCGGGTTGACGGAGCCCGCCTGGCACGAGCCGGAGGAGTCGGGCTTCTTCCAGCCGGTACTGGTGGCACGCGGGCCCGGGGCGGACGGCGAAGGGCCGCCCCGGCCCACGTGACGACCCCGTTGCTGTTCATGGGAACCACCGTACGACCGGCCACTGACAACGGACGGCGGCGGCCGGTCCCGGGAGGTCAGGAACCCGGGCGGGTCGCCGCGCGCACCACGTCGGGGGTGTTGCTGATGATGCCGTCCACGCCCATGCCGTTCACCTGGAGCGCGTGCGTCGCGTCATTGACCGTCCACGTGTTCACCTGGAGCTTCTTGTCGTGCGGCCCCTTCAGCGCGTGCACCGCCGCCACGTAGTCGCCCGACAGGGTGGTGTAGGACGGGTTGATCTGGTCGGTGAACGCGGCGTACGAGGGCAGCTCCGCGACGGCCGGGGTGCCGAGGAAGCCCGTGATCACGTCCGGGCGCAGTGCGTGCACCGTGCGCACGCTGTCGGCCCCGAAGCTCTGGATCACGAGGCGGTCCCTGACGTGGCTGCGGTCCAGCCAGCCCTCCTGGTTCAGCACCTGGAGGGTGGCCCGCTCGATCCCCGGGTAGATCTCGGGGCTCTTGATCTCCAGCAGGAGGTTCTGCCGGTTGCGGGTGATCCGCTTCAGGTACTGGTGGAGGGTGGGCACCCGGGTACCGGTGTACTTCGCACCGAACCAGCTGCCCGCGTCCAGCCGGGAGATCTCGGCGGCCGTGAAGTCCTTGACCGCCCAGGGCGCCCGGTCCGGGAACACCTCCTCGGCGTTCGTCGTCCGCTTGAGGTCCGTGTCGTGGATGACGACCAGCACCCCGTCCTTGGTGAGCTGGACGTCGTTCTCCACCCAGTCGAAGCCGAGCGCGTCGGCCCTGTCCACGGCGGCGAGGGTGTTCTCGGGGGCGTACGCGGAGGCCCCTCGGTGCGCGAAGACGCGCGGGCCCCGGGCCGTGGCGTCGGTGGCATGACGGACCGGGGCGAGCTGGGGCGCGGGCCGCCGGGCCGCGGGGGTGTCCGTGACCGGCGTGCCGGTGCCCGGCATCAGCAACGTGCCGGCGCCCATCAGGGCGGCAGCGGCGACGGAGGCGGTAGCGGTGCCTGCGTACACGTGGACTCCTAGCGTCAGAGTTGCGGACGGCCCGAGCGTCCCAGGCGCCCCCGAACGGGGAACAGGCGAAGGATGGCCACCGTGTGAACGCCCCGGGGTACCGCCTCATGCGCCGGTGGCCCCGCCGATAAAATGCAGTTCCTCTGTTTGTTTGCCGGGCCTTGCGCCTTAGGGTCGTCCGGACCCGGGCTTGCTGCTGCGAAGGGCGTACAAGGATGCAGGGCACAATCGACGGCTTCAGCTATGGGGCGGTGACCCCGGCGGCGGCGTTCCTCATGGCGTGCCTCGGCGCGGCACTGGGCCTGCGCTGCACCACGCGGTCGCTGCGTACCGAGCGTTCCTTCAAGGCCGGGTGGCTGGCTCTCGGGGCGACCTCCATAGGTTCGGGCATCTGGACCATGCACTTCATCGCGATGGTGGGCTTCTCCGTCGACGAGGTGCCGGTCGGATACGACAGAACGATCACCTTCGCCAGCCTTGCCGTCGCGATCGTCATGGTCGGCGTCGGGATCTTCCTGGTCGGGTACCGGGGCGCCACCCGTATGGCCCTGGTGACGGGAGGCACGGTCACCGGGCTCGGTGTGGCCTCCATGCATTATCTCGGCATGGCCGGAATGCGGCTTGATGGGCAGTTCGAGTACGACACGGTGACCGTGGCCCTCTCCGTCGTGATCGCCGTGGTGGCCTCGACCGCCGCGCTGTGGACCGCGGTCTCCATCCACGGCTTCCTGCCCAGCCTCGGCGCGAGCGTCGTGATGGCCGTCGCGGTGAGCGGCATGCACTACACGGGCATGGCCGCCCTCCGGGTCCACCTGCACACGTCCGCCACCGGCACGGGGCACGCCCCGGGGGACAGCGCCACGTCGCTGCTGGTGCCCATGCTGCTCGGACCCGCCTGCTTCCTGCTGCTGGCCGGGGTCGTGGTCATGTTCGACCCGCTGGTCGTCATGGGCACGCCGGACTGGGACGGCCCCGCCACCACGCACCGCCCGGCCCGCGGAATCCCGGCCCAGCGCCAGGTCCCGCGCTTCGGTACGCACGCCGACCCGGCGTCCTTCCACTCCCGTCCGCGCGACGCCGTACAGCCCGGGGACTGGTGAGGGGACTCGTGAACGGGGCCCTGCGCGACCGCTGACCGACCCCGTTGTCAGTGGGGGGTCGTACGGTGGATTCATGCGGCCAGTCTCGAAGATCGAACGTACGGTGGCGCCTTTCGAGGTCATCAGTCCCTACCAGCCCAGCGGCGACCAGCCCACGGCCATCGCCGAGCTGGAGAAGCGCGTCCGGGCGGGTGAGAAGGACGTCGTGCTCCTCGGCGCGACCGGCACCGGCAAGTCCGCCACCACCGCCTGGATGATCGAGAAGCTGCAGCGCCCCACCCTGGTCATGGCGCCGAACAAGACCCTCGCCGCCCAGCTCGCCAACGAATTCCGCGAGCTCCTGCCCAACAACGCCGTCGAGTACTTCGTCTCGTACTACGACTACTACCAGCCCGAGGCGTACGTCCCGCAGTCGGACACCTACATCGAGAAGGACTCCTCGATCAACGAGGAGGTCGAGCGGCTGCGCCACTCCGCGACCAACTCGCTGCTCACCCGGCGCGACGTCGTCGTGGTCGCCTCCGTCTCCTGCATCTACGGCCTGGGTACGCCGCAGGAGTACGTCGACCGGATGGTCCAGCTCAAGGTGGGCCAGGAGATCGACCGCGAGCAGCTGCTGCGCCGCTTCGTGGAGATCCAGTACACGAGGAACGACCTGGCCTTCACCCGCGGCACCTTCCGGGTGCGCGGCGACACCATCGAGATCTTCCCGGTCTACGAGGAGCTCGCCGTCCGCATCGAGATGTTCGGCGACGAGATCGAGGCCCTGTCCACCCTGCATCCGCTCACCGGCGAGGTCATCAGCGAGGACCAGTCCCTCCACGTCTTCCCCGCCAGCCACTACGTGGCGGGGCCCGAGCGCATGGAGAAGGCCGTCACCGGCATCGAGCAGGAGCTGGAGCAGCGCCTGGCCGAGCTGGAGAAGCAGGGCAAGATGCTGGAGGCCCAGCGGCTGCGCATGCGCACGACGTACGACATCGAGATGCTCCGCCAGATCGGCACCTGCTCCGGCGTCGAGAACTACTCGATGCACTTCGACGACCGTTCCCCCGGCACCGCCCCCAACACCCTCCTTGACTACTTCCCGGAGGACTTCCTCCTGGTCCTGGACGAGTCCCACGTCACCGTGCCGCAGATCGGCGCCATGTACGAGGGCGACGCCTCCCGCAAGCGGACCCTGGTCGACCACGGCTTCCGGCTGCCGTCCGCCCTGGACAACCGCCCGCTGAAGTGGGAGGAGTTCCTCGAACGGATCAACCAGACGGTCTACCTCTCCGCGACCCCCGGAAACTACGAGCTGTCCCGGGGCGACGGCTTCGTGGAGCAGATCATCCGCCCCACCGGCCTCATCGACCCGGAGGTCGTCGTCAAGCCCACCGAGGGCCAGATCGACGACCTGGTGCACGAGATCCGCGAGCGCGCCGAGAAGGACGAGAGGGTCCTGGTCACCACCCTCACCAAGAAGATGGCCGAGGACCTGACCGACTACTTCCTGGAGCTCGGCATCCAGGTCCGCTACCTCCACAGCGACGTCGACACGCTGCGCCGCATCGAGCTGCTGCGGGAGCTGCGCTCCGGCGAGTACGACGTCCTGGTCGGCATCAACCTCCTGCGTGAGGGCCTCGACCTGCCCGAGGTGTCCCTCGTGGCCATCCTCGACGCCGACAAGCAGGGCTTCCTGCGCTCCGGCACCTCCCTGATCCAGACCATCGGCCGCGCGGCGCGCAACGTCTCGGGCCAGGTCCATATGTACGCGGACAAGGTCACCCCGGCGATGGCGCAGGCCATCGACGAGACCAACCGCCGCCGCGAGAAGCAGATCGCCTACAACACCGAGCGCGGAATCGACCCGCAGCCGCTGCGCAAGAAGATCAACGACATCGTCGCCACGATCGCGCGCGAGGAGGTCGACACCGAGCAGCTGCTCGGCACCGGCTACCGCCAGGCCAAGGAGGGCAAGGCGCCCGTGCCCACGCTCGGGAAGCACGCCGTCCCGGGCGACGGGAAGGCGGCGAAGGGCGGGAAGGGGAAGGCCGGCCGGGACGCGGCGGCGGTCACCGACCGCCCGGCGACCGAGCTCGCCGGGATCATCGAGGAGATGACCGACCGGATGCGCGCCGCCGCGGCCGACCTCCAGTTCGAGGTCGCCGCCCGACTGCGCGACGAGGTGGGGGAGTTGAAGAAGGAGCTGCGCCAGATGCGTGAGGCCGGTCTGGCCTGACGTGCCGGCCGGTGTGTTGCAGGACCGACACAAAACACCCCGGGCCCTCGGCGCGGGTGACACCACTGCGTAGGGTGCGGGGAAACCGCACAAGGACGGTTGCGGGGACAGCGGAGAGGGGACAGCGCGTGACGGTCAATATGACCAAGGGTCAGGCCATCAGCCTGCAGAAGAGCGACGGGGGGACCCTGACCGCGGTACGGATGGGGCTCGGCTGGCAGGCGGCACCGCGCCGCGGTCTGTTCGGTTCGCGCACCCGGGAGATCGACCTGGACGCCTCGGCGGTCCTGTTCGCCGACAAGCAGCCGGTCGACGTCGTCTTCTTCCGGCACCTCACCAGCGACGACGGATCGGTCAAGCACACCGGGGACAACCTGGTGGGCGGCGCCGGCTCCGGCGGCGACGACGAGGCGATCCTCGTGGACCTCCAGCGGGTCCCGGTCCACATCGACCAGATCGTCTTCACGGTGAACTCCTTCACCGGCCAGACGTTCCAGGAGGTGCAGAACGCGTTCTGCCGCATCGTGGACGAGACCAACGGCCAGGAGCTCGCCCGCTACACGCTGGACGGCGGCGGGCAGTACACGGCGCAGATCATGGCGAAGGTGCACCGCTCGGGGAACGCCTGGAAGATGACCGCCATCGGCAACCCGGCCAACGGCCGCACGTTCCAGGACCTCATGCCGGCGATCCTGCCGCACCTGTAGACGGCACCGGACCGACAGGTCCGCTCGCGGTACGCGCAGCTCCCGGAGGCATCGGCCGCCGGGAGCTGCACCGCATCACAGCACCCCGCGTGCCACCGGGCGCGCGCATCCGGCACAGACCCGCACCACGCAGCAGAAACTCGTCGAGGGGACAGGGCAATGACGGCCGAGCTGGTCCGGGGGCAGAACCACACCTTGCCCCAGACCCGTCTGGAGATCCGGATATCGGCCGGGGCGCCCGTCGTGGCCGGTGCCACGCTCGGCGACGAGCACGGCAGGGTGCACGGCGTGGAGTGGGTCGCCCACCCGGGATCGCCGCAGCTGCACGGCCTCGAAGTCTCCCGGCAGGCCGCCGCCGACCACCGGCTCGCCGTCGACCTCGACGCCCTGCCCGGCGGGGTCCACCGGGTCACGGTGCTGCTGGCCCTGCCGCTGGGCGTGGGCGGCCCGACCCGGTTCGGGGCCGTCGCCGCGCCCTTCGTCGCGGTCACCGGCCTCGAAGGCGACGAGATCGCCACGTTCACCCTGACCGGGCTCGACAGCGAGTCCGCGGTCGCCGCGCTGGAGCTGTACCGGCGCCAGGGCGGCTGGAAGGTCCGGGCGGTCGGCCAGGGCTACGCGGGCGGTCTCGCCGCGATGCTCACCGACCAGGGTGTGGACCGGGCCGCCGAACTGGCCGGATCGATCCAGGAGGCGGTCGCCCGAGGACTGGCCCGCTCCGTGGCCCCGCCCCCGCCCCGCACCCCGGAGGGCGACCGCGTCAGACACACCCCGGCCCAGGCCCCCGCGCCGGCCCCCGCCCCGGGCAACGGGCAGCCCACCGCCCCGGGTAACGGGCAGCCCTCCGTCCCGCCGCCGGGCGCGCCCTCGCCGGCCCCGCAGCCCGAGCCCCTGGCCCAGCCGGCGGCCCCGGCGCCCCAGGGCGGGCCCGTCGACTACGCGCACCCGCGCCGCCAGTCCACCGCGCCCCCGCCGCCCCCTCCGGCCGCGCCGCCCGCCGAGCCGGGGCGGCCCGCCCAGCCCGTCGCCGGGGACGCGACCGGCTGGTCCATGGACGAGCGCCTCTACAACCAGGTGTGGGGCATGTTCGAGGACATGGCCCGGACCGTCGCCGCGTACCGCAGCGCCGTCGACTTCGCCGAGTCCCGGATGGACCAGGAGCTGGAGCGGACCCTGTCCGACCCGCGCAGCCGCATCGGCGGTGCGGGGGACCGGGCCCGCGAGGCGGCCCGCGCCAAGCGCGACGAGCTGACCGGCCGGGCCCGCGAGTCGCTGGACCGCGACCTGGCCCAGCTCGCCGCCGAGTCCGCCGTCGTGGAGCCCGCGCTCCCCGCCGCCTACGCGGGCTGGGACAACCCCGTCTGGCACGGCTACCGCGTGCCGATGGAGATACCCATGGCCCTGCGGATCGGGGACCTCCGCCTGCCGGAGAGCACCGGGCTGCGCATCCCGCTGCTCGTCCGGCTGCCGCTGGAGCGGGGCATGTGGATCGACAGCGGGCGTACGGCGTCCGGGGCCGATGCGCAGGCCGACCCGGAGCACCTGCGCCGGCTCGCGATGGAGAGCGCGGTGCTGCACGCCGCCCGGCTGCTGGCCGTCTACCCGCCGAACGAGTTCTCGGTCCATGTGATCGACCCGGCCGGTTCGGCCGCCGGGGCGCTCGCCCCGCTGGTCCGCTCCGGGGTTCTCCCGGCTCCGCCCGCTTCCGGGGCCCAGGGGGTCTCCTCGGTCCTCGCCCACCTGACCCGGCGCGTCGACCTGGTGCAGATGGCGATCCGGGCCGGTGCCGCCGACTCGCTGCCGCCGGATCTGGACCCGGCCGAGCAGCTGCTGATCGTCAACGACTTCCCGCACGGTTTCGACGACCGCGCGGTCACCCAGCTGCGCTACCTCGCCGACGAGGGGCCCTCCGTCGGCGTCCACCTCATGATGGTCGCCGACCGGGAGGAGGCCTCCGGGTACGGGCCGGTCCTCGACCCCCTGTGGCGTTCGCTGCTGCGCGTCACCCCGGTCGCCGACGACCATCTGGCCGACCCCTGGGTCGGTCACGCGTGGACGTACGAACCGCTGCGGACGCCGCCGGGCAGCGCGGTTCTGGACCAGGTGCTGGCCCGGGTGGCGAACGCCCGCCGCACCGGACACCGCTGAGCCCACACCTCGGGATGCGTGCCCGCGCGCCCTTCGCACCTCACCCACCTGGGCTTTTGGAGATTCTTTAGCCTTCTCTTTACCTTTTCTTGGGGTTTCCTGTACCGTTCATCGGGCGGAGGGGAGTACTCCCATACGCGGCGTTCCCGTCAGTACGGACCGTGACCGGTCCCGGGGCGCCGGCCCGGACGCGCGTCCCGTGCGCCCGGGTGGAAGAGACCTCCGGCAGCGACGACGCTGATCAGTAGCACGTAGCGAACTGCCGGAGGCGCAGTGGACGTTTCATGGACCCTCTGGGCGCTGACCATCATCGGTCTCTGCGCCCTCATCGCCGTCGACTTCTTCATCGGGCGCAAGCCCCATGACGTGTCGACCAAGGAAGCCGGGATCTGGACGATCGTCTGGGTCGCGCTGGCCGTCCTCTTCGGCCTCGGCCTGCTCGTCTTCGGCGAGAGCCAGGCATCGGGCGAGTTCTTCGCGGGCTTCATCACCGAGAAGTCGCTGAGCGTCGACAACCTCTTCGTCTTCGTGCTGATCATGGCGAAGTTCTCGGTGCCCTCCCACCTCCAGCAGCGGGTGCTGCTCGTCGGCGTGCTGATCGCGCTGGTGCTGCGGGCGGGCTTCATCGCCGCCGGTGCCGCGGTCATCGCCAACTTCTCGTGGGTCTTCTACATCTTCGGCGCGTTCCTGATCTACACCGCCTGGAAGCTCATCCAGGAGGCGCGGGGTGACGAGGAGGAAGAGGAGTTCGAGGAGAACCGTCTCCTCAAGAACATCGAGCGCCGCTTCGGCGTCGCCGACCGGTACCACGGCACCAAGCTGTTCATCCGCAACAACGGCAAGCGGGTCCTGACCCCGTTGATGGTCGTCATGCTCGCCATCGGCACCACCGACGTGCTGTTCGCGCTGGACTCCATCCCCGCGATCTTCGGCCTGACCCAGGACCCGTACATCGTCTTCACCGCCAACGCCTTCGCCCTGATGGGGCTGCGCCAGCTGTACTTCCTGATCGGCGGACTGCTCAAGAAGCTGGTCCACCTCAGCTACGGGCTGTCGGTGATCCTCGGCTTCATCGGCGTCAAGCTCGTGCTGCACGCCCTGCACGAGTCCGGGGTGCACGTCCCCGAGATCTCCATCCCGGTCTCGCTCGGCGTCATCTGCGGGGTGCTGGTGATCACCACGGTCACCAGTCTGATCGCCAACAGGAAACAGGCCGAGGCCGAGGAGCGGGCCGAGAAGAGCCACGCTTCCTAGGGGGGCGTTGGTTCACCAGCCCCGGGCGCGCCACTCGGGCAGGTGGGGCCGCTCGTCGCCCAGCGTGGTGTCGCGCCCGTGGCCCGGGTAGACCCAGGTCTCGTCCGGCAGCGGGGCGAAGAGCTTGGTCTCCACGTCGTGCAGCAGGCTCGCGAACGCCTCGGGGTCCTTGTGCGTGTTACCGACTCCGCCGGGGAAGAGGCAGTCCCCGGTGAACAGGTGCGGCGCCCCGTGCGGGTCGTCGTACAGGAGGGCGATCGAGCCCGGGGTGTGGCCGGTCAGGTGGCGGGCGGTGAGCGCCACCTGACCGACCCGGATCGTGTCGCCGTCCTCGACGAGCACCTCCGTCGGCACCTCGATGCCCTCGGCGTCGAACCGCCCGGCACAGGTGCGTGCCCCGGTCGCCGCGACCACCTCGGCCAGTGCCTGCCAGTGGTCGCGGTGCCGGTGGGTGGTGACGACCGCGATGATCGAGTCGTCACCGATGAGTCGCAGCAGAGTCCCGGCGTCGTTGGCCGCGTCGATCAGGAGCTGCTCGCCGGTGGTCCGGCAGCGCAGCAGATAGGCGTTGTTGTCCATCGGGCCGACGGCGACCTTGGAGATCATCAGATCCGTCAGTTCGTGCACATCCGCAGGCCCGCCGACCCTGACCGCTCCGCTGTACGTCATGTCTCTCAGCCTATAGCGGGGGCGGCCTAGAGCGGGGGCAGCGCCGGAAGGGCTCCGCCTTCCACCGTCAGCGCCGATCCGTCGCGCCGCCCGCTGAGCCAGCCCAGCAGCTCGGAGGCGTTGCCGCGTACGGAGACCGCGCCGCCCTCCGCGCCGCCGCCGGTCGTCCACGCGCGCCCGGTGTCGTCGGCCAGCCCCGTCGACACGACATCCGGGTGCCCGGTGAACCGCTCGGCCAGGAAGTCGATCTCCCGCGCGGTGAACTCGTCAGGCAGGTCCTCCAGCTCGTAGCCGGCGTTCAGGTCGACGTGGTGCAGCTCGACCTCGGCGCGGCGCCGGAAGGGGATCTGGGAGGCCGAGTCCGTCACACCGTTGCGCAGGGTCACCGTGCGCGACCAGTCCGCGGGCTCGGCCGCCGCCGCCACGAAGCGGGCCGCGCTCGCCGTCAGGTCGGCCAGCTGCTCCGCCTGTGGACGGGGGGCGTCCCGCTCGATGTCGCGGTCGCGGGTTTCGCTGTCTGCGTACATCGGCCGGCCCTGGAGAACATTTACGAGCGCGTCGGCGTTAAGAGAGAGGTGCGCGACGACATGACCGCGGCTCCAGCCCGGCAGTCGTGACGCTTCGGCCAGGGCCGCGTCGTCCAGTTTCTCGGTGGCGCTGAGCAGTCGATCGGTCGCTTCACGGAGTGCTGCCAGGTCGTGCGCATGGTCAGTCATGGGGCCGAGCCTAGCCCCGGCCACTCGTTCGGGTGAAGGAGTCATCAGCCGTCCGCAATTCGAATGTGCGTGCTATACCCTCGGAGTCGAAAGCTCCGTACACCGCTGTGGCGCCCCCCATAACCTGGGCCAGGGGCTCAGTTCCCCCGCTTCTCTCCAGAAAGGTGCGGACCGGCGTGACCGACCGTCTCATCGTCCGTGGCGCTCGCGAGCACAACCTCAAGAACGTCTCGCTCGACCTCCCCCGCGACTCCCTCATCGTCTTCACCGGGCTCTCCGGGTCGGGCAAGTCGTCGCTCGCGTTCGACACGATCTTCGCCGAGGGCCAGCGGCGTTACGTGGAGTCCCTCTCCTCGTACGCCCGGCAGTTCCTCGGCCAGATGGACAAGCCGGACGTCGATTTCATCGAGGGCCTGTCGCCCGCCGTCTCCATCGACCAGAAGTCGACCTCGCGCAATCCCCGCTCGACGGTCGGCACCATCACCGAGGTCTACGACTACCTGCGGCTGCTCTTCGCCAGGATCGGCAAGCCGCACTGCCCCGAGTGCCACCGCCCGATCTCGCGCCAGTCGCCGCAGGCCATCGTGGACAAGGTCCTCGGCCTGCCCGAGGGCAGCCGCTTCCAGGTGCTCTCGCCGCTGGTGCGCGAGCGCAAGGGCGAGTTCGTCGACCTCTTCTCCGATCTCCAGACCAAGGGGTACAGCAGGGCGAGGGTCGACGGCGCGACCATCCAGCTCTCCGAGCCGCCCACGCTCAAGAAGCAGGAGAAGCACACCATCGAGGTGGTCATCGACCGCCTCACCGTGAAGGACAGCGCCAAGCGCCGGCTGACGGACTCCGTCGAGACCGCGCTGGGCCTCTCCGGCGGCATGGTCGTGCTGGACTTCGTCGACCTCCCCGAGGACGACCCCGAGCGCGAGCGGATGTACTCCGAGCATCTGTACTGCCCGTACGACGACCTCTCCTTCGAGGAGCTGGAGCCGCGCTCCTTCTCCTTCAACTCGCCCTTCGGCGCCTGCCCCGACTGCACCGGTATCGGTACGCGGATGGAGGTCGACCCGGAGCTGATCGTCCCCGACGAGGAGAAGTCCCTCGACGAGGGCGCGATCCACCCCTGGTCGCACGGCCACACCAAGGAGTACTTCGGCCGCCAGATCAACGCGCTGGCCGACGCCCTCGGCTTCCGTACGGACATCCCCTGGGCGGGGCTGCCGCAGCGCGCCAAGAAGGCCCTGCTGCACGGCCACAAGATCCAGACCGAGGTCCGCTACCGCAACCGCTACGGGCGCGAGCGCGCCTACACCACGCCGTCCTTCGAAGGCGCCGTCCAGTTCGTCAAGCGGCGGCACTCCGAGGCCGAGAGCGACTCCAGCAGGGAGCGCTTCGAGGGCTACATGCGCGAGGTCCCCTGCCCGACCTGTGAGGGCACCCGGCTCAAGCCGATCGTCCTCGCGGTCACCGTGATGGACAGGTCCATCGCCCAGGTCGCCGCGATGTCGATCAGCGAGTGCGCCGAATTCCTCGGCCGCCTCAAGCTGAACGCCCGCGACAAGAAGATCGCCGAGCGGGTGCTCAAGGAGGTCAACGAGCGGCTGAGGTTCCTGGTCGACGTGGGCCTGGACTACCTCTCGCTGAACCGCGCCGCGGGCACCCTGTCCGGCGGCGAGGCCCAGCGCATCCGGCTCGCCACCCAGATCGGCTCCGGCCTCGTCGGCGTGCTGTATGTGCTGGACGAGCCCTCCATCGGGCTGCACCAGCGCGACAACCACCGGCTGATCGAGACCCTGGTGCGCCTGCGCGACATGGGCAACACGCTCATCGTCGTGGAGCACGACGAGGACACCATCAAGGTCGCCGACTGGGTGGTCGACATCGGCCCCGGCGCCGGCGAGCACGGCGGCAAGGTGGTCCACTCCGGATCGCTGAAGGAGCTGCTGGCCAACGACAAGTCGGTCACCGGGCAGTACCTGACCGGCAAGAGGTCGATCCCGGTGCCCGACGTCCGGCGTCCCGTGGACCCCTCCCGGCTGCTCACGGTGCACGGCGCCCGGGAGAACAACCTCCAGGACATCGACGTCTCCTTCCCGCTCGGCGTGCTCACCGCCGTCACCGGCGTCTCCGGCTCGGGCAAGTCGACGCTGGTCAACGACATCCTCTACACCCACCTGGCCCGCGAGCTGAACGGCGCCAAGTCGGTGCCCGGCCGGCACACCCGGGTCGACGGGGACGACCTCGTCGACAAGGTGGTGCACGTCGACCAGTCGCCCATCGGCCGTACGCCCCGGTCCAACCCGGCCACGTACACCGGCGTCTTCGACCACGTCCGCAGGCTGTTCGCCGAGACGATGGAGGCCAAGGTCCGCGGCTATCTGCCGGGCCGGTTCTCCTTCAACGTCAAGGGCGGCCGCTGCGAGAACTGCTCAGGCGACGGCACCATCAAGATCGAGATGAACTTCCTGCCCGATGTGTACGTCCCGTGCGAGGTCTGCCACGGAGCGCGCTACAACCGGGAGACCCTGGAGGTCCACTACAAGGGCAAGTCCATCGCCGAGGTGCTGGACATGCCGATCGAGGAGGGCCTGGAGTTCTTCGAGGCCGTCCCGACCATCGCCCGCCACCTGCGCACGCTCAACGAGGTCGGCCTCGGATACGTGCGGCTCGGCCAGTCCGCGCCGACGCTCTCCGGCGGTGAGGCCCAGCGGGTCAAGCTCGCCAGCGAGCTCCAGAAGCGCTCCACCGGCCGTACGGTCTACGTCCTGGACGAGCCGACCACCGGTCTGCACTTCGAGGACATCTCCAAGCTGATCAAGGTGCTCTCCGGTCTGGTCGACAAGGGCAACTCGGTGATCGTCATCGAGCACAACCTCGATGTCATCAAGACCGCCGACTGGGTCGTGGACATGGGCCCCGAGGGGGGCAACGGCGGCGGCCTGGTCATCGCCGAGGGCACCCCGGAGTACGTGGCGGGCGTCCCCGCCAGCCACACCGGCAAGTTCCTCCAGGACATCCTGGACTCGGACCGGGTCAGCGAGGCGGCCGTCCCGACGGCCCGCAAGCCCGCCCGGAAGACGGCGGCCCGGAAGACGGCCGCCGCGAAGACACCGGCGAAGACCGCGTCGGCCAAGGCGGCGGCGAAGAAGCCCGCGGCCAAGAAGACGGCCCGCGCCCGCAAGGCCTGACACCGGAGCGAAGCAGTGCGAGGCGGCGGCCCCCTCCCGGGGGTCGCCGCCTCGCCGTACCCCGACCCTGACCAGGCACGACCGGGCGGGACCGGCCCGCGCGCAGACACGTCCTTCTCCGCCGGTATCGTCGGTTACCGCACCGATGCCGCCGCCGCCCCGGGCAGCTCCGGCACGGCCTCGCACCCTGCCCCATCTGTCGCTTCGACCCGTGGAGACCGCATGTCCGGCCAGCCCGCCGCCCGCCGCACCGTGCTGAAGGGCGCCGCCCTCGCGGGCGTCGCCGGGCTCGGAGCGGCCGCCTGCTCGACCGACTCGAAGCTCGGCCACGCCGAGACGCCCACCCCCACCGCCCCCGTCGAACTCGGCGCGCCGGACGAGATCCCGGTCGGCGAGTCCAAGCTCTTCCGCGAGCAGCGCGTCATCGTCAGCTGCCCGGCCAAGGGGCAGTACAAGGCCTTCAGCGCCCAGTGCACCCACGCAGGCTGCCTGCTGGACAAGGTCGAGAAGAACGAGGGCCACTGCCCCTGCCACGGCAGCCTCTTCGACACGACGACCGGAAAGGCCGTGCACGGCCCCGCGACCGTGCCGCTGCCCTCCGTCCCGGTCCGCGTCGAGGGCGGAAAACTGATCGCGGGCCCCAACGCCTGACCCCGCCGGGACCGGCCCCGGCGGGCCGGTCTAATCCCAGTCCCAGTCGATCCCGACCAGCCCCGGCCGCACACCCTGCTCCACCAGATGCACGGTCCGGTGCCGGCCGGTGAGCGTGAGATCCGCCCGCGCGCCCCGGGGCGCGCCCGCCGACACCTGGGCGAAACTGCGGCACCGCACCGGCAGCGCCTCCTCGTCGAAGCCGACCTGGAGCACGTACTGCCCGCCGCCGAAGGTGAAACCCCGCAGGTACTCGCCGCAGGGCCCTCCCGTACCGTCCTCGAAGCCGTAGCCGAACAGGTACGTGTCGCCCGCCCGCAGCCGGGTGTCGAAGAGCAGCTCGGCGACCAGCACCCCCGTCTCCCGGTCCCAGCGGACCCGGCCCGTGCGGCAGTTCTCCCGGGCGCTCACCACGACCTGCCCCGGATCGCAGCCCGGATCACCGATGTACACGGCGAGGTAACGGTCGATCCCGTCCCGGTGGGCGCGCACGACGTGCTGGGAGTCGCGGTGCTGCATCTGGCGGCCGGGCCCGATCCGTACCCGCTCCTGGTGGCCCACCGTGTGCAGCCCGCCGTCGGCGGGTGACTCCAGGTCCGCGAGCAGCCGCTCCACCGCCCCGGAGGCGTCCATCAGCGAGCGGTACGTCCTGGCCGGCGGGCGGTCGGTGTCCGGGCGGGACTCCGCGGCGTCCAGCAGCCCGAGCAGCGAGTTCACCGGCAGGCCGAGCACCTCCTCCAGCGCCTTCACGGCCCGCAGCGACTCCGGGCGCTGCGGGCGGCGGGCGCCCTGCTGCCAGTAACTCAGGCTGGTCACCCCGACCTTGATCCCGCGGTGCGCCAGATGGTGCTGGACCCGCTGGAGCGGCAGCCCGCGCACCGAGAGCGCCGTGCGCAGCGCCAGATGGAACGGTCCGGTGTGCAGCACCTGCGCCAGTTCGGCCTCGGTGTGCTGCATGGGTCCTCCAGGTGAACGTTCACGCCGGCCGGGCACGGGGCCGCGCCGGCAGGTGCCGGACCGCAGGTGGTCAGGGGGGCGCGTTCACGCCGGGGCCCCGGGCATTCACACCGCGGTGTTCACCCGCATTGAAGCGTGTTGACCCGTTCCCGACAACGGTTGATGCTCCTCCACAGCGTCCGGACGCGCTCCTTGGACCCCCACCCCCCGCCCCGGGAGGAACGCCATGCGCAACCGAAGAATCCGGCCGGCACGGCTGTCGGTGACAGCCGTTCTCGCCGCCGTCCTGCTCGCCGCGCCCACGGCGACCGCCACCGCCGCCGACCAGCCCCGCGCCGCCACCGCCGCGGTCCTGGACCACCGGGCTGCCGCCGCGGCCCCGGACCGGGCCGCCGCCGCCCCGACGGCCGCCCTCGCCGCCACCCGGCGGCTGAACATCACCATGCAGGCGCAGCAGAAGACCAACTGGTGCTGGGCCGCCTCCGGCAACACCATCGCCACCTGGTACGGCCGCAACTACAGCCAGAACGAGTTCTGCAACGCGGCCTTCGGCCGTGCCCAGGGCTACGAGTGCCCCAACTCGCAGGCCGCGCTCGACAACGTCCAGAACGCCCTGTACTGGGCCGGCATCAACCCCGGCTCGTACGTCAGCGGCTGGCTGCGCTACCCCACCGTGCAGGCCGAGATAGCCGCCGGACGGCCGGTGGAGACCCGCATCCAGTGGTCGTCGGGCGGCGGCCACATGCACGTGCTGTACGGGTACGACGACGCGAACAGCCTCGTCTACTGGGGCGACCCCTGGCCGTCCAGCAATCGCTACAACTGGGCCTCGCACGCCTGGTACGTGAACAACAACGAGTTCTCCTGGACCCACTCGCTCTACCGGATCGGGGCGTGACGGCATGACCTCCACCCGTAACGCGCGCGGCCCCCGCCCCGTCGCCGCCGCCCTGGCCGCCGCGGGCGTACTGGCCGGCGCCGCCCTGCTCACCGCCGCCCCGCAGGCGGCCGCCGCCACCGGACCCTCCACCACCCCCGCCGCCCTGGCCGCCGCCCACGACGCGGCCACCGACGCCACCACCCTGGACACCCTGTCCCGGTTCTTCGCCCGGGAGGGCGCCGTCAGCGAGACGGCGGCCGCACCCCGCATCCAGGGCGCCGCCGTGCCCGTACGCACCCTGTCCGCCGGCTTCGTCGCGGGGGAACCCGGGGCACCCATCGCCTCCCTGGACTACCTGGCCAGCACCGCCGTCTCGTCGGACGGACAGAAGGCGTCGCTGTGGACGCTGCCCGAGCCGGGCAGGGACGGCGGCTACCAGGTGGTGAACATCGCCACCGGGGACGACGAGGCCCGGTACGCCGCGGCGGGCGCCCGCAAGCTGCCCGGCGGCATCGTCTTCCACGAGCCTCAGATCGACGCCTGGTACGTCCAGAAGGGGAGCAAGGTACTCCCGCTCGACCAGGACGCCGTCCGGGCGGTCGGCAAGGAGGGGACGACCGTCTCCGCCTACCGCACCCGGGTGCGGGCCGCCTACGCCGACAAGCTCCCCGGCTCCGCCTACGCCCGCAAGGGCGAGGCCGGCGGCTACGGGCCCGCCGAGGCGAAATCCGCCCCGGCGAAGCCGTCCGGGCCCGCCATCGCCGCGGGCAGCGGCAGGGACACGGCCCTGACCGCGGGCTCCACCGCGGCCGCCGGGGGAGCCGTCGCCGTCCTCGCCCTCTGCGGCGTCACCGCCCTGCGGCTGCGCGGCCGGCGCAGGACCGGATGACGCGCACCCCATGACCCCGCGCTCCGGGACAGGTGACCCCACCCCTGTCCCGGGGCGCGGCGACATCCGGGCACCCCGCACTGTCACTGCCCGCAAGTAGGGTGGGAGACATGGCAGACCCCTCCAGCTACCGCCCCAAGCCGGGACAGATCCCCGACTCCCCGGGGGTCTACAAATTCCGCGACGAACACCGCCGGGTGATCTACGTCGGGAAGGCCAAGAGCCTGCGCCAGCGCCTGGCCAGCTACTTCCAGGACCTCTCCGGCCTCCACCCGCGCACGCGCACGATGGTGACCACGGCCGCCTCCGTGGAGTGGACCGTCGTCTCCACCGAGGTCGAGGCGCTCCAGCTCGAATACTCCTGGATCAAGGAGTTCGACCCCCGGTTCAACGTCAAGTACCGTGACGACAAGAGCTACCCCTACCTCGCGGTCACGCTGAACGAGGAGTTCCCCCGGGTCCAGGTGATGCGCGGCGCCAAGAAGAAGGGCGTGCGCTACTTCGGCCCGTACGGGCACGCCTGGGCGATCCGCGAGACCGTCGACCTGATGCTGCGGGTCTTCCCCGTCCGTACGTGCTCCGCCGGCGTCTTCAAGAACGCCGCGCGCACCGGCCGCCCCTGCCTCCTCGGCTACATCGGCAAGTGCTCGGCCCCCTGCGTCGGCCGCGTCACCCCCGAGGAGCACCGCGAACTGGCCGACGACTTCTGCGACTTCATGGCCGGCCGCACCGGCACGTACATCCGCCGCCTGGAGAAGGACATGATGGCGGCGGCCGAGGAGATGGAGTACGAGCGGGCCGCGCGCCTGCGTGACGACGTCGAGGCGCTCAGGCGCGCCATGGAGAAGAGCGCCGTCGTCCTCGCCGACGCCACCGACGCCGACCTCATCGCGGTCGCCGAGGACGAGCTGGAGGCGGCCGTCCAGATCTTCCACGTACGCGGCGGCCGGGTGCGCGGCCAGCGCGGCTGGGTCACCGACAAGGTGGAGAACGTCGACACCTCCGGCCTCGTGGAGCACGCCCTCCAGCAGCTGTACGGCGAGGAGAGCGGCGACGCCGTCCCCAAGGAGGTCCTCGTCCCGGCCCTCCCCGAGGACCCCGCGGCCGTCTCCCAGTGGCTCGCGGACCGGCGCGGCTCCCAGGTCAGCCTGCGCATCCCGCAGCGCGGCGACAAGAAGGACCTGATGGTCACGGTCCAGCGCAACGCCCAGCAGGCCCTCGGGCTGCACAAGACCAAGCGCGCCTCCGACCTCACCACCCGCTCCCGGGCCCTGGAGGAGATCGCCGGAGCCCTGGGCCTGGACACCGCCCCGCTGCGCATCGAGTGCTTCGACATCTCCCACCTCCAGGGCGACGACGTCGTTGCGTCCATGGTCGTCTTCGAGGACGGGCTCGCCCGCAAGGGGGAGTACCGCCGCTTCCAGATCAAGGGCTTCGAGGGCCAGGACGACGTCCGTTCGATGCACGAGGTGATCAGCCGCCGCTTCCGCCGCTACCTCCAGGAGAAGGAACGCACGGGGGAGTGGGAGGAGACCCCGGCCCCCACGGGCCCGGCGCCCACCGGCCCCGTACCGGCGTCCGCCGAGCCGGCCGCCGAGGGGGCCCGCGAGGACGACGGCCGGCCCAAGCGCTTCGCGTACCCGCCGCAGCTCCTCGTGGTCGACGGCGGGCAGCCGCAGGTCGCCGCCGCCAAGCGGGCCCTGGACGAGCTGGGCATCGACGACATCGCCGTCTGCGGCCTCGCCAAGCGCCTCGAAGAGGTCTGGCTGCCCGATGACGACGACCCGGTGGTCCTGCCCCGCTCCAGCGAGGGGCTGTACCTCCTCCAGCGCATCCGCGACGAGGCCCACCGCTTCGCCATCACCTACCAGCGCGCCAAGCGGGCCAAGCGCATCCGCTCCAGCCCCCTGGACGACGTCGCCGGTCTCGGGGACACCCGCAAACAGGCTCTGATCAAGCATTTCGGCTCCGTGAAGAAGCTCAGGCAGGCGACAATCGACGAGATCTGCGAGGTTCCCGGGATAGGCCGCAGGACGGCGGAATCAGTGGCCGTCGCCCTCGCGGCGGCCGCCCCGGCCGCACCCGCCGTGAACACGGCCACAGGAGAGATCATGGAAGAGGACGACGGGGGCAGCACGACATGACTGACCACGAACATGAACACGGGCACGACCGCACCGACCGAACAGACGGAGCAGCAGACGTGAGTACGGGCACCTCGACCGAATCGGGTGACAGCGCGGCCGCCATCCCCGAGCTGGTGATCATCTCCGGCATGTCCGGCGCCGGGCGCAGCACCGCCGCCAAGTGTCTGGAGGACCTCGGCTGGTTCGTCGTGGACAACCTGCCGCCCGCGCTGATCCCCACCATGGTGGAGCTCGGCGCCCGCTCCCAGGGCAACGTGGCACGGATCGCCGTCGTCGTGGACGTGCGCGGCCGCCGCTTCTTCGACAACCTGCGCGAATCCCTCGCCGACCTGGACGCCAAGGGCGTCACCCGCCGGGTGGTCTTCCTGGAGTCCTCCGACGACGCGCTGGTCCGCCGCTTCGAATCGGTCCGCCGCCCCCACCCGCTCCAGGGCGACGGCCGGATCGTCGACGGCATCGCCGCCGAGCGCGACCTGCTGCGCGAGCTGCGCGGCGACGCCGACCTGGTGATCGACACCTCCAGCCTCAACGTGCACGAGCTGCGCGCCAAGATGGACGCCCAGTTCGCCGGCGACGAGGAACCGGAGCTGCGCGCCACCGTGATGTCGTTCGGCTTCAAGTACGGCCTGCCGGTCGACGCCGACCTGGTGGTCGACTGCCGCTTCCTGCCCAACCCGCACTGGGTCCCGGAGCTGCGCCCCTTCACCGGGCTCAACGAGGAGGTCTCCTCCTACGTCTTCGACCAGCCGGGCGCCAAGGAATTCCTCAACCAGTACACCGAACTGCTCCAGCTCGTCGCCGCGGGCTACCGCCGCGAGGGCAAGCGCTACGTGACCATCGCCGTCGGCTGCACGGGCGGCAAGCACCGCTCCGTGGCCATGTCCGAGAAGCTGGCGGCGCGGCTCGCCACCGAGGGGATCGAGACCGTGCTCGTACACAGGGACATGGGGCGCGAGTGACCAGCCGCAATCTGCGCCTGCGCCGGCTGCGCGGCGCCACGCCCGCGTTCGCCAAGCGCAAGCGCGGCGCCCAGCCCAAGGTCGTCGCGCTCGGCGGCGGCATGGGCCTGTCCGCCTCCCTCACCGCGCTGCGGCGGATCACCGGCGACCTGACCGCCGTGGTCACCGTCGCCGACGACGGAGGCTCCAGCGGGCGGCTCCGCGAAGAGCTGGGCGTCCTGCCCCCCGGCGACCTGCGCAAGGCGCTGGCCGCCCTGTGCGGGGACGACGAGTGGGGCCAGACCTGGGCGCAGGTCATCCAGCACCGCTTCCAGTCCAAGGGCGACCTGCACGAGCACGCGGTCGGCAATCTGCTGATCGTCGCCCTGTGGGAGCAGCTCGGCGACCACGTCCAGGCCCTGGACCTGGTCGGCAAGCTCCTCGGCGCGCACGGCCGGGTGCTGCCCATGTCCGCCGTGCCGCTGGAGCTCCAGGCCCTGGTCAAGGGCCACGACCCCGACCGCCCGGAGGACGTGGACACCGTGCGCGGCCAGGCCACCGTCGCCCTCACCCCGGGCGAGGTGCAGTCGGTGCACGTGGTCCCGGCCGACCCTCCGGCCGTCCCCGAGGCGGTCGCCGCCGTGCTGGACGCGGACTGGGTGGTCCTCGGTCCGGGCTCCTGGTTCTCCTCGGTCATCCCCCATCTGCTCGTCCCCGAACTGCTGGACGCGCTGATCGAGACGAAGGCCCGCAAGGTCCTCTCGCTGAACCTCGCACCGCAACCCGGTGAAACAGATGGCTTCTCACCGCAGCGTCATTTGGAGGTTTTGGGACGACACGCCCCTAAACTCGCCCTGGACGTGGTGCTGGCCGACGAGGCCGCCGTGCCCGACCGCGAATCACTCGCCGACGCAGCGAAAAGGCTCGGTGCCGCGGTCGAGCTGGCGCCCGTGGCCTCACCCGACGGCGTTCCGATCCATGATCCGGAGCTGTTGGCCGCCGCGTACGACCGTATTTTTCGGATGCATGGAAGGATCGGCCCATGGCGATGACGCCGGCGGTGAAGGATGAAGTCTCTCGGCTTCCCGTGACCCGGACCTGCTGCAGGAAGGCAGAGGTTTCGGCGATTCTTCGGTTCGCGGGTGGACTCCACCTGGTGAGCGGCCGGATCGTGATCGAGGCGGAGCTGGACACCGCGATGGCGGCGCGCCGGCTGAAGCGGGACATCCTGGAGATCTTCGGGCACAGCTCGGAGCTGATCGTGATGGCACCCGGCGGCCTGCGGCGCGGCTCGCGCTACGTCGTACGCGTGGTGGCGGGCGGTGACCAGCTGGCGCGCCAGACGGGCCTGGTCGACGGCCGGGGCCGCCCCATCCGCGGCCTGCCCCCGCAGGTGGTCTCGGGGGCCACCTGCGACGCGGAGGCCGCCTGGCGCGGGGCCTTCCTGGCGCACGGCTCGCTCACCGAGCCCGGCCGCTCCTCCTCGCTGGAGGTGACCTGCCCCGGCCCGGAGGCCGCGCTCGCGCTGGTCGGTGCCGCCCGCAGGCTCTCCATCGCGGCGAAGGCCCGCGAGGTGCGCGGAGTGGACCGGGTCGTCGTCCGCGACGGCGACGCGATCGGCGCCCTGCTCACCCGGCTCGGCGCCCATGAATCGGTGCTGGCCTGGGAGGAGCGGCGGATGCGGCGCGAGGTCCGCGCCACCGCCAACCGCCTCGCCAACTTCGACGACGCCAACCTGCGGCGCTCGGCCAGGGCGGCGGTCGCCGCGGGCGCCCGGGTGGGCCGCGCGCTGGAGATCCTGGGCGAGGAGGTCCCCGAGCACCTCGCGGCGGCCGGCCGGCTGCGCATGGAGCACAAGCAGGCCTCCCTGGAGGAGCTGGGCGCGCTCGCCGACCCGCCGCTCACCAAGGACGCGGTCGCCGGGCGCATCCGGCGGCTCCTCGCGATGGCCGACAAGCGCGCCCAGGACCTGGGTATCCCCGGCACGGAATCCACTCTCAGCGAAGAGCTGGCCGACGGGCTGGTCGGCTGACCCGCGCACCCGGCCCGGGCGCCGCGGCGGGAACGGCCCGCGCACCCGCGGGTGTTGACGCTGCGTAATCGTCGCGAGGGGCCGGGGAAGGCGCCCGGAGGCCCGTATTCCTACTGGGGAGTACGGGCTTTCCGCGTCCGTCCGGCCGTGGCCGATGTCACCCCGACGGCTCCGGAGAGGTAGGGTCGTAGGCGGTCGGGGACATCCCATACAACTCGCCGGCGTCGAAAACCGGCGTACCTAACGAGGAGATCGGTTCGTGACGATCCGCGTAGGCATCAACGGCTTTGGCCGCATCGGTCGTAACTACTTCCGCGCGCTGCTGGAGCAGGGTGCGGACATCGAGATCGTGGCTGTCAACGACCTGGGTGACACTGCGACCACGGCCCACCTGCTGAAGTACGACACCATCCTGGGTCGTCTCAAGGCAGAGGTCAGCCACACCGCCGACACCATCACCGTCGACGGTCACACCATCAAGGTGCTCTCCGAGCGCAACCCGGCCGACATCCCCTGGGGTGAGCTGGGCGTCGACATCGTCATCGAGTCGACCGGCATCTTCACCAAGAAGGCCGACGCCGCGAAGCACATCGCGGGTGGTGCGAAGAAGGTCCTCATCTCGGCTCCGGCCAAGGAGGAGGACATCACCATCGTCATGGGCGTCAACCAGGACAAGTACGACGCGGCCAACCACCACGTCATCTCCAACGCGTCCTGCACGACCAACTGTGTCGCTCCGATGGCCAAGGTTCTCGACGAGAACTTCGGCATCGTCAAGGGCCTCATGACCACGGTGCACGCGTACACCAACGACCAGCGGATTCTGGACTTCCCGCACTCGGACCTGCGCCGCGCCCGCGCCGCCGCCGAGAACATCATCCCGACCACGACCGGCGCCGCCAAGGCGACCGCTCTGGTCCTCCCGCAGCTCAAGGGCAAGCTCGACGGCATCGCGATGCGCGTCCCGGTCCCGACCGGCTCCGCCACCGACCTCGTCGTGACCCTGCAGCGCGAGGTCACCAAGGACGAGGTCAACGCCGCGTTCAAGAAGGCCGCCGACGACGGCGACCTGAAGGGCTTCCTGACGTACACCGAGGACCCGATCGTCTCCTCGGACATCGTCGGTGACCCGTCGTCCTGCACCTTCGACTCCTCCCTGACCATGGTCCAGGAGGGCAACACGGTGAAGATCCTCGGCTGGTACGACAACGAGTGGGGCTACTCCAACCGCCTCGTCGACCTGACCGTCTTCGTCGGCAGCCAGCTCTGACCGGCGCCGAACCGGCAGGCATCTCGATGTGAGCACGGGGCTCGAACAGCGCAACGCCGCGCCGTTCGAGCCCCCTCGCATGCTCCCTCGTCCTCC
Source organism: Streptomyces sp. Mut1 (assembly GCF_030719295.1). Lineage (NCBI taxonomy): Bacteria > Bacillati > Actinomycetota > Actinomycetes > Kitasatosporales > Streptomycetaceae > Streptomyces > Streptomyces castrisilvae. Next base: position 1,605,806 of record NZ_CP120997.1, on the reverse strand, counting down.
AAGGAGTCCAGACAGATGAAGACGATCGACGCACTTCTCGCCGAAGGGGTCGCCGGCAAGCGGGTATTCGTCCGCGCCGACCTCAACGTGCCGCTGAGCGGCACCACCATCACCGACGACGGCCGCATCCGCGCCGTCACCCCGACCGTCCGGAAGCTGGCCGAGGCCGGCGCCCGGGTCGTCGTCGCCTCGCACCTGGGCCGCCCCAAGGGCGCCCCGGACCCGGCGTTCTCGCTGGCCCCCGCCGCCACCCGGCTCGGTGAACTGCTCGGCACCGACGTGGCCTTCGCGACCGACACGGTCGGCGAGTCCGCCCGCGCCACCGTCGCGGCCCTCACCGACGGCCGGGTCGCCGTCATCGAGAACCTCCGCTTCAACCCCGGTGAGACCTCCAAGGACGACGCCGAGCGCGGGGCGTTCGCGGACCGGCTCGCCGAGCTCGCCGACCTGTACGTGGGCGACGGCTTCGGTGCCGTCCACCGCAAGCACGCCTCGGTCTTCGACCTCCCGGCCCGGCTCCCGCACGCCGCGGGCGACCTGATCGCCACCGAGGTCGGCGTCCTGAAGAAGCTCACCGACGACGTGCGGCGGCCGTACGCGGTCGTGCTCGGCGGCGCCAAGGTCTCCGACAAGCTCGGCGTCATCGACCACCTGCTGGAGCGCGCCGACCGCATCCTCATCGGCGGCGGCATGGCGTACACCTTCCTCAAGGCCCAGGGCCACGAGGTCGGCAGCTCGCTGCTCCAGGAGGACCAGATCCCGGCCGTGCGCGAATACCTGCGGCGCGCCGAGGAGAAGGGCGTGGAGTTCGTACTCCCCGTCGACGTCGTGGTCGCCCCCGCGTTCCCCGACCTCAGGACCAAGGCCCCGGCCAACCCCTCCACCGTCGCCGCCGACGCCATGCCGGCCGGGCAGATGGGGCTGGACAACGGCCCGGAGACCAACAAGCTCTACGCATCGAAGCTCGCCGACGCGGCCACCGTCTTCTGGAACGGCCCGATGGGCGTCTTCGAGCACCCCGACTTCGCCGAGGGCACCCGGGCCGTCGCCCAGGCCCTCGTCGACTCCTCGGGCTTCAGCGTGGTCGGCGGTGGCGACTCCGCCGCCGCCGTCCGCATCCTGGGCTTCGACGAGAACGCGTTCGGACACATCTCGACCGGTGGCGGCGCCAGCCTCGAATACCTCGAGGGCAAGACGCTTCCCGGCCTCGCCGCACTGGAGGACTGACCTTTCATGACCACCCGCACCCCGCTGATGGCGGGCAACTGGAAGATGAACCTCAACCACCTTGAGGCCATCGCCCACGTCCAGAAGCTCGCCTTCGCCCTGGCCGACAAGGACTACGACGCCGTCGAGGTCGCCGTCCTGCCACCCTTCACCGACCTGCGCTCCGTGCAGACGCTGGTCGACGGCGACAAGCTGAAGATCAAGTACGGCGCCCAGGACATCTCGGCGCACGACTCCGGCGCGTACACCGGCGAGATCTCCGGCGCCATGCTCGCCAAGCTGAAGTGCACCTTCGTCGCCGTCGGCCACAGCGAGCGCCGCCAGTACCACGGCGAGACCGACGAGGTCTGCAACGCCAAGGTGAAGGCCGCCTACAAGCACGGCCTGACCCCGATCCTGTGCGTCGGCGAGGGCCTGGACGTCCGCAAGGCCGGCGACCAGGTCGCGCACACCCTCGCGCAGCTCGACGGCGCCCTGAAGGACATCCCGGCCGAGCAGGCCGAGACCATCGTGGTCGCCTACGAGCCGGTCTGGGCCATCGGGACCGGCGAGGTCGCCACCCCCGAGGACGCCCAGGAGGTCTGCGGCGCGATCCGCGGCCGGCTCGCCGAGCTGTACTCGCAGGAGCTGGCCGACGCGGTCCGCATCCAGTACGGCGGCTCGGTCAAGTCCGGCAACGTGGCCGCGATCATGGCCCAGCCCGACGTCGACGGCGCCCTGATCGGCGGCGCGGCGCTGGACGCCGACGAGTTCGTCAAGATCGTCCGCTTCCGCGACCAGTGAGTATGCGGTAGCGCGGATCCGTCGTACCCTTGCGGGGGCCGGGGAGGGCAGCCTCCCGGCCCCCGTTGTTCGTACATGCAGTCAGGATTTCCGGAAAGTAGGGACCAGCCGTGATTTTGGGGTTCGAGATCGCCCTGATCGTCTTCAGCCTGCTGCTGATGCTGCTGGTGCTGATGCACAAGGGCAAGGGCGGCGGTCTTTCCGACATGTTCGGTGGCGGCATGCAGTCCTCCGTCGGTGGTTCCTCGGTCGCCGAGCGCAACCTCGACCGGATCACCGTCGTGGTCGGTCTGGGCTGGTTCGCGTGCATCGTGGTGCTCGGCCTGCTCATCAAGCTGGACAACTGACCCGTCGTACGCGATTCCCGGTGACGGTGTAACTCCTTTCACTGGACGCGCGTTGGGCCTTACGTAGACTGGGGCATCTTCGAGCACCATCACGCAGGGAGTTACGACCGTGGCAAGTGGCAACGCGATCCGGGGAAGCCGGGTCGGAGCGGGGCCGATGGGGGAGGCCGAGCGCGGCGAGTCCGCGCCACGCGCCCGCATCTCCTTCTGGTGCTCGAACGGGCACGAGACGCAGCCGAGCTTCGCCCATGACGCGCAGGTACCGGAGACCTGGGACTGCCCGCGCTGCGGTTTCCCGGCCGGCCAGGACCGGGACAGCCCGCCCGACCCGCCCCGCACCGAGCCGTACAAGACGCACCTCGCGTACGTGCGCGAGCGGCGCAGCGACGCGGACGGCGAGGCCATCCTCGCCGAGGCCCTGGCGAAACTCCGCGGCGAGATCTGAATCGTTCACCGGCCGGACACCCCACGGGTGCCCGGCCGGACTGCTTCCGTCGTGCCGCAGCCCGCCGCTGCCACGTCCGGCCGCCTGATCAATTAGGTTGGAGGGGCAGCGGGGAACTGCGGTTACGAGAGAAGTGGGCTGATGTCCGGGATGAACGCAACAAGCCGTACCAGGCTCAACCAGACGCCGGAATGGGCGGCGCTGGGCAAGCACCGTGAGCAGCTCGGGTCGACCCATCTGCGCCAGCTGTTCGCGGACGACCCGGCGCGCGGCACCGGGTACACCCTGCGGGTCGGCGACCTGTACCTCGACTATTCCAAGCACCTGGTCACCGACGAGACTCTGGCGCTGCTGCGCGAGCTCGCCGCCGCCACCGACGTCGCCGGGCTGCGCGACGCCATGTTCCGCGGCGACAAGATCAACACCACCGAGGACCGCGCCGTCCTGCACACCGCGCTGCGTGCCCCGCGGGGCGCCGTGATCGAGGTCGACGGCGAGAACGTGGTGCCCGCCGTCCACGCGGTGCTCGACAAGATGGCGGCCTTCTCCGACCGCGTCAGGTCGGGGGAGTGGACCGGCCACACCGGCAAGCCGATCAAGAACATCGTCAACATCGGCATCGGCGGCTCCGACCTCGGCCCCGCCATGGCGTACGAGGTGCTGCGCTCCTTCACGGACCGCTCGCTCACCTTCCGCTTCGTCTCCAACGTCGACGGTGCCGACCTGCACGAGGCCGTGCACGATCTCGACCCCGCCGAGACGCTGTTCGTCATCGCGTCGAAGACCTTCACCACGATCGAGACGATCACCAACGCCACCTCCGCCCGCGACTGGCTGCTGACCGGGCTGAGGGCCGGTCAGGACGCGGTGGCCAAGCACTTCGTGGCGCTGTCGACCAACGCCGACAAGGTCGCCGGCTTCGGCATCGACACGGCCAACATGTTCGAGTTCTGGGACTGGGTCGGCGGCCGCTACTCGTACGACTCCGCCATCGGGCTCTCCCTGATGATCGCCATCGGCCCGGACCGGTTCCGCGAGATGCTCGACGGCTTCCACCTCGTCGACGAGCACTTCCGCACCGCCCCCGCGGAGGAGAACGCCCCGCTGCTGCTCGGCCTGCTGGGCGTCTGGTACGGCGCGTTCTTCGACGCCCAGTCGCATGCCGTGCTGCCCTACAGCCACTACCTGTCCAAGTTCACCGCGTACCTGCAGCAGCTGGACATGGAGTCCAACGGCAAGTCCGTGGACCGGGACGGCAATCCGGTCGACTGGCAGACCGGACCGGTCGTCTGGGGCACCCCCGGCACCAACGGGCAGCACGCCTACTACCAGCTGATCCACCAGGGCACCAAGGTCATCCCGGCCGACTTCATCGGCTTCGCCCAGCCGGTCGACGACCTGCTGCCCGGCCTGGTCGCCCAGCACGACCTGCTGATGGCCAACTTCTTCGCCCAGACCCAGGCCCTGGCCTTCGGCAGGACACCGGACGAGGTACGCGCCGAGGGCGTCCCCGAGGAGCTGGTGGCGCACAAGACGTTCCGGGGCAACCACCCGACGACGACGATCCTCGCCGACCGGCTGACCCCCTCCGTGCTCGGCCAGCTGATCGCCCTGTACGAGCACAAGGTCTTCGTCCAGGGCGCCGTCTGGAACATCGACTCCTTCGACCAGTGGGGTGTCGAGCTCGGCAAGGTCCTCGCCAAGAAGATCGAGCCCGTGCTGACCGGGGACGAGGGTGCCGAGGGCGCGGGGGAGCAGCTGGACAGCTCGACCGCCGCGCTCGTCACCGCCTACCGCGAACTGCGCGACCGCTGACCACGCACCCGGGCCCGGCCCGCTCGCGGAGAGCGGACCGGGCCCGGAAGCGCGGCCGGTGACGGCCTGTCAGGCGGAAGCCGACGGGTACAGGTCGCGCGGCAGGCGGGAGGCCGCCGCCGCGTCCAGCAGCCACAGCGTGCGGCTCCGGCCGTACGCCCCGGCCGCCGGGGCCTGGATCTCCCCGGCCCCCGACAGGGCGATGGCCACGGCCTCCGCCTTGTCCTCGCCCGCCGCCAGCAGCCACACCTCGCGCGCCGCCCGGATGGCGGGCAGCGTCAGCGAGATACGGACGGGCGGCGGCTTGGGCGCGCCGTGCACACCGACGACGGTGCGCTCGGTCTCCCGTACCGCCGGCAGCTCGGGGAAGAGCGAGGCGACATGGGTGTCCGGGCCGACGCCCAGCATCAGGACGTCGAACTCCGGCACCGGGCCGTGGTCCTGCGGCGCCGCCGCGGCGGCCAGCTCCGCCGCGTACCCGGCGGCCGCGGCGTCGGCGTCCGGGCCGTAGGGGCCGTCGGACGCGGGCATGACGTGCACCCGGGACGGGTCCAGCCCCACCGCGTCCAGCAGGGCCTCGCGGGCCTGGGTGACATTGCGCTCCGGGTCGCCCTCCGGCAGGAACCGCTCGTCGCCCCACCACAGGTCGAGCCGCGACCAGTCGACCGCGTCCCGGGCGGGGGCGGCGCCCAGCGCGGCCAGCAGACCGTTGCCGTTGCGGCCGCCGGTGAGCACCACCGAGGCGTCGCCGCGCGCGGCCTGGGCGTCCACGACCCTCGTGATCAGCCGGGCCGCCGCGGCCTGCGCCATCAGCTCCTTGTCGCGGTGCACGACGAGCTGCGGAACCGTGCTCACTTCGACGCCGCCTTCTTGGCCGGGGCGGCCTTCTTGGCGGCCGGCGCCTTGGCGGGGGCCTTGGCCGGCTCCTCGGCGGCGGGCACGCCCGCCATGTCGAGGCGGTCCACGCCGAACTTCACCGTGGACTCGTAGACGTTGTCCGGGTCCAGCCGGCGCAGCTCCTCCGCGAGCAGCTCCGCCGTCTCGCGGCGCTTGAGGGCCACCGCGCGGTCGGGCTGGCCCACCATGCAGAGCGTGGCGAGCGAGCCGTCGGCCCGGTCCAGGACGATGTCGCCGTTCTTCGTCGCCATCCGGACGGCGGTGAGGCCGGGGCCGCCGGACGTGGTGCGCTCCACCGGAACGCCCAGCCGGTCCGCCAGCCACATGGCCAGCAGCTCGCAGCTCGGGTTGTCCGACTCGCCCTCGACCGTGGCGGAGACGACCTCGGCGGGCTGCTGGTCGAGCGCCGCCGCCAGCATCGAGCGCCACGGCGTGATGCGGGTCCACGCCAGGTCCGTGTCACCGGGCCGGTACGTCGCCGCGCGCACCGCCAGTTCGTCGAGCGGGTGCTCGGCCGAGTAGGTGTCGGTGATCCGGCGCTGGGAGAGGGCGCCGAGCGGGTCCTTCGCCGGGTCGGCGGGGGCGTCCTGCGGCCACCACACCACCACCGGGGCGTCCGGCAGCAGCAGCGGCAGGACCACCGACTGGGCGTGGTTGGCCAGCTCGCCGTGCAGCCGCAGTACGACGGTCTCGCCGGAACCCGAGTCGGAACCGACCCGGATCTCGGCGTCCAGCCGCGCGTCGCGGCGGGCCCGCGGCGAACGGCTGACCCGCTTGATGACCGCGATGATGCGCGAGGGGTGCTCGCGCGAGGAGTCGCTGGCCGCCTTGAGCGCGTCGTAGGCGTTCTCCTCGTCGGTGACGATGACGAGGGTGAGGACCATCCCGATGGCGGGGGCGCCGACCGCGCGCCTGCCCGAGACCAGGGCCTGGTTGATCTTGCTGGACGTGGTTTCCGTGAGGTCGATCTTCATGGCCGGCGCCAGCTCCGTCCGTCGCGTGCGAGCATCTCGTCCGCCTCGGCCGGTCCCCAGGTTCCGGCCGGGTACTGGGCGGGCTTGCCGTGCTTGTCCCAGTACTCCTCGATCGGGTCGAGGATGTTCCAGGAGAGCTCGACCTCCTGGTGGCGCGGGAAGAGGTTGGCGTCGCCGAGCAGGACGTCGAGGATGAGCCGCTCGTACGCCTCCGGGCTGGACTCCGTGAAGGACTCGCCGTACGCGAAGTCCATCGTGACGTCCCGTACCTCCATCGAGGTGCCGGGCACCTTGGAGCCGAACCGCACCGTGACGCCCTCGTCCGGCTGCACCCGGATGACCAGGGCGTTGCCGCCCAGCTCCTCCGTGGCGCCGGACTCGAACGGCAGATACGGGGCGCGCTTGAAGACGACCGCGATCTCCGTGACCCGGCGGCCGAGCCGCTTTCCGGTCCGCAGGTAGAACGGCACACCCGCCCAGCGGCGGTTGTTGATCGTCAGCTTGATCGCGGCGAAGGTGTCGGTCTTCGACTTGGGGTCGATTCCCTCTTCCTCCAGGTAGCCGGGGACCTCCTGGCCGCCCTGCCACGCGTGCGTGTACTGGCCGCGCACGGTGTGCTTGCCCAGGTCGTCGGGCAGCTCGACCGCCGTGAGCACCTTGAGCTTCTCGGCGACCAGAGCCTTGGGGTGGAAGGAGCCGGGCTCCTCCATCGCGGTCAGCGCCAGCAGCTGGAGCAGGTGGTTCTGGATGACGTCGCGGGCCGCGCCGATGCCGTCGTAGTAGCCGGCCCGGCCGCCGATGCCGATGTCCTCGGCCATCGTGATCTGGACGTGGTCGACGTACGACCTGTTCCAGATCGGCTCCCACATCGTGTTGGCGAAGCGCAGGGCCAGGATGTTCTGGACCGTCTCCTTGCCGAGGTAGTGGTCGATGCGGAAGACCTCGTTCGGCGGGAAGACGTCGTGCACGATCTGGTTGAGCTCCTGAGCGCTCTCCAGGTCGTGGCCGAACGGCTTCTCGATGACGGCCCGCCGCCAGCTGCCGTCCTTCTGGTCGGCCAGCCCGTGCTTCTTGAGCTGCTGGACGACCTTGGGGAAGAACTTCGGCGGCACGGACAGGTAGAAGGCGAAGTTGCCGCCCGTTCCCTGCGCCTTGTCGAGCTCCTCGATCGTGGCCCTGAGGGTCTCGAAGGCCACGTCGTCGTCGAAGTTGCCCGGCACGAAGCGCATGCCCTGGCTGAGCTGCTGCCAGACCTCCTCGCGGAAGGGCGTACGGGAATGCTCCTTGACCGCGTCGTGCACGACCTGGGCGAAGTCCTCGTCCTCCCAGTCGCGGCGCGCGAAGCCGATGAGCGAGAAGCCCGGTGGCAGCAGGCCGCGGTTGGCCAGGTCGTAGACGGCGGGCATCAGCTTTTTACGGGACAAATCGCCCGTGACGCCAAAGATGACCAGGCCCGACGGCCCCGCGATGCGCGGGAGCCGTCGGTCCTGGGCGTCACGGAGCGGGTTGGCTCCGGGAACACCAGACAAAGTGGTCAGCCCTCCGAAGGGGCGAGGCGCTTGAGCTCCGCCTCGGTCGAGTTCAGCAGGTCGGTCCAGGACGCCTCGAACTTCTCGACGCCCTCGTCCTCCAGGACCTGGACGACGTCGTCGTAGTCCACCCCGAGCTTCTTGATCGCTTCGAGGTCGGCGCGGCCCTGGTCGTACGAACCGGCGACGGTGTTGCCGGTGATCTCCCCGTGGTCCGCCACCGCGTCCAGAGTCGCCTCCGGCATGGTGTTGACCGTGTTCGGCGCGACGAGGTCGACGACGTACAGGGTGTCCTTGAGGGACGGGTCCTTCACACCGGTGGAGGCCCACAGCGGGCGCTGCTTGTTGGCGTGCGCCTTGTCGAGGGCGTCCCAGCGCTCACCGGCGAAGACCTGCTCGTACGCCTCGTAGGCCAGGCGCGCGTTGGCCAGGGCGGACTTGCCCCGCGCGGCCTTCGCCTCGTCGCCGCCGATCGCGTCCAGCCGCTTGTCGATCTCGGTGTCCACGCGGGACACGAAGAACGACGCCACCGAGTGGATCTTGGAGAGGTCCAGGCCGGCGGCCTTCGCCTTCTCCAGGCCCGCCAGGTAGGCATCCATGACCTCGCGGTAGCGCTCCAGCGAGAAGATCAGCGTGACGTTGACGCTGATGCCCCGGCCGATCGTCTCGGTGATCGCCGGCAGACCGGCCTTGGTCGCCGGGATCTTGATGAGCGTGTTCGGCCGGTCCACCAGCCAGGCCAGCTGCTTGGCCTCGGCGACGGTGGCCGTGGTGTTGTGGGCCAGGCGCGGGTCGACCTCGATGGAGACCCGGCCGTCCTGGCCGTCGGTCGCGTCGAAGACCGGACGCAGGATGTCGGCCGCGTCGCGGACGTCCGCGGTGGTGATCATGCGGATCGCTTCCTCGACGGTCACCCGGCGGGCGGCGAGGTCGGCGAGCTGCTGCTCGTAACCGTCGCCCGAGGAGATCGCCTTCTGGAAGATCGACGGGTTGGTCGTGACGCCCACGACGTGGCTCTGGTCGATCAGCTCCGCCAGATTGCCCGACGTGATCCGCTTGCGCGAGAGGTCGTCGAGCCAGATCGCCACGCCCTCGTCGGAGAGGCGCTTGAGTGCGTCTGTCATGAGAATTGCATCTCCTACTAGTCGTATAACAGCGTCAGCGCGCTGCGGCGGCGAGGGATTCCCGCGCGGCGGCGGCGACGTGTGCGCCGGTGAAGCCGAACTCGCGGAACAGGACCTTGGCGTCCGCCGAAGCGCCGTAGTGCTCCAGCGAAACGATCCGGCCGGCGTCCCCGACGTACCGGTACCAGGTCAGACCGATGCCCGCCTCGACGGCCACACGGGCCCTGACCGACGGCGGCAGCACGCTGTCCTTGTAACCCTGGTCCTGCTCCTCGAACCACTCGACACACGGCATCGACACCACGCGGGTCGGAATTCCGGCCGCCTGGAGCTCCTCGCGCGCCTCCACGGCGAGCTGGACCTCGGAGCCCGTACCGATCAGCACGACCTGCGGCTCGCCGCCCTCGGCGTCGCGCAGCACATAGCCGCCCTTCGCCGTGTCCTCGTTCGCCTCGTACGTCGGCACGCCCTGGCGGGTCAGCGCCAGACCGTGCGGGGCGCCCTTGCCGAACACCTTGGTGTAGCGGCGCAGGATCTCGCGCCAGGCGATGGCGGTCTCGTTGGCGTCGGCCGGGCGCACGACGTTCAGGCCCGGGATGGCGCGCAGCGAGGCCAGGTGCTCCACCGGCTGGTGGGTCGGGCCGTCCTCGCCGAGACCGATCGAGTCGTGCGTCCACACGTACGTCACGGGCAGGTGCATCAGCGCGGACAGCCGCACGGCGTTGCGCATGTAGTCGGAGAACACCAGGAAGGTGCCGCCGTAGACGCGGGTGTTGCCGTGCAGCGCGATGCCGTTCATGGCGGCGGCCATGGCGTGCTCGCGGATGCCGAAGTGGATCGTGCGCCCGTACGGGTCGGCCTCCGGCAGCGGGTTGCCCGCCGGGAGGAACGACGACGTCTTGTCGATCGTGGTGTTGTTCGAGCCCGCCAGGTCGGCGGAGCCGCCCCACAGCTCGGGGACGATCTCGCCGAGCGCCTGGAGCACCTTGCCGGACGCGGCGCGGGTGGCGACGCCCTTGCCGGCCTCGAAGACCGGCAGGCTGTCCTCCCAGCCCTTGGGCAGCTCGCCCGCGCGCACGCGGTCGAAGTCGGCGGCGCGCTCCGGGGCGGCCGCACGCCACGCGTCGAAGGTCTTCGTCCACTCGGCCTTGGCCTCGCGGCCCCGGTCCAGGGCGCGGCGGGTGTGCGCGATGACCTCGGCGGAGACCTCGAAGGACTTCTCCGGGTCGAAGCCCAGGACCCGCTTGGTCGCGGCGACCTCGTCGTCGCCGAGCGCGGAGCCGTGCGAGGCCTCGGTGTTCTGGGCGTGCGGGGCGGGCCAGGCGATGATCGAGCGGGCCGCGATGAACGACGGGCGCCCGGTCTCGGCCTTGGCGGCCAGCAGCGCGTGGTAGAGGCCCTCGGGGTCGAGGTCGCCGTTGGGCAGCTGGTCGACGCGCTGGACGTGCCAGCCGTACGCCTCGTAGCGCTTGACGGTGTCCTCGGAGACCGCGGTCTCCGTGTCGCCCTCGATGGAGATGTGGTTGTCGTCCCACAGCAGGACCAGGTTGCCCAGCTTCTGGTGCCCGGCCAGCGAGGACGCCTCCGCGGAGATGCCCTCCTGGAGACAGCCGTCACCGGCGACGACCCACACCATGTGGTCGAAGGGGGAGGTGCCGGGGGCCGCCTCCGGGTCGAACAGACCGCGCTCGTAGCGGGCGGCCATGGCCATGCCCACGGCGTTGGCGACACCCTGGCCCAGCGGACCCGTGGTCGTCTCCACCCCGGTGGTGTGGCCGTACTCCGGGTGGCCCGGGGTCTTGGAGCCCCAGGTGCGGAACGACTTCAGGTCGTCGAGCTCCAGGCCGTAGCCGGCCAGGTAGAGCTGGATGTACAGCGTCAGGCTGCTGTGGCCCGCCGAGAGCACGAACCGGTCGCGGCCGGTCCACTCCGCGTCGGCGGGGTCGTGCCGCATCACCTTCTGGAAGATGGTGTACGCGGCGGGAGCCAGGCTCATGGCCGTACCCGGGTGGCCGTTTCCGACTTTCTGTACGGCGTCCGCGGCGAGGACGCGGACGGTGTCCACGGCCCGCTGGTCCAATTCGGTCCACTGGAGGTCTGTGGTGGTCGGCTTGGTGCTCACCCTGAGTCAGGGCTCCTCTCCAACTGTTGTAGACCGGTGACTTCGACCGCACCGGATGCAGCCGAGCCTACCCTCGTCCGTACCCGCGATTTCCGGCTCCTACCAGGGTGCGGGCGGCCCGTGGAATCCGCCTCCCGTATGAGCGGGAAGGCTCACCGATGGGCCTCTCCGATGAGCGCGCGGGCCCACTCCTGAGACGCTCCGACGAGCGGCCGGGAGCGCGGTCGCGAGGCCCTCCGAAGCACCCGGCGCCGCCCCTGCGACACATGTACGTCACTCGTACGTGCGAAGCCTCGCGGGGGTGCTCCGCGACGGCCTCCGGCGCCACATCAACACGACCCCACCCCCGCGAAGGGCGGCCTGTCCCCAACGTCTACAGTGGTCGGGTTCGCGCAAGTCTTCACCGGGCCCTCACGCCCGGAGCTTGCTGGGATTTCTCTGTCAGGGGTGTGCGTGACGGCCGTCGAGTCCCGACCCGCAGGGGTCGCCTTGACTCCGAGCCCAGGGGGCCAACGCCCGTTCGGGGCCCGTGTCAAGGCATTCGTGGCACTGACCAAGCCTCGGATCATCGAGCTTTTGCTGATCACCACTGTTCCGGTGATGTTCCTGGCCGCTCAGGGTGTACCCGACCTGTGGCTCGTGCTCACAACCACCATCGGCGGCTATCTGTCCGCCGGCGGTGCCAATGCACTGAACATGTACATCGACCGCGACATCGACGCGCTGATGGACCGTACGTCGCAGCGCCCGCTGGTCACCGGCATGGTGAGCCCGCGCGAGTGCCTGGCCTTCGGCATCTCCCTCGCGGTGATCTCGACGGTCTGGTTCGGGCTGCTCGTCAACTGGCTGTCCGCGGCCCTGGCCCTGGGCGCCCTGCTCTTCTACGTCGTGGTCTACACGATGCTGCTGAAGCGACGTACCTCGCAGAACATCGTCTGGGGCGGCATCGCGGGCTGCATGCCGGTCCTCATCGGCTGGTCGGCCGTGACGAACACGGTCTCCTGGGCCGCGGTGATCCTCTTCGCCGTCATCTTCTTCTGGACGCCGCCGCACTACTGGCCGCTGTCCATGAAGGTGAAGGAGGACTACGCGCGGGTCGGCGTCCCGATGCTGCCGGTCATCGCCTCCAACCGGGTGGTCGCCCGCCAGATCGTCGCCTACAGCTGGGTGATGGTCGCCGTCTCGCTGCTGCTCACCCCGCTGGGCTACACCGGCTGGTTCTACACCGCGGTGGCCCTGCTGACCGGCGGCTTCTGGCTCTGGGAGGCGCACGCGCTGCTGGGCCGGGCCAAGTCCGGGGTGACCGGTACGAAGCTCAAGGAGATGCGGCTGTTCCACTGGTCGATCACCTATGTCTCCCTGCTGTTCGTCGCCGTGGCGGTGGACCCCTTCCTGCGGTAGCACCTCCGCTCCGGCCGACGGGCGGGGAGCGTGGCAGAGGCCACGCTCCCCGCCCGTCGCCAGTTGATCTACCCATCGGTAGCATCTTGTTCATGGCAGAGATGGCAGAGACGGCTGAGACCCAGCAGGCGGACGGCAGGCAGGCGGCGCGCGCGGAGCGCAGGGCGGCCCGGCTGGCCAAGCAGATCGGCGCCTTCGCGAAGGCGCACGGCGGCGCCGAGGGGCAGCTCGCCTACCTCGGGCAGATGGGCACCCGCATCGTCCTCGTGGGCGAGGACGGCGGCTGGGGCGACCTGGTGGCCCCCTCGTACGCGGTGGCCGAGAGCGCCGCGCAGCGGTCCGGGATCACCCTGCACGACGAGTTCGACGGCGAGTTCGCGGCGAAGGTGCACACCGGCCCGTACGAGTGGACGCGGATGGCCGGCATCCAGGTCGGCGGCCCGTCCAACAAGGCCTGAGGCCCACAGCCTGAGGCCCACAGAACGGATCAGGGGCTCCCGCTCCACGGCGCACAGCCGTGGAGCGGGAGCCCCTGATCCGTGGTCGAGCGCGGTGTCAGCCGGCCGCCGCGGGCTCCGGCCGCTCGGTCGCGGGCTCCGGAACCCGGGGGACCTCCACCGGCCGCTCGCGCAGCGACAGCAGGACCCGTACGACCCCGATCCACACCAGGCACGAGCCGAACATGTGCAGTCCGACCAGGATCTCCGGAGTGTCGGTGAAATACTGCACATAGCCGATCACGCCCTGCGCCATCAGGATCAGGAACAGGTCCCGGGCCCGGTGCAGCGGACCGATGGGGGCGTCCACCGCCTTCAGGACGAACCAGAGCGCGACGGTCAGGGCCACCACGACCCAGGCCAGGTCGGCGTGGAGCTGGGCGATCATCTTCCAGTCGATCGGGATGCGGTGCACATCGCTGGAGTCGCCCGCGTGCCGCCCGGCGCCCGTGACCACCGTGCCGACGGCGATCAGCAGCCCCGCCGCGACCGCCAGCAGCCAGGACAACTGCGCGACCGCCTTGCCGACCAGCGGGCGCGGTGCCTCGTCACCCTCACGCACCCGCTGCCAGGTCACCAGGGCGACCGCGAGCAGCCCCGAGGACAGCAGGAAGTGCGCCGCCACGGTGTACGGGTTGAGGCCGACGAGCACGACGATGCCGCCGAGCACGGCGTTGCCCATCACGATCCAGAACTGCGCCCAGCCGAGCCGGGTGAGGCTGCGCCGCCAGGGCTTCGCGGACCTGGCCGCGATGATCGCCCAGCCGACCGCCGCACACAGGACGTACGTCAGCATCCGGTTGCCGAACTCGATGACGCCGTGGAAGCCCATCGCGCTCGTGGTCGTCAGGCTCTCGTCGGTGCACTTGGGCCAGGTCGGGCAGCCGAGACCGGAGCCGGTCAGCCGGACGGCGCCGCCGGTCACGACGATGACGACGGCCATGACGACCGCCGACATGGCCGCGCGGCGCACCGTCCTGGGCTCGGGGGTCCAGCGCTCGGCGATGTACAGCAGCGGATTGCGCAGGGCTTGAGCGACTTCGGCTCTGGTCAGCTTGGGCACGCGCACCATCGTAGGACGCCGCTTGTGCAAGCTTTCACGAGGGGGACGAGTTACCCGAAACGGCGACGGAAAGCGTCCGCCCTCTCACTCCCAGCGGAAGAACCGCGCCGCGGCCCCGAGCCCCAGCACCGTCCAGACCGCGAGGATGCCCAGGTCGCCCCACGGCATCCCGGCGCCGTGCTGGAGGACGTCCCGCAGCCCGTCCGACAGGGCCGTGATCGGCAGCAGCCCGAGCACCGACTGCACGGCGTCCGGGAACTTCTCCAGCGGCACGATCACCCCGCCGCCCACCAGCAGCAGCAGGAACACCAGGTTGGCGGCGGCGAGCGTCGCCTCCGCCTTCAGCGTCCCGGCCATCAGCAGCCCCAGCCCGGAGAACGCGGCAGTACCCAGCACCAGAAGCAGCAGCACGGCGAACGGATTGCCGTGCGGCGACCAGCCGAGCGCGAACGCGATCACCGTCAGCAGGACCACCTGGAGCACCTCGGTGACCAGCACGGAGAGGGTCTTCGCGGTCATCAGCGCCCAGCGGGGCAGCGGCGAGGCGCCGAGCCGCTTGAGCACCCCGTAGCGCCGTTCGAATCCGGTGGCGATGGCCTGGCCGGTGAAGGCCGTCGACATGACGGCCAGCGCCAGGACGCCCGGTGTCAGGAAGTCGACCGGTTCGCCGGAGCCGGTGTCCACGATGTCGACGGAGCTGAACAGCACCAGCAGCAGCGTCGGGATGACCACGGTCAGCAGCAGCTGCTCGCCGTTGCGCAGCAGCATCCGCGTCTCCAGAGCGGTCTGCGCGGCGATCATGCGCGGCAGCGGGGCGGCGCCCGGCCGGGGGGTGTACGTACCGGCGCTCATGCGCGCAGCTCCTTGCCGGTCAGTTCCAGGAAGACGTCCTCCAGGGTGTGGCGCTCCACGGAGATGCCGGAGGGCATCACGCCGTGCTGTGCGCACCAGGAGGTGACGGTGGCCAGCAGCTGCGGGTCGATGTCGCCGGTGATGCGGTAGGCGCCGGTGGTCAGCTCGACCGCCTGGCTGCCGTCGGGCAGCGCCTTCAGCAGCGAGCCGAGGTCGAGTCCGGGCCGGCCGGTGAAGCGCAGGGTGTTCTCGGCCCCGCCCCTGCACAATGCCTCGGGACTGCCTTGAGCGACGATCCGGCCCGAGTCGATGACGGCGACCTCGTCGGCCAGCTCCTCGGCCTCGTCCATGAAGTGGGTGGTGAGCACCACGCTCACGCCGTCGGCGCGCAGCTCACGCACGAGGTCCCAGGTGGAGCGGCGGGCCTGCGGGTCGAGCCCGGCGGTCGGTTCGTCCAGGAAGACGAGCTCCGGCCGGCCGACGACGGCCATGGCCAGGGCGAGTCGTTGCTGCTGGCCACCGGAGAGCCTGCGGTAGGTGGTGCGGCCGCAGCCGCCGAGGCCGAGGCGCTCGATCAGGGCGTCGACGTCGAGCGGGTGGGCGTGCAGTTTCGCCGTGTGGCGGAGCATCTCGTCGGCGCGGGCCCCGGAGTGGATACCGCCCGACTGGAGCATGACGCCGATCCTCGGGCGCAGCCGCGTGGCGTCGGCGACGGGGTCGAGGCCGAGGACCCGCACCGTCCCGCCGTCGGGGCGGCGGTAGCCTTCGCAGGTCTCGACCGTGGTGGTCTTGCCGGCGCCGTTGGGGCCGAGCACGGCGGTGACCGCGCCGGCCGGGATCTCCAGGTCGAGGCCGTCCACCGCGGTCTTTTCGCCGTACCGCTTGACCAGGCCGCTGATCCGGACAGCCGGGCCGGAGGAGGGTGGGGCGGGCTCGCTGTTCATGGGAATCGAGTGTATGCAGCCGCCCCCGGGGGCCCGGCCCTGGGGCTTGATTAGGTAACCCTAAGTGATGGATTCCACGGTTGATCGTTTCGGAACGTGGTTGTCAGGGCCGGATGAATTACGCAACAATGGCGTTGTGAAATACATGGGCGAGGCTCCTCAGGAGGAACTCGCGACCGGTGAGCGCTCGACGCGCAACCGCGTCGCGCGCTCCATCCTGGACCACGGCCCGTCCACCGTCGCCGACCTGGCGAAGCGCCTGGGGCTCACCCAGGCGGCTGTCCGCCGCCACCTCGACGCCCTCGCCTGCGACGGCGTCGTGGAGGCCCGCGAGAAGCGGGTGTACGGGGCGCGGGCCCGTGGCCGTCCGGCCAAGGTGTTCGCCCTCACCGACTACGGCCGGGACGCCTTCGACCAGTCCTACGACTTGCTCGCCGCCGACGCTCTGCGCTGGATCGCCGAGCTCGCGGGCGAGGAAGCGGTCATGGCGTTCGCCCGCGCGAGGACCGCCGAGCAGTCGGCGGCCTACCGCGCGGCGATCGAGGCCGCGGACCCCGAGGACCGGACCGAGGCGCTGGCCAAGGCCTTGTCCGCCGACGGGTACGCTGCTACGGCGCGAAGCGCGCCGGGCCCGCAGCAGGGCGAGCAGCTGTGCCAGCACCACTGCCCGGTCGCCCATGTCGCCGAGCAGTACCCGCAGCTGTGCGAGGCGGAGACGGAGATCTTCTCCAGCCTCCTGGGGACCCATGTGCAGCGTCTGGCCACCATCGCCCACGGCGACGGGGTGTGCACGACGTACATTCCGCGCAGCGGACACCCCACCCCACAGACCACCGATTCAGCTTCTGCAAGCACCACGGCCGGGAGGAACCCCGCATGACGCTCCCTACGGAGACTGCCCACCCTGAGCTCGAGGGCCTGGGCACGTACGAATTCGGCTGGGCCGACTCCGACGCGGCAGGTGCGGCGGCCAAGCGCGGCCTCTCCGAGGCCGTCGTCCGCGACATCTCGGAGAAGAAGAACGAGCCCGACTGGATGCTGAAGCTGCGGCTCAAGGGCCTCAAGCTCTTCGGCAAGAAGCCCATGCCGAACTGGGGCTCGGACCTCTCGGGCATCGACTTCGACAACATCAAGTACTTCGTGCGCTCGACGGAGAAGCAGGCGGAGTCCTGGGAGGACCTGCCCGAGGACATCAAGAACACGTACGACAAGCTCGGCATCCCGGAGGCGGAGAAGCAGCGCCTCGTCGCCGGTGTCGCCGCGCAGTACGAGTCCGAGGTCGTCTACCACCAGATCAACGAGGAGCTGGAGGCGCAGGGTGTCATCTTCATGGACACCGACACCGCGCTGAAGGAGCACCCGGAGCTCTTCAAGGAGTACTTCGGCACCGTCATCCCCGTCGGTGACAACAAGTTCGCCTCGCTGAACTCGGCCGTGTGGTCGGGTGGCTCGTTCATCTACGTGCCGAAGGGTGTGCACGTCGAGATCCCGCTCCAGGCCTACTTCCGTATCAACACGGAGAACATGGGCCAGTTCGAGCGGACGCTGATCATCGTGGACGAGGACGCCTACGTCCACTACGTCGAGGGCTGCACGGCCCCGATCTACTCCTCCGACTCGCTGCACTCCGCGGTCGTCGAGATCATCGTGAAGAAGGGCGGCCGCTGCCGCTACACGACGATCCAGAACTGGTCGAACAACGTCTACAACCTGGTCACCAAGCGTGCCGTGGCCTACGAGGGCGCGACCATGGAGTGGGTCGACGGCAACATCGGCTCCAAGGTCACCATGAAGTACCCCGCCGTCTACCTGATGGGCGAGCACGCCAAGGGCGAGACCCTGTCCATCGCCTTCGCGGGCGAGGGCCAGCACCAGGACGCCGGCGCCAAGATGGTCCACATGGCCCCGAACACCTCGTCCAACATCGTCTCCAAGTCGGTGGCGCGAGGCGGCGGCCGCACCTCCTACCGCGGTCTGATCGAGATCGGCGAGGGCGCGCCGGGCGCGAAGTCCAACGTGCTGTGCGACGCGCTGCTGGTCGACACGATCTCCCGGTCCGACACCTACCCGTACGTCGACGTCCGCGAGGACGACGTGTCGATGGGCCACGAGGCGACCGTCTCCAAGGTCTCCGAGGACCAGCTCTTCTACCTGATGAGCCGCGGCATGACCGAGTTCGAGGCCATGGCCATGATCGTGCGCGGCTTCGTGGAGCCGATCGCGAAGGAGCTCCCGATGGAGTACGCCCTGGAGCTCAACCGGCTGATCGAGCTGCAGATGGAGGGTTCGGTCGGCTGATCCGCCGACGGCCGGGGCCCATGGCTCCGGCCCCCGAATCCTCCCGACATCTGTCCGACTGAGAAAGCGAGCACTACGACAGCCATGGCTGAGGCTCATAACTCCCCCACTCTCGGCTCCGCGCGAGCGGGGGGTCCCCCTCCTGCGGGGTCCACCACCTCCGGTTCCATCGCGGTGGCCGCGGAGTCGACCGTCGCCACGCGCATGAGCGCGCCCCCGTCCTTCGACGTCGCGGACTTCCCCGTCCCGCACGGCCGCGAGGAGGAATGGCGGTTCACCCCGCTGGAGCGGCTGCGCGGTCTGCACGACGGCACCGCCGTCGCCAACGGCGGCGGTGTGAAGGTCGCGATCGACGCCCCCGGGGGCGTCGAGGTCGAGTCCGTCGGCCGGGACGACGCCCGGCTCGGCAAGGCCGGCACGCCGGTGGACCGGGTCGCCGCCCAGGCCTACTCGTCCTTCGAGCAGGCCCACGTGGTCACGGTCGCCAAGGAGGCCGTGCTCACCGAGCCGGTCCGGATCGCCGTGCACGGCGAGGGCGGCGTCGCCTTCGGCCACCTGGTGGTCGAGGTGGGCGCCTTCGCCGAGGCCGTCGTCGTCATCGACCACACCGGTGACGCGGTGCTCGCCGCCAACGTCGACTACGTCCTGGGCGACGGGGCCAAGCTGACCGTCGTCTCCGTGCAGGACTGGGACGAGCGGGCCGTGCACGTCGGCCAGCACAACGCGCTGGTCGGCCGGGACGCCTCGTTCAAGTCGATCGTCGTCACCTTCGGCGGCGACCTGGTCCGGCTCCACCCCCGGATCGCGTACGCGGGCACCGGTGGCGAGGCCGAGCTGTTCGGCCTCTACTTCACCGACAAGGGCCAGCACCAGGAGCACCGCCTCCTGGTCGACCACAACACCCCGCACTGCAAGTCCAACGTGGCCTACAAGGGCGCGCTCCAGGGCGAGGACGCCCACGCCGTGTGGATCGGCGACGTGCTCATCCAGGCCGCGGCCGAGGGCACCGACACCTACGAGATGAACCGCAACCTGGTCCTGACCGACGGTGCGCGGGTCGACTCGGTGCCGAACCTGGAGATCGAGACCGGCGAGATCGTCGGCGCCGGCCACGCCTCGGCGACCGGCCGTTTCGACGACGAGCAGCTGTTCTACCTCCAGTCGCGCGGCATCCCGGCCGAGGAGGCCCGCCGCCTCGTCGTGCGCGGCTTCTTCGCCGAGTTGGTCCAGCAGATCGGTCTGCCGGACGTCGAGGCCCGCCTGCTCGACAAGATCGAGACCGAGTTGAAGGCCTCGGTCTGATGGCCTTCGTGAAAGCCTGCGCGCTGAGCGAGCTGGAGGACGACACCCCCAAGCGGGTGGAACTCGACGGCACGCCGGTCTCCGTCGTCCGCACCGAGGGCGAGGTGTTCGCGATCAACGACATCTGCTCGCACGCGAACGTCTCGCTGTCCGAGGGCGAGGTCGAGGACTGCTCGATCGAGTGCTGGCTGCACGGATCGAGCTTCGACCTGCGCACAGGCAAGCCGTCCGGCCTTCCCGCGACGCGCCCCGTCCCCGTATACCCCGTCAAGATCGAAGGGGACGATGTGCTCGTCTCCGTCACCCAGGAGTCCTGAGTCACCCATGGCAACGCTTGAAATCCGCGACCTGCACGTCACCGTCGAGGCCGACAACGCCACGAAGGAGATCCTCAAGGGCGTCGACCTGACCGTGAAGCAGGGCGAGACCCACGCCATCATGGGCCCCAACGGGTCCGGCAAGTCCACCCTCGCCTACTCGCTGGCCGGTCACCCCAAGTACACCGTCACCAGCGGCACGGTCACCCTGGACGGCGAGGACGTCCTGGAGATGTCCGTCGACGAGCGGGCCCGCGCCGGCCTGTTCCTCGCCATGCAGTACCCGGTCGAGATCCCCGGTGTCTCGGTCTCCAACTTCCTGCGCACCTCCGCCACCGCCGTCCGCGGCGAGGCGCCCAAGCTGCGTACCTGGGTGAAGGAGGTCAAGGAGGCGATGTCCGAGCTCCAGATGGACCCCGCCTTCGCCGAGCGCAACGTCAACGAGGGCTTCTCCGGCGGCGAGAAGAAGCGCCACGAGATCCTTCAGCTGGAGCTCCTCAAGCCGAAGGTCGCCATCCTCGACGAGACGGACTCCGGTCTGGACGTCGACGCGCTGAAGACCGTCTCCGAGGGCGTCAACCGGGTCCGCGAGTCCGGTGAGGTCGGCACGCTGCTGATCACCCACTACACGCGCATCCTCAAGTACATCAAGCCCGACTTCGTGCACGTCTTCGCCAACGGCCGCATCGCCGCGTCCGGCGGCGCCGAGCTGGCCGACAAGCTGGAGAACGAGGGCTACGAGGCCTACACGAAGGGTGGCCCCGTGAGCGGAGTGAACTCTGGAGGTGCGGTCGCGTGACACAGCTGCCGGGCCTCCTCGACACCGAGGCGATCCGCAAGGACTTCCCCATCCTGGACCGCACGGTCCACGACGGGAAGAAGATCGTCTACCTGGACAGTGCCGCGACTTCGCAGAAGCCGCGCCAGGTCCTCGATGCCCTCAACGAGTACTACGAGCGGCACAACGCCAACGTGCACCGCGGCGTGTACACGATCGCGGAGGAGGCCACGGCGCTGTACGAGGGCGCCCGTGACAAGGTCGCCGCTTTCATCAACGCGCCCAGCCGCAACGAGGTCATCTTCACCAAGAACGCCTCGGAGTCGCTCAACCTCGTGGCCAACATGCTCGGCTGGGCCGACGAGCCCTACCGGGTCGACCACGAGACCGAGATCGTCACCACGGAGATGGAGCACCACTCCAACATCGTGCCCTGGCAGCTGCTCTCGCAGCGGACCGGTGCGAAGCTGAAGTGGTTCGGCATCACCGACGACGGCCGCCTCGACCTGTCCAACATCGACGAGATCATCACCGAGAAGACGAAGATCGTCTCCTTCACCCTGGTCTCGAACATCATGGGCACGCACAACCCGGTCGAGAAGATCGTCCGGCGCGCCCAGGAGGTCGGTGCGCTCGTCTGCATCGACGCCTCCCAGGCCGCCCCGCACATGGTGCTCGACGTGCAGGCGCTCCAGGCCGACTTCGTGGCCTTCACCGGCCACAAGATGGTCGGCCCGACCGGCATCGGCGTGCTCTGGGGACGGCAGGAACTCCTGGAGGACCTGCCCCCGTTCCTCGGCGGCGGCGAGATGATCGAGACCGTGTCGATGCACTCCTCGACCTACGCGCCCGCCCCGCACAAGTTCGAGGCCGGTACGCCCCCGATCGCCCAGGCCGTCGGCCTCGGCGCGGCCGTGGACTACCTCTCGGCGATCGGTATGGAGAACATCCACCGCCATGAGCAGGCCATCACCGCCTACGCGGTGAAGCGGCTCCTGGAGGTGCCGGACCTCAGGATCATCGGCCCGGCCACCGCGGAGGACCGCGGCGCGACGATCTCCTTCACTCTCGGCGACATCCACCCGCACGATGTGGGCCAGGTCCTGGACGAACAGGGCATCGCGGTCCGGGTCGGCCACCACTGCGCCCGCCCGGTCTGCCTGCGCTTCGGAATTCCTGCGACGACGCGAGCGTCGTTCTATCTGTACTCCACGCCCGCCGAGGTCGACGCCCTGGTGGACGGGCTGGAACACGTCCGGAACTTTTTCGGTTAGAGCGGCTGGGGATTGACTCGTGAAGCTTGATTCCATGTACCAGGAAGTGATCCTGGACCACTACAAGCACCCCCACGGGCGCGGCCTGCGGGACGGCGACGCCGAGGTGCATCACGTCAATCCGACGTGCGGTGACGAGATCACGTTGCGGGTGCGGTACGACGGCGAGACCATCGCCGATGTGAGCTACGAGGGCCAGGGCTGCTCCATCAGCCAGGCCAGCGCCTCCGTACTGAACGAGCTGCTGGTCGGCAAGGAGCTGGGCGAGGCGCAGAAGATCCAGGCCGCGTTCCTGGAGCTGATGCAGTCGAAGGGGCAGCTGGAGCCCGACGAGGCGATGGAGGAGGTGCTGGAGGACGCGGTCGCGTTCGCCGGTGTCTCCAAGTACCCGGCCCGGGTCAAGTGCGCGCTGTTGAGCTGGATGGCGTGGAAGGACGCGACGGCGAAGGCGCTGTCCGAAGGGAAGACCGCATGAGCGACAACGAGACCGTGACCACCAAGCCGGCTTCCGAGGAGGAGGTCCGCGAGGCGCTGTACGACGTGGTCGACCCCGAGCTGGGCATCGACGTCGTCAACCTGGGGCTGATCTACGGCATCCACATCGACGACGCCAACATCGCCACCCTCGACATGACCCTGACGTCCGCGGCCTGTCCGCTGACCGACGTCATCGAGGACCAGGCGCGCTCCGCGACGGACGGCATCGTCAACGAACTCCGGATCAACTGGGTCTGGATGCCGCCGTGGGGCCCCGACAAGATCACGGACGACGGCCGCGAGCAGCTGCGCGCGCTGGGCTTCAACGTCTGAGCACACGCGTACCGCCGTACACGTGGGAACGGCCCCGGCACCTGTGCCGGGGCCGTTCGCCGTTCTCGTACGGGGCGGGCCCACGTTGTGCGTACGGGGCGGGCGGACGCAGACTGGGGGCATGGCCCTCCGCTTCTATCAACTCGCCGTCGACGCGCACGACCTGCCCGCCCAGGCCCGGTTCTGGTGCGCCGTCCTGGACTGGCAGGTGCTCTTCCAGGACGAGGACGAGATCGTCATCGGCGCCGACGAGTCCGCCCTGCCCGGCATCTGCTTCCTGCCCGTGCCCGAGGGCAAGGAGGTCAAGAACCGGCTGCACATCGACCTCACCCCGGACGACCAGGCCGCCGAGGTCGAGCGCGTCATCGGGCTCGGTGCCCGGCGCGCCGACGTCGGCCAGACGTCCGAGGCGACCTGGGTGGTGCTGACCGACCCCGAGGGCAACGAGTTCTGCGTACTGCGCCCGAAGAAGACGCTCACCGACTGAGCCGGGAGGCCGGCCGGGGCCGCTACGCCGTGTACTGCGGCGGTACGGCGGCGGCCTCGGCGAGCACCGGGGCGAGGTTCTCGGTGCGGATGCGGCGGTCGACGTAGAGCAGCCCCGTCACCAGCGGCGGGAACACCGCCACGACGAGCTGGCTCACGAGCTGGCCGAGCGCGACGAGCACCAGGTACCCGCTCATCGCGGCGATGACCGCCGTCGGATTCGGGTCGTCGCTCAGGTTGGCGGAACCCAGCATGCCGCTGAACATGCCGAGGAAGGTGAACGGCAGCTGGATCACGTAACTCACGACACCCGCGAGGAGCCCCGCCAGCATCGTCATCCCGAAGACCCGCCACCAGCTGCCGCGCATCAGCGTGGCCGAGCGGCGCATCGAGGCGACCGGCCCCTGGTCCTCGAAGACGGCGGCCGAAGGGGCCAGGGAGTACTTCACCCAGATCCACACGGTCAGCGGGATGCAGGCCAGGAAGCAGATCACGCCCACCACGACCAGGGCCGCCGAGCCCCCGCCGTTGTCCATGGTGACCGCGCCGATGATGCAGGCGATGAGGGCGCCCATGGCGAGCAGCATCGGAACGAACGTGATCAGCCCGGTCAGCAGGACCGCGCCGGTCACCGCCGGCACCCGGGCCCAGGCCCGCCGCCAGACCGCGGAGAAGGTGGTCGGCCGGCCCAGCACCGCTTCCTGGAGGACCACCGGCACCGCCGCGTAGACCACGGCCGTGGCCACCACCATCGAGAGCATCGCCAGCAGCCAGACCACACCGAAGGCCACGAGCACCGGAGTCAGGTCCCGCCCGGCGGGGTCCTCGTCAGCGGTCAGCGCGAACAGCCGGTCCAGATGGTCCGCGACGGCCGCGTACGCGATGGCGACCGCCGCGCCCACCACGAGCAGCGCCCCTCCGTAGAGGGCCGCGCCCACGGCGATCAGCTGCTTGCCGTAGCGGCCCAGCGTGGAGAAGGCCCCGCTGAATATGTCCCCCAGCCGCAAAGGCCCCAGGGGTATCACCCCCGGCTTCGGCGGCATCCAGCCACCGCCCCAGCCACCCCACCCGGGAGCCCCGGACGGTCCCCCGTACGGCGCGCCTCCATAGGCCCCGCCGCCCCACCCTGCGTCCTGCGCCACTGCTGCTCCGTCGGTCCGTCGATCATGTACTGGACGAACCACGGTAGCGTCCCGCCCCGCCGCCGACTCCGGCCCGTACGCGAGCAGCCGTTGCGTACACTCGTACACATGGGATACGGACTGCTCGCCGCGGCCATCGCCGCCGAGGTGGCGGGGACCACCGCCATGAA
Source organism: Streptomyces sp. Mut1 (assembly GCF_030719295.1). NCBI lineage: Bacteria > Bacillati > Actinomycetota > Actinomycetes > Kitasatosporales > Streptomycetaceae > Streptomyces > Streptomyces castrisilvae. Next base: position 1,581,209 of record NZ_CP120997.1, on the reverse strand, counting down.
GTACAGCGAGGGATTCACCCGGCTCTGGCCCTCGCTGATCACCGTCGCCGGCTATCTGCTGGCCTTCTCGCTGCTCGCCCAGACGCTCAAGACGCTGTCGGTGGGGACCGCCTACGCGATCTGGGCCGGTGTCGGCACCGCCGCCGTCGCCCTCATCGGCATGGTGTTCCTGGGGGAGTCCGCGGGACCGGTCAAGGCGGCCGGCATCCTGCTCGTCATCGCCGGTGTGGTGGTGCTCAACCTGGGCGGGGCGCACTGATGGCACGGCGGTACGACCCCGAGCGGCGCGGCCGGATCATCGACGCGGCGATCCGGGTGGTCGGCGAACGGGGCATCGCCGGGCTCAGCCACCGCTCGGTCGCCGCGGAAGCCGACGTGCCGCTCGGCTCGACCACGTACCACTTCGCCTCGCTCGACGAGCTGCTGATCGCCGCGCTGCGCAGGTCCAACGAGAACTTCGCCGCCGTCATGCGCGAGAGCCGTGCCCTCGCCGACCCGGCCGCCGACCTCGCGGCCGAACTCGCCCGCCTGCTCGGCCAGTTCTTCGCCGCGGGCCGGGGCCGGGCGGAGCTGGAGTACGAGCTCTACCTCGCCGCCCTGCGCAGACCCGCGCTGCGGCCGGTCGCCGCCGAGTGGACCGACGCCACCGCCGCCCTGCTCCAGCCGCGCACCGGCCCGGCCACCGCGCGGGCCCTGGTCGCTCTGATGGACGGCATCTGCCTCCAGGTGCTGCTCACCGGAGGCGCGTACGACGAGGCGTACGCGCGGGAGATGCTGGGCCGGGTCGCGCGCTGAGCGGACCTGGGAAAGAGGGGGCCAGGAGGGCCGCCCCCTTCACGGGGTGTCCGTGACGCCCGCGCCCCGGACCGTCGTCAGGGCCGCCCGCACGCTGTCCTCGATGTCCGTGACCGGGTACAGCACCTCGCGGACCGTACGGTTGCGGTCCACCACCAGGGTCAGCCGCTTGGGCCTGCTGACCCCGCCGGCGCGGAACGTCGGCAGGCGCAGCGCGGCGGTCAGCTCCAGGTCCGCGTCCGACAGGAGCGGGAAGCGCAGCCCCTCCGCCTCGGCGAACGCCAGCTGCTCGTCCGGGCGCTGGGCCGAGACGCCGTGCACGGTCGCGCCCGCCGCGGTGAACTCGGCGAGCCGGTCGCGGTAGGTGCAGGATTCGAGCGTGCAGCCCCGGGCGCCGGGGATCTCCGCCCAGCCCGGCGGATAGGACTCCTGGCGGGCGTAGGCCCCGGGGAAGAAGTACAGGACGGTGTACGGGGTCGCGGCCACCGGGTCCTGCCGGCCGCCGGTGTTCCGGGGCAGGGTCAGCTCCGGCACCCGGGTGCCCAGCAGGGCGTGCACCCGTGCGGCCTCCCGCGAGGACTCCTCGGCGGTCGCCATGGTCTCTCCGTCTCCCCTCACCCAGGTGTCGCCCCAGTCCTGGAGCGCGATCAGTACCGGCAGCAGGGCGCGGCCGCGCGGGGTCAGCCGGTACTCGTACCGCGCCGGCCGTTGCTGGTACGGCTCCCGTGTGAGCACCTCCGCGTCGACCAGCAGCCGCAGCCGTTCCGCGAGGACCTTGCGGGACACGCCCAGTTCCCGCTGGAGCGCGTCGAAGCGGTGCACCCCGCGTGCCGCGTCCCGCACGATCAGCAGGGTCCACCAGTCCCCGACCACGTCGAGCGCCTGGGCGATCGCGCAGTCGGCGTCGGCCTGGCTGATGCGCTGGGGCACGAGGACTCCTCGGTCGTGCGGAGCGGCCGCTTGCATCCGTCCGGCCGCGATGACCTGCGGAAAGCATGCTGCCACAGTGGGTTCCCAAAAGGAACTGGCGGGGAGGCCGTGTGGAGGGGGCGGTGGCCCGGCGACGCGACGCCCGGACGCTGAGACCGGTTGGCCCGCGCGGCCCCCGGCCGGTTAGGTTTCTGGTCATGACCGACACGACTTCCACCCGTACCACCGGCGCGGTCGCCGCCGGCCTCGCCACCATCGCCGGCGACGGTTCCGTCCTCGACACCTGGTTCCCCGCGCCCGAGCTCTCCGCCGAGCCCGGCCCGGCCGGAACGGAGCGGCTCACCCCCGACCTGGCCGTCAACCTGCTCGGCGAGGGTGCCGCGAAGGCCATCGGCGTGGACGCCCGCCGAGGGGTCGAGGTCGTCGCCGTCCGCACGGTCATCGCCTCGCTGGACGACAAGCCGCTCGACGCCCACGACGTCTACCTGCGCCTGCACCTGCTCTCGCACCGCCTGGTCCGGCCGCACGGGCAGAACCTCGACGGCATCTTCGGCTTCCTCACCAACGTGGCCTGGACCTCGCTCGGCCCGGTCGCCGTGGACGACCTGGAGAAGGTGCGGCTCAACGCCCGCGCCGACGGTCTGCACCTCCAGGTCACCTCCGTCGACAAGTTCCCGCGCATGACGGACTACGTGGCGCCCAAGGGCGTACGGATCGCCGACGCCGACCGGGTGCGGCTCGGCGCGCACCTCGCCTCGGGTACGACCGTGATGCACGAGGGCTTCGTCAACTTCAACGCCGGCACGCTGGGCACGTCCATGGTCGAGGGCCGGATCTCGGCCGGTGTCGTCATCGGTGACGGTTCGGACATCGGTGGCGGCGCCTCCACCATGGGCACGCTCTCCGGCGGCGGCAAGGAGCGCATCGTGATCGGCGAGCGCTGCCTCGTCGGCGCGGAGGCCGGGGTCGGCATCGCGCTCGGTGACGAGTGCGTCGTGGAGGCCGGTCTGTACGTCACCGCCGGTACGCGGGTCACCCTGCCGGACGGTCAGGTCGTCAAGGCCCGCGAACTCTCCGGAGCCTCGAACATCCTCTTCCGCCGCAACTCGGTGACCGGGACCGTCGAGGCCCGCCCGAACAACGCGGTCTGGGACGGCCTCAACGACGTCCTGCACAGCCACAACTAGGCGGCGGCGAGGAGTTCCCCGTACGCCTCGCGCAGCCCGTCGGACGCCTCGCGCCCGGCGGGCTGCAGCGGTTCGCGGACCGGGCCCGCGGCCAGCAGCGCCTTCGCCGTGACCGTGCCCGGCAGTCCGGACGCCATCATCAGCGCGGTGAGCGGAGCCAGCCGGCCGTTGAGCCGGGCGGCCCCGGCCGTGTCCCCGGCGTCGAAGGCGTCCAGCACGGCCCGCATCCGGCCGGGCACCACATTGGCGACCGTGCTGACGTAGCCCGCGCCGCCCACCGCGTACAGCGGCAGATTCAGCTCCTCGCAGCCCGAGTAGTACGCGAGCCCGCCCGCGGCGATCACCCGCGTCGCCCCGAGCAGATCCTGCGAGCAGTCCTTCACCGCCACGATGCGCGGGTGCTCTGCCAGCCGCAGCATGGTTCCGGTCTCGACGCGGGTGCCCGTGCGGCCCGGGATGTCGTACAGCATCACGGGCAGGCCCGCCGCGTCCGCGACCCTGCGGAAGTGCGCCTCCACGGCGGCCTGCGGGGGCCTGCTGTAGTACGGGGTCACCACGAGGAGTCCGTCGGCGCCCGCCCGTTCGGCCTGCCGGGACAGCTCCACGGTGTGCCGGGTGTCCGAGGTGCCGACGCCCGCGACCAGCGGCACATCCGGGCCGACCGCCTCCCGGACCACCCGCAGCAGCGTCGCCTTCTCCGCGTCGGAGGTGGTCGGTGACTCCCCGGTGGTGCCGCTCAGCACCAGCCCGTCGCAGCCGCCCGCGACCAGTGCGGCGGCGTGCGCGGCCGCCGCGTCCGGGTCGAGCGCCCCATCGGCGGTGAACGGCGTGATCATGGCGCAGAGGGCGCGGCCGAAGGGGCGCGGGCGCGAAGGCGTGGCAGGCGTGAAAGGCGTCATATCCGCAGTCTCGGCCCCCGGACCGTGAAGGTCCACTTAGTTCTGCTGCGGGTGAAGGTGAAGCGATGCTCAAGGGTGAACGGTGTTCCCGCACCCTCCCGCGGCTGTCACCGCATTCCGGTCGGCACGCGGCGAAATGCGTCTACGCTTAGGGGGTGTCCCGCGCGTTCCGCCCGCCGTGCGACAACTCCGGGCGGGCGGCCGGCCCCGCGGAACACAGCATGAGCCGCCCGGCCCCGTACGCACCCGGTGCCGCATCCCGGCGCTCCCAACGCCCCCCCATGTTCCGAGGAGACACCCTGATGTCCGCAGAGCGCCCGACCATGCCACCGGCCCCGCTGCTCACCGAGGCGGAGCTGGCACGGGACGCGCTTGCCTCGCCGCTGCTCGCCCGTGCCGCACGGATCGCCCGCTGGGCCGGCCCGGACACCAAGGTCGGTGCCGGCGGCGAACTCGCCGACGTACAACTGTCCGCAGCCGCCGAGCACCTCGGCCTCACGCCCGACGACGACGGCATGGCGGACGCCAGCGAGGCGTGGAGGCTCGCCGTCGACACCGGGCTCGTCGAGATCGAGGACCCCGCCGTGGAAGGGGACGACCCGGACGAGGACGCCGAGGGTGAGGACGTGTGGGGGACCGCCACCGCGGGCGAGAACCTCGCGCTGCTGACCGGCGGTTCACCGGCCGACGTCCTGGCGATCTGGCTCGACGGCCTGGAGGCCGCGCACGCCGACGCCACCGCGCCCGTCTTCGAGGACTTCGCGGACCTCGTCGGCGAGGACGGTTCGATCGACTTCGACGCCCTGGACTGGGACCCGGAGACCGAGGCGGACTTCCTCGACGGGGTCCTCGGCAACCTCTACCTGCTCACGGTCGGCGAGGGGCCGGACGGTCCGCCCGTGCCGCTGCCCGCGCTCGCCGCCTCGATGATCGTCCCCGACGACATGGGCGAGCCCACCGACGACATCCTGGAGCAGGTCTCGGACGCGATGATGCGCCTGGACGACCAGTTCCGGGTCCTCGAACCCATCGGCATCGTCGAATACCACCCGGTGGACGAGGCGTTGCTCGTGGAGGAGGGCGAGGAGGCCGAGTCCCCCGCCGACGACGAGGACGTCACCCGGTACGGGATGGTGAGGCTAACACCGCTGGGCATCTACGGCATCCGCGCCCGCATGCTGGAGGCCGGGGTGGAGGCCCCGGCGGTCGGGGATCTCGCGGACAAGGGCGCCGACGCGCTCCTCGGCGGCATCGCCTACTACCCGGAGGCGGCCGCCCGCGCCGAGATCCAGCTGTGGCTCACCCGGCGCGGCTCCGACGGCGCCGCCGCCGAACTCCTGGACGCCGCACGGGGCACGGACGCCCTGGCCCCGCTGCGCCGGCTGCACTGCCAGCAGGCGCTCGCCCTGGTCGGCGCCGAGGCGGAACCCGCCGTACGCGCGGTGCTCGGCGACCCGGAACTCGGCGGACTGGCCCGGGTCTGGCTCGCGGAACGCGGCGCGGCCGACGTCCCCGCGCCCTCCGAGACGATGATCTTCTGGCTCGCCATCGACACGATCGCCGCCCAGCTGGAGGCGGACGGCGACCTGGACGAACTCCAGGGCCTGGTCGAGGGCCTGTCCGGCCAGCACAGCGGCTTCTTCGAGGAGGCCTGGCGGGTCGACCACCCGGCGACGGCGGACGTGCTGGAGGCGATGGGGCGGCTGCACAGCGACAAGAAGCAGGCCAAGGACGCCCGTAAGGCCGCGTTCAAGGCGCGCTCGCGGGGCGGCTCGGCCGACTGAACCGGCCGGTGAGGGGCCGGGAGGCGTGACGGGAGGGCGGCCGGGTACGGGCCGCCCTCCCGCTGTCGATGCTCCCCGAAAGGGCCACCCCGACGTCGCCACCGGTTCAACTGGTGTTGGGGCATGGCCGCAACGGTGGGCCTGTCAGCAACACGCCCCCGCAGCACCAGGAGTACCTGATGGCCTTCACGCGCAGGCAATTCACCAGGCAGTCCGCCCTCACGGGTGCCGGCATCGCCCTCACCGGAACCGTCGCCGCGCTGGCCACCGCGCCCGGCGCCCTCGCCGCCGGGGACACCGGCCACGGCCACGACGGCCACGGCCACGGCGGCCACGGCCACGACGGCCACGGGCACGGGCGCGAACCCGGGTACGGCGCGCTGCGCCCCGACCCGAAGGGCATACTCGCGCTGCCCGCCGGCTTCTCGTACAGGATCATCACGCACTGTGGTGTCACCCGGCTGGAGAGCGGTGAGTACACCCCCTCCAACCACGACGGCACGGCCGCCTTCGAGGGCGCGCGCGGTGTGACGCTGCTGGTGAACAACCACGAGCTGAGCGGCACCCGCGCCGACTGGGAACACCCGGTTCCGCTCACCGACGGCCTCGTCTACGACCCGGTCGCGGCTGGCGGCTGCACCGTCGTGGAGACCCGCCGCGACGGCCGCACCGCCGAGTGGGTCGGCATCGCCGGCACCTCCACCAACTGCGCCGGCGGCACCACCCCGTGGGGCACCTGGCTCACCTGCGAGGAGACCGAGGACAGGGCCGGCACCAACGGCCTGCTCAAGGACCACGGCTACGTCTTCGAGGTCGACCCGTCCGACAGGCGCGCCAACCGCTCCCCGCGCCCCGTCAAGGCCTTCGGCCGGTACGCGCACGAGGCGGTCGTCATCGACCCCAAGCAGGGCCACGCCTACCTCACCGAGGACGCTGCGGGCCCCAACGGGCTGCTCTACCGCTGGGTCCCGCCGCACGGCTTCCGGCACGGCCGCGGCAAGCTGCGCACCCTCGCCGACGACGCCGGGGTGCTCCAGGCCACCAAGTGCTTCGACCGGAGCGGCGCATTCGTCGACGACCTCTCCCGGGCCACGAAGATCGGCACCGTGTACGGCGTGGACTGGGTCGACGTGCCCGACCGCGATGCCGGGACCGTGCCCGTGCGCAAGCAGTTCGGTGACCAGGAGATCACCCGCGCCCGCAAGCTGGAAGGCATGTGGTGGGGCGACGGCGGCGCGTACATCGTCTCCTCGTTCGCCCGGGACGAGAGCCCCGTCCAGCACGACGGCCAGGTCTGGTTCTACGACCCGAAGCGCCGCACGCTGACCCTCAAGGTGCTCCTCGGCGTCAACGCCGACCCCTCCGAGGACGGCGCCTTCGACGGCCCGGACAACATCACCGTCTCGCCCTACGGGGGCCTGGTCATCGCCGAGGACGGCGAGGGCATCCAGCACCTCTTCGGGGCGACCGAGAGCGGCCGCACCTACCCGATCGCGCGCAACGAGCTGAACCTGGGCACCGAGGCGGAGCCGGAGTACAGCGAATTCACCGGTGTCACGTTCTCGCCGGACGGCAAAACGCTGTACGCCAACATCCAGACGCCGGGAATCATGGTCGCCATCACCGGTCCGTGGAAGCGGCAGCCGAACCACTGACGGCAGGGGGCTGTGGCCCGGCGGGGCTTGGGCGGAAGCGCTTCCAGAGGGGCCCGGAGGGGTGGGGCCGTAGCGGAATCCCTGATTACAAATCCGGTATCAGTTGGGGCCCCAGAGGTGGCAGGGCATGGCGCCGGGCGTTCCCGAGGCGCATACTCAAGGTAATGAAACAGTCAGCCGGCTCCCGGCGCCACCTGCCTTCCAGTCCCTTCAACCGCCCGGCCCAGGCGGCCCCACCGGTCGAATTGTTCGATGTGGGCGACAGGGTTTCGCACGACCAGTTCGGCCTCGGACGCGTACTCGCGGTCGAGGGCGACAACGACGCGGTACTCATCGACTTCTCGGGGCGCCAGGGCAGGATCCTGAGCCCCTACTCCAAGCTGACCAAGCTCTGAGAGAAGCGACGAGCACACGCCTCCTCCTTATCCGTTCCGCCGACCGTCCTCAGGGGCCCCCGCCGACCGTGCGGGCGGCCCCTGAAGACGTTCACGGCCCCTACAGGGCCTGGGCGGCGGGCTTGACCATGCCGCGCACCGTGCGCGACTTCACGAAGTCGCCCACCGCGGTCATCTCCCACTCCCCGGTGAACTGCCTGATCAGCTTGGCCATCATCACGCCCGTCTGCGGCTCGGCCCCCGTCAGGTCGAAGCGGACCAGCTCCTCGTCCGTCGCCGCGTCGACCAGCCGGCAGTAGGCCTTGGCCACCTCGGTGAACTTCTGGCCCGTGAACGAGTTGACCGTGAACACCAGGCCGGTCACCTCCGGGGGAATCCGGCCCAGGTCCACGACGATCACCTCGTCGTCCCCCTCGCCCTCGCCCGTGAGGTTGTCCCCGGAGTGCTTGACCGCGCCGTCGAGGATCGACAGCTTGCCGAAGTAGCAGCTGTCCAGGTGGTTGCGCTGGGGCCCGTACGCGATGACCGAGGCGTCCAGGTCGATGTCCTTGCCGCGGTACGCGGGCTCCCAGCCGAGGCCCATCTTGACCCGGGACAGCAGCGGCTTCCCGCCCTTGACCAGCGACACCGTCTCGTTCTTCCGCAGGCTGACCCGGCCCTTGTCGAGGCTGATCCGGCCGGGGGCCGACGCGGGGGGCGCGGGCGGCGCGGTCGGGGCCGGGGGCGCCGTGGGGGCGGTCGGGGCCGGGGGCGCGATGCGCGGGTCCACCCGGGCGGCGGGGGGCGGGGGCGGTGCGGTGGCCGGGGCCAGGGGGGCCGCCGGGGCGGGTGTGGTGGCGGGTTCCTCGTCGACCGTGACGCCGAAGTCGGTGGCGATGCCCGCCAGCCCGTTCGCGTAGCCCTGGCCGACCGCGCGGACCTTCCACGCGCCACCGCGCCGGTAGATCTCCATGACCACGAGCGCGGTCTCGGAACCCAGCTGGGGCGGGGTGAACGAGGCGAGCACGCTGCCGTCGTCCGCGTTGCGCGCGGTGGCGGTCGGCTCGATGCCCTGGAAGGTCTGACCGGCCCCGTCCGGGCTCGCCGTGACCACGATCTTCTCGATGCCGGCGGGCACGGCGGCGGTGTCCACCACGATGGCGTCCGGCGCGCTGCCGCCGCCGGAGCGGTAGGTCACACCGGGGCCCGAGGGCTGGTTGTAGAAGATGAAGTCGTCGTCGGAGCGCACCTTGCCGTCGGCGGTGAGCAGCAGGCCCGACACGTCGAGCCTGACCGGCGCGGAGACGTCGACCGCCACGCGGACGGCGGGGAGCGGGAGGTTCGAGCCAGGTGTCATAGCGGTCATGCCCGGGTGAACGAACGACCCGGCTTTGCCGTTCCCTTACCTTTCGCTGGGTTCGCCCGTCCGGACGCGGCGTCGGTTCCGCGTCGCTTTGTCAGCTCATGTCATCTGTTTCTGGGGTGGTTGCGCGCGGTCCGTTCGTTCCCGTGCTTGTACGCCCCCGTCCAGCGGGCCATCACCAGCTGGGCGTCCCCCGACTCCACCTCCGCCAGGAACTTCTCCGCCCGGCCGCCGCGCAGGGTGCCGGCCGGGCGGCCGTGGTGGGTGATGGTGACGCTCGCGTCGCCGTGCTGCTCGTACCGGAATCCCGAAGGTCTCGTCATGACCGCATCATGCCTGCCGGGTACGCTCCCGGGCGCGGGTATTTATCCGTGCTCAGTGCGGCCAGATCGGCGGGTTCGTGCAGAAGTGGCCCCCGAGGTGGGCGTGGTCCGGGTTCTCCGGGTCCAGCTCGCCCTGCTCCGCGACGAGCTTCGCCGCGTACGGCTCCGAGTCGTCCTGCGGCTCGTAACCCAGCGCCCGCGCGGACGTCAGGTCCCACCACAGGCGGGTGTTGTCCGACGAGCCGTTCACGACCGTGTGCCCGACGTCCGCCGCGGTGAGCGCGGCGTCGAACAGGCGGGCGCCGTCGGCGGGGCTCATCCACACCGACAGCATCCGCACCGAGGTCGGCTCCGGGAAGCAGGAGCCGATGCGGATGGACACGGTCTCCAGGCCGTGCCGGTCCCAGTACAGCTGGGCGAGGTCCTCGCCGAACGACTTCGACAGGCCGTAGAACGTGTCCGGGCGGCGCGGCGTGTCCACAGGGATCAGCGGGGCGCCCGCCTGCGGGCGCGGTGTGAAGCCGATGGCGTGGTTGGACGAGGCGAACACGATCCGCGGCACGTGGGCCGCTCGCGCGGCCTCGTACAGGTTGTACGTGCCCTCGATGTTCGCCCTGAGGATCTTCTCGAACGGGGCTTCCAGGGAGATGCCCGCGAGGTGGATGATCGCGTCGACCCCCCGCACGGCGTCGCGCAGCGCGTCCTTGTCGCCCAGGTCGGCGGTGATCGCGTCCGGCTCGCCCTCGATCGGCACCATGTCGAACAGGCGCAGTGTGTAGCCGTGGGCGGGCAGCAGCTCACGCATCAGCGTGCCGAGGCCGCCTGCGGCGCCGGTGAGCAGGACGGTGCGAGGGGTGGGGGCGGGCATGCGGGGTCTCCTCTTGGATCAGGTTCACATGCGTGGACAAGGTATGGGGTGGGGGTGCGGGGGTCAAGGTGCGGGGTTCCGTCCTCAATCGCCGGACGGGCTTGGGGGTGTCGTCGTCCGTGGGGTGCGGGTCGCCCACCGTCCGGTGGGTGGGGGCGGGGTCCCTCCGGGCAGACTCCTCAAAAATGGCGTGTTCACCCGACGACGCGATGAACCCCGGTCGTACGCCATTTTCTGCGGGGACTGCCCTGCGCGCCCCCACCCACGTCCACCTGCGTCTGTACGCCGGTGGTACGTCTGTCGCAGACGCGTGGCGGCCGGTCCGGGGGCGTGCAGGGGAGTCCCCGCAGGACGACGAACGGATACCCGGGTGCGGCTGCGTACCGGCGGAACGTTCGTCGTTTGAGGAGACGCCCCGGAGGGACCCCGGACCCCACCCGGGACGCGCAGGCGTGCTCTTCAGCCCGTCCGGCGATTGAGGACGGAACCCTCCGGTTGGGACCAGGGCAAACCCACGGGGGCCGGCGCCCACCCAAGCCCGTCCGGCGATTGAGGACGGAACCGGTCGGCCGGACCGGGCCAAACCCACGGGGACCGACGCCCCACCCAAGCCCGTCCGGCGCTTGAGGACGGAACCCTCCGCCCCGGCGCGGGGCAACCGCCTTGACCGCGGCGCCCGGAGGGGCCTAGCTTGGGAGCGTTCATATGTGTGGACGTTAATCAGAGATGCGCACGCTTCAGGGAGCGCCCGTGAGCTCAGATCCGCTTGCCGTCCGGCTTACCGCTGTCGCCGGGCCGCTGTTCTTCCCCGTTACCGCCTTCCGCGCGGACGGCTCCGTCGACGTGGAGGCCTTCCGGGCCCACGTCCGCCGGGGCGTCAACGCCGGTGCGGCGGCGGTGTTCGCGTGCTGTGGCACCGGGGAGTTCCACGCGCTGACGCCGGAGGAGTTCCGGCTCGTCGTCGCCGCCGCGGTGGAGGAGACCGCGGGACAGGTGCCGGTCGTGGCGGGAGCCGGATACGGCACCGCGCTGGCGGTCCGGTTCGCGGAGCTGGCCGAGGAGGCCGGCGCGGACGGGCTGCTGGCGATGCCGCCGTACCTGGTGCAGGCGGACCAGGCGGGGCTGCTGGCGCACTACACGGCGCTGGCCGGGGCCACCGGCATCGAGACGATCGTGTACCAGCGCGACAACGCGGTCTTCGCCCCGGAGACGGTCGTCGCCCTGGCGCGGACGCCGGGGATCATCGGCCTCAAGGACGGCTACGGCGACCTGGACCTGATGCAGCGCATCGTCAGCGCGGTCAGAACCGGGCTGCCGGGGCGGGACTTCCTGTACTTCAACGGGCTGCCCACCGCGGAGCTCACCGGCCTCGCCTACCGGGGCATCGGCGTCACGCTCTATTCGTCCGCCGTCTTCGCCTTCGCCCCGGACATCGCCCTGGCCTTCTACCGGGCCCTGCACTCCGGCGACGACGGGCTGGTCAACGCGCTGCTGGACACGTTCTACCGGCCGCTCGTCGAGCTGCGGGCCCAAGGGCGCGGTTACGCCGTATCGCTGGTCAAGGCGGGCGTCCGGCTCCAGGGGCTGGACGTCGGGGAGGTGCGCAGCCCGCTCACCGAGCCGCCGGCCGCGCACATCGAGGAGCTGACGGAGATCATCGCGAGCGGCCGCGCGCTGCTGGAGCCGCACGGGGCCGGGGGGCACGCGTGAAGACCTCCGTCTTCCTCTACCCGTGGGACGTCGTGGGGGACCCCGACGCCCCCGCCCGCATCGCGGACCTCGGCGTCCAGCAGGTGACGCTCGCCTCCGCCTACCACTCGACCCGGGCGCTGACCCCCCGCCATCCCGCCCGCCGCATCGTCACCGCCGAGCACGCGGCGGTGCTGTACCCGCCGGACGCCTCGCGGTGGGCGGGGCGGGCGCTGCGCCCGTACGAGCAGGCGTGGGTCGCATCGGACGACCCCTTCGCCGAGGCCGCGGGCGCGCTGGCCGGTGCCGGGCTCGACGTGCACAGCTGGGTGGTGCTCGCGCACAACTCCCGGCTGGGCGCGGAGCATCCGCGGACCTCCGTGGTCAATGCCTACGGGGACCTCTACCCGTGGGCGCCCTGCGTCGCGCAGCCGGAGGTCCGGGCCTATCTGGTGGACCTGGCGGCGGAGGCAGCGGTGCGGGAGGGGGCGCGGGGCACCGAACTGGAGTCCTGCGGCTGGTACGGCTTCGCCCATCTGCACGCCCACGACAAGGTGGCGGGTGTCGGGCTCGGGGACGCGGCGCAGTATCTGATGTCGCTGTGCTTCTGCGGTGCCTGCCGGGCCGGTTACGCCGGGCAGGGGCTGGACGCCGAGGAACTGGGCGCGGCCGTACGGGGTGCGCTGGAGCCGGTCTGGGCCGGTGGCGGGGCCCCGGACGCCGGGTGGGACGCGGTCGGCAGGCTGCTCGGCGCCGACCTCGCGGCGGCCACCCTGCGGTGGCGGACCGAGGTGGCCCGGGGGCTTCAGGAGGCGGTGGCCGGTGCGGTGCGGGAGGCCGCGGACCCCGGGTTCCAGGTGCTGCTGCACGCCGATCCGGCACCGTACAGGTCCGGGGCGAACGTGGGAGTCGAACCCGGGCACGTCCTGACCGTGGCGGACGGGGTGGTGCTGCCCTGCACCGGTACCGACGCGGTGCGGGAGGCCGTGCTCGGACCGTTCGCCGGCCGGGACGGGATCATCGCGGCCAACCTCACCGTGGTGCGGGGGATGGGCGGCAGCCCGGACACGCTGGAGCGGGACGCCGCCCACGCGGCCTCGCTCGGGGCGGACCAACTGCGGCTGTACCACGGGGGGCTGGCCTCCGGCCCGGACCTGGAAGCCGTCGCCGGGGCACTCTCACGCCTCGGGTGACACGCGCGGGCCGGCGGGGGCGGGTTCCCGCCGGCCCGTGAGCAGGAGCGCCGCCGTCAGCAGGGCCACCGCGCCCACCAGCGGCAGCAGCACCGACATCTCCACCCGGGCCACCAGCACCGCCCCGATGCCCAGCGCCACCGCGTTCGGCGACATCATCAGCGTGTCCGCGCTCGCCGCCGTACGGCCCAGCACCGCGTCCGGCGTCTCCCGCTGCACCGCCGTCAGCGCGGCGATCAGCACGCACGGCAGCCCGGCCCCGATCAGGGCGCAGGCGGTGAGCGCCACCGCGTCGTCGGGCACCGCCCGCAGGCCCACCGCCAGCCCGAACACGGCGATCCCGGCCGCCGGGAACACCCGTCCCGGCAGCCGGCGCATCAGCGGGCCCGCCAGCAGCCCGATCGCGACGGACCCGGCGCCCTGCGCGACGGACAGCACCCCCGCGAACGTGGGGGAGTGGCCCAGCGTGCCGTCCACGACGGCGTACAGGGTCGCCCCGTTGAGCCCCGCGCACAGCATCGTGGCCGAGGCGGCGAGGACCAGGGGGCGCAGCACCGGGGAGCCCCACAGCTGCCGCAGCCCGGCGGACCAGCCGCCCGCGCCGCGGGGTGCGGGGGCCGTCCGCCGCACCCGCAGCAGACCGTAGAGTCCGGCGGCCAGGGTGAAGGAGACCGCGTCCAGCAGGGCTACCGCGCCGCCGCCGAAGCGGGCGTACAGGGCGGCGCCGGTCAGCGGAGCCACCAGCTTCATGCCCTCGTTGGCCGTCATCCGCAGGCCGTTGAAGTCCCCGAGCAGGGTGGGGGCGACGGCCCCCGCGACCAGGGCCGATTCGGCGGAGTCCAGCAGGACCGAGGCGCAGCCGTACAGCACCAGGACCGCGAACAGCAGCCAGACCCGTCCCGCCGAGTCCACCGTCGTGAGGGTGGTCAGCAGCACGGCCATGGTGAGGTTCGTGCCCACGAGGAGCGGCTTGCGCGGCAGGCGGTCGGCCAGGGCGCCGAGCAGCGGGCCGCACAGGACCGGGAGCCAGACGGCGAACAGCGCGAGCGCGGCCAGACTGTCCGAGCCCGTCAGCGACTTGACCCAGATCCCGGCCGCCAGGGTCATCGCCGAACTGCCGAATCCCGACACGACGACCGCCGCGAGGAACAGCCCCGCCGTCCGGTCCCTCAGTACCCGCCCCGCCGCCATCGCACCCACCGAACCTTCCTGACCTGCGCATCCGTTGCCCTGTCAGGCTGGCGACTGAGGCCCCCGCGAGGCATCGGGCAGATGCCGTACCCCGCCGGGCCCCCGGGAGGGGACGCGGAATACGTGTACGGCGCATGTCCTGGTTCCGCGAAGTTCTTTTGTCAGAAGCGTTGACGAAACATTTGCGGCGCCTCTAGCTTCATCGCGTCGTACTTCGTACGTCATATATGAGACGCGATACGCGAGATGTGAGAGCCCTTCACCCATGACCTTTGCGCCCACCCCGATTCCGTCCCGGACCCAGTACGTGCTGGAGGCGATCAAGCACGCGATCCTCACGGCGCAACTGAGGCCGGGGCAGGCGCTCGTGGAGACCGAGCTCGCCGCACAGTTCGGGGTCTCCAAGACCCCCGTCCGTGAGGCGCTCAAGACGCTCGCCGGCACCGGGCTCGTCGTCATGAGCCAGTACAAGGGCACCACCGTGCGGCTGGTCGACGCGGCCATGGCCCGCGAGGTGTACGACGTACGGCTGCTGCTCGAACCCGAGGCGCTGCGCCGCTCCATCACCCGCAAGGCGTCCCTCGACGCGGCGCAGGAGGCCCTGGAGCGGGCGGACTCGGCGGGCGACAAGGCCGACCGCTCGCTCGCCAACCGGGACTTCCACCGGGCGCTCTACCTGCCCTGCGGCAACCCGCTGCTGGCGCGGATGCTCGACGAGGTCCGCGATCAGGCCGCGCTCGTGTCGACGGTCGCCTGGTCGGCCATCCCGTCCTGGGAGCGGGAGGCGGCCGAGCACCGGGAGATCCTGCGGCTCGCGCTCGCCGACGACGCGGACGCGGCCGCCGGGGCTCTGCACGACCACATCGCGTCGTTCGTCCGCCGCGCCTTCCCCGACGACGAGGACGGGGGCGACGCGGCGTGACCCCGCACACCGACGAAAGGCCAGTCCGCATGGACCTCACACCGCTGAAGGCGGCCCTCGCAGATGTCGTGGCGATCCCGGTCACCCCGTTCGCCGGGGACGGGACCATCGACACGGCGGCGCACCGCGCCCTGCTGCGCCGGCTGCTCGACGGCGGCGTGCGCATCGTCACCCCGAACGGCAACACCGGGGAGTTCTACGCGCTCACCCCCGAGGAGCGGCGCACCGTCACCGAGCTGACCATCGAGGAGGCCGGCGGCCGGGCCACGGTCCTGGTCGGCGTCGGGCACGATGTGCCGACCGCCGTCGCCGCCGCCGAGCACGCCCGGGACGCGGGCGCCGAGATGGTGATGGTGCACCAGCCCGTCCACCCGTACGTCTCGCAGGACGGCTGGGTCGACTACCACCGGGCCATCGCCGAGGCCGTCCCCGGACTCGGCGTCGTCCCCTACATCCGCAACCCGCACCTCGACGGCGCCTGCCTCGCGGCCCTCGCCGACAGCTGCCCCAACGTCATCGGCGTCAAGTACGCCGTGCCGGACGCCGCCCGGTTCGCCGCGTTCGCCCGGGACGCGGGGCTGGAGCGGTTCGTCTGGGTCGCCGGGCTCGCCGAGCTGTACGCGCCGTCCTACTTCTCCGCCGGGGCCACCGGATTCACCTCCGGTCTCGTCAACGTGGCGCCCGGCGTCTCGCTGGCCATGCTGGAGGCGCTGCGGGCCGGGGACCACCCGGCCGCCATGAAGGTCTGGGAGCAGATCCGCCGCTTCGAGGAGCTGCGCGCCGACCGGCAGTCCGCCAACAACGTCACCGTCATCAAGGAGGCGCTGGCCGCCCTCGGGCTGTGCGACCGCGCGGTGCGCCCGCCCAGCCGGGAGCTGCCCGAGGCCCAGCGCGCCGAGGTCGCCGACGAGATCGCCGGGTGGTCCATATGACCGCCGCCCGCATCGCCCCCGAGGAACTGCGCAGCCACCAGTGGTACGGCACCGACGGGCTGCGCTCCTTCAGCCACCGCGCCCGCACCCGGCAGCTCGGCTACCTCCCCGAGGAGCACCTCGGCAAGCCGGTCGTCGCGATCCTCAACACCTGGTCCGACATCAACCCCTGCCACGTCCACCTCCGCGAACGCGCGCAGGCCGTCAAGCGCGGGGTCTGGCAGGCGGGCGGCTTCCCGCTCGAATTCCCGGTCTCCACGCTCTCGGAGACGTTCCAGAAGCCGACCCCGATGCTCTACCGCAACATGCTGGCGATGGAGACCGAGGAGCTGCTGCGCTCCTATCCGGTCGACGGCGCGGTGCTGCTCGGCG
This sequence comes from Streptomyces sp. Mut1, assembly GCF_030719295.1. Classification (NCBI taxonomy): domain Bacteria; kingdom Bacillati; phylum Actinomycetota; class Actinomycetes; order Kitasatosporales; family Streptomycetaceae; genus Streptomyces; species Streptomyces castrisilvae. Next base: position 1,564,732 of record NZ_CP120997.1, on the reverse strand, counting down.
GCTGCGACAAGTCGACACCGGCGCTGCTGATGGGCGCCGCTTCGGTCGACCTGCCGACCGTCTTCGTACCGGCCGGGCCGATGCTCCCCGGGCACTGGCGCAACGAAGTCCTCGGCTCCGGCACCGACATGTGGAAGTACTGGGACGACAAGCGTGCCGGGCTCATCGGCGACTGCGAGATGGGCGAACTGGAGAACGGCCTCGCCCGCTCACCCGGCCACTGCATGACCATGGGCACCGCCTCCACCCTCACCGCCGCCGCCGAGGCCCTCGGCGTCACCGTCCCCGGCGCCTCCTCCATCCCGGCCGTCGACTCCGGCCACGACCGGATGGCCGCGCGGTCCGGGCTCCGGATCGTCGAACTGGTGTGGCAGCAGCGGAAACTGTCGGAGATTCTCACGGCGGAGGCGTACGAGGACGCCGTCGCCACCGTCCTCGCGCTCGGCGGCTCCACCAACGCCGTCATCCACCTCATCGCGATGGCGGGCCGCTCCGGGATCAAGCTCACCCTGGACGACTTCGACCGCATCGCCCGTACCGTCCCCGTGCTCGCCAACCTCCGGCCCGGCGGGAAGTACCTCATGGAGGACTTCCACTTCGCCGGCGGGCTGCCCGGCTTCCTCGCCCGGCTCACCGACGTCCTGCACCTGGACCGGCCCACCGTCGCCCACGACACCCTGCGCGAACAGCTCGACGGGGCGCTCGTCCACGACAGCGACGTCATCCGGGAGCGCGACCACCCCCTCGCCGACGAGGGCGGGGTGGCGGTGCTGCGCGGCAACCTCTGCCCGGACGGCGCGGTCATCAAGCACATCGCCGCCGAACCGCACCTGCTGCGCCACACCGGACCCGCGGTCGTCTTCGACGACTACAAGGAGATGCAGCGCACCATCAACGACCCGGCGCTCGCGCTCACCGCGGACCACGTCCTGGTGCTCCGCAACGCCGGTCCCAAGGGCGGTCCCGGCATGCCCGAGTACGGCATGCTGCCGATCCCCGACTACCTGCTGAAGCAGGGCGTACGGGACATGGTGCGGCTCTCCGACGCCCGGATGAGCGGCACCAGCTACGGCGCCTGCGTGCTGCACATCGCGCCCGAGTCCTACGTCGGCGGGCCCCTCGCGCTCGTCCGTACCGGTGACCTCATCACCCTGGACGTCGAGGCGCGGCGGCTGGACCTCGGCGTGTCCGACGAGGAGCTGACCCGGCGCCGGGCCGAGTGGACCCCGCCGCCCCAGCGGTACGAGCGCGGCTACGGCGCGCTCTACCAGGACCAGATCACCCAGGCCGACACCGGCTGCGACTTCGCCTTCCTGGCCCGGCCGGGAGAAGTGCCCGACCCGTACGCCGGCTGAACGGCCCCAGCGGAATTCCGGCGCCCGCCTTGTTCGGCATACCGAACACCATGCGGTAAGCGCTTGCGCACTCCACGCACCGCCCGGCACCACCCCCGCACCGCCCGCACCCCCGTACAGAGAGAACGGAGACGTGTCATGGCCCAAGCCTCCGCCGCGGCCACACCGCCCAAGGTGCCCAGGCGCCGCTCCGCGAGCCCCCGCCGGCTGCCGTATCTGCTGATCGCCCCCGCGGGGCTGCTGATGCTCGGCTTCATCGCCTACCCGGTGGTCAGCGTCTTCTACTACAGCCTGCAGAACTACAACGTCACCAAACCCTGGCGGAACGGCTTCGCGGGCTTCGACAACTTCACCCGGATCTTCACCGAGGACGACCAGTTCTGGACGACGCTCGGCTTCAGCGCCCAGTGGGTCGTGGTGCAGGTCGCGCTCCAGCTCACCCTCGGGCTCGCACTGGCCCTGATCGTGAACCAGAGCTTCATCGGCCGGGGCATCTCCCGCGCCATGGTCTTCTCGCCCTGGGCCGTCTCCGGCGTGCTGACCAGCACCATCTGGATCCTGCTCTACAACTCCTCGACGGGCTTCAGCCGCTACCTCGCGGACGCCGGGATCGGCGACTACGGCACCTCCGTGCTCTCCGACACCGGCACCGTCTTCTGGGCCGCGACCGTCGCCGAACTCTGGCGCGGGGTCCCCTTCTTCGCCATCCTCATCCTCGCCGACCTCCAGTCCGTCTCCAAGGAGCTGTACGAGGCGGCCTCCGTCGACGGCGCCGGACGGATGCGGCAGTTCTTCCACATCACCCTGCCCCACCTGCGCGACGCGATCATCCTGTCCACGCTGCTGCGCGGCGTCTGGGAGTTCAACAACGTCGACCTCCTCTACACGCTCACCGGCGGCGGACCGGCCGGCGAGACCACCACCCTGCCGCTCTACGTCGCCAACACAGGCATCGAGGGCCACGACTTCGGCTACGCCTCCGCGCTCACCACCGTCGCCTTCGTGATCCTCCTCTTCTGCTCGATCGTCTATCTGCGCCTGAGCAAGTTCGGAGGCGACCACAAGTGACTGCCGCCCTCGCCGAGAAGAACGGCACCCACTCCGCACGGCCGGCCGCCCCCGCCGGCCCGCCGCCCGCCACACCGCGCCGCAGGCCCGGCCGCGAGCGCGCCTTCGACGAGGTGCCGCGCTGGCAGATCTACGTGCCGCTCGGCGTCTACCTGGTCTTCACGCTCGTCCCGTTCTACTGGATGTTCCTCTTCGCCGTCCGGCCCGCCGGCTCCACCTCGCTGGTGCCGTGGCCGATGACCGGGGAGCACTTCTCCAAGGTCTGGAACGAGCGCAGCTTCGCCCTCTTCTTCCAGAACAGCATGATCGTCGGGATCTGCACCCTGATCAGCACCACCCTCGTCGCGCTGGCCGGCGGCTACGCGCTCGCCCGGTTCGACTTCAAGATCAAGAACGGCTTCATGCTGGCGCTGCTGTGCTCGCAGTTCATCCCCGGCGCGCTGATGCTCGTACCGCTCTTCGAGATCTTCAAGAACCTCCAGCTGATCAACTCCCTGGGGAGCGTGGTCATCGCCGAGACCGTCTTCCAGCTGCCCCTCTCCATCATCCTGATCAGCGGATTCATCAAGAACGTGCCCCCTTCGCTGGAGGAGGCCGCCTGGGTGGACGGCTGCTCGCGCTTCCGGGCCTTCTGCGCGGTCGTGCTGCCGCTGCTGCGGCCCGGCCTCATCGCCGTCGGCTCCTTCGCCTTCGTGCACAGCTGGAACCACTTCCTGTTCGCGCTGATGTTCCTCAGCGAGCAGGACAAGCAGACGATCCCGGTCGGCCTGAACACCCTCATCGGCGCGGACAGCGTCGACCTGGGCGCGCTGGCGGCGGGCGGGGTGATCGCCGCGGTCCCCGTGGTGATCGTCTTCGCCTTCATCCAGAAGTGGCTGATCACCGGCTTCAGCGCCGGCGCCGTGAAGGGGTGACGGACATGAACACGCCCCACACCGCCACGCCCGTCCCGATCGTCCTCGCCGGCGCCCGGGGGCACGGCCGCCAGCACCTCGCCAACATCCGCCGCCTCCAGCACCAGGGCCTCGTGCGGCTCGCCGGCATCTGCGAACTCACCCCGCTGGACGCCTCCGAACTCGACGCCTTCGCCGGTGAACTCCCCGAGCAGTCCGTCGACTTCGGCACCCTCCTGGACTCCACCGGGGCCCGCGCCGCCGTCATCTGCACCCCCATCCAGACCCACACCGACCTCGCCCTCACCGCCGCCGGACGCGGCGTCCACCTCCTCCTGGAGAAGCCGCCCGCCGCGACCCGCGCCGACTTCGACCGCATTCTGGCCGGGGTGCGCGACGCCGGCATCGCCTGCCAGGTCGGCTTCCAGTCCTTCGGTTCGCACGCCGTACCCGCCATCCGCGAACTCGTACGCACCGGAGCCATCGGCACCGTACGGGGCTACGGGGCCGCGGGCGCCTGGGTCCGCGACGACGCCTACTACCGGCGGGCGCCCTGGGCCGGGCGGCGCAGGCTCGGCGGCACCGACGTGGTCGACGGCGTCCTGACCAACCCGCTCGCCCACGCCGTCGCCACCGCACTCGAACTCGCCGGCACCACCACCGCCGAGGACGTCGCCTCCATCGACACGGAACTCTTCCGCGCCCACGACATCGAGGCCGACGACACCTCCTGCGTACGCGTCACCACCACCTCGGGGCCGCCCGTCACCGCCGCCGTCACCCTCTGCGCGGAACAGGCCGGGGAGCCCTATGTCATCGTCCACGGCGACCGCGGCCGCATCACCTTCTGGTACAAGCAGGACCGCGTCCTCGTCCAGCGGGCCGGGCACGGCCCCCTGGAGACGGTGCACGGGCGGACCGACCTCCTGGAGAACCTGGTCGACCACCTCGTGCGGGACACGCCGCTCCTCGTACCACCGCGGAACACCGGCGCGTTCATGGAGGTCGTCGAGGCCGTACGTACCGCCCCCGAACCCCGCGCCCTGCCGTCCGGCGCCTGGCACACCGCCGCCGTGCCCGGCTCCGGCGCCACCCGCCGGGTGGTGCGCGGCATCGACGCCCTCGTCGCGTCCGGCGCCGAGACCCTCGCGCTCTTCTCCGAACTCGGCGCCCCCTGGGCGCTCCCCACCGAGGTGAGCTCCCCATGACCGCCACCGCGCTCCTCAGCTGCGCCGGCCGCCCGGTCGGCCGCTACACCTACCTCCCCGACACCGCGGGACGCCCCTACCTCCACCCGGTCACCACCCTCGGCGGCACCCCCGTCACCGAGGAGCGCCCCGCCGACCACCTCCACCACCTGGGCGCGTCCGTCGCCGTCCCCGACGTCGCCGGGCGCAACTTCTGGGGCGGGCGCACCTTCGTCCGGGGCCGGGGGCCGACCGAGCTGGACAACCACGGCGTGCAGCGCCACCTCGGCTGGAAGCTGTGCGACCCGGACGGATTTGTCCAGGAGCTGAGCTGGGAGGCCGAAGGCGGCGAACTGCTGCGCGAACACCGCACAGTGGCCACCGCCGCGCTCTCCGGCACCGCCTGGGCGCTCGACCTCTCCTTCTCGCTCACCAACCCCGGCTCCACGGACCTGTCGATCGGCAGCCCCGCCACCAACGGCCGCCCCGGCGCCGGATACGGCGGTTTCTTCTGGCGCGCCCCCAAGGAGGCCGCGCCGCCCGCCGTGTTCAGCGCGTCCGCGGCCGGCGAGGAGGCGGTGCACGGGCGGGCCGCCGACTGGGTCGCGCTCTGCGGCGACGGCTGGTCCCTGGTCTTCGCCGGGGCGACCGATGAGACCCGCCGCGACCCGTGGTTCGTGCGGACCGCCGAGTACCCGGGCGTCGGCTCGTCCCTCGCCGCCGCCGAACGGCTCCCCGTCCCCGCGGGCGCCACCCTCGTCCGCCGGATCGTCACCGTCGTCGCGGACGGCCGGCTCGACCGGGCCGGCGCCGCCGCCCTCGTCCGCCGGGCGGTGACCGCGTGAACGCCCCCGGCGAGCGCCCCAGGACCGAGAACTCGGGGAAGCACCGGACGCCGCAGGCCACGCCCTCCGGGCGGACGACGGGACTTCTCGGACACGACCCGGGCGACGGCACCTACCGCAACCCGGTGCTCGGCGCGGACTGGTCCGACCCCGACGTCGTGCGGGTCGGCGACGACTTCTATCTCACCGCCTCCAGCTTCGGCCGCGTCCCCGGCCTCCCGCTGCTGCACTCGCGCGACCTCGTCAACTGGACCCTGACCGGGCACGCCCTGGACCGTCTGGAGCCGGCCGCCGACTTCGCCGTGCCCCGCCACGACTGCGGGGTGTGGGCGCCCTCGCTGCGCCACCACGCCGGACGGTTCTGGATCTTCTGGGGCGACCCCGACCACGGCATCCAGCAGATCAGCGCCGAGGACATCAGGGGCCCGTGGACCGAGCCCCACCTGCTCAAGGCCGGCCAGGGGCTGATCGACCCCTGCCCGCTGTGGGACGAGGAGACCGGCGAGGCCTATCTCGTCCACGCCTGGGCCAAGTCCCGCTCCGGCGTCAAGAACCGGCTCACCGGCCACCGCATGAGCCCCGACGGGCGGGAACTGCTCGACGAGGGCAGGATCCTGATCGACGCCGACACGCTGCCCGGCTGGTTCACGCTGGAGGGCCCCAAGCTCCACCGGCGCGACGGCGAGTTCTGGATCCTGGCCCCGGCGGGCGGGGTGGCGACGGGCTGGCAGGGCGCCTTCCGCTCCCGCGAGTTCTTCGGACCGTACGAGGAACGCGTCGTCCTCGCCCAGGGCCGCACCGAGGTCAACGGCCCGCACCAGGGCGCCTGGGTCACGACCCCGGCCGGTGAGGACTGGTTCCTGCACTTCCAGGAGCGCGGGGCCTACGGGCGGGTGGTCCACCTCCAGCCGATGCGCTGGGACAGCGACGGCTGGCCGGTCATCGGCGACGCGGGCGAACCCGTCACCAGGCACACCAAGCCCGCTCTGCCCGCCCAGCCCGTGGAGGCCCCGGCCCGCGACGACAGCTTCCCGGGCGGCCGCTACGGCAGGCAGTGGCAGTGGACCGCCAACCCGCGCCCCGGCTGGACCGTCGAGCACGCCGGGGACGGCCTGCGGCTCAGCTGCGTACGGACCGCGTACGCGCACGACCTGCGCGCCCTGCCCCATGTGCTGGTCCAGCGGCTGCCCGCCGAGACGTTCACCGTCGAGGTCGCGCTCGCCCTCGACAGCGAGGTCCCCGGGGCGAAGGCGGGGCTGACGGTGCTCGGGGACGCGTTCGGCTGGATCGGCCTGGAGCGGCCGGCCGGGGGCGGGGCGCGGCTCGTGCACCGGTTCGCCGAGCCGGGCGCCACCGCCGAGCGCGATGCCGCGCCCGGCAGGCCCGCGCCCGGGGCCACGGCCCGGCTGCGGATCGAGGTCGCCCCGGGCGCCCGCTGCCGGTTCCTCGCCGACACCGGGGACGGGGCCGGGTTCCGGCCGTCCGGCCAGGTCTTCGCCGCCACCCCGTGGCGCTGGGTCGGCGCGCTGCTCGGCCTGTTCGCCACCGCGCCGCCCGGCACCGGCCCGGCCGGGACGGCCCGCTTCACCCGCTTCCACGTCACCGCGTGACCCGCACCCGTACCGGCCGGGACCACCGGCCAACGAACCCCCCACTCATGCGTACGAACCGAGAGAACCGAGAGAGAAGAGCCGATCATGAACATCTCGAAGTCGCAGCGGGGGCGCGCCACGGCCGCCGTTTCCCTCGCGGCGGTGCTCGCCCTGACCGCGACCGCGTGCGGTGACGACGGCAGCGACACCGGCAACGAGGGCAGTGGCAAGGGCGAGATCACCTTCTGGGACAACAACGGCGGTCCCCGTACCGCCGTCTGGACCGAGATCATCAAGGACTTCGAGAAGAAGTACCCGGACATCAAGGTCAAGTACGTGCCGATCCCGATCGCCGACGTGCAGTCCAAGTACGACACGGCCATCGCGGGCGGCGGCCTGCCGGACGTCGGCGGGGTCGGCACCGCCTACCTCGCCAACATGGTGTCGCAGGAGGCCCTGGAGCCGCTGGGCGACCGGATCAAGGACTCCTCGCTCAACGGCAAGCTCGTCGAGGGCATGGTCGAGAGCGTCAAGGACGCGGCGGGGCGCGGCGACGACATGTACACCGTGCCGACCTCCGCGAACAACGGCGCCCTCTGGTACCGCACCGACCTGTTCGAGGCGGCCGGTCTCGAAGCGCCCACCACCTGGGCCAAGTTCTACGAGGCGGCCGAGAAGCTCACCGACTCCAAGCACAACAAGTTCGGCTACACCATCCGCGGTGGCGCCGGCTCCATCGCCCAGGCCATCGACGCGGCCTACGGGCAGTCGGGCATCACGGAGTTCTGGAACGGCGACAGGACGACCCTCAACGACGCGAAGAACGCGGCGGCGCTGGAGAAGTACGTCGCGCTCTACAAGAAGACGACGCCCTCCGCCGACGTCAACAACGACTTCACCAAGATGGTCGCCCAGTTCGACACCGGCACCATCGGCATGCTCAGCCACAACCTCGGCTCCTACCAGGACCACCTGAAGGCCCTCGGCAAGGACAAGTTCGCCGGCGTCCCCAACCCGATCGGCGACGGCGGCACCCGCGTCCAGGTCTCCAACCCGGTCGACGGCCTCGGCCTGTTCCGGTCGGGCAAGAACAAGACGGCCGCCTGGAAGTTCATCGAGTTCGCGGCCTCGCACGAGGCCAACAGCAAGTGGAACGAGTCCGCGGGCGCCATTCCGGCCAACACCGAGGCCGCCAAGGACCCGTGGATCAGCGAGGCGGCGCCGACCGAGCTCGCCGCCAAGGCCCTCACCGACGGCTCCACCAAGATCGTGCAGCTGCCGTACTACCTGCCCGACTGGAACAACATCAGCAAGGCCGACAACGAGCCGGAGTTCCAGAAGCTGCTGCTCGGCAAGACCACGGCCAAGGACTTCCTGGACAAGATGGCCGACGAGCTGAACAAGGCCCAGAAGGAGTGGAAGGAGATCGGCAACGGCTGACCCCGGCCCGGCTCCGCACCGGCCGGCCCCCGTGACGCGGGGCGGGCGGCGGGACACACCGTACGAACGGACCCGCCGTCACCCCCGCCCCGGCGCACGGCACCGCCCGCCGGCCCCGCACCCGGACGGCCGGCAGGACAACACCCACTTCCGCCCCGCCGGTGCCATCGAGGTGGCCCGGATGACGGCGCGCGCCCTGCTCGACGCGCGGGTGCTCGCCCCGCACGAGCCGCGCCGCCGCGGCGGACACGTACCCGGGACGTGGACCGGCCGGCCGCAGGCCTGACGCTCCACGCCCGGCAACCCCCCTCTCCCTTTCCCGCAGTCCCGCACGAGAACCGAGGATTTGTCATGTCCACACGCAGAATGCGCGCCCGTGCCATCGCCGTCGCGATGGGCTGCGCGTCGCTGTCCCTTGCCTTGAGCATCCCCGCCCAGGCCACCACCCCGCACTCCGGCACGAGGGGCATCGATCGCGCCGTCCTCGCCAAGGGCGACGGCTGGGCCGCCGCCGAGGGCTCCACGACCGGCGGTGCCGCCGCCACCCCCGACCACGTTTACACGGTGCACAACCGCGCCGAACTCATCGCCGCCTTCAAGGACGCGGGCGACGCCCCGAAGATCGTCCGGATCGACGGCACCATCCACGGCAACGCCGACGCCGAGGGCAACCCGATCGACTGCGAGGCGTACCAGACCGACGGCTACACGCTGGACAAGTACCTCGCCGCCTACGACCCCGACACCTGGGGCCGCGAGGAGGTCCCCTCCGGCCCGCTGGAGGACGCCCGGCTCGCCTCCGCCAAGCTCCAGAAGGCCGCCGTCAACGTCTACGTCCCGTCCAACACCACGCTCGTCGGCGTCGGCCGGAACGCCACGGTCATCGGCGCCGGCATCCAGATCCAGAACGTCTCCAACGTCATCGTCCGCAACATCTCCTTCGAGGACACCTACGACTGCTTCCCGCAGTGGGACCCGACCGACGGCGACACCGGCCACTGGAACTCCGAGTACGACAACCTCGTCGTCTACGGCTCCGACCACGTCTGGGTCGACCACAACACCTTCAGCGACGGCGACCGCCCCGACGCCGACCAGCCCTCCTACTTCAACGAGCTGTACCAGCAGCACGACGGCCTCTTCGACATCGTCAAGGGCGCCGACCTCGTCACCGTCTCCTGGAACGTCCTCAAGGACCACGACAAGACGATGCTCCTCGGCAACAGCGACGGCGCCGGGGACACCGACCGGGGCAAGCTCCGCGTCACCCTGCACCACAACCTCTTCAAGGACGTCAACGAGCGCGCGCCCCGCGTCCGCTTCGGACAGGTCGACTCGTACAACAACTACTTCGTCGCCACCCGGGGCAGCGTCTACGGCTACTCCTTCGGGGTCGGCGCCGAGTCGCACCTCGTCGCCGAGCACAACGCGTTCACGCTGAGCGGCGAGTTCGACAAGGCGAAGATCCTCAAGAAGTGGTCCGAGTCCTCGCTCACGGCCGGCGACAACTACGTCAACGGCCGCCGGACCGACCTGATCGCCGTCCACAACGCGGGCGTCCCCGAGGAGCACCTCACCTCGGGCGCCGGCTGGACCCCGACCCTGCGCAACCGGATCGACCACCCGCTGCTCGTCCCCCTCGTCGTGGGCATCGGAGCGGGCACCGGCCGGCTGCCCGGCGCCTGATCCGTACCATCCCTCCCCGCCGGCGCCCCCGGGCGCCGGCGGGGCCTTCGCACCCCGCAAAGGAACGCAAGGAACGCAAGGAACGCAAAGAAGTGGAGTACCGCCCATGCCCAGCAGACGAACCGCTCTCGCCCTCCTCGCGGGCGGCACCACGGCCCTCGCCCTCGGCACCGCCCCCGCGGCCCTCGCCCACGACCGCCCCTTCGGGCGCTACGGCACACCCGCCCGCCGCCTCGACCCCGCGACCCTCTACGTCGACGCGCGCGGCCGCGGCGACCACACCCGGGTCCAGGACGCCGTGGACGCCGCTGCCGGCACCGGCCGCACCCTGGTCATCGCGCCCGGCACCTACCGGGAGACCGTCGACATCCCCGCCGCACGCACCGGACTCACCCTCATCGGCGCGAGCGGCGACCCGCGTGACACCGTGATCGTGTACGACAACGCCAACGGCACCCCGCTGCCCGACGGTTCCGGCACGTACGGCACCAGCGGGTCCGCCACCGTCACCGCCCGGCCCGCCGGACTCACCGCCCGCCACCTGACCTTCGCCAACGACTGGCTGCGCGCCGGCCACCCCGACTACACCGGCACCCAGGCCGTGGCCATCAAGGTCACCGGCGACCGCTCGGCCTTCCACGGCTGCCGCTTCCTGGGCCACCAGGACACCCTGTACGCCGACTCGGCCTCCCTCACCGACTTCGCCCGCCAGTACTACCGCGACTGCTACGTCGAAGGGGACGTCGACTTCGTCTTCGGCCGCGCGTCGGCCGTCCTGGAGCGCTGCCACTTCCGCACCCTGGCCCGCACCGACCTGCCCGCACCGCCCTACGGCTTCGTCCTCGCGCCCAGCACCGCGGGGACCAACCCGCACGGCTTCCTGGTGCTGCGCTCCCGTGTCACGAGCACCGCCCCCGACGGGTACTTCAAGCTGGCCCGCCCCTGGGTGCCCTCGTCCGACCTCACCGCACATCCCATGCTGACCGTGCGCGACAGCCACCTCGGCGCGGGCATCGACACCGACGAGCCGTACGGGACGATGTCGGCCGGCTTCCCGTGGCAGGAGCAGCGCTTCGCCGAGTACCGCAACACCGGCCCCGGCGCGCGCGTCACCGTCCCCGCCAACCGCCCCCGGCTGACCGCCGCCGAAGCCCGCCGGCACACCCCGGCCGCCTGGTTCGGCGACTGGCGTCCCTGAGGAGCGCCACGCCGGCGGCGGTCCGCCGGCCGGCGGACCGGTCAGCGGTCCTGGCCGAAGCGGTCGCCCACCGCGGCCGGCCGGCCGGTGACCCGGACGGCGTGCGCGGTCACGTAGTCGCCGGTCGCGTCCCGCTCGCCCTGCGCGTGGTTGTACTGCCCGGCGAACGTGTGCGTGCCGGCCGGGACCGTCCGGCCGGCCCTCAGCGTCCACCGGTAGACCAGGTAGCCGCCGTCCTCGGTCGCCGACACGGTGAAGTCCGGCTCCGGCAGCGAATGCCAGGAGCCGGTGCTGTTCACCCCGCCGGTGAGCGCGATCCGCAGTTCCACGGTGAGCGAGGACAGCGGCTCGGTCGTCCGCAGCGTCACATTGCTCTGCGCCCAGTACGCGTTGCTGTGCGGGTCGACCACGCCACCCGTCCACAGCGGCCCGTCCTCGGGGCGCAGGGTGCCGAGCGCCATCGGCGGTGTCGTGGCCGCGGTGGGGGAGGGGGACGGGTCCGGGCCGGACGGTGCCGCCGCCACCCGCCGGCCGTGCGCCGGGCCGTCGTCGCCCGCCGATGTGACGGCGAACGTCCCCGCCGCCAGCACTCCGCAGACCGCCGCCGTCGCACCCGCGACCCGCAGCCACGGCAGCGCCGCGCGCGCCGGGCGCACCGCCCGTACCGGGCCGCGGCCCGCCGCCATGCCCCGCTCGACCCGGGCCAGCATCCGCTCCCGGTCGGGGCGGTGGGCCTCGGCGGCGTCCCGCAGCCGCCCGGTCAGCTCCTGGTCCTTCACCGGTCTCCTCCGCTGCGCTGCGCCGCGAGGGCCACCCGGACCCGCGCGGCGGGCGTCTCGGGCCCGGGGGACGTCAGCAGCCGTTGCAGTTCCGCGACGGCGCGCGAGGTCTGGCTCTTCACCGTACCCACCGAGATCCCCAGCACCAGCGAGGTGTCCCGTTCCGAGAGGTCGAAGGCGTGCCGCAGCACCACACAGGCGCGCTTGCGGAACGGCAGCCGGCGCAGCGCCTCCTGGACGTCGATCACCGCAGGCACGTCCGGACCGTCCGCGGCGCCGCCCTCCCCGCCGCGCGGCGCCCAGAACAGCGCGATCCGGCGGCGTTCGCGCACCGCGCTGCGGATGCGGGTCCTGGCCAGGTTGGCGACGACCCCGCGCGCGTACGCCACCGGGTGGCCGGCCTCGCGGACCCGGTCCCAGCGGTGCCAGAGCGCGAGCAGCGCGTCGGCCGCGAGATCGTCGGCGGCATCGGCCTCACCGGTCAGCAGATGGGCGAGGCGGGCGAGTTCTGCGTAGTGGGCCTCGAAGAACTCATGGAACTCGGCGGCGGCATCGTCGACGGCTGCGCCCACAGCTACCTCGTCCCTGCGCTCGATCCCGCGCACCCCCGGCCCGTGCGGATACGTCACCGCCCGGAGTGCGGGGCGGGGCGTGAGCGTACCGCGTCCCGCAAGCGCTTCGACACGCCCCTACCGCCGCAGCGCAGCCTCCATCATCTTCCGGGCGATCGGCGCCGCGAGGCCGTTGCCGCTGACCTCGGATGCAGCCGCGCCGGAGTCCTCCACGACCACCGCGACCGCCACCGCCTGGCCGCCGGACTTCGCGTACGAGGTGAACCAGGCGTACGGGGTGTTGCTGTTGTCCACGCCGTTCTCGGCGGTGCCCGTCTTGCCGCCCACCTCGGCGCCGGAGATCCGGGCGTTGGTGCCGGTGCCCTGCTCCACCACGGTGACCATGGCGCTGCGCAGCTGCTCGGCGGTGGACGCGGAGACGATGCGCTCCGTGTCGCCGTCCGCGAAGTCCTCCAGGGTGCCGCCGTCCCCGTCGGTCACCTTGGAGACCATGTGCGGGGCGGCCAGCTCACCGCCGTTGGCCAGGGCCGCCGAGACCATCGCCATCTGCAACGGGGTGGCGGTCACCTCGAACTGGCCGATGCCGGTGAGCGCCGTCTGCGCCTTGTCCATCTCCGTCGGGTACACGCTCTTCGAGGCCCGGACCGGCACGTCGAGCTTCTCGGTGTTGAAGCCGAACTTCTCCGCCATCGCCCGCACCTTGTCCTGCCCGAGGTCGGCGGCGACCTTGCCGAAGACGTTGTTGCACGAGTACTGGAGCGCCACGCGCAGCGAGGCGTTCTCGCAGGGGGCGGAGGCGCTCTCGTTCCTCAGGGGGGTGCTGGTGCCGGGCAGCGTGTACGGGCTGGGGCTCTTCGTCGGCTCGTCGACCGAGCCGTAGAGGCCGTTTTCCAGCGCGGCGGACGCCACCACCAGCTTGAACGTCGAACCGGGCGCCAGCGGCTGCCGCAGCGCCCGGTTGACCAGCGGCTTGTCCGGGTCGGTGAGCAGCTTCTGCCAGGTGTCGCCGTCGTTGGTCCCGCTGATCGTGGACGGGTCGTAGGAGGGCGAGGAGACCATGCCGAGGATCTGTCCGCTCCGCGGGTCGATCGCCACGGCCGCGCCCTTGTCGTCACCGAGCGCGTCGCGCGCCGCCTTCTGGACGTCCGGGTCGATCGTGGTCACGACGTCGCCGGGCTCGGCCTGCTTGCCGGTCAGCACGTCCAGCGGATTCTTCAGCCGGTCGTCGGTGCCGTCGAGGACCGAGCTGTAGATCCCTTCGAGCTGGGTGGAGCCGTACGCCTGCGAGCCGTAGCCGGTTACGGCCGCGTAGAGGTCACCTCGCGGGTAGGTCCGCTTGTACGCGAGGTCGCTGCCCTCCGTCCTCTTCGAGCCCGTGACCGGGGAGCCGGCCACGATGATGTCGCCCAGCGGCTGCGCGTACTGCGCGATGGTCTTCCGCCGGTTGTGGTCGTCGTCTGCGAGCGCCCGTGCCTGGTACGCCTGCACCCAGGTCGCCCGCCCCAGGAGGGCGAGGACCAGCAGCAGGCAGAAGACCGAGGCGCGCCTGATCGTCTTGTTCATCCCGCTGGTGGGACGAGCGGCGCCCGGCGCTTCGTTCCCCGTTGTGCCGCTTCTCACCGATTCCTCATGTGGGCGGGAGCGGGTGCCGGGTCGCTCAGCCGGGCGTGACGAACCCCGACTCGTACGCCGTGATGACGGCCTGCGTGCGGTCCCGGGCCCCGGTCTTCGCGAGGACCGCGGCCACATGCGTCTTGGCCGTCGCCGCGCCCACCGCCAGCCGGCCGGCGATCTCCGCGTTGGTCAGCCCCGCCGTCATCAGCCGCAGCACCTGTGCCTCCCGCTCGGTGAGCCGGGCGGCCCAGGGCGGGGCGGGGGCCGGCCGGGGCGTCCCGTACGCGGCGGCCAGCCGCCGCACGGCGGACGGGAAGAGCAGCGAGTCGCCGCACGCCACCAGCCGCACCGCCCGCACCATCTCCTCGGCCGCCGCCCGCTTCAGCAGGAAGCCCGCCGCCCCGGCGCGCAGCGCCTCGTACACGTAGGCGTCGTGCTCGAAGGTGGTGACGACCAGGACGCGCGGGGCCGGGTCGAGACCGGCGAGGATCTGCTCGGTGGCCCGGATGCCGTCGGTCTCGGGCATCCGGACGTCCATCAGCACCACATCGGGCCGCAGCGCCCGCACCACGGAGACCGCCTCGGCGCCGGTGGCGGCCTCCCCGACCACCTCCAGGCCGTCCTCCGCGTCCAGGATGGCCCGCAGGGCGGTGCGCACCATCTGTTCGTCGTCGGCCAGGACGATCCGGACCGTCGTGCTCATCGTCGCTCCTTCACGGGTGTGTCCAGGGGGAGGCGGGCGGCCAGCCGCCACACGCCGTCGTCGCGGGGCCCGGACTCCGTCGTGCCGCCCAGCAGCAGGGCGCGCTCCGCGATGCCGGTCAGGCCGCGCCCGCCACCGGGGCGGGCCACCGGCGGACCCGGCGGGAGCGCGCTGTCCAGGACGAGCCCCAGCTCCCGGGGGCCGACATCGACGCGCAGCCGGACCGGCGAACCGGGCGCGCCGTGCCGCAGCGCGTTGCTCAGTCCCTCCTGCACGATCCGGTACGCCTCGGCCGACACCGGTCCGGGGACCGTGCCCGGGTCGCCGTCGGCCGTGTACCGCACGGGCACCCCGCACCGGGCCAGCAGCCCGCCCAGCGCTTCGAGCCCCGGTCCGGCGGGCGTGCCGGGCCCTTCGCCGCCCTGCCGCAACAGCCCGAGCACCGCGTCGAGTTCGCCGACCGTGCGGCGCGTGGTCTCCTCGATCGCGGTGAGCGCCCGCCGGGCGAACTCCGGGTCGCTGTCCAGGACCCGGCGGGCCGCCCCCGCCTGGAGGGTGACGGCGCTCAGCGCGTGGCCGACCGAGTCGTGCAGCTCGCGGGCGAGGCGGTTGCGTACGGCGAGATCGGCGGCCCGGCGTTCGGCGGCGGCCAGCCGGTCGTCCGGGGTGGGGCCGAGCAGCACCGGGGCCCGGCCGGCGAGCAGGGCCCCGGCCGCCGTCGCGCAGCCCGCCAGCGCGAGGAGCATGGCCGCCCCGGCCGGGGGCGCGAGGACCAGGACCCAGGGCCGGTCCAGGGCCGGGGGGACGTGCGGGACGAAGGAGTCGCGCAGGGCGGGGAGGAACGGCAGCCCCATGACGCAGACGGCGAACGGGACGAGCGCCAGGGTCATCCCGCTGATGACGCCGCCGAGCCCGACGTGCAGCGTGAACCAGCCGGAGCAGCGGACCCGCGCCTGCCGGGAACGGCCGGGGCCGTCCGCGAGCGGCCGGTCCGGGGCGAGACCGCACAGGGCGCGGGCGGCGGCCACCGAGAGGGGCCGGGCGGTGGGCAGCAGGGCGGTGACGGCGGCCATCGGCAAGGCGCAGGCGAGAGCGGCGAGCTGGGCGGGGAGCGAGGTGAAGACGTTCGTGTCGGGCGCGTACAAGCCGACGAACACCGTGCCGACCAGGAAGTACGGCATGAGCAGGGCGCCGCCGACGATCAGGTGCAGCCAGCGCAGCCGGGCCCGCCGGCCCAGGAGCCGGCCTATGAGCGGGGTCATGCGGGGGCGCCCCGCGAACCGGCCGCGCGCTCCGCGAGGAAGTACGCGCCGAGGGTCACCACCAGCGTTCCGACCAGCATCTGCACAGCGTAGGTGAGCACCATGCCGGGGGCGTCCCCTTCGGCACGGCCCAGTGAGGCGAGGCTCAGCCAGCCGCCCCAGCAGGCCGTCGCCCCGGAACCGCCCCACGCCAGCGCGAGCGGCACCCGCAGCGGCAGCGCGGACCGGCGGAAGGCGAGCAGCAGGATCCCGGCCACGGTAGCGGCGGCCCACAGCGCGTACACCGCTTCGACGACCTGGAAGCCGCTGTCCCGACCGGCGTCACGGCCGGAGACCAGGCCGGCCGCCCGGAGCAGATGCGTGGTGACCGGCACCAGGGCGAGCAGTGACGCGGCGACGGCCCCGGCTCGCAGCGCCGGTGCGGTGGGGCTGCCGGGCAGATCGCGCAGCGTGCCCCGCCAGAGGTGGCCCCAGCGGTCGCGGGCGTACAGCGCGAAGAGGGTACCCAGGGACAGGCCCTGGAGGATGAAGCCGCCGTAGACGACCCCGAACACCCACTCGTGCAGGAAGGGGCCGCCCGTGTCCTCCGGGCCGGCGGTGTCTGCGCTCAGGGCCCGGACCAGCAGTTGCAGCGGGTACCCGGTCATGATCGGCAGCAGCAGCCCGGTCGCCGTCCACATCGGCAGCGCGAGCAGCCAGGCGGGCACCCGCAGGCCCCAGGGCCGGGTGAGCAGCAGGGCGAGGACCACCACCGCGCCGTCCATCAGCACCGAACCGCCGTTGGCGACAGCCATCGGGGCGCGGTGGTCCAGCAGCGCGCTGCCGTCCGGAATCCCGACCCGGCTGCCCGCCACCCACGCCGTCTTGAGCGCGATGTACGGCAGGCAGGAGACGATCGCGACGGTGCGCAGCGCGGCGCGCAGGGGGCGGAGGGCCGTCGCGGGAACGGGCGGGGCGGAGATCCGTGTCATGCCCCCACGCTGCCGGGCGGCGCGTCGCCGCACGTCCTGCCGGATGACGATCCGCCTCCGCCGCGCGGGGGAGGACCGGCCGGGCGGTCAGAGCCGCCGGGTGGCGAGCGTCAGGCGGTCGCGCGCGTCGAACAGCGCGTCCTTGACCATCTGCTCGTGTGCGGGCGTCAGCCGGGCGACCGGCACCGAGCAGCTGATGGCGTCCCTGGCCGGGGTGCGGTAGGGGACGGCGACACCGAAGCAGCGCAGCCCCAGGGTGTTCTCCTCGCGGTCCACCGCGTACCCCTGCTCGCGGATCCGGTGCAGCTCCTCGATGAGCTTCTCCCGGTCCGTCAGGGTGTGTTCGGTGAGCGCGGGCAGCGTCTCGGGCAGCATCTTGCGGACCTGCTCGTCGCTGTAGGTGGCCAGCAGGGCCTTGCCGAGCGAGGTGGAGTGGGCGGGCAGCCGGCGGCCGACGCGGGTGAAGGGGCGCAGGTAGTGCTGGGACTGGCGGGTGGCCAGGTAGACCACGTTGGTCCCGTCGAGCCGGGCCAGGTGGATGGTCTCGGTGGTGTCGTCGGAGAGCCGGTCCAGGGTGGGGCGGGCCGCGGCGACCACCTCGTCCCCGTCGATGTACGAGGTGCCGACGAGCAGGGCCCGTACGCCGATCCCGTACCGCGTGCCCGTCGCGTCCGTCTCCACCCAGCCCAGCTCGACCAGGGTGCGCAGCAGCATGTAGAGGCTGGACTTGGGGTATCCGACGGCCTCCTGGACCGCGGCGAGCGAATGCATGCCGGGCCGCCCGGCGAAGTACTCCAGCAGTTCCACCGTCCGTACCGCGGACTTGACCTGCGCTCCACCCGACTCGGCAACCGACATCGCCCTACGCCCCTTCCAGCCCACCGACGAAACCCCGGGACTTCTTGCCAACACCGAACGCCCGGAAATAGAGTCGCTTCATATTCACGATCAGGAACTCTGTTCAGAATACCGAACAACTTATACCGGACAGCGTCTGATGTGCGGCAGTGGAGCGGAAGGAATCATGGTGGCAGCAGCACCAGTCTGGAGCGTCGACCCCCGCACCGGGAACCCGCGCGAGCAGGTTGCGGTGGAGGCCACAGCCGAGGAGGTCGACCGCGCGGTCAGGGCCGCCCACGCCGTACGCGGCGCGCTGGCCGACCGCACCGTGCGCGCCGCCTTCCTGCGTACCGCGGCCGAGCTGCTCACCGAGGCCGGTGACCACGTCATCGAGGCCGCCGACGCCGAGACGGCCCTCGGCCCGGCCCGGCTGACCGGCGAACTCGCCCGCACCGCGGCCCAGTTGCGGGCCTTCGCGGAGGTCGTCGACGAAGGCGCCTACCTCGACATCCACATCGACCACGAGGACGCCACCCGCACCCCGCCCTGGCCCGACCTGCGCCGCTACAAGATCCCGCTCGGTGTCGTCGCCGTCTACGCGGCCAGCAACTTCCCGCTCGCCTTCTCCGTCCCCGGCGGCGACACCGCCAGCGCCCTCGCGGCCGGCTGCCCCGTCGTCGTCAAGGCCCACCCCGACCACCCCGCGACCTCCGAGCTGTGCGCCTCCGTGCTGCGCCGGGCCGCCGTAAGGGTCGGCCTGCCCGAGGACGTCGTCACCCTCCTGCACGGCTTCGAGGCCGGAGTCGCCCTCGTCAAGCACCCCCTCGTCGGCGCCGCGGGCTTCACCGGCTCGGTGCGCGGCGGACGCGCCCTGTTCGACGCGGCGGCCGCCCGGCCGGTCCCCATCCCCTTCCACGGCGAGCTCGGCTCCCTCAACCCCGTCGTCGTCACCGAGGCGGCCGCCGCCGAGCGCGGCGAGCAGATCGGTACGGGCCTGGCCGGCTCGATGACCATGGGCGCGGGCCAGTTCTGCACGAAGCCCGGATTCGTCCTGGCCCCCGAGGGCGAGGGCGGCGACCGCTTCCTGAAGTCCCTCACCGAGGCCGTCAGCGACAGCGAGGCCGGCGTCCTGCTCGACCACCGGATGCGCGACGCCTTCCTCGCCGGGGTCACGGAGCGGACCGCGCTCCCGGACGTGGACGCCCCGGTCACCCCCGGCGCGGGCGGCGAACACACGGTCGCGGCCGGCTTCCTGACGGTCCCGGCCCGGCTGCTCACCGCCGAGGGCCCGCACGACGCGCTCCTGGAGGAGTGCTTCGGCCCCGTCACCGTCGTCGCCCGCTACGCCTCCGAGGACGAGATCACCGCCGTCCTGTCCCGGCTGCCCGGCAACCTCACCGCCACCCTCCACATCGCCACCGACGAGGCCGGCGGCAGCGCGGCCGGGCTCCTCGCCGCGCTCACCCCCCTCGCCGGCCGGGTCCTCGTCAACGGCTGGCCGACCGGCGTCGCCGTCGCCCCCGCCCAGCACCACGGCGGCCCCTACCCGGCCACCACCTCCACCTCCACCTCGGTCGGTGCCACCGCGATCGAACGCTGGCTGCGCCCCGTCAGCTACCAGACCACCCCCGAAGCGCTGCTCCCGCCGGAGCTGCGCGAGGACAACCCGCTGGGCCTGCCCCGCCGCGTGAACGGACGACCCGCATGACCACCACCCTCCCCGAACTCCCCTTCGCCCTGGAGCCGTTCGGCCCGGACGCCGGATGGAGCTACGAGAACGGCGTGCTCACCGGCCGCGCCGGTGCCCGCCAGGACCGCTTCGTCCCGCCGGGCGGCGACAGCCTGGAATCCGTCAGCGACGCGCCCCGGCTGCTGGGCCCCGCCCCGGAGGGCGACTTCCAGCTGATCGCCCGGGTGCGGGCCGGCTTCGCCGCCGCCTTCGACGCGGCCGTCCTCTATCTGCACGTCGGCGACCACGAGTGGGCCAAGCTCTGCCTGGAACTCTCCCCGGACCACCCGACCATCTGCACCGTCGTCACCCGCGGCCACTCCGACGACGTCAACTCCTTCGTCGTGGAAGGCGACAGCCACTGGCTGCGCCTGAGCCGCACGGGCCACTCCTTCGCGTTCCACGCGTCGGCCGACGGCGAGAAGTGGACCTTCGTCCGCGTCTTCGCCCTCGGCACGCCGGAGCAGTCGGCCGCCGCCTCCATCGGCTTCCTCGCCCAGTCACCCACGGGCGAGGGCTGCGAGGTGTCGTTCGACCGGATCGCGTTCCGGCCGGCCGCCCCGGCCGACCTCCGCGACGGCAGCTGACGGAGCCCCGGAGACGGGCGGCGCACGCGGACGGAAACCCGTACCGCCGCGCCGCCCGGCCATGAGAGCCTGCCCCACGGCCTCGGAGACCGGAACGTGGGGGAGGGACCGTCGTGAGCGTGCATCTGATCGGGGGCGGCTGGGACGAGGACGCCGCGCCACTCGTGTACGGGCCGTTTCTCGCCGAGGCGGGGGACGAGGGCGTGGTGGGCTGCCTGCTCGTCGACGAGGGGGACGGGGCCGGGCAGTTCACCCGCTGGGCCGGCGTGCTGCGCCGGGTCGCGCCGGGCGTCAGTCCCGTCCCGCTGCTCGTACCGGAGGGCGGCGTGTTCGACCCCGGGGAGCTCGCCGGGCTGGACGGGCTGCTCGTCGGCGGCGGACTGACCCCCGCCTATCAGGACGCCCTCGCCCCGGTGCGGGAGACCGTCGCCCGGATCATCGCCGAACGGCCGCTGCCCTACGCGGGCTTCTCCGCCGGCGCCGTCGTCGCCGCCCGCCGCGCCCTCGTCGGCGGATGGCTCGACCGGGGCGTCCCCGTCTGCCCCGACGACGCGGCGGAGGACCTGGACGAGATCGAGGTCCGCGACGGCCTGGGACTCCTCCCGCACACCGTCGATGTGCACACCTCGGCCTGGGGGACGCTCGGGCGGCTGATCGCGGCGGTGGCCCGGGGCGAGGCGCCCTCCGGCGTCGCCCTCGACGAGAACACCCTGCTGTCCGTCACGGCCGACGGCCGGGCGGCGGTGGCCGGGGCGGGGCAGGTACGCCTCGTGCGCGCCGGGGCGGAGCCCGGTTCCGTCGTCGTACGCGCCCTGCGCGCGGGGGAGCGGTTCGCCCTCTGAACCCTCTGAACCCTCTGAACCCCGTACGGCAACCGGCCGCGGGCCGGGCGCGTCCCTCACTTCATGATCCGTACAGCTACCGCCGCCGATCTCGACGCCATAGTCACCCTGCACACCGAGGCACGCGCCACCTACTACCGGGGCCACCTGCCCGAGGAGGAGTACGCGGGCGCCGCCGAGGTGGCCCGCAGCCGGGACGGCTGGGCGGGAGCCATCGGCCGGGACGACGCCACCGTGCTCTGCGCGGAACGGGACGGCGCCCTCGTCGGCATCGCCGCCTACTCGGTACGCGAAGGCTCCGCGCACCTCTCCCAGTTCCATGTGTCCCCGGCCCACTGGCGCGAGGGCGTCGGCAGCGCCCTGCACATCGCGTGCGTGGCCGGCTGGCAGCGCCACGGCGTGACGGAGGCCCGCCTGGAGGTCTTCGCCCCCAACACGGGAGCCCAGGCCTTCTACTCCGCCTGCGGCTGGACCCCCGACCCGGACGGTCCCCGCTCGGGCGACCACCTGGTGCTGTGCCGCGCCGTGCCGCCGGCCGGGCAGCGCTGAGCGGGAGAGCGGTGGCGGGAATGGCACGGGCCCCGCATGCGTTGGGGCGGGGAGCGGAGGGTGCCTCCGCGCTGTGTGAGCAGCCGCCCGAGAGTCCGGAGAGAAGAAGAGTCATGCGCGTCGAGATCTGGAGCGACATCGCCTGCCCGTGGTGCTACATCGGCAAGGCCCGCTTCGAGAAGGGCCTCGCGGGCTTCGCCCACCGCGACGACGTCGAGGTGGTGCACCGCTCCTTCGAGCTGGACCCCGGGCGTGCCAAGGGCGACACCGGGCAGGTCATCGACATGCTGGCGCAGAAGTACGGGCGCACCCCCGAGGAGGCCCGCTCGATGGAGGCCAACGTCGCGTCCAACGCGCGGGCCGAGGGGCTCGGCTACCGCGCCGAGGGCCGCGACCACGGCTCCACGTTCGACATCCACCGGCTGCTGCACCTGGCCAAGGCACGCGGCCGCCAGGACGAGCTGCTGACCCTCGCCTACCGGGCGAACTTCGCCGAGGAGCGTTCCGTCTACGACGACGCGGTGCTGGTGGAGCTGGCCGTCGAGGCGGGTCTCGACGCGGACGAGGCGCGCACGGTGCTCGCCGACCCGAACGCGTACGCCGCCGAGGTGCGGGCCGACGAGCGGGAGGCGTCCGAGCTGGGCGCCAACGCCGTGCCGTTCTTCGTCTTCGACCGGCGTTACGGCATCTCCGGCGGCCAGCCCGCCGAGGTCTTCGCCCAGGCGCTGGAGCAGGCGTGGAAGGACCGTCCGGTGACCGCGTCCGGCACGGACGCGGCGGCCTGCGACGCCGACGGGGCGTGCGAGGTGCCGGGGGCGGCCGGGAACGCCTGACCCACGCGGGCCGCGGCAGCCCCGGGGCATAAGCATGGCTTGGGGTTTTCCGTGAAATATTATCAATTGACCGGAGGTCGGGGAGGCACCAGGCTGGGCGCATGATGACGTCTTCGCTCAGCCGTGCCGTGGCCGACGAGTTCGCGCCGGAGACCACCTACCTCAACACCTCCACCTGCGGGCTGCTGCCCCGCCGCACCGTCGACGCCGTGAAGGCCCTCGCCGAGGAGAACGCCCGTGGCGGCAGGGCCGGGTCGGGGGACTTCGAGGCGGTGGACCGGGCCCGGGACGGGTTCGCCCGCATCGCCGGGGTCCCGGCCGGCCGGGTCGCCGTCGGCAGCTCGGTCGCGGGCCACGTCGGGCTGATCGCTTCCTCGCTGCCGCCCGGGGCCGAAGTCCTGGCGCCCGAGGGAGAGTTCAGCTCGGTGGTCAGCCCGTTCGCGGTCCGGGGCGACCTCACCGTGCGGTACGTGCCGCTGGCGGAGCTGGCCGACGCCGTGCGGCCCGGGACCGCGCTGGTCGCCTTCTCGTCGGTGCAGTCCGCCGACGGCCGGCGCGCCGACCTGGACGCGGTCCGGGCCGCGGCCGCCGCCCACGGCGCCCGGACGCTGCTGGACGCCACCCAGTCGGCCGGCTGGCTGCCGCTGGACGCCGGGGCGTACGACTACACGGTCACCGCGGGCTTCAAGTACCTGCTCTGCCCCCGGGGCACGTCGTTCCTCACCGTCACCGAGGAGGCGCAGGCGGAGCTGAGGCCCGTCTTCGCCGGATGGGTCGCGGCCGAGGACCCGTGGGGCAGCACCTACGGGCCGGTCACCGAGCTCGCGTCCGACGCCCGCCGCTACGACGAGCCGCCCGCCTTCCTCGCGTACCACGGCGCCGAACAGTCCCTCGCGCTGCTCCACGAGACCGGCATCGAGCCGCTGCACGCCCACGCCACCGGGCTCGCCGACCGCTTCCGCGCGGGGCTGGCGGAGCTGGGCCGCACCCCGGTCCCGGCGGACACCGCCGTCGTCGCGGTGCCGGGGCTCGGCGACCGGGCGCCGGAGCTGGAGCGGGCCGGGGTGATGGTCGCCGGGCGGGCCGGCAACCTTCGGGCGTCCTTCCACCTGTACAACACCGAGGCCGACGTCGACCGCGCGCTGGAGGTCCTCGCCGGCTGACGCACCGGAGCACCGGAGCGTGGGGCACGGGGGCCACCGGCGGTCCGCCGCGTCAGCGGGACGGGCCGTCCGGCCTGCGCACCGGACAGCCGGCGGTCCGCCGCGTCAGGCACGATGTGGTCCTACGCCGACGGCATCGCGGCCGGCCGCCCCGCCGTCACCCGCCACCGCCTCGGCGAGGGCAGCGCCTGGGAGAACCAGGCCCTGTTCGGCTACGGCACGGAGCTGCTCCCGGCGGCGAACTGGTTCTCCCACAGGCAGCCGCGCGGGGTCACCCTTGCGGGGCGGCGTCGAGCGGGGCGCCGTGCCACTTCCACGAGGTGACGCGCTCGCGGCCCGGCAGGTCGCCGCGGCCGGTGGACCAGAGCAGGACGGCCCACCGGTCCGCGTCGTCCGGGGCGTCGGGGAAGAGCCGGGCCAGCACCCGGTCGCACAGGGCGGCGGGCGGCTCCCAGGAGACGCGCAGGCCCGACGCGATGTCATGGGCGTGCACCAGGGTCTCCACGACGCCCATGGCCGCGAAGCCCTCCGGGTCGGAGACCCCGTACCCGTGGTACGAGCGGAGGGCCGGCGAGGCCGTACGCGCCATCGCCGCCAGCAGCGCGCCGCTCGCCTCCAGGGTCTGGAGCAGTCCCGCCGTGCCGGCCTCCGGGTCGGCGAAGACCGCGTTCCACGGTCCGCCCTCGCGCCGGGGCCCCCAGTGGTAGGGCACCTCGGTCTCCAGCGGCGGCGTGCGCGGGCCGAGTTGGACGGCGTACGCGAACAGGTCGTCGCTCAGGTGCTCCGCGGTCTCCCAGCAGTCCCAGGCCAGCGTGCCGGCCGGGACACGCCAGTCGGCGTCCGCGGCGGCGGCGAGGGTGTCGACCGTCAGCCGTACCGCCTCGGTCACGTCGTCGGCGGTGACCGGCAGCCGCGTACCGGTGAGCGCGGCCCGTTCACCGGCGCCGCACTCCACGCAGAACTCGTTGCCCTCCGGGTCGGCCAGGGTCGCCCAGCCGCGGCCGTTCGGCTTGCGGTGGTCGGCGACCAGGGTGGCGCCGAGGGCCAGCAGCCGTTCGACCTCCTCGTCCCGGGTGCGGTCGTCGGGCTGGATGTCCAGGTGCACGCGGTTCTTGGTGGCCTTCGGGTCGGGCACGGTGACGAACAGGAGGGCCGCGCCGGGCGTTTCGAGCAGCGCCTCGGGATCACCGGGAAGGTCGTCGTCGGCAAGCGATCCGCCCAGCACCCGCGCCCAGAACGATCCGAGTTCGTAGGCGTTCGCGCAGTCGACGGTGACGTGATGTACGTGAGAGGTCATCCGCCCACTGTCGCCGCCGGACCGTGGCGCGGTCCAGCGAGTTGATTCCGGCGCCGGGCCCCCGCGGGCGGTCGGCCCGGGACCGTTCACTTCCGCTCCTCCACGGTGTACAGCCGCCGTCCCCGCCCCTCCTTGTCCGGGCCCCAGAAGTCGGTGTACTGCGTGTCGTCGACCGAGCCGGAGATCCGGAAGACGCCGACGGGGGTACTGGGCTCCTTCACCTGGAGCGAGCGCTGCTCGCCCTTCGCGTCGAGGTAGTCCACCCTCAGGTGGTACTCGACGTACTCCTTGCCCAGGAGCTTCGCCTCCACGGCCATGACGAAGCCCTTTCCCGCTTCGAGGACCTGTGACGTGCTGGCGAAGTACGGCCTTCCGGCCCGGGTGAACACGGGAGACCGCTCGTCCAGGTCCAGCCTGACCTCGATGCTCTCCTCGGCCTCGCCTCCGAGGGGTTCGATCATCGTGGCGTGGAGCGCCCCGGAGCGGCGCGTGATCACGGGGACGATGTCGACGACCCGGACCGTGGAGGAGGAGACATTGGTGACGGCGATCTTGTACGCGGTCTTGTGTTTCGACGTGGCCCTGATCTTCCGCAGCAGGCTGTTCCATTCCTCCAGGGACGTGTCTCCACGGGTCACCGCGTCCGTGTCCGCCCCCGTCACGCGGTGCTCGGAGACGAGGAAAGGGCCGCCCTCCTCCGGTATGACCGCCACCTTGACCGGGACCGCCGGGTCCGGGCGCGGTGCGGCGGGGGCCGGTGACGTCCCGTCCTGCGGTGCGGCGGCGGCCGGTTTCCCGTCACCGCTCAGCGCGTCCGTGACGGCGTCCTGGAGCGTGGTGCCCAGGCCGGTGATGAGGCCGACGATCACGGCGGACACCCCGGCCAGCACCGACGCGGTGATGACCGTACGGGCCGAATTCCGCTCGGCCGGCGGGCCGTCCGTGCTCCGTCGCCGTTCGGACACCCGTCGGAGGCGCTCGCCCTGACCGGTCCGTCGCGCCATGGTTCCCCCCACACTTACGCACACATTCGGAGTTCCGTGATTCTAATGGGGTGTCCGGGGGCGGCCCACAGGAATACCGGTGTGCGGTGATCAAGCCGAAGGGCGGTACGCGCAGCCGCGTACCGCCCCAACAGGCTTTTCGGGAAAGCTACTTCACCGGAGTGAAGTCGCGCGCCCCGATGAACTCCGGGCGGCGGATCGGAGCCGCGAAGGGCTCCTGGGCCGTGTTCTCCACACTGTTGAACACGATGAACACGTTGCTGCGCGGATACGGGGTGATGTTGTCGCCCGAGCCGTGCATCGCGTTGCAGTCGAACCAGGTCGCCGAACCGGCCTTGCCCGTGAAGAGCTTGATGCCGTGCCGGTCGGCCATCTTCGTCAGCGCCTCGTCGGACGGGGTGCCGGCGTCCTGCATCTGGAGCGACTTCTTGTAGTTGTCCTTCGGCGTCTCACCCGCGCACCCGAGGAACGACTTGTGCGAGCCGGGCATGATCATCAGCCCGCCGTTGGTGTCGTAGTTCTCGGTCAGCGCGATCGACACGGACACCGTCCGCATGTTCGGCAGACCGTCCTCGGCGTGCCAGGTCTCGAAGTCCGAGTGCCAGTAGAACCCCGAGGCACCGAAACCGGGCTTGACGTTGATCCGCGACTGGTGGACGTAGACGTCCGAGCCGAGGATCTGGCGGGCCCGGCCCACCACCCGCTCGTCGCTGACCAGCCGGGCGAAGACCTCGCTGATCCGGTGGACCTCGAAGACCGACCGTACGGACTGCGACTTCGGCTCGATGATCGAGCGTTCGTCCGCGCGTACGGCGGGATCGGCGATCAGCCGCTCCAGCTCGGCGTGGTAGCCGGCCACCTCGTCCGGGGCGATCAGCTGCCCGACGGTGAGGAAGCCGTCGTGCTCGTAGCCCTGCAGTTCCTTCGCGGTGATGGGACCCGGCGCGCCCGGCGCGGACCAGATGACCGGGTCCTGGCGGGGAGTGGTCATCTCGGCGGCGCCGCGCGAGGGGTACAGGTCGTTGCGTGCGTCGGTGGTCATGGGCTCAGCCCTCCTCGGTCAGCAGTGGATAGACACCGTTCTCGTCGTGCTCCTCCCGTCCGGTGACCGGCGGGTTGAAGACGCAGACGCAGCGGAAGTCCGTCTTGGGACGCATCGTGTGGTGCTCGTGGCCGTTGAGCAGATACATCGTGCCCGGCGTGATCCAGTGCTTCTCACCGGTCTCGTCGTTGGTCAGCTCGGCCTCGCCCTCCACACACAGGACCGCCTCGATGTGGTTCGCGTACCACATCGACGTCTCGGTCCCGGCGTACATCGTGGTCTCGTGGAGCGAGAAGCCGACCTTCTCCTGGGCGAGCACGATGCGCTTGCTCTCCCAGGTGCCGGAAGCGGCCTTCACATGCCGGTCGGTGTTCTCGATGTCGGCGAACGATCGGACGATCACGGTGGCTCGGTGCCTTTCTCTCTACGACGTGTTGCGTGCCGGGGGGCCGCCGCGGCGGCCCCCCGGTGGTCTCAGGCGGTCTCGCGGACGGCGCGGGCCAGCGTGCGCAGGCCCTCGTCCAGCTCCTCCGGGGTGATGGTGAGCGGCGGCAGCAGCTTCACGACCTCGCTCTGCGGGCCCGAGGTCTCCAGCAGCAGCCCCAGCTGGAACGCGCGGGCGCAGACGGCCGAAGCGCGCGCCGGGTCCTCGAACTCCAGGCCCCAGACCAGGCCCCGGCCGCGGAAGCGCGCGGTCTCGTGCTCGCCGCAGATGGCCAGCATCGTCTGCTCGACCTGCTCGCCCCTGGCCAGCGTCTGCTTCTCCATCTGGCCGTCCGACCAGTAGGCGTCGAGCGCGGCGGCGGCGGTGACGAACGCCGGGTTGTTGCCCCGGAAGGTGCCGTTGTGCTCGCCCGGCTCCCAGACGTCCAGCTCCGGCTTGAACAGGCACAGGGACATGGGCAGTCCGTAGCCGCTGATGGACTTCGACAGCGTCACGATGTCCGGCGTGATGCCGGCCTCCTCGAAGGAGAAGAAGCCGCCGGTACGCCCGCAGCCCATCTGGATGTCGTCGACGATCAGCAGCATGTCCTGGCGGTGGCACAGGTCCTGGAGCGCGCGCAGCCACTCGGCGCGGGCCACGTTGATGCCGCCCTCGCCCTGGACCGTCTCCACGATCACGGCGGCCGGGTGGTTGAGGCCGGAGCCCTGGTCCTCCAGCAGCCGCTCGAACCAGAGGAAGTCCGGGACCTGGCCGTCGAAGTAGTTGTCGAACGGCATAGGCGTGCCGTGCACCAGCGGGATGCCGGCGCCGGCCCGCTTGAAGGCGTTGCCGGTCACGGCCAGCGAACCGAGCGACATGCCGTGGAAGGCGTTGGTGAACGAGACGACGGACTCGCGGCCCTTGACCTTACGGGCCAGCTTCAGCGCCGACTCGACGGCGTTGGTGCCCGTCGGGCCGGGGAACATCACCTTGTACGGCAGGTCGCGCGGCCGCAGGACGACGTTCTGGAAGGTTTCGAGGAAGGCCCGTTTGGCGGTGGTCGCCATGTCGAGGCCGTGCGTGATGCCGTCGCGTTCGATGTAGTCGATCAGCGCGCGCTTGAGCACGGGGTTGTTGTGGCCGTAGTTGAGCGAGCCGGCGCCGGCGAAGAAGTCCAGGTACGAGTGGCCGTCCTCGTCGGTCAGCCGGGCGCCCTGGGCGCGGTCGAAGACGGCGGGCCAGCCGCGGCAGTAGCTCCGTACCTCGGACTCGAGGGTCTCGAAGACACTGAGGGCGGGCGGGGTGATGGTCACAGCGGGTCTCCTGCGTGAGGTGGTGTGACGGGCGGCGGTGAAGGTTGGCTGCGGCGGGCCTGCGGCCCGGCGGAGGAAGTGCCTGCTCAGGCGTGGAACGGGCCGATGCGGTAGAGCACTTCCGGCAGATGGGTGCCTTCGGGGAACAGGCCGCCGTCGAAGAGCACCTCGCGCTCCAGAGCCACGTCGTGGCGCTGCGCGTAGGAGGTGAACAGGCGGTCCGATGCGGTGTTGTCCGGGGTGACGGTCGTCTCGACCGAGGCCAGGCCCTGTTCGGCGGCGACGCGCGCGGTCAGGGAGTCCAGCAGCTTCGCCGCCAGACCGGTCCCGCGGTGGCCGTGGTCGACGGCCACCTGCCAGACGACGAGGGTCTCGGGTCGGTCGGGCCTGATGTACCCCGTCACGAAGGCGACCGGGTCACCGGTCTCGTCGCGAGCGACCACGGAGGTCGCGGCGAAGTCACGACACCACAGCAGGTAGCTGTACGAGGAGTTGAGGTCCAGTACCTCGGAGTCGCGGGCAATGCGCCAGATCGCGGCTCCGTCCTCCACTCGTGGGGTGTCGATGGTGATGAATTCGCTTCGGGCACTTGCAAAATCTGCTGGTGCGGCGGTCATGGCAATTGAATTTACCCAGCAAATTTCGAAATTGCATCGACGTCAGGGGTTGGGTGGGAAGCTTCTCTGTGTTATCAGGCGGGTGCGCGCACCAGCGCGAATCGCTTCCGTTTCCTCCCGTTTTGGTCGCCATTTATCGGGCAAATCGCCGTGTGTGTGGAGTCGGTCACAAGCTCATAACTCTCTCCACACACAACCGAAATGCGCCCCACGAGTCCCTCTGGAACTGGGGTGTTTAGCCTCGGGGAAAGCGGGCAGAAGAATGCGGGGAGCTGCTCTGAATATGGCAGCTCCCCGCATTTATGGATGCGTCGCGATTTATGCGCTGGGCCAGGTTTCCGAAACGGCCTTCCGGGCAGCTTCCAGATCGACCCGCCGGCCGGCGTCGGCCAGCGCCGCTCCCAGAGCCGCGAGCGAGGACAGCACCGCGCCCCGCGTCGCATCCACCCCGTAGTGATTGACCCGGATCATCTCCTTGGACAGCGCCCCGCCGCCCGCGATCAGCGGCAGCGAGGGCTCACCCGCGAGCGCCCGCGCGACCAGCTCCGATCCGTCGACACCCTCGGGCGTGCGCAACGTGGTCGCCACCGGGGCCGCGTCCCGTGCCTCGTGCACGTACGGGGTCAGACCGCCGCCCAGTGCCAGTGCCCCGGCCCGGGTGGCCGCGGCGGCCGCCGCGTGACGGGCCATCAGCGCGTCCTGGCCCTCCGCCTCGATCCGCTCCACGCACGCCTCCAGGGCCAGCATCTCCAGCTGCGCCGGGGCGTGCGGCAGCGCCTTGCGGCCCGCGTCGATCCAGCGCTCCTTCCAGTCGAGCAGCGACAGGTAGGAGCGGCGGGGGGCCCGCGGGTTGGCGGCGATCCGCTCCCAGGCCCGCGCGCTCACCGACACCGTCGACACCCCGGCGGGCCCGCCCATCGCCTTCTGCGCGCCGATCACGCACAGGTCCACGCCCCAGACGTCCGGCAGCAGCGGCTCGGCGCCCACCGAAGCGACGGCATCCAGCATGAACAGCGCCCCGTGCGCCCGTACGACCTCGCCGATCTCCGCGACCGGATTGGTGTTCCCGGTCGCCGCCTCGGCGTGGACCAGCGAGACGAAGTCGATCTCCGGGTGCGCGGCCAGCGCGTCGGCGACCTGGGCGGCGGTGACGGCCGTGTGGAACGGCACCTCCAGGTCGACCACCTCGGCCCCGCAGTCGCGCAGCCAGTTGCCGAAGGTCTGCCCGTAGGGGCCGGTCACCACGTTCAGCGCCGTCGAACCGGGGCGGGCGCCGCCCCGGATGCAGCCTTCGAGGGGGAGCAGCGCCTCGCCCTGCATGATGACGACGTCCTGCTCGGTGGCCAGCAGACCGGCCAACCGCCGCTCGATCGCCGCGAAATGCGCGGGTGTCAGCGGGGCGAGGTCGAGGAAGGGGTGCGTCACGGCGGTGCTCTCTTCGGGTTCGGATCACTGGACGCCCGGCCTGCGGACCGGGCCTGCTCCGAGAGTACCCAGCGCCTGCCGTCGGGCCCCGGCCCGTCCGTGGGGGCCGGCCCCGGCCCCTCGTACAGTGCTGTCCATGAGTGATCACGAGGCGCCAC
This sequence comes from Streptomyces sp. Mut1, assembly GCF_030719295.1. Taxonomy (NCBI): domain Bacteria; kingdom Bacillati; phylum Actinomycetota; class Actinomycetes; order Kitasatosporales; family Streptomycetaceae; genus Streptomyces; species Streptomyces castrisilvae. Next base: position 1,533,744 of record NZ_CP120997.1, on the reverse strand, counting down.
GGGTGCTGCATGTGAAGGGGCGGGTGCTCATCGGGCCCGATGAGGTCAGGGACGAGCTGTGGGCGGTCGGCGGCCGTGTCACCTTCGAGCGGCCGCCCGGGGCGGACGACGCGCTCGTCGTCACCGGCTGGGCGCTGCCCGGCCTGGTCGACGCCCACTGCCACGTCGGCCTCGACCACCACGGCGCCGTCGACACGGCGACCACCGAGCGGCAGGCGCTGGACGACCGGGAGGCCGGCGCGCTGCTCCTGCGCGACGCGGGCTCGCCCGCCGACACACGGTGGATCGACGACCGCGAGGACCTGCCGAAGATCATCAGGGCCGGCCGCCACATCGCCAGGCCCCGCCGCTACACCCGTAACTACGCCTACGAGATCGAGCCCGACGAACTCGTGGCGTACGTCGCCCAGGAGGCGCGCCGGGGCGACGGCTGGGTCAAGCTCGTCGGCGACTGGATCGACCGGGAGGTGGGCGACCTGACCGCCTGCTGGCCGCGCGAGGCGGTCGAGGCGGCCATCGCCGAGGCCCACCGGCTGGGCGCCCGGGTCACCGCGCACTGCTTCGCCGAGGACTCGCTGCGCGACCTCGTGGAGGCCGGCATCGACTGCGTGGAGCACGCAACGGGGCTGACCGAGGAGACCATTCCGCTCTTCGCGGAGCGCGGCGTGGCGATCGTCCCGACCCTGGTCAACATCGCCACCTTCCCCTCCCTGGCGCTGGGCGGCGAGGCCAAGTTCCCGCGCTGGTCCGCCCATATGCGCCGGCTGCACGAACGCCGCTACGACACCGTGCGCGCCGCCTACGACGCCGGGGTGCCGGTGTTCGTCGGCACCGACGCGGGCGGGGTGCTGGCGCACGGGCTGGTGGCCGACGAGGTCGCGGAGCTGGTCAAGGCGGGCATCCCGCCCCTCCAGGCGCTGTCGGCGACGACCTGGGGCGCCCGCGCGTGGCTGGGCAGGCCGGGCCTGGAGGAGGGGGCGCCGGCCGACCTCGTGGTGTACGACGAGGACCCCCGGGCCGACGTCCGCGTGCTGGCGGGGCCGCGCCGGGTGGTCCTGAACGGACGCGTGATCGGCTGACGCACGGGGTTGACCGGCAGTGACTCCGGGGTGGCCCGCTCGTTGAACCCCTTCCGCCCGCGCGGGAGGTGGTGGCCGTGCGCCGCTCGTGCGCGTCCCGAAACGCAGTGAAGCTCAGCGGTTCGGGTGAACGTGACACGCACACGTGCCGGAATATTCGAATACAGGGGCGGAAACCCCCCTTTGGAGTGAACTCACCTCAGGTGTCCGCCAGTTCACCCTCTGTGCGTAAAGATTCACGGAGTCGAGGCCACCGGTGCCCGCGATGTCCCCCATTGGACGGCGCCGGTGGCTCCATGTCTCTTGTGGGGGTTCCACCATCTTGAACAGCAACACCTTCCGCCTCGCCGCCCTGGCGGTCGCCGCGGCTCCCGTCGCCCTGCTGGTCACCGTTCCGGCTCACGCCGCCACCGCGACCACCGCCACGGCCGGCGGCGACGGGAAGGCGAGTGCGGTCGTGCTCCGCACCGCGCTCGACGTCTCCCTCCTGAACAAGACGGTCGACGTGCCGTTGAAGGCCACGCTCAACGAGGTCCAGGCTCCGCGCAGCGCCGAGCGGACCGCGCTCAGCGTGCGGCTCGACGGCGTGGACCAGGGAAAGCCGGTCGACATCCTGCGGGCCGACGTGGCCACCGCGAAGGCGACCGTCGACGAGCACCGCGCCGAGGGCTACAGCAACCTGGCGAAGGCGCGGGTCCACGTGCCCGGACTCGCCGCGCTGTCGCTGATCGAGGTGGAGAAGGTCACCTCCAAGGCGGTGTGCGAGGTGGGCGCCGAGCCGGTCGCCGAGTCCAATGTGCTCGGGCATGTCACGGTGCTCGGCAAGCGCGTCACGCTCACCGCGGACGGCACCACGCGGGTCGCGGTGCCGGAGGTCGGCGACGTGACCCTCGACCTGTCGAAGACGGAGACCACGTCACGCACGGCCGCGGCGGTGGCGCTCCGGCTGAAGGTCTCCGTCAACCCGCTCCACCTGAACGTCGCGGAGGTCGAGGGCGAGGTCACGCTCGCCGAGGCGACCTGCGAGACCCCGAAGCCGGGCCACGGTCACAGCGGGGGTGGCGGCAACGGCGGCGGTGAGAATGGAGGCGGTGAGAACGGCGGCGGTGAGAACGGAGGCGGCGGCAACGGCGGTTCCACCGGGGGTGGTTCGACCGACGGCGGCTCCGGGAACGGCGGTGCGACCGGAGGCGGCGACACCGGCAACGGCGGCTCCACGGGGGGCGGGGACACGGCCGGCGACACGGCCGGTGACACCGGGGACGACGACGGTGGCGGCGACGTGAAGACCCAGACCGGCACGGACCGGGCGCCCGCCGCCGCGACCGGCGACCTCGCGGAGACGGGCAGCAGCTCCAGCACCCCGTACATCGCGGGCGGCGCGGCCCTTCTGCTGGCGGCCGGCGCCGCCGCGATGGTCGTGACCAGGCGCCGCGCGCGCGGCTGACGAAGCCGGGGGGAACGGGGGGACCGGGGGCGGGGGAGGAGAACGGGGAGCGGGGGAGCGGGGGAGCGGGGGAGCGGGGAGGAAAGCGGGGGTGGTGAGCGGTGCTCCGGACGCGGGGCACCGCTCACGCGTGTGTGCGCCGACCCAGATACGGAGCACCGATCATCTCGAGGGCTGCCGCTCCAGGATCGGAGCACCGCTCACTATCCGGGCGCCGCCCCACAGGCAGAGCACCGCACACCTACCCGAGCGCCGTCCCGCATGCAGAGCACCGCTCACCACAAGGGCTGGCGCTCCGGGAGCAGAGCACCGCTCACCGCCCGGGCGCCGCCCCACAAGCAGAGCACCGCACACCTACCCGGGCGCCGCCCCACAAGCAGAGCGCCGCTCACCACCCGGGCGCCGCCCACCCCGCAAGGCAGTCGGCTACCGCCCCGCCACCGTCAGTGCCTGGAGGGCCAGGTCGAGTGCCTGGAGGAAGCGATTCGTCGTCGTACGGTCGCGCACCGCCAACCGCAGCCACTCGGTGCCGAGCCCGGGAAACGTATCGCCGCGCCGCGCCGCGAAGCCCAGCATCCGCAGCCGTTCCCGTATCTCCGCGGCCCCTTCGAGGCGGACCAGTACGAACGGCCCCTCGGCCGGCTCCACCACCCGGATCTCGGAGAACTCCCGCAGGCCGGCGACCAGATGGGCCCGGTCGACCGCGATCCGGTCGGCCGCCGCGGCCGCCTCGGCCAGCGCCCGGGGCTCCACGCACGCCTCCGCCGCGGCCAGCGCCGGGGACGAGACAGGCCACAGGGGCTGCGCCTCCTCCAGGGTGCGGATGGTCTCCGGCGCGGCCGCCACGTATCCGACGCGGAGCCCAGCGAGCCCCCACGTCTTGGTGAGGCTGCGCAGGACGACGAGCCCCGGGATGTCCGTACGCCCGCACAGCGCCTCGCGCTCGCCCGGGACCGCGTCCATGAACGCCTCGTCGACCACCAGGGTCCGCCCGGGGCGGGCCAGCCGTTCCAGGACGCCGACGGGATGCAGGACGGAGGTCGGGTTGGTCGGATTGCCGACGACGACCAGGTCCGCTTCGGCGGGCACGTCCGCCGGGTCCAGCCGGAAGCCGTCCTCGGGGCGCAGCAGCACCCGCCCCACGTCGTGCCCGGCCGCGCGCAGCGCCGCCTCCGGCTCGGTGAACTGCGGATGGACCACGTACGGCCGCCGGGCCGGCAGGGCGCGCGCGATCAGCACGAACGCCTCCGCCGCGCCGGCCGTCAACAGGAGTCGTTCGGGCGGCAGTCCGTGCCGCGCGGCGACCGCCGCGCGCGCCTGACGCCCGTCCGGGTACGCGGCGAGCGTGGCCAGCGAGGCGGCTATCCGCTCCTTCAGCCAGGCCGGCGGGGTACCGGCCCGTACGTTGACGGCGAGATCGGTCAGATCCCGGTCCTGTCCCCGTACTTCCGCGTCGCCGTGATGACGCAGATCGTGCGCGCCCGCGCCTGTCGCGTCGGGACTCTCAGTGGGAGTGTGCATGACCGCCATGGGGGGTGGGTGTGGGGGTGATGGCCGTCGTCGGGGGTCAAGTCCGGCAGGACGACTATGCGCCTCGCACCGGGTTTCACGCAACGGTCCGGAGGGGCCGGCGCACGACCGCGCAGGTGGCCATGGGCGGGCGCCCGCCGCCGGGTGCCGACTTGCGTTTGGGGACGAGGAGTTGGCCGCCGCCGGCGAGTGCCGCGGCCTCGGCGACCGATCCGGTGCCGACGGCGCGGAGCGGTGCGCCGGAGGGGTGCGGCACCTCGATACGGGCCAGCACCTCGGCCGGGTGGGTACGCAGTGGGACGCCGAGCCGGGCGGCGGCGGCGGCGACCCCCGGTTCCCCGGCCTTCGCGTCGACGGTCGCCAACTCCACGACCTCGCGCGGCGAGAGCCCCGCCGCGCGCAGGGCATCGAGGACCAGCCCGGTCACCTCGTCCTCGGACACGCCCCGGGACGCGCCGACGCCGACGACGAGGCGGCCGGCCGCCGGGTCTCCCGCGACCGGCTCGGGCGGACGGCTGAGATGCGGGGACCTGGGTGCATCGGCTAGCAAGAGCGCATGGCGGTGTTCGTCGCGCTCGGCGCGTTCCTGATGACCCTGGCCGGCGGCTGGGTCGCCCAGCGCGTCAGCGACCGCCGCCACCTGGTCCTCGGTTTCGCCGGCGGGCTGATGCTCGGCGTGGTCGGCCTGGACCTGCTGCCGGAGGCGGTGGAGGCCGCGGGCGGCCTCGTCTTCGGCGTACCGGCGGCGCTGCTGCTGTTCGTGGGCGGCTTCCTCGTCGCCCACCTGGTGGAGCGGCTGCTCGCGGTGCGCCAGGCGGCACACGGCGCGGCGGAGGAGCGGGTCCCGCAGGTCGGGCTGACGGCGGCGGCCGCGATGGTCGGCCACAGCCTGATGGACGGGGTGGCGCTCGGCGCGGCCTTCCAGGTCGGCGGCGGCATGGGGGCGGCGGTCGCCCTCGCCGTGATCACGCACGACTTCGCCGACGGCTTCAACACGTACACGATCACCAGCCTGTACGGGAACGCCCGCCGCAGGGCCCTGACGATGCTGTACGCGGACGCGGCGGCGCCCGTCGTCGGGGCGGCGACGACGCTTCTGTTCACCCTTCCGGAGGAACTCCTCGGCTGCTATCTCGGCTTCTTCGGCGGCGCCCTGCTCTACCTCGCCGCCGCCGAGATCCTGCCCGAGGCGCACCACGACCACCCGGCCCGCTCCACCCTGCTGTGCACGATGACCGGAGTGGGCTTCATCTGGCTGGTGGTGGGCCTCGCCCAGTGACCGGCTCACCCCCGGCACCGCTCGACGAACCGCAGCGCCGCGCCGGGCGCCGAGGCCCAGTGGGTGTGCAGATAGCTGGCGTGCACCCCCCGCCGGACGAACCCTTCCACGCGCCGCTCGGGCCGGTGCATGCCCCAGGCCGGATCCTCGCCCGCACCCGGTTCCAGCACGGAACGGTGGAACTCGTGCCCCCGCATCCGCGCCCCGGCCGGTGCCAGCACGTTGTCCACGAGCGCCACGGCGTCCCGGTAACCGAGCGTCAGCCGCTTCGACATCCGCGCCTCGGCGTCGAGGACCCCGCACATCGGCAGCCCGTCCAGCGACCGCGCCAGATACAACAGCCCCGCGCACTCGGCGGCGACCGGCGCCCCCGATTCCGCCAGCTCCGCCACGGCCTTGCGCAAAGGCTCGTTGGCCGACAGTTCGGGCGCGTACACCTCCGGAAACCCGCCCCCGATCACGAGCCCCCGGGTCCCCTCGGGCAACGCCTCGTCCCGCAACGGATCGAACACCACGACCTCGGCCCCGGCAGCGGCGAGCAGCTCGGTGTTCTCGGCGTAGGAGAACGTGAAGGCGGCCCCACCGGCAACAGCGACGACAGGCCGCCCCGCCGAAGCCCCCTCCAGCCCCTCCGGAGCCGAACCCAGCCCCCTCGGCGCCCGTTCCAGCCCCGCCGGAGCCCGCTCCAGCCCCTCCGGCGTTCGAGGAGCGGGGTCCGGGGCGGAGTCCCGGTTACGGGAAGGGGCGGGGAGGGGAACAGCACTCCCACCGAAGGCGCCGCCCACCGCCTCGCCGGCCCCCCAGACCTCACCCGACAGGGGCCCGGCGGACCGCGCCAACGCCAACAGCCCCTCCAGATCGCACCCAGCCGCCACCTGCCCCGCCATCGCCGCGACAGCGGCCACCGCGTCGGCACGCCGCTCCGCCACCGGCACGAGCCCCAGGTGCCGCGAAGGCACCGACACCCCTTCGGCCCGCCGCAGCGCCCCCAGCACCGGCACCCCGGACTCCTCCAGCGCCTCCCGGAGCAGCGCCTCGTGCCGGTCGGAGCCGACCTTGTTGAGGATCACCCCGCCGATCCGCACCCCGGTGTCCCACGAGGCGAAGCCGTGCACCAGGGCCGCCACCGACCGGGACTGCGAGGACGCGTCCACGATCAGCACCACCGGGGCCCGCAGCAGCTTCGCCACGTGCGCGGTCGAGGCCAGCTCGCCGAGGCCCGACGCCCCGTCGTACAGCCCCATCACGCCCTCGACGACGGCAAGCCCGCACCCCTGCGCCCCGTGGGCGAACAGCGGTGCGACCAGATCGGGCCCGCACATGTACGCGTCGAGATTGCGGCCCGGCCGCCCGGTGGCCAGGGTGTGGAAGCCGGGGTCGATGTAGTCGGGGCCCACCTTGTGCCCGGACACGGCGATCCCGCGCGCGGCGAACGCGGCCATCAGCCCCGTCGCGACGGTGGTCTTGCCGCTGCCCGACGAGGGAGCGGCGATGACCAGGCGTGGCACATTCACCACTCGATGCCCCTCTGGCCCTTCTGCCCGGCGTCCATCGGGTGCTTGACCTTCGACATGTCCGTCACCAGGTCCGCCGCTTCGAGCAGCGCGGCGGGCGCGTTGCGGCCGGTGATCACCACGTGCTGGTTGCCGGGCCGGTCGCGCAGCACCCGGACGACCTCGTCGGTGTCGATCCACCCCCAGTGCAGCGGGTAGGCGAACTCGTCGAGCACGTACAGCCGGTACGTCTCGGCGGCCAGGTCGCGCTTGACCTGTTCCCAGCCCTCGCGGGCCTTCGTCTCGTTGTCCTGCTGGTCGTCGCGCTGGACCCAGGACCAGCCCTCGCCCATCTTGTGCCAGTCGACGGACCCGCCCTCGCTGCCGGCGCCGAGCACCTTCAGGGCGTTCTCCTCGCCGACCTTCCACTTCGCCGACTTCACGAACTGGAAGACGCCGATGGGCCAGCCCTGATTCCAGGCGCGCAGCGCGAGCCCGAAGGCCGCCGTCGACTTCCCCTTGCCGACGCCGGTGTGCACCATCAGCAGCGGGCGGTTGCGCCGCTGCCGGGTGGTGAGTCCGTCGTCCGGCACGCTCTCCGGCTGTCCCTGCGGCATTACGCGGCCCTCCTGTCGCTGTTCCCGGGGCCCGCGCCCCGGACGTCCTTGACGAGCCCGGCGATCGATTCGGCGCGCAGCTCGTCGAGCGTGACGGCGGTGCCGCCCAGCTCGCCCGCGAGGCTCGCCGCGAGCCCGAGCCGCACAGGACCCGACTCGCAGTCCACGACGACGGACGCCGTGCCCTCGGCCGCGTGCAGCCGGGCGGCCCGCGCCGCCAGTGCCACCGGGTCGGGCCCGCCGGTCGCCCGCCCGTCCGTCACCACGACCAGCAGCGCCCGCCTCGACGGGTCGCGCAGCCGTTCCACCCGCAGCACGTCATGGGCCTTCAGCAGCCCGGCGGCCACCGGGGTCCGCCCGCCGGTCGGCAGCGTCTCCAGCCGGGCGGCCGCCGCGTCCACGGACGAGGTCGGCGGCAGCGCCAGCTCGGCGTCCCGGCCCCGGAAGGTGACCAGCCCGACCTTGTCGCGCCGCTGGTAGGCGTCCATCAGCAGGGACAGCACCGCGCCCTTCACGGCGCCCATCCGCTGCCGGGCGGCCATCGAACCGGACGCGTCCACGACGAACAGCACGAGGTTGCCCTCGCGCCCCTCCCGCGTCGCCTGCCGCAGATCGTCCCGCCGCACCACGAGCCCCCGCCCGGACCGGCCCCTGGCCCGCTGGTGCGGGGCGGCGGCCCGCACGGTCGCGGCCAGATGCAGCTTGGTCAGCGCACCCCGCGGCCGCCGCGCACCGGTCGTCCGCCCGTGCTCGGTGCGCGCCCGGGACCGCCGCCCCGCCGCGCCCTCGCCGAGACCGGGCACGCTCAGCATCTTCGTACGGAACGGCTCACCGGCCCGTACGGGCTGCTGCTCGCCGCCCTGGCCGGGCACCGAGGGAGCGGGGCCGGACGGCTCGGATTCGGGCCGGCCGGGCGTGTCGTCGGCGCTGTCCGCGGGCGGGGGCGGCGTGTCGGGGCCGTCCCCCCGCGGCGGCAGGCCACCGCCGCCTCCGTCGCCACCGCCGTCACCGGGCCCGTCCGGCTCCGGGTCCTCGTCCCCGCCGCCGTTCTCCTCCAGCGTGTCGTCCAGCTTGTCCTCGTCGAGCCCCGGCGCGTCGAACGGATTGCGCCGGCGCCTGTGCGGGAGCGCGAGCAGTGCCGCCTGCCGGACGTCCTCGGCGAGCACATCGGTGCGGCCCGCCCACGCGGCCAGCGCGGTGGCGGTCCTGGCCATCACGATGTCGGCACGCATCCCGTCGACCTCGAAGGCCGCGCAGGTCGCCGCGATCTGCCGCAACGCCTTGTCACCGAGCCGGACTTCGGGCAGCAGCGCCCGCGCGGCCACGATCCGGGCCCGCAACCGGGCCTCCTCGTCGGCCCAGCGCGCCGCGAAGGCCGCCGGGTCGTCGTCGTACGCGAGGCGCCGCCGCACCACCTCCACCCGCTGGTCGGTCTCCCGGGACGCGGCGACCTCGACGGTCAGCCCGAACCGGTCGAGCAACTGCGGGCGCAGTTCGCCCTCTTCGGGGTTCATCGTGCCGACGAGCAGGAACCGCGCCGCATGCCGTACGGAGACACCTTCGCGCTCCACGTACGAGGCGCCCATCGCTGCCGCGTCCAGCAGCAGGTCGACCAGGTGGTCGTGGAGGAGGTTGACCTCGTCCACGTACAGGATTCCGCGGTGGGCGTCGGCGAGCAGCCCCGGTTCGAAGGCCTTCACGCCCTCCGAGAGCGCCCGTTCGATGTCGAGCGCCCCGACGAGCCGGTCCTCGGAAGCGCCGACGGGCAGCTCCACGGTCCGGGCCGGCCGCGACACGCCGGAGACGTCCTCGTGGGGTCCGTCCGGACACGCCGGGTCGGGCGAAACGGGGTCGCAGGAGAACCGGCAGCCGGGGACGACGGAGACCTGGGGCATCAGCGCCGCCAGCGCGCGCACGGCGGTCGACTTGGCGGTGCCCTTCTCGCCGCGTACGAGGACTCCGCCCACCGCGGGGCTCACCGCGTTGAGCAGCAGACCGAGCCGCAGATCGTCCTGCCCGACGATGGCGGTGAACGGGTAAGGCGTACTCATATGCACTCCTTGGCGGGGGTTGCGGGCGCCGCGGGCGCGCCCGGCGGGATGAACGGAAGCCCGGCCGGCGCGCCCGACTCGATGAGCCGCCACAGCGCGTCGGTGTCGGCGTGTTCCTCGATCAGGTCGCCCAGGCGGTCGAGCTGTTCCTCGCGCAGCGCGGCGAAGCAGGTGTCCGGGGCGGGCACGAAGCGGCGGCCGGTGAGCCGGGCGGTCTCGGTCAGGAACCGGCGGCGGAACGCGTCGCTCTCCAGCGAGCCGTGCCAGTGGGTGCCCCACACGGCCCCGGAGCGGCAGCCGTCCAGCGGTGTGCCCCGCCCGTCCGTGAGGAACGGTTCGCCGCCGCGCACATCGGCGACGCCGTGGTGGATCTCGTACCCCTCGACCGGTGCGCCGAGCGCCTCACCGGCCGGCCGGGCGAGGGTCTTCTCGCGGTCGAACCGCACGCGTACGGGCAGCAGGCCCAGCGCGTCGACCTGCCCGGCGCGCGACTCCACCTCGTCCTCGATGTGCTCGCCGAGGATCTGGTAGCCGCCGCAGATGCCGAGCACCGGGCGGCCTTCGGCGGCGCGCCGCCGCAGCGCGTCGGCGAGGCCCCGCTCGCACAGCCAGGCGAGCGCCTTCACGGTGCCCCGGGTGCCGGGCACGATGACGAGGTCGGCGTCGGCAAGCTCCTCGGCCCGGTCCACGAACCGCACGACGACGCCCGGTTCGGCGGCCAGCGCGTCCACATCGGTGAAGTTGGACATCAGCGGCACCGCGCACACGGCGACGCGCAGGATGTCCTCGCCGTGCGGCGGGGCGACGGCCGACTCGCGCACGGTGCCGCGCAGCGACACACGGAGGCCGTCCTCCTCGTCGATGCCGAGGCCGTGCGCGAAGGGCAGCACCCCGTAGGTGGGGCGGCCCGTCAGATCGCGCAGCATGTCGAGGCCCGGTTCGAGCAGCGAGACGTCGCCGCGGAACTTGTTGACCAGATAGCCCGCGATCAGCTCCTGGTCCTCGGGCGCCAGCAGCGCGGTCGTCCCGAAGAACGAGGCGAAGACCCCGCCGCGGTCGATGTCCCCGACGACCACCACCGGGAAGCGCGCCGCCCGTGCGATGCCCATGTTCACGATGTCCGTGCGCCGCAGGTTGATCTCGGCCGGACTGCCCGCCCCCTCGCAGATCACCGCGTCGTACGTGCCCCGGAGCTGCTCCAGGCAGTCGACGACGGTGGACAGGAGCTTCTCCTGCCGGCCGCCGTGGTAGCCGCGGGCGCTCATCTCACCGACGGGCCGTCCCATCAGGACGACCTGGCTGGAGCGGTCGCCGCCGGGCTTGAGGAGGACCGGGTTCATCAGGGCGGTCGGCTCCACCCGGGCGGCCTGGGCCTGCATCGCCTGGGCGCGCCCGATCTCGGCGCCCTCGCGGGTGACGAAGGAGTTCAGCGACATGTTCTGCGCCTTGAACGGGGCGACCTTCACCCCCCGGCGCACCAGCCAGCGGCAGATCCCGGCGGTGACGACGCTCTTGCCCGCGTCCGACGTGGTTCCGGCGACCAGCAGTCCACCGCTCATCCCGTTCTCCGTCCAGAGGTCCGTCCGGGCGCGTGGGGGCCTGGGCCCCGCCCCGCTCCCGAGATCCGTCGCGCGGCCGCCCCCGCGCCCAGCCGGGCCGCCACGCTGACCCCGAGGGCCAGCACGCCCACCCGGCGCGAGAGGCGCACGGCGCGTTCGATGTCGCCGGTCTCCACCGCGCGGCCGGAACCGCCGTTGAGCACCGGCCGGTGTTCGATCCGCCCGCCGTAGGCGAGGGTGCCGCCGAGCCGTACGCCGAGCGCGCCGGCGAACGAGGCCTCCACCGGCCCCGCGTTGGGGCTGGGGTGCTGGGCCGCGTCCGCCCGCCAGGCGCGTACCGCTTCTCGCGGCCGGCCCCCGGCGGCCACGGCGAGCAGGGCCGTCAGCCGGGCGCCCGGCCAGCCCGCGAGGTCGTCCAGCCGGGCCGATGCCCAGCCGTAACGCCGGTAGCGGGGCGACTTGTGGCCGACCATCGCGTCCAGCGTGTTGGCGGCGCGGAAGCCGACGAGCCCGGGGACGCCGCCCAGGGCGCCCCACACCAGGGCGCCGACCACGGCGTCGGAGGTGTTCTCGGCGACGGACTCCACGACGGCGCGGGCGATCTGCGGGGCGTCCAGGGACTGCGGGTCGCGCCCGCACAGATGCGGCAGCCGCTCCCGGGCCAGCTCGACATCGCCCGCCGCGAGGGCCGCGCCGATGGACCGCGCCTCGCGCCCCAGAGACGTACCGCCGACGACGGACCAGGTGGCGGCGGCGGTCAGGGCTACGGACGCGGCGGGGTGGCGGCGCAGGGCGCGGGCGGCCAGCGCGGCGCTCCCGGCGGCGCCTCCGGCGCAGAGCAGGGTGTGCAGTGCGCCCCAGCCCCGGTGGTCGCGCCAGAGCCGGTGTTCGACGCCTGCCGCGGCCCGCCCGAAGGCGGCGACCGGGTGCCCCCTGCGGGGGTCACCGAGCAGCAGATCGCCGATCAGACCGGCCGTGGCGCCGTACGCGTAGATGCGATCGGCACGCACGGTTCAGCCGGCCGTCACGCCTCGGAGGACCTTCGTACGGGCAGCCGCCCGCGGGGGCGGCGGGGGAACGGTCGCACGGCAGCCGGGCATGGCGATATGTCCTCACTCAGGGTCCGCGCCCTGGTTCGACGTGACGGCGGCGAGAGTCTCCTGGCTTCCGGATCGGCGGTTTCCCCGGTCTTCCAGTCCGCCTCGGCGGGCCGTGACGTGCGGTGGTGGGGACCGCTCCCCGGTGACAGTGGCGGGACCGCGCCGGATTCGCACCGGCTTCCTCTGCTGTCGCCGTAATGGCTCCGGCAGTCCACCACGCCCCGCGAACGCCCGTCAACTTGCTGTTGACCTGCGACGGCGCAGTGTGCGCAGACGCACATCGGGCCGGAAGCGCACGAGGTGCGTCCGGCCCGATGCGAGGGGGAGGAGGTGTCAGGCGACGATCAGATAGATGCCGTACGCGACCGCCGCCGCGCACAGCCCGAAGCAGACGTACGCGCCGGCGCGGGCCAGCAGGAGCGAGGTGCCCGCCCGGCCGCCCCGCGTGGCAGGCTCGGGCTGCTTGGAGAGGCCGACGATGCCGAGGGTGAAGAGGCCCACCAGAGCGACGGTGGTGACGAGGGAGACGCCGAAGACGGTTCCCAGGGCTGCCCAGTCGATGTTCATGCGGAGTGTCCTTACCGAGTACCGGAGTACCGGGATGAGTGCCGGGTCGCTCAGACCGTGGCGGGCCGGGGAGGATCGGCGACGGGTGCCGCGGGGGCCGGGATGGTGGCGGTGAGGTCGTGGGCCTGGGCGGCGATGGTGGGCGGCGGGCTGACGGCCGCGATGGCGGTGGTGACGACGCCCGCGGGTTCGGCCGCGATCCCGTCCCCGGAGCCGGGCGCGACATCGCCGTGGCCGACGGGCTTACGGCGGGAGAGCACCCAGATCGTGCCGGAGCCGGCGACCAGCAGGGCCGCGACGACCACGACGCCCCAGGTGCCCTGCTTCGTGAGGAACTCCGCGCCCGCGCCGACCAGTCCCGCGGCCGGCAGGGTCAGTCCCCAGGCGATGAACATCCGGGTGGCGGTGGACCAGCGGACCACGCCTCCCTTGCGGCCGAGGCCCGCGCCCATCACGGCGCCGGAGCAGGACTGGGTGGTGGAGAGGGAGAAGCCGAGGTGCGAGGAGGCCAGGATGACGGTGGCCGCGCCGGTCTGGGCGGCGAAGCCCTGCGGCGGCTTCAGCTCGGTCAGGCCGCTGCCCATGGTGCGGATGATGCGCCAGCCGCCCAGGTAGGTGCCCATCGCGATGGCCAGGCCGGCGCTGACGATGACCCAGACCGGTGGGTTGGAGCCGGGGGAGAGGACGCCGCCGGTGACGAGGGCCAGGGTGATGATGCCCATCGTCTTCTGCGCGTCGTTGGTGCCGTGGGCGAGCGAGACGAGCCCGGCCGACGCGATCTGGCCGGCCCGGTAGCCCTTGGCGGTCGCCTTCTCCTGGGCGTCGTTCCGGATCTTCCCGCCGATCCGGTACGTCAGCCGGGTGGCCAGCAGCGCGGCCAGACCGGCCACGATCGGGGCGGCGACGGCGGGCAGCAGCACCTTGGTGACGACGGTGCCGCCGTTGACCGACGACCAGCCGGCGGACATCACCGCGGCGCCGATGAGGCCGCCGAACAGTGCGTGGGAGGAGCTGGACGGGAGCCCGACCAGCCAGGTCAGAAGATTCCACAGGATGGCGCCGACGAGCGCCGCGAAGATGACCTCGGTTCTGAGGCCGTTCTCATTGACGATCCCGCCGGAGATCGTCTTGGCGACCTCCACGGACAGGAACGCGCCGACCAGATTGAGAACGGCGGACATCGCGACCGCCGTCTTGGGTTTGAGTGCGCCGGTCGAGATGGTGGTGGCCATCGCGTTGGCGGTGTCGTGGAAACCGTTCGTGAAATCGAACACTAGAGCTGTCACGATCACTATCGCGAGCAGCAGCGTGATGTGTTCCATTTACCCAGGCAATCGTTCGACGTCATTGGCACGTGGAACGTAGGCAACTTGAGTGAACGGAAGATGAACTGAGCAGGGCGTTGCGGTGACCCCATCCGGAGCGGGCCGCTCATCCATCGAAAGGATCTTCGTATGAGTGACCGGGACGCGATCGCACAGGCATGGGAAGCGGTCGTCGCCACGGCCCGCAGAACGGCGGCCGAAGGGCTGGTCGTCGGGACCTCCGGAAACGTCTCCGCGCGGGTCGGCGACACCGTGCTCGTCACCCCCAGCGGAGTGCCCTACGAACGGCTCCGCCCCGAGGACGCGGTCGGCGTCGATCCGGAAGGCAACCAGATACTCGGCGAGCTGGCCCCCACCAGCGAACTCCCCCTCCACCTCGCCGTCTACCGGAACACCGGGGCGACCGCCGTCGTGCACACCCACGCGGTGCACGCCACCGCCGTCTCCACGCTCGTCACCGAGGTCCCCACCGTCCACTACGCCGCGGCCGTCCTCGGCGGCACCGTCCGGGTCGCGCCCTACGCCAGATACGGCACCGTCGAACTGGCCGAGAACATGCTCACCGCCCTGCGCGACCGCACCGGCTGCCTGCTCGCCAACCACGGCACGGTCACCTACGGCGCCACGCTCGACGAGGCGTACGACCGCACCGCCCAGCTCGAATGGCTCTGCCGCGTCTGGCTCACCGCCAGTTCCGTGCCCGGCCGCTCCCCGGCCCTGCTCACACCGGACCAGCTGGACGAGGTGGGCGAGGCGCTCAAGGGGTACGGGCAGCGCCGACGGGGTTGAGTCCGCACCCGTCCGGCCACCGGACGGCCCTGTCCACTGGCATCGTGCCGCCCCGGCCCCGAGACTGATGACGTGCGCCCGGTAACAGCGACGGCACTGGCCGTCACCACACTCATCGGCGCCGGAGCGGCAGCGGTCGCGGTCGGCCGGTTCGCCGGCGACCGCGCCCTCAGGACACCGCCCGGACGCCCCCTGCCCGCCGACCGTGAACTCACCGTGCACGCGACAGCGGCCGGACAGATCACCCTGACCCGGTCGCTCACCTCGCTGCGCCCCGGCGTCTACGGGCTGACCGGCAAGGACGTCCACGCCGTCGTCGGCCCCGTGATCGACCGCGCCCACCAGGCCGCCGACACCGTCGTACGCCGGCTGGAACGCGTCGACCACGGCATCCTGGCGCCCGGCGACAAGGTCCGCATGACGCCCCAGGTCCACACCGGCGACCCGGAGACCGCGCTCGGCCTCGCCTTCCGCGAGGTGGAGATCCCCGGCGAACTCGGCGCACTGCCCGCCTGGTACGTACCGGCCCCCCGCTCCACCTGGGTCATCATCGTGCACGGCATCGGCGCCACCCGCGAACAGCCCCTCAACATCATGGGCTTCCTGCACGGACAGCAGCTGCCCGTGCTCAACCTCGCCCACCGCGGCGACCCGGGCGCGCCCCGCTCCCCGGACGGCCGCGGCCACCTCGGCGAGTCCGAGTGGCGCGACCTGGACGCCGCCATCCGCTTCGCCGTCCGCAACGGCGCCGAGCAGGTCGTCCTGCACGGCTGGTCCACCGGCGCCTCCATGGCCCTGCACGCCTGCGTCGGCTCCGCGCTCCGGGACCGGATCTGCGGCCTCGTCCTCGACTCCCCGGTGCTGGACTGGGCCACCACCCTGCGCAGCCTCGCCTCCGCCCGCGGCGTCCCCGCCGCGCTGCTGCCGCTCGCCGTGCGCGCCGCCCAGGGACAGACCGGGCTGCACGGGGCCAGGCTTCTGGACACCACCCTGCCCGCGACCCTGCACACCCCGACGCTGATCTTCCACGGCCCCGACGACACGCTGGCCCCCTGGCTGCACTCCCGCCGGCTCGCCGCCCGCCGCCCCGAACTGATCGCCCTGCACACCGTGGCCGGGGCTCCGCATGCGTCGATGTGGAACGCCGACCCGGCCCACTACGAAGAGACCCTGCGCCGCTTCCTCACGCCCCTGATGTGAGGTGATGCGCCGCTTCGGCCGATTGGTCCCGGCCGGAGCGCGCTGCCTGCGGACACCGGTGCACCGGGTTCCGTTTGGGCTTTCGGGCCGACAGGGGCAAGACTGCTCCCCGTGACGTCCCGTACCCCGCGCGACTCCAGGCTGCGACTTGTCCGCCCGCGACCCCTCGCCACCGCTCGCAAGGCCGTGACGACCCGGCGCACCAGGCCCGCGCCGCGCCCGCCCGAGGGCACACCGCCCCGGGCGGAACTGGCCCGCCAGGCCAGGAAGGCCCTCGCCGACGCCGTACGGATCGCCCGCTGGGCGGCCGACGGGGCGGGACCCGGCGGCCCGCCGCTGGCCGCCCAGGCCCTGGAGCACGCGGCCGCCGCGCTGGAGCTGTCCCCGGCCCAGGTGCGCTCGGGCTGGGACCGGGCCCGCCTCGCCGGCCTGGTGGAACTGCACGGCGACACCGCACGGCCCGGCTGGCGGCTGCGCGCCTGGGACCGGGACGACTCCGCGGTGCTCCGCGGCTGGGTCGCCCTCTTCGACGCCTGGTCGCTCGTCCACCCCGCGCCCCGGGACATCGAGTCCACCGCCGTCGCCGAGGCCGTCGAGGCCGTGCCCCAGGTGCTCTCGCTGCTCCAGCTCTCGGCGGGCCCGGTCACCGTGCCCGCCCTGCTCGACCTCCTCGGCCAGCGCGTCGCGGAACTCCACGAGGAGCGCTGCGAGGTGCCGTACGGCCCCCAGCCGCTGCCCGCCCCCGCCGAATCCGTGCCCACCGCCCACTCCCCGGAGCTCGTCGCCCTCCTGCTGGACTGGGCCCTGGAAGGGCTGGCCGCCGTCGGGGCGCTCACGCTCGGCGCCGGGCAGGCCACCCTGACACCGCTCGGCAACTGGGCGGTCTGGGTCAAGCTGGAGCAGATCTGCGTCGCCGCCCAGAGCCCCGCGGGCAACATCGAGCAGGCCGCCGCCGACATGCTGCTCGGCTGCGCCCGCCTCACCCCCGGACCCGCCCGCGCCGAATACCGGGCCTGGCTGGCCGCCCGCCCGGTCGGCAGCGCCGTCGCCGAACTGCTCGGCGTCGCCCGGGGCGAGGACGCGCTGCTGCGCGGACTCGCCTTCGAGGCGCTCCGCGTCGTCGGCGCCCCCGCCGAACCCGAGGTCCGGGCCGTGGCCACCGACCCGTCGCTGCGCCCCTACGCCCTGCTCTGGCTCGCCGAGTACGACGGAGCGGACCCGGAGGACGCGCAGGAGGTCCTCAGCCGCGAGGAGGCCACCTGGCTCTGGGTCGACACCGCCGCGGCCGTCGCCGACCACGGCGAGACGGGGCTCCTGGTGCGCCACCTCGACACGGCCGTGCAGGGCACCGTCCCGGCCCTGCTGGACGAGGTGCGGGCCGTCGGCCACCCGCGCACCGTCCAGGTGCTCGTCGCGCTGGCCGCGGCGCACCCCGACCCGGCGCTCGCCAAAGCGGTCCGCAAAGCGGCGTTCCAGGTGCACACCGGGGGAGCCTGACCGCGCCGCCCGTCCCTCCGGCCCGGGGGCGGGCTCAGCCCGCCGCCCCCGGGGCGTACGTCCCGAAGCTCCACACGTTGCCCTCCGCGTCGCGCGCCATGTAGTCCCGGGAGCCGTAGTCCTGGTCGGTGGGCGGCATCAGGATCTCCACTCCGTGCTCCACGGCCCGCGCGTGGTGTGCGTCGACCTCGTCGACCACCACGTAGACGCCGGCCGGGCCCGCTCCCGCCATCGCCTCGGCGAAGACCCCCTCGCGGCCCCGCGAGCCCAGCATCACCCTGCCGTTGCCGCAGGACAGCTCCGCGTGCGCCACCGAGCCGTCCTCGCCCTCGTACACCGCTTCCTCGGTGAAGCCGAGGGCTTCGGTCAGCGTCCTGATCGCGGCCTTCGCGTCGTCGTAGAGGATCGTCGGATACACCGTCGCCACGCCTGTTCCCGCGTCCGCCATCGTGATCGGCCCCTTTCCGTACGCCTGTGCTCCGGGCCGCCGGAGCGCCCGGTTGTGATCCGCGTCTCAGTCTGGCACCGGGCACTGACAACGTCGCCCCGGCGCGGGGGCCCGGGGGCGTGCTCCGCGCGGCCCGGCCGCCCGGAGCACGCGGAAAAGTCGTTGGACACCGCCAGTAGACTGGTCCCCATGGCAATTCTCCTTGTGCGTGTGCGTGAGTAACGGCGTCGAGTCGTGAACCGCTAGCCGTTCCTCCGCCGTCCATTCCGCCCTGGAGTTCTTCCCCGTGATCACCGCTTCCGGCATCGAGCTGCGCGTCGGCGCCCGTCTGCTCATCGAATCCGCCACCTTCCGCATCGCCAAGGGCGACCGCATCGGCCTCGTCGGCCGCAACGGGGCGGGCAAGACCACCCTCACCAAGTGCCTCGCGGGCGAGGGCACCCCCGCCGCCGGCACCATCAGCCGCTCCGGCGAGGTCGGCTACCTCCCGCAGGACCCGCGCACCGGCGACCTCGACGTGCTGGCCAGGGACCGGGTCCTGTCCGCCCGCGGCCTCGACGAGATCCTGCGCAGGATGCGGGAGAACGAGGACCGGATGGCGAACGGCAAGGGCGCCACCCGCGAGAAGGCGATGAAGAAGTACGAGCGCCTGGAGACGGAGTTCCTCACCAAGGGCGGGTACGCCGCCGAGGCCGAGGCCGCCACCATCGCCGCCGCGCTCAGCCTGCCCGACCGGGTGCTCGGCCAGCCGCTGCACACCCTCTCGGGCGGTCAGCGCCGCCGCGTGGAGCTGGCCCGCATCCTCTTCTCGGACGCCGACACCCTGCTCCTGGACGAGCCCACCAACCACCTCGACGCGGACTCCATCGTCTGGCTGCGCGACTACCTCAGGAACTACCGCGGCGGCTTCATCGTGATCTCCCACGACGAAGAACTGGTCGAGACGGTCGTCAACAAGGTCTTCTACCTCGACGCCAACCGCTCGCAGATCGACGTCTACAACATGGGCTGGAAGCTCTACCAGCAGCAGCGCGAGGCCGACGAGAAGCGCCGCAAGCGCGAGCGGCAGAACGCCGAGAAGAAGGCCGCCACCCTCAACGCGCAGGCCGACAAGATGCGCGCCAAGGCCACCAAGACCGTCGCCGCGCAGAACATGGCCAAGCGCGCCGACCGGCTGCTGTCCGGCCTGGAGAGCGTCCGGGTCGCCGACAAGGTCGCCAAGCTGCGCTTCCCCGACCCCTCGCCGTGCGGCAAGACGCCCCTGATGGCAGAGGGTTTGTCCAAGTCGTACGGGTCGCTGGAGATCTTCACCGACGTCGACCTCGCGATCGACAAGGGCTCCCGCGTCGTCATCCTCGGCCTCAACGGCGCCGGCAAGACGACCCTGCTCCGGCTGCTCGGCGGCGCCGAACAGCCCAACACCGGCCGGATCATCCAGGGCCACGGGCTCAAGCTCGGCTACTACGCCCAGGAGCACGAGACCCTGGACCCCGACCGCACCGTCCTGGAGAACATGCGCTCCGCAGCGCCCGACCTCGACCTGGTCGCGGTCCGCAAGACGCTCGGCTCGTTCCTCTTCTCCGGCGACGACGTGGACAAGCCCGCCGGCGTGCTCTCCGGCGGCGAGAAGACCCGGCTGGCCCTGGCGACCCTCGTGGTCTCGTCGGCCAACGTCCTCCTGCTCGACGAGCCCACCAACAACCTCGACCCGGCCAGCCGCGAGGAGATCCTCGGCGCGCTGCGCACGTACAAGGGCGCGGTCGTTCTCGTCACGCACGACGAGGGAGCCGTCGAGGCCCTCCAGCCCGAGCGGATCATCCTGCTCCCGGACGGGATCGAGGACCTGTGGGGCGCGGACTACCGGGACCTGGTCGCACTGGCCTGATCCCCCCGCACTGGATCATTCGGCCTACACGTGATCCATCATCTGCGTGAGTACGTCTCGTACCTCGGCGCGGCGCCCGGCAGATAGCTGCCGGGCGCAGTCATTTCGGCGGTCCTTCCCTTGCGGCCCCTGACCTGGACGTTCCTTCCGAGCGGCGGCCAGGAGGCCTTCCGAGGCTCGGTGGAATTCTGGATTCCGGTCGCTCCGGCGCGCTGCCGGGGCGTGAATCCGGTCGCAGAGACCTTGCCGAATGGGTGGCCAGGAAGCGCCCGAGGGGTGATCATGAGAGTCCAGAGCGCACTTCCCATGAGGAGGCACGGGTGGCCGAGACTCTGAAGAAGGGCAGCCGGGTGACCGGCGCCGCGCGCGACAAGCTCGCGGCAGACCTGAAGAAGAAGTACGACTCCGGTGCGAGCATCCGGGCGCTGGCCGAGGAAACGGGCCGCTCCTACGGATTCGTCCACCGGATGCTCAGCGAGTCCGGAGTGACGCTGCGAGGACGCGGCGGCGCGACACGAGGCAAGAAGGCCGCGACGGCCTGACGGCCGGCCGCGGACCGGGGTGCGTCCCAGGACGGCTCCGGGGCTCACCGGTTCCGGGTGCCGCCACCCGGTCGACCGTATGGTCGATCAGGTGGTTACTGTTCAGTCACTTAGCTCCATGTGCTGACTGCACCCGATCCGGAGGCTCCCCATGACCTCGCTCGACTCCGTGCTCGACAAGGATGGCGTACGACTCACCGTCGATGACGCGATAGCCACGGTGACCCTCACCAACCCGGCCAAGCGCAACGCTCAGTCCCCCGCTCTGTGGCGGGCGTTGACCGAGGCCGGACGGGCCCTGCCCGGCAGTGTGCGGGTCGTCGTGCTGCGCGGCGAAGGCGTGTCGTTCTCCGCCGGGCTCGACCGCCAGGCGTTCACCCCCGAGGGATTCGACGGCGAGCCGTCCCTCCTCGACATGGGGCGCGGCCCGGAGTCCGAGCTCGACGCACTGATCGCCGAGTACCAGGAGGCGTTCACCTGGTGGCGCCGCAACGACCTCGTGTCGATCGCGGCCGTCCAGGGCCACGCCATCGGCGCGGGCTTCCAGCTCGCCCTCTCCTGCGACCTGCGCATCGTCGCCGACGACGTGCAGTTCGCCATGCGTGAGACGAGCCTCGGGCTGGTGCCCGATCTCACCGGCACGCACCCCCTCGTCCACCTCGTGGGCTATGCGCGCGCGCTCGAAATCTGCGCCACCGGCCGCTACGTCCACGCCGCCGAGGCCGAGCGCACCGGCCTGGCCAACCTCGTCGTGCCCGCTGCCGAGCTCGAAGGCGCCGCCCGCGACCTGGCCGGCGCCCTGCTGGCCGCCCCGCGCGACGCCGTCATCGAGACCAAGGCGCTGCTGGGCGGGGCCGTCTCGCGCACCTACGACGAGCAGCGCGCCGCCGAGCGGGCCGCCCAGGGCCGCCGGCTCCGCGACCTGGCCGGCGCCCTCGACTGAGACATGTCCCGGGAGCACCGGCCGGCCGGACGCGGTACGCCTCCGTCAGCCGGCCGGGTCCTCCCCGGTCACCGCGGTGACCAGCACCGCGACCGGCGGGCGCCCCTCGACCGCGTCCGCCACCGCCTCCCGTACCGCCAGCGCCACGTCGAGCGCCCGGTGACCGCTCCGCGTCGCCAGCTCGACCCGCACCTGATCCGCACCCGTGTGCACCGCGTCGCCCAGCACACCGGTCAGCGCCGCCACACCGCTCACCCCTTCGGCCGCACGGCCCGCCGCGTCTTCCGCCGGCGCCGGGCGCACCTCCACGGGCTCCGGTTCGACCCGTTCGGCCGAGGCGTCGAGCAGGCCGGTCACCCGCAGGTCCACCTCGGAGACCACCAGACCGAGCCGCCGCGCGGCGGCCGAGAGGAGGGCCGCGCGCAGTGCGTCGGCGGCTGCGGGCAGGGGCTGGTCGGCCGTCGCGGTCATCGTCGCCTCGATTCGTAGAGGACCCGGCGGCAGCGCGCTCGGGGGTGGGGGCACCTGGGCGGCGGGCGCCGATTCCGGGTCGGCCACGGAGATCCGCAGCTCGCCGATGACCGGTCCGGGCGCCGGACCGGTCACCGCCTGCCGCAGCACCGCGGCGGCGGCCCGCTCCGAGATCCAGGCGCCGTCCGCCGGACCGCCCAGAGGAAGCAGCCGGCCCAGAGAGAGCCGTTGCCGTACCGCAGCCGTCCACGCATGGGCCCTGTTCGGGCTGTCAGCCGTCGTCATGGCCACCAGACTGCCGCATCCACGGCGCGAGTCGGGGCAAGCGCACTTAATGTGTGCAAGGAAGTCAAACCTCCTCCGAAGGGAAGAACGGCGATGACCGAGACCCCACAGCGGAACCGGCCCGAGAACCCCGACAACAACGGGTCCGGCGGCAGCAGCCTGACCAAGCGTGGTGGGGGGGACCCCGGCGGCCGCGGCCGTACCACGATCGCCGACGGAGTCGTCGAGAAGATCGCCGGAATGGCGGCCCGTGACGTCTTCGGGGTGCACGCGATGGGCAGCGGCCTGTCGCGGACCTTCGGCGCGGTCCGCGACCGGGTCCCCGGCGGCACCAAGTCCGTCACCCGCGGGGTCAAGGCCGAGGTCGGCGAGTCCCAGACCGCCCTGGACCTGGAGATCGTCGTGGACTACGGCGTGTCGATCGCCGATGTCGCCCGCGATGTACGGGAGAACGTGATCTCGGCCGTCGAGCGCATGACGGGCCTTGAGGTCGTCGAGGTGAACATCGCGGTCAGCGACGTGAAGCTGCCCGACGAGGACGACGATGACGACGATTCCGAGTCGCGCGTCCAGTAGCCCATGCGCCCACAGCAGTTGAGGAGCACACGATGAGCATGGCTGTGGTCGGCCTGTTGGCCGGCATGGCGCTCGGGTTCGCCGGGTACTTCGGCGGGTTCGGAGCCTTCCTGTTGGTGGCCGCCCTCGGAGCGATCGGCTTCATCGCCGGCCGGTTCCTCGACGGCGACCTGGAACCCGGCGACTTCTTCCGGAGTCGCGAGCGCGGCGACCGACGGCGGTGACGGCGTTGTCGGGGGCGAGCGGCCCGGTCGAGGCGGGGCAACGGGGAGAAACGCGGATCGCCGACCGGGTGGTCGCGAAGATCGCCGCGCAGGCGGCGAAGGAAGCGGTCGACACGCCGCCCGATGACGCGGCGACGCCGCACGCCACGGTCACCGTGCACCGTGACACCGCCCGCGTACGGGTGAGTCTGGAGCTGGGATACCCCGGCGACATCGGCCGGCAGTGCGGTGCCGTGCGTCGGCGGGTCACCGAGCGGGTAAAGGCGTTGGCGGGGATGGAGGTGCCCGAAGTGGCCGTACAGGTCGAACGCCTGCACCCCTCAGGAGCGAGCCTCGCGGCACAGGGGAGGATCCGATGACCGAGCCCCATGACCCGGACGACGGCACGCGGCGCCCGTCCACCGACGGCGCGGTGGAACACGGCGACGTCCTCGCGCTCGACCAGTCCGCCTCCTCGGCGGCGTACGACCCGGCGCCCGGCAAGGAACGCACCGGAGGCCACGCGGGCCGCTTCTGGTCGGGCCGCCGCATCCCGGCGGGCATCGTCGCCCTGGTGACCCTCGGCGCCTGCGGTCTGCTCCTCTACGACGTGTCGGCGGTCCGGGCCGGCCATCCGGCGATGCAGTGGCGCCGCTCGCTGGCCGACGAACTCGCCCATCGGCGGCTCGACGACGTCTGGGTGCTGACCGGCGCGTCCGTCGCCGCGGCCCTCGGCCTCTGGCTGCTGCTCCTCGCGCTGACCCCCGGGCTGCGCGACCTGCTGCCGATGCGCCGCGAACAGCCCGACGTGCGCGCCGCGCTCGACCGGACGGCGGCCGCCATGGTCCTGCGGGACCGGGCCGTCGAGGTCGCGGGTGTGCAGTCGGTCCGGGTCCGGATGGGCCGCGGCAAGGTGGGAGTGCGCGCCGTGTCGCACTTCCGTGAACTCGACGACGTACGGGCCGATCTGGACACCGCGCTCTCCACGGGCATCGGAGAGCTGGGACTCGCCAGGCAGCCGAGCCTGTCGGTCCATGTCCGCCGGCCGGCGAAGAAGGGGTGAACGGCGTGCTCAGGACCGTCAACCGGGTGCTGCTGGGCCTTGCCGGGCTGGTACTGATCTGTGTCGGCGGCGGCGTCCTGGCCGCCGCGACCGGTCTGTCCGTACCGTCCTGGTGGCCCTGGTACGGCAAACACGATGTGCTGCTCAGCGAAGCGGACCGGGACCGCTGGCGCTCCGAGGGCTGGTGGTGGCCGACGGTGATCGCGGTCCTCGCCGTCCTCGTGGTCCTCGCCCTGTGGTGGCTGCTGGCCCAGCTGCGCCGCTCCCGGCTGTCCGAGGTGCTGGTGGAAAGCGGCGACGGCGAAGGCGCCCTGCTGCGCGGCCGGGCCCTGGAGGGCGCGCTCGCCGCGGAGACGGGCGCCCTGGACGGGGTGTCCCGCGCCAATGTCACGCTGACCGGCAAGCGCAGCACCCCGGCCGCGAGGATCCGGCTGCTGATGGAGCCGCACGCCGCGCCGGACGAGACCCTGGACCGGCTGAGCGACGAGGCACTGGCCCACGCCCGGAACTCCGCGGGCCTTGAGCGGCTGCCCGCCGAGGTGCGGCTGAAGGCCGTCAAGCACCGGGCCGAACGGGTCACCTGACGGACGGTGCGGCGGCGCGGGCTCCCGGCTGCGGGGCCCGCGCCGCCGTGCGCGGGCTCAGAAGCCGTGCCGGTACCCGCCGTCGACCGGCACCATGATGCCCGTCAGATACGAGGCGGCGGGGGAGAGCAGGAAGGCCGCGGTGCGGCCGAACTCCTCGGTGGTGCCGTAGCGGCGCAGCGGGATGCACGCCTCGTTGGCGGTACGCGAGGCCTCCGCGTCGCCCGAGAGCGCGTCCAGCTCCCGCACCCGGTCCGTGTCGATCCGGGCCGGCAGCAGCCCCACCACCCGGATGCCGCGCGGGCCGAGCTCGTCGGCCATCGACTTGGCGACCCCGGCCAGACCGGGGCGCAGCCCGTTGGAGATGGTCAGCCCGCCGATCGGCTCGTGGACGGAGCCGGAGAGCACGAAGCCGATGACGCCGCCCTCGCCGAGCGCCGCGGCCGCCGACCTGGCCAGCCGTACCGCGCCGAGGAAGACCGAGTCGAAGGCGGACTGCCACTGCTCGTCGGTGTTGTCCGCGATGCCGCCGGGCGGCGGGCCGCCGACGCTGATGAGGATGCCGTCGAGCCGGCCGAGCCCCTCCCGCGCGGCCGCCACCAGCCGCCCTGCGGACGCGGGGTCGGCGTTGTCGGCGGCGAGCCCGACGGCGGCCGGGCCCAGCTCGGCGGCGGCCGCCTCGGCGCGCTGCGCGTCCCGGCCGGTGATGATCACCTTCGCGCCGTCCGCCACCAGGGCGCGCGCGGTGGCGTAGCCGAGGCCGCGCGTCGCTCCGGTGACGATGTACACACGGTCCTTCAGTCCAAGATCCATGGCCCTATCCTGCCGTGCCGCCCCCGGCGTCGTCCTCGGCGGCCCGCGCTTCGGCGGGCTGCGCCTGGGCCGCCAGCGCCACCGCCGTGCCGACCAGGCCGATGTGGCTGAAGGCCTGTGGGAAGTTGCCCAGCTGGCGCCCGGCCGCGGTGTCGTACTCCTCGGCGAGCAGGCCCACGTCGTTGCGCAGGGCCAGCAGCCGTTCGAAGAGTGCGGTGGCCTCGTCGGTGCGCCCGGTCATCCGCAGCGCGTCCGCCAGCCAGAACGAGCAGGCCAGGAAAGCGCCCTCGCCGCCCGGCAGCCCGTCGATCGAGGTGCCGTCGGTGCTGTACCGGCGCAGCAGGCCGTCGATGCCCAGTTCGTCGCGTACGGCGTCCACCGTCCCGACCACGCGCGGGTCGTCCGGCGGCAGGAACCCGGTTCTGGCGATCAGGAGCGTCGCCGCGTCCAGCTCCCGTGAGCCGTACGACTGGGTGAAGGTGTTGCGCACGGGGTCGTAGCCCTTCTCGCAGACCTCCCGGTGCACGGCGTCCCGCATCGCGCGCCAGCGGTCGGCGTCACCGGAGAGCGTGGGGTCCTGCTCCAGGCTGCGCACCGCGCGGTCGGCGGCGACCCAGGCCATCACCTTGGAGTGCACGAAGTGGCGGCGCCGGCCGCGGATCTCCCACAGCCCCTCGTCCGGCTCGCGCCAGGTGGACTCCAGGAACCCGAGCAGGCTGAGCTGGAGGCTCCAGGCGTGCGGTTTGTCGTCGAGACCCGCGTCCCGGGCCAGCCGGAGCGAGTCGATGACCTCCCCGTACACGTCGAGCTGGCGCTGACGCACCGCCGCGTTGCCGATCCGGACCGGGCCGGAGTTCTCGTAGCCGCGCAGCCACGGCAGCTCGGACTCGGGCAGTCTGCGCTCGCCGGCCAGGCCGTACATGATCTGGAGGTCGGCCGGGTCGCCGGCGACCGCGCGCAGCAGCCAGTCCCGCCAGGCGGCGGCCTCCTCCAGGTAGCCGGCCGAGATCAGCGCGCCGAGGGTGAGGGTGGAGTCGCGCAGCCAGCAGAAGCGGTAGTCCCAGTTCCGTACGCCGCCGATCTCCTCGGGCAGCGAGGTGGTGGGGGCCGCCACGATGCCGCCGGTCGGGCCGAAGGTGAGCGCCTTCAGGGTGATCAGCGAGCGGATCACGGCGTCCCGGTAGGGCCCCTGGTACTTGCAGCGGGCCGACCACTCGGCCCAGTCGGACAGGGTGTTCTCCAGCGCCTCGTACGGGTCGACGAGCTTGGGGCGGGGCGAGTGCGAGGGGTGCCAGGTCAGTACGAAGGCCACCCGCTCGCCCGCCGAGACGCGGAACGAGGAACAGGTCGAGAACTGCTGGCCCCACGTCTTGACCGGCGGTTCGCTGCGCAGCCAGGCGGAGTCCGGTCCCGCGACCGCCACCCGGTGGCCGTCCGAGCGGCGCATCCACGGCACGATGGAGCCGAAGTCGAAGCGGAGCCGGATCACCGAGGACATGTCGACGGTGCCGCTGACCCCCTCGACGATCCGCATCACGTCCGGTTCCCTGTCGCGCTGCGGCATGAAGTCGATGACCTTGACGGTGCCGGTGCGCGTCTCCCAGTACGTCTCCAGGACGAGGGATTCGCCCGCGTAGGCACGCCGGGTGCAGGTGTCCGCGCCCTTGGGGGCGATCCGCCAGTGGCCGTTCTCCTCGTCGCCGAGCAGGGCGGCGAAGCAGGCGCCCGAGTCGAAGCGGGGCAGGCACAGCCAGTCGACAGAACCGTTTTTGCCGACCAGGGCGGCCGTCTGGAGATCGCCGATGAGGGCGTAGTCCTCGATGCGTGGGGTCACGTTCTGGCGTCTTCCCGAACCTGGCCCCCGTTAAGCAGGCAGCCGGTGAGGAGAGGCGGGAGTCACCCCCCGCGAGCCCGGCGTCACGCCTGCGCGGGCTCGGGCTCCGGTGTCGCGTCCTCCGCCGCGGCGGCAGCGGCGGCGGCCGCCGCGACCCGGTCGCGCTTCTCGCGCCGGGCCAGCACCACGAAGCCGACCGGGACCCCGGCGGCGAACAGCCACCACTGCACGGCGTACGCCATGTGCGGGCCGATGGAGCTGTCGTCGGGGGACTCGATCAGCTCGGGGGAGTTGTTCTCCGGCGCCGGACCGGTCTGCTCGATGTAGCCGCCGAGCACCGGGCGGGAGAGCAGTTCGGCCTGCTGGGCGCTGTTGATCAGCATCACCTGGCGGTCCGGGAGATCCGAGATGTCCTTGATGCCGCTGGCGCTGGTCGTCTCGTCGGCCTTCAGCCGCCCGGTGACGGTCACCTCGCCCCTGGGTACCGGCGGTACGTCGGGGAAGGCGTGCTGGTCGGCGGCGGAGGGGACCCAGCCGCGGTTGATCAGGACCGTGCCGCCGCCCTTGAGGTCGAACGGGATCAGCACATGGACGCCGATGCTTCCGTCGGTCGCCGTCCGGCGGCGCACGACGACCTCGTGCTTCTCGTCGTACGTCCCGGTGGCCGTCACCGCACGCCAGTAGTCGGAGCGCGGAACGGTGTGGCCGGGGGAGGTGAGCGCGGAGACGGCAACCGGGGCCGCCTTCAGATTGCGCGAGATCAGGGCGTTCTGCGCGACCTTGTGCTCATGCCGGTGCAGCTGCCAGAAACCCAGCTCGACCATCGTGGGAATGAGGACGAGGGAGAGGAGGGCGAGGATCAGCCACTGCCGGGTCATCAGGAAGCGGTACACCCCACGACGGTACAACCGGTCGTGGGGCGCATCGCGCAGGGGGTGGCCGAAGGGGCGGGCACCGGGTGATCTCAGACCTTGTCGACGATGCCCACCTTCCCCTCCGCGCGGGCGCAGTGCCCGCCGCAGAACCAGTGCCCGTCGACCTCGACGCCCTGGCCGATGACCTGGACCCGGCAGTGCTCGCAGATGGGCGCCATGCGGTGGATGGCGCAGGCGAAGCAGTCGAAGACGTGCACCGCGCCCTGCGCGTGCACCTCGAAGGACATCCCGTAATCGTTTCCGCAGACCTCACAACGTGCCATGCGCCACAGGGTGGGACGCGAGGGCGGCGGCGGGCGAGCGGAGGGCGGGCGAGTCGCCCCCGGTTCACTCCGATGACGGCGTCGGGGCCGGCACCTTCGCGACGGCCGGGGCGACATCCCGCAGGAGATGGGTGAAGGCGCTCTCGTCCAGGACCGGCGTGCCGAACGACTTGGCCTTCACCGTCTTCGACGTCGCCGAGTCCGGGTCGTTGGTGACGAGCAGGCTGGTCAGCCGGGACACGCTGGTCGCCACATGCAGCCCGGCCTCCACGGCCCGGTCCTCCAGCAGTTCGCGGTCGACCGAGGTGTCCCCGGAGAACGCCACCCGCATGCCCTGCATGAGCGGTTTGTCCTTCTCGTACCGCCCCGGATTCGGATACGGGCAGGCCGGGCGCTTGCGCGAGGGCCGCCAGCTGTTCTGTCCCCCGTACGAGGAGGAGCCGGTCCGCGGTGTCACCGGTGAGTGGGACCACTCGGTCAGTGGCCGGCACTCCAGCAGCGGCAGCCGCACCCCGCCCCGCGCCGCCGCGTGCAGGCTCGGGCGGAACGCCTCGGCCAGTACCCGGGCGTCGTCCAGCGCGTGGTGCGCGTGCTGCTGCACGACCCCGAAGTGCTCGGCCAATGACGCCAGCTTGTGGTTGGCCAGCGGCAGCCGCAGCTCCTTGGCGAGCGCGATGGTGCACAGCCGCTGCCGCACCGGCGCGGTCACCGACGCCCGCGCGTACTCCCGCGCCAGCATCGACCAGTCGAACGCGGCGTTGTGCGCGACGAGCACCCGGTCCGCGAGCCGCTCCGACAATTCGGCGGCGACCTCGGGGAAGAGCGGGGCGCCCTCCAGCACGTCGCTCGTCAGTCCATGGATCCAGACCGGCCCGGGATCGCGCTCCGGATTGACGAGCGTGTACCAGTGGTCCTCGACATCGCCCCGCGCGTCCAGGCGGTAGACGGCCGCGGACACTATCCGGTCGTCCCGGGCGAGCCCGGTGGTCTCCACGTCGACGACCGCGTACCCCTGCGGGTAGGCGGCCGGCCACGGTGCTGCGGTCTGCGGGTCGTCGAGCATGGTCACAGAGAATACGGGCCACGACCGACAGTCCCCTATTCGGCCGCCGCCCCGGTCGCTGGCGGACCGTCACCCGGGCCGTACTCGTCCGGCGGCGCCGCGAGGTGAGACCATCCCGGGATGACGCGAACCCCGGCGCACGACGAACCCCACGGGACCGGTCTGGGGGCCCGGCTGAACTGGCTGCGGGCCGCCGTGCTCGGGGCGAACGACGGTGTGGTCTCCACCGCCGGGCTCGTCGTGGGCGTCGCCGGCGCCACCGACGACCGGGGCGCCCTGCTCACGGCGGGGCTGGCCGGGCTGCTGGCCGGGTCCCTGTCGATGGCGGCGGGCGAATACGTGTCGGTCTCCACCCAGCGCGACTCGGAGAAGGCGGCGCTGGCGACCGAGAAGCGTGAGCTCCAGGAGACACCGGAGGAGGAACTCGCCGAGCTGACAGGGCTGTTGGAGGGCAAGGGGCTCAGCCGTGAGGTCGCCCGCGAGGCCGCGGTCCAGCTCACCGAGCGCGACGCGCTGCGCGCCCACGCGGAGGTCGAGCTGGGCATCGACCCGGACGACCTCACCAACCCGTGGCACGCGGCGGGCGCCAGTTTCCTCGCCTTCACGGTGGGGGCACTGCTGCCCCTGCTGGCCATCGTGCTGCCGCCCTCCTCCCTGCGGGTGCCGGTGACCGTGCTGTCGGTCCTCGCGGTGCTGGCCGTGACCGGCTGGTGGAGCGCCCGGCTGGGCGAGGCGGCGGCAGGGCCCGCGGTGCTGCGGAACATGGGCGGGGGAGCGGTGGCCATGGCCGTGACGTACGTGGCGGGGCACCTGCTGGGGGCGGCCGGGGTCTGACGGTGCGCGGCCGTGCGGCGCACCCGCTGTCGGAACTCACCAAAGACCGCTGACACCACGTCTCACATACTTGTTGGTAACAACGTCTAGCACCCGGCCGGACGCCGCTCTACGGTGCAGGCATGCCGACGAACCTGCCCGACGTAGTGCTCTGGTCCATACCGGCCTTCGTGCTGCTCACCGTCCTGGAAATGGCGCTGCACCACTTCCACCCGGACGAGGAGGCCGCCGGGTACGAGGCGAAGGACGCCGCCACCAGCATCACGATGGGGCTGGGCAGCCTGGTCTTCGACCTGATGTGGAAAGTGCCCATCGTCGCCGTCTACACCGCCGTGTACGAGCTGACGCCGCTGCGCGTCCCGGTCCTGTGGTGGACCGTCCTGCTGATGCTGCTCGCGCAGGACTTCTTCTACTACTGGTCCCACCGCGGCCACCACGTCATCCGCATCCTGTGGGCGTGCCACGTGGTCCACCACTCCAGCCGGAAGTTCAACCTCTCCACCGCGCTGCGCCAGCCCTGGACCTCGCTGACCTCCTGGCCGTTCTACCTGCCGCTCATCGCGTGCGGGGTGCACCCGGCGGCGCTCGCGTTCTGCTCGTCGGCCAATCTCGTCTACCAGTTCTGGGTGCACACCGAGCGCGTCGGGAAACTGCCCCGGCCCTTCGAGTACGTGCTGAACACGCCGTCCCACCACCGGGTGCACCACGCCTCGCAGGGCGGCTACCTCGACCGCAACTTCGGCGGCATCCTCATCGTGTGGGACCGGTGGTTCGGTTCGTTCGCCTCGGAGACGGTCCGGCCGGTGTACGGGCTCACCAAGAACATCGAGACGTACAACCCGCTGCGAGTCGCCACCCACGAGTACGCCGCCATCGCCCGTGACGTGCGCGCGGCGGGCAGCTGGGGCGAGCGGGCCGGGCGGGTCTTCCGCGGACCGGGCTGGCAGCCGGCCGGAGCGCGTACCGTGCCCGCGTCCGCCGCACCCGTCGCCGCTCCGGCCCCGGAGCGCACCGGATGAGCGGCGGCCCCGCGCCCGAGCGGCGCGAACGGTACGCACGGCCCCTGCTCATCGCCTTCCTCATCGCCTGCGCCGCCGACCTCGTCGGCGTACTCACCGGTCCCGACGCCCTCCACCTGGCCGCCAAGCCGCTCCTGATGCCGCTGCTCGCCGGGTACGCCGTCGCGCGGGGCGGACCCCGGCTCCTGACCGCCGCGCTGCTGTGCGGCTGGGCCGGTGACGTGTTCCTGCTCGCCGACTCCGATCCCGCCTTCCTCGTCGGGATGGCCGGATTCGCCGCCGGGCACGTCTGCTACCTGGTGCTGTTCGGGCGGGCGCGCGGGGCGCTGCCGCCGGCGATCGGGTACGCCGTCGTACTGATCGTCTTCGTGGCCCTGCTCTGGGACGGGCTGCCGGGCGGGCTGCGGGTGCCGATGGCGGGCTACAGCCTGCTGCTGACCGCCATGGCCTACCGCGCCGGCGTCCTCGGCCGCTACGCGGCGACCGGCGGGGCCCTCTTCCTGCTCTCCGACGCGCTGATCGCGACCGGTGTCGCGGACTGGCCGCAGCTGCCGGGCCACGGCTTCTGGGTGATGCTCACCTATGTGGCCGCGCAGTTCCTGCTGACCCTGGGCGCGCTCGCCCCGGGGCGCGGGGGCGGCCGGCCGCCGCGGGCCACGGAGCCGCCTCCGGTCAGCCGGTCAGCCGGACCCCGCTGACCAGGTCGGGGCTGATGCGTACCGCGGCCTCCACCGGCCGGTCCGGCCAGGGTCTGAGCAGCCGCCGGTACCGCAGCAGGGCCTCCGGTTCGGTGACGGGGTGGCAGTACCCCGTGGCGACGACGCTCCAGCCCAGATGGGTCAGCGGATCGATGTCGTCGGCCTGGTAGGCGACGACGACCCCCGCGTCGCCGTGCCGGCGGACCTGGCGGAAGAGGTCCGATTCGTGGTGCGTCCGGATGACGATCCGGCCGCCGTCCAGCAGGTGGTTCACCGGGCGGATCGCGGGCAGCGCCCGCCGGGTGAAGACGATCCGCCCGAGGGGCGCACCGCCGAGCAGCGTCAGCGCCTGACCGGCCGTCAGCTCGACCGTGCGCCGGGGCGCGCCGGAGCCCGGCACCGGAGGGGGGCCGGGCTCCGGCGCCCGCGCGGACGTCCGGGACGACTGATGCCGTGTGTGGCTCATGGTGCGGCCTCATCTCCCTCGGTCTGCTCGCCTGCCGCCCGAGTACACCGGGTGCCGCCGCCCGGCGGAAGGGCCGAACGGCCCGGGGCCGAACGGCCCTAGGGCCTGTCCGGCGGATCTTCGCGGGCCCACGACGCCTGGCACGCACTCTCGCCGCACGCCCGAATCACCCAAGTACGTCCAGTACGAGGGCGATCCGGGCGCACGCCGAGAGCACGCACCAGACGCCGCGGGCTGATCCACGAAGATCCGCCGGACAGGCCCTAGCCGGGCCGGGTCCCCGCTGGGTTCACTCGGGTGTCGCGTGCCTGGGCACCGGTCCGACGGCGGCTCCGGTGGCCGGGCCCGGGCATGCGACACGCTCCGCCGGACGGGCGGGACACGGACGCGCGGGAGGGGAACGCGGTGATCGCGGTCGTCGGACACAGGGACCTCAGCAACAGGACCCTGGAACTGGTGGAGGCCGAGCTGAGAGCGCGGCTGGAACGTCTCGCGGAGGGCGCGGCGGCCTTCGTACGGGCCGGAGCCGGGCTGCCCCTGGTGGTCGGGCGGGCCGCCCGGGAGGCAGGCCGGAAGCTGGCCGTCCTGCTGCCGGCCCAGGGCGTGGTGCCCGGCCCCGTGCCCGAGCGGGACCGGCGGGCCACGGGCGAACTGCTCGTCCTGGCCGGACAGGTACGGCTCCTGGCCTTCGACCCGGCCGACCGGGATGCCTGTGTCGGCGCCGACGAACGCCTGGTCGAGGAGAGCCGGACCGTGTTCGCCGTGTGGGACGGTTCGCACTCCGACGGCCGGGACGCCACCGCGCATCTGGTCGCCTTCGCCCGTGCGCGGGGGATCCGGGTCGAGATCGTCTGGCCCGAGGGCTCCGCACGGGTGCGGTCGTGACGGTGGCGGTGCACGGGCCGGGGACGGCCACGGAGAAGGACGCCCGACGCCGGCGGCCGGCCGGACCGCGGGGCGCGGCGGGGGTTCGGACGGCCGCCGGTGATCACCGCGGTGCCGGTGACCTGGTGCCTGAAGATCCTCACGCCGACAGGCACCCGGTTCCGGTCGTACGGGCAGAGCCTTCTGCGACCTCCGCGATCCCGGAGGCGTCCTGATGGACCCGCGCCGCCGGCACCCCGGCGGCGGCCAGTGCGGCCGCGAGGGCCGGAGCCGGCCCGGCCGCCGGCGCCTCGGGGGCCAGGGCCAGGAAGGCGTGCGGAGGGACGGCGCTCCCGGGGAGCGGCCGGAGCACCTCGTCGAGGACCCGCAGGGCGCCTCCCGCGGCGTGCACCTCCGGGTGCGTCGGCAGGACGGTCAGCCACGGCCGCCCGCGCCGGAACGTCTCCAGATACGCCGTGTCGTACGGGGCCGGCCCGGACTCCTCCGGCGGGCCGGTCTCCAGCAGCAGCCGCACCCGCGTGCGGCCCGGGGACAGGGCGTCGATCTCCTGGAGCAGCGCCTTCATCGGGGCCCAGCCCGTACCGGAGGCGATCAGCAGGATGTCGGAGGCCGGAGCGTCGCCGGGGAGCGTCAGCAGGCCGCGGGGGCACCGAGCCGGAGTGTGTCGCCCGCCCGCGTCCCGTGCGCCAGCGCGTCGCTCACCCCGCCGGCCCGCCGGGCCCGTACATGGAATTCGAGTTCGCCGTCCTGGTGCGGGGCGCGCGCCAGATAGTACGGACGCCAGGCCTGCTCCAGCAGCGGTGTCTCCAGCGAGGCGTACTGTCCCGCCCGGAAGGGATAGGGCTGCTTCGGCCGCACCCGCAGGACCGCGAGGCCGGGCGCGCGCAGCTCGTGCGCCGTCACCGTCGCCTCCCAGCTGGGGGGTTCGGCGATCGCGTCGTTCTCGCCCCGGACCATCGAGGACACCGCCAGCCGCAGCATCCGCAGCCAGGCGTCCTCCAGCGCACCGTTCCACCGGACCCCCGCACGCACCCGCAGCGCCTCGACGAGCGCCCCTTCGAACGCGGCGAAGTGCGCCGGGCGCACACCGAGCTTGCGGTGGTCGCGGCCCAGCTGCGTGAAGCGTTCGGCCACCGCGTCCGTACGGTGCAGATTGCCGATCAGATACCGGAAGGCGACGGCCAGATGGGCCTGCTGGAACGCCATCGACTCCGGGAACAGCGACCGCAGATACGGATGCCGGTCGAACAGCGCCCGGTACAGGTCCGCGATCAGCTCATCCAACGGGCCCACCAGAGGCAGGAACTCCTCGACGAGCAACTGGTCGGCCGTCCCGTCGTACGTCTTCGGGGCGGCGGTACGCCCGCCGGAACTTCCCTCCGGCAGCAGAATGCGTCGTCGCAGCCGCATCGCGTCGTGCCGCGCGAGCAGTGCGTGATAGTCCTCGCTCGGGGTGTTCATGGGCAGGTGACTCCTCGGGACAGCACGGTGGGGGACTCCCGGCGGGCGTACGGCGACGGCTGCGGCATCTCGCGGCACGCTCGCCGCGCCGGGCGGCCGGGCCGGCGGGACGGGCCTCGGCCGCGCAGGGCCGGCCGTGACGTGGGGACCTGCGGGGCGGCGCCAGTATGGCACCGCGTGCCGCCTGCTGACCGGCCCTGGTCACAGGGCCTTTCGGCCCCTTCCGCGAAGCGGTCCACCGTGCCGCGGAACCCCGCCGCCGCCCCGTCCGCGAGCGCGCACATACTGGTTCCGGTCCGCCCCGAACCCCGACCGATCGAGCATGGTGTGAACGACGATCCCGCCCAGCCCCCGAGCAGTACGCCCCCGACCGGATCCGCCTCCCCGGTACGCGTCTTCATCCTCGACGACCACGAGGTCGTACGGCGCGGTGTACGCGATCTGCTGGAGGCCGACGACGGCATCCGGGTCGTCGGCGAGGCCTCCGACGCCCGGGAGGCGCTGGCCCGCGTACCGGCGGTCGCGCCCCAGGTCGCCGTGCTGGACGTACGGCTCGGCGACGACCGGGACGGGGACCACGCCGGCATCGAGGTGTGCAGGGAACTGCGGGCCCGGATGCCCCAGCTCGCCTGTCTGATGCTGACGTCGTTCGACGACGACGAGGCACTGTTCGACGCCATCATGGCCGGGGCGGCCGGTTATGTGCTGAAGCAGATCAACGGGGCCGGTCTGGTCGCCGCCGTGCACACCGTGGCGTCCGGCACCTCCATGCTGGACCCGCGGACGACCGCCCGCGTGATGGCCCGGCTGCGGGGACCCCAGCAGCCGCCCGCCGCCGAGGCGTCGGAGCTGGATCGGCTCACCCCCCGGGAGCGGCAGATCCTGGACCTCATCGGTGAGGGGCTCACCAACCGGGAGATCGCCGAGCGCCTCTTCCTCGCCGAGAAGACGGTCAAGAACCGCATCTCCGCGATCCTCGCCAAACTGGGCGTCGGCCGCCGCATCCAGGCCGCGATGCTCGCCGGCCG
This sequence comes from Streptomyces sp. Mut1, assembly GCF_030719295.1. Taxonomy (NCBI): domain Bacteria; kingdom Bacillati; phylum Actinomycetota; class Actinomycetes; order Kitasatosporales; family Streptomycetaceae; genus Streptomyces; species Streptomyces castrisilvae. Next base: position 1,497,912 of record NZ_CP120997.1, on the reverse strand, counting down.
CATCCGGGAACGCCAGGCGCGACCGCCGGCCCCCGGGCGCTGACCGGCGGGGTCGGCGGAGCGGAGTCGGCGGAGCGGAGTCGGACGAGCGGGGCCGGACGAGCGGAGTCAGTCGAGCGGGGCGCGCCAGACGATCCGGGTGCCCCCGCCGGCCGGCTGCTCGACGGCCAGGGTGCCGTCGCACAGCTCGGCCCGCTTGCGCATGTTGGCCAGCCCGCCGCCGCGCTCCGCCCCGGTCCCGGCCGCGGTGCCGCGGCCGTCGGTCCCGGTCGCGGCCCCGATCCCGGTCCCGTCGTCCGTGACGGTCAGCGTCACCGAGTCACCGGCGGACAGCACGATGTCGATACGGCTCGCGCGGGCGTGGCGGGACGCGTTGGACACGGCTTCGGCGGCGACCGCCACGACATGCTCCGCCAGTTCGTCCGGGACCACGGAGTCCACCGGTCCCTCGATCTGCACGGAGGGACGGAAACCGAGCGCGCGGGCCGCCGTACGGGCGGTCTCCGCGATCCGGTGCCGCAGCCCGCCGCGGCCCGACCCGTCCGTCGTCCGCAGGTCGAAGATGGTCGACCGGACGATCCGTATCGTGGTGTCCAGGTCGTCGACCGCGCGGCTGACGCGTTCGGCGGCCTCCGGGCGGTCCGCGATGGCCCGGGTGGTGCTCTGGAGCGTCATCCCGGTCGCGAAGAGGCGCTGGATCGCCAGGTCGTGCAGATCGCGGGCGATCCGGTCGCGGTCGTGCATGACGGCGAGCTCCTCGGACTCCGCCCGCCCGCGCGCCAGTTCGAGCGCGATGGCCGCCTGGTCGGCGAAACCGGACACGAGGGCCACCTCGGTGTCGTCGAACGGCGGACGGCCCACCGGGCGCCCCAGCCGCAGCGCGCCCATGGCCCCGGTGCCCACCCGCAGCGGCACCGCGACCACCGGGCCCAGGCCCTCCTCGGCCCCGTCGCCGAACGGGTGCGCGCGCGGATCCGTTCGCACATCGGCACAGTGCACCGGCGTCCCGGTACGGGCCGCGAGCCCGGCCAGCGACCCGTGCGCCGGTACGGACAGGCCCCGTACCCGGCCGGCGTCACGGCCGTGGGCGACGGCGACGGTGAGACGGGCGTCGAAGGCCGCCGGGGCCGGCGCACCCGGCGGCGACGGGGGCAGCAGGACGGCGGCCCGGTCGGCGCCCGCGACCTCCATCGCCCGCTCCGCGACCAGGTGCAGCACCTCGTCGGCGTCCGTACCCGAGAGCAGGGCACGGGTGATCTCGCCCAGCGCCTCCAGGCGTTGTTCCCGGCGGCGGCTCTCCTCGTACATCCGGGCGTTGTCGATGGCGACCCCGGCCGCGATCGACAGGGTGGTCAGCAACGCCTCGTCGTCCGCGTCGAAGCTTTGCCCGCCCCGTTTCTCGGTGAGGTACAGGTTGCCGAACACCTCGTCGCGCACCCGCACCGGGACGCCGAGGAAGCTGTGCATCGGCGGGTGGTGGGGCGGGAAGCCGTAGCTGTGCGGGTGACTGCTCAGATCGGCGAGCCGCAGCGGCTGCGGGTGGTGGATGAGCTCGCCGAGGATGCCGCGCCCGCACGGCGTCTGCCCGATCCGCGCGGTCAGTTCGTCCGACATGCCGACGGTCAGGAACTCCAGCAGCGTCTGCCCGTCGCCGACGATGCCGAGCGCCCCGTACTCCGCGTCGGTCAGGGTCACCGAGGCCTCCACGATGCCCCGCAGCACCTCTTGCAGCTCCAGGCCGCGCCCCAGGCTCATCACGGCGTCCAGCAGGCCGCGCATCCGGTCCGGCCGGCTGGGCCGCGGCCGGCTTCCGGGGCCGGAGTCCCCGGCGCCGTGGCCCGTGACGGGGCAGTAGGGGGCTTGGGGCGCCGGGGACTCTGCGTCTGTCATCGGGGCGCCGCTCTCTGGGTCCGTGTGCCGTAGGCCGGGTCATCGCTCACCGGCTCACCGCAGAGCTGGGACCGGTCCACGGGCGGTCAGTTTACGGCAGCCGCCGCGGGCGCGGCCCGGCGGCGGGGGCCGGACGCACGCGCTGTCGCGGGCCCGGCGGGCGACCACCGGAGGCGCCCCGCGCAGGGGCTGGACCGGCCGCCGTAGGCCTCCCGCACGGGGACCGCCCCCGGCGCGCCCGCGCCAGGGCCGACCGGCCCTGGCCGAGGGTGCCCCCCGGCCCCCGCCGAAGGTGTCCCCCGGCCCGGCCCCGCGGTGCCCCTCGGCCCCTGGAGACCGCCCGGGGCCGCGGCCAGCATGGTGCGGCCGGGAAGGCCGGCTCTGTCCCCCGCATGAAATCGGCCTTCCCGGCCGCATCCCCGTCCCGCCGTCCCGCTCCGGGGCGGCGGGACGGGGACGCGCTCGGAGAACCGCACGAGCTGGAGGACACGGTCCGGTGGACGCAACGGAATCGCAGGGTGGCAAGGCCGCTCCCGCACAGGGCCCCAAGCCGCCCGACGGCCCGCACCCCGGGCCCGGTCCGGCCTGCGTCGACCTGCGGGCGGGGCCGGACCGCCCGCGCTCCCGGCGGGCGGCGGCCGGCGCCGTACTGACCGGCTGGGCGTCCGCCGCCCTGACGGCGCTGCTCCTGCTGACCCCCGCACCGCTCGCCGCGGTCGCGGTGACCGCGACCGCGGGCGCCGCCGCCATGGGGGGCCTGGGTGTCGTGGCGGGGCTGCGGCGCAGGGAGGAGCGCCGCGAGACCGAGGCCCTCACGGCGGCCTTCGGTTCCACCCGCACCCCGTGATCCGGCGGTCCGGGGGCGGCGTCACGTGCGCCCCCGGACCCCGGCGTCACCAGCGCACGGCGTCCAGCGCGTCCACCACACCGGCCCCGTAGAAGCCGTTGTGGTTCCTGCCGCCCTCGCAGACCGCGTCGACTTCGCCGTCACCGTCGATGTCGAACGGCGCGCCGCACGCCTTCGCGTCCGCCTCCAGCGTCAGCAGCGCCTTGACCACGGCCGGCGACGCGTACGGGTGCTTCGACTTGATCAGGGCCACGACGCCCGCGACATGCGGGGACGCCATCGACGTACCGGCCTTGTAGCCGTACGCGCCGCCCGGCAGCGTCGAGAGGATCAGACCGCTCGTCGCCGGCGGCTGTGGCGTCTGGTAGGCCGTCGAGTCCCCGCCGGGCGCCGCCACGTCGATGACCCCGTTCCCGTAGTTCGAGTACGAGGCCTTCAGGCCCTTCGCGCCCGTCGCCGAGACCGTCACTACACCCGGCAGCATCGTCGGGATGTCGGGGCACTGCGTCGGGTCGATGGTCCGGTCGGCCGTGGTGGTGTCGTTCGGGCTGGTCGAGTCCTCGATGGTGTCCGCCGCCAGGTCCTCGGCGGAGTTGCCCGCGGCGGCGACGTTGACCGCGCCCCTGCGCTCGGCGTACCGGGTGGCCCGTGCGACGGCCTCGACCAGGGCGCCCTGGTCGGGGTCGTTCTTGCAGTTGTACATCCACGGGTCGGTGTAATAGCTGTTGTTCGTCACGTCCACGCCGTGCTCGGCCGCCCACATGAAGCCGCAGACGACGGCCTCGGTGTAGAAGAAGCCGTCCGGGTTGCCCACCTTGATGCCGGCGACCTTCACGCCCGGCGCCACGCCCGTCACGCCGACGCCGTTCTTCGCCGCCGCGATGGTGCCCGCCACATGGGTGCCGTGGTCGCTCTCGCCGGCCTTCGGACGCCAGGCGCCCTCCGTCGTGTCCGGGGCGCCCGACACGCAGTTCGCGGAGGCCGCCCGGTCGAAGTTCGGCGCGAGGTCCGGGTGCGTGTCGTCGACCCCGGTGTCGATGACCGCGACCGTCACCTTCCGGCTGCCCAGCGACTTCTGGTGCGCCTTGTCCGCCTTGATGGCGGGCAGGTCCCACTGGAGCGGCTCCATGGGGTCCTGGCCGGCCGTCGCCCTCGCCGCCGCGGCCCGCTCCTGCTCGGCCGTCAGCGGCTGGTCCACCCCGATGTCCTTGGTGGCCTGCGGCACGATCGGGTTGGTACGGGTGGCGCCCGCCGACAGGACGCCCCTGACCCGGCGGACCGTCTTCGCGAAGTCCGGGTTCCGCGAGTGGACGACGATGACACCGATCCGGTCGTAGGCGGTCACCACCGTGCCGCCGGCCCGCTCTATCGCCTCGCGCACCTGCCCGGCGGTGCCGGTACCGCCCTGCGTGTTGACCACGTACGAAAGCTTCGGGCCGTCCGCCGGTGCCGTCGCCGGCGCGGCGGAGGCGGCGCCCGTCGGCAGGAAGCCGAGCGAGGCGGTGAGGGCCAATCCGACGGGCAGCGTCAGTGCGCGCGTCCGCCTGGATCCCAGATGAGCCATGGGGTCTCCACATCATCCGTGCCAGTCGACCGGACACGGGCTGTGTCCAGTCGCGTACATGACGAGTGAAGCTATCGCCGTTCATCCCGGCACATCAATCGATTCCTGCGAACACGTGCCCGGCGAAGCGCCCGAAGGAGTGATCCGGAGAAGGCACGCGCCGTGGTGAACCGCTTCGCCGCGCGCCGCGTGCCGTTGTCAGGGGAAGCGCACCACCACCCCCGATCACGAGGTTCACAGTGAAATCCACCGTCCCCACCACCACCGCACCCGCGTCGCGAGGAGAATCCGTGGCTACCGATGCACCGCCGCCCGAGGGCAGTACGGATAACAGCCCTGCCCAGCCCACGACCGAGGCGTTCCTCGCGGAGCAAGGCAGCGCGGAATTCGGCGAACTGCGCCGCTCCCACCGCTCCTTCGCCTTCCCGCTGACCATCGCCTTCGTCCTCTGGTACCTGCTGTACGTGCTGCTCTCCAACTACGCGGGCGGCTTCATGGGCACCAAGGTGTTCAGCAACATCAACGTGGCCTTCGTCTTCGGCCTCGCCCAGTTCGTCACCACCTTCCTCATCGCCTGGTTCTACTCGCGGCACGCCAACGCGAAGCTCGACCCGAAGGCCGAGGCCATCAAGTCCCGTATGGAGGCCGACGCATGAGCGCCGCGTACCACTCCCACGCCACCGTGACCCTCGCCGCGTCGGCCACCGAGCACCGGCCGCTGATCATCACGCTCTTCGCGGTCTTCGTCGCGGCCACCCTCGGCATCACCGTCTGGGCCGGCCGCCAGACCCGCAGCGCCTCCGACTTCTACGCGGGCGGCCGCCAGTTCACCGCCTTCCAGAACGGCCTCGCGGTCTCCGGCGACTACATGTCCGCCGCGTCCTTCCTCGGCATCGCCGGCGCCATCGCCCTCTTCGGCTACGACGGCTTCCTCTACTCCATCGGCTTCCTCGTCGCCTGGCTGGTGGCGCTGCTGCTGGTCGCCGAACCCCTGCGCAACTCCGGCCGCTACACCATGGGCGACGTCCTCGCCTACCGGATGCGCCAGCGCCCCGTCCGCACCGCGGCGGGCGTCTCCACCATCGTCGTATCGATCTTCTACCTGCTGGCGCAGATGGCGGGAGCGGGCGTCCTGGTCTCGCTGCTCCTCGGAATCACCAGCGACGCGGGAAAGATCCTCATCGTTGCGCTGGTCGGCGTACTGATGATCGTCTACGTCACCATCGGCGGCATGAAGGGCACCACCTGGGTGCAGATGGTCAAGGCCGTACTGCTCATCGCCGGCGCCATCCTGATGACCTTCATGGTGCTGTGGAAGTTCAACTTCAACGTCTCCGACCTGCTGGGCACCGCCGCCGAGAAGAGCGGCCACGGCGCCTCGTTCCTGGAGCCCGGCCTGAAGTACGGCGCCACCGGCACCTCGAAGCTCGACTTCCTCTCCCTCGGCATCGCCCTGGTCCTGGGCACCGCGGGCCTGCCGCACATCCTGATCCGCTTCTACACGGTGCCGACCGCCAAGGCCGCCCGTAAGTCGGTCAACTGGGCCATCGGCATCATCGGCGCGTTCTACCTGATGACGATCGCCCTCGGGTTCGGCGCCGCAGCGCTCATCGGCCCGGACGAGATCAAGGCGAAGAACCCCGCGGGCAACGCGGCCGCCCCGCAGCTCGCCGAATACCTCGGCGGGGTCGGCACCACAGGCGGCGCCGTCCTGCTCGCCGTCATCTCCGCCGTCGCCTTCGCCACCATCCTCGCCGTCGTCGCCGGACTGACCCTCGCCTCCTCGTCGTCCTTCGCCCACGACATCTACGCCAACGTCATCCGCAAGGGGAAGGCCACCGAGAAGGAGGAGATGAGGGCCGCCCGCTGGGCCACCGTCTTCATCGGCGCCGCCGCGATCCTCCTCGGCGCCTTCGCCCGCGACATGAACGTCGCCGGCCTGGTCGCCCTCGCCTTCGCCGTCGCCGCGTCCGCCAACCTGCCGACGCTCCTCTACAGCCTCTTCTGGAAGCGCTTCACCACCCAGGGCGCGCTGTGGTCGATCTACGGCGGCCTGGCCTCCTCCGTGATCCTGGTGCTCTTCTCGCCGGTCGTCTCCGGCAACGAGAAGACCTCGATGTTCAAGGGCGTCGACTTCGCCTGGTTCCCGCTGGAGAACCCCGGCCTGATCTCCATCCCGCTCGGCTTCCTGCTCGGCTGGATCGGCTCCCTCCTCTCCAAGGAGGAGCCCGACAAGGGCAAGTACGCCGAACTGGAGGTCAAGTCCCTCACCGGCATCGGCGCCCACTGAGAGCAGAAGTTCACCGGGCGCAGACCCCGCCGTACGAGGCCGCGTCGTAGAGTCCTACGACGCGGCCTCGCCGCACCTCGTGGCAAACGGTCCCCCTGCGCCGTCACCGGTCTCGCGTAGGCTCGAAAGAGTCAGCTACCGCGACCGGGAAGTCACCGGGGGAGGGGGCCCACCATGCTCATCGACACCTACGACCGGGTCGCCACCGACCTGCGCGTCTCGCTCACCGACCGCTGCAATCTGCGCTGCACCTACTGCATGCCGGAAGAGGGCCTGCAGTGGCTCGCCAAGCCCGACCTGCTCAACGACGACGAGATCGTCCGGCTCGTCCGCATCGCCGTCACCCGGCTCGGCATCACCGACGTCCGTTTCACCGGCGGCGAGCCGCTGCTGCGCCCCGGACTCGTCTCCATCGTCCAGCGCTGCGCGGCCCTCGAACCCCGCCCCAGGATGTCCCTCACCACCAACGGCATCGGGCTTAAGCGGACCGCCGCCGCGCTCAAGGACGCCGGACTCGACCGGGTCAACGTCTCCCTCGACACGCTGCGCCCCGACGTCTTCAAGACCCTCACCCGCCGCGACCGGCACCACGACGTGCTGGCGGGCCTGGAAGCCGCCCACGAGGCCGGGCTCACCCCCGTCAAGGTCAACAGCGTCCTGATGCCGGGGCTCAACGACGACGAGGCCCCCGACCTGCTCGCCTGGGCCGTGGAACACAACTATGAGCTCCGCTTCATCGAGCAGATGCCGCTCGACGCCCAGCACGGCTGGAAGCGCGAAGGCATGATCACCGCGGGCGACATCCTCCGCTCGCTGCGCACCCGCTTCGACCTCGCCCCCGAGGGCGACACCGACCGCGGCTCCGCCCCCGCCGAACGCTGGACCGTCGACGGCGGACCGCACCGGGTCGGCGTCATCGCCTCCGTCACCCGCCCGTTCTGCCGGGCCTGCGACCGCACCCGGCTCACCGCCGACGGACAGGTGCGCACCTGCCTGTTCGCCCGAGAGGAGACCGACCTGCGCGCCGCGCTGCGCTCGGAGGCACCCGACGAGGAGATCGCCCGGCTCTGGAAGCTCGCCATGTGGGGCAAGAAGGCCGGATCCGGCCTTGACGACCCGAGCTTCCTCCAGCCCGACCGCCCGATGTCCGCGATCGGCGGCTGAGCCCGCCCGCCCGGTCACGCGGACGGGGGCCGCGACTCCCACTCCGCCAGCGTCACCACGTCCTTGAGGAAACCCCGCACGCCCAGGAACGAGGACAGGTGCTCCCGGTGCTCGTCGCAGGCCAGCCAGGTCTTACGGCGCTCCGGCGTGTGCAGCTTCGGATTGTTCCAGGCCAGCACCCATACGGCGGCGGACCGGCAGCCCTTGGCCGAACAGACGGGGGCGGCATCGGACGGTGCGGGGGAGCCGGGGAACGCGGCGGAATCGGGGGAGTTCACGGACTCAACCCTAGAGGGTGCCGACGTGGGCCCTGCCGGTGAGAGGCCGGAGAAATGGCGACGCCGGGCAGCCACGGGGGGAGCTGCCCGGCGTCGGTCCATCGCTCCGACGGGGGATGCGGAGCGCGTACAAAGTATGTCACGCACACCCCGCCGCGGTGCACTGGAACTTCATGATTGATCTGAGCTTTTCTTGAGCTTGGGCCCGCCGCGGCCTCAGCCGTGCTCCTGCGCATCCGGAGACCGGAAGGAGCGTCCGGACTGCGGTGAGGCGGGCCCGGCACCCGCCGCCGGAGCGGCGTCCAGCGCCGGATGGGCCGGAGCCGGCAGCACGAAGGTCGAGGGCAGCGCGGGGGTGTTCTCACGGCCGGCGTTGGCGATGACGACCGCGACGTACGGCAGCAGTACCCCGAGCCCGAGCGCCACGAACGCGATGTGCCGCTCCACGTTCCACAGGAGCGCGGCCGCCACCACCGACACCGTCCGCACGGACATCGAGATCACGTAGCGCCGCTGCCTGCCGCGCACGTCGTCCGCGAGCCCCTGCCGGGCTCCCGTGATCCGGAAGACCTCCGCACCGCTCTGCTTGCTCACCACGTCCCCACCAACCTTCCCCGGACCCGGACCGGCCGCTCCCACGCTACGCCCGGCACCCGGCGCGTTCGAGACCGGGGCGCGCCGTATCCGTACATTCCGCCACCCGGCCGCGATGCCCGATCGGCCCCGCCCGACATGCGGCACGCCGGCCCGGCACCGAGACTGGGCGGGACATGCGCGACACCGCGTCGCTCAAGGAGGCAGCATGGGCTGGTTGTGGGCAATCATCGTGGGCCTGGTGCTCGGTCTGATCGCGAAGGCGATCCTCCCCGGCAAGCAGCAGATCCCACTCTGGCTGACGATCATCTTCGGCATGATCGGCAGCGTCCTCGGAAATGCTGTCGCCACCTGGATCGGTGTCAACGACACCAAGGGCATCGACTGGACGCGCCATGTGCTCCAGCTGATCGGAGCAGTGGTGGTGGTCGGAGTCGGCGACATGCTGTGGGCCTCGCTGCGAGGCACCAAACAGCGGACCTGAACCGCGCGGCCGGAGGGAATTCCGGCCGCGCCGACGGCACTTCACCGATGCCGAAGACCTCCTGGGCGATGCCCGGGAGGTCTTCGGCTGTGAGGCGGGGCCGGCCGTCAGGAACGGGGGTCCACCAGCACCTTGACCGCCGTCTCGTTGTGATGGATCAGGGTGTCGAAGCCCTCGGAGACGAGAGCGTCCAGCCCGATGGTCCTGGTGATGAACGGCTTCAGATCGACCCGTCCCTCCCGCACCAGCTCAATGGTCTTCGGATGCGAGTTGACGTAGGCGATCGTGCCGCGCAGGTCGACCTCCTTGAGGACGAGCTTCTGCATGTCGAGCGAGGCCGGCTTGCCCCAGATCGAGATGACGGTGATGACGGCACCCGGCCGGACGGCGTCGAACAGGGCGTCGAGGACGACGTTGACCGACGTCGCTTCGAACGCCACATCCGCGCCCCTGCCGTCCGTGAGGCGGCGCACCTCTGCCGCGACGTCCGAGACGGCGGGGTCGATGACATGGTCGGCGACCCCGGCGTCCAGGGCCTTCTGCCGGCGCAGCCGGCTCAGCTCGGTGACCGCGACCTCGACATCCATGGCCTTCAGCACCGCACAGGTCAGCAGCCCGATGGGCCCCGCCCCGCCGACGAGCGCGAAGTCGCCCGCCTTCGCGCCGGAGCGCTCGAACGCGTGGTACGCGACAGAGAGCGGCTCGATGAGAGCGGCCTCGTCCAGCGGAATGTCCCCGACCGGGTGCACCCACCGGCGCTCGACGACGATCTTCTCCGCGAGCCCGCCGCCATGGCCGGCCAGCCCGATGAAGTTCATGTCGGGTGAGAGGTGGTAGGCGGAGTTGTCCGGCCCGGTGTCGACCTCGGGCCGCAGGATGTAGGGCTCCACCACGACGCGGTCACCCGGCTTGAGGTCCTCCACCCCCTCGCCCACCGCGTACACGACGCCGGACATCTCGTGGCCGAGTGTCACGGGGGCGGACTCGCCCGACACCGGGTGCGGCTGACCGGCCGGCGGGACGAAGATCGGTCCGTCGAGATACTCGTGCAGGTCGGTACCGCAGATCCCGCAGTACGCGACGTCGATGCCCACCGTCCCCGGCTGGACCGTGGGCTCCGCGATGTCCTCGATACGAATGTCTCCGCGGTCGTAATAGCGCGCAGCCTTCACTTGTACCGACTCCTTCGTCTGGTTCAAAGGGCGCCTTGGCCGAGCCGGCCTACCCTTGCGAGTCGTCCGATCAGGGGTGGTTTGTCGGCTACCAGAATGATAGGCACCCCGGCGCGCGCGTGCGCGGTGCGCCGGCCGGGACCGTCACGGCATATGCCGGAGGCCCCCAGGAGCAACTCCTGGGGGCCTCCGGCCCGCGTCGTACGCCTGGAGGGCGCGGCCCGGGGTTCAGCCGGCCGCGACCTCGATCGCCGCGAGGTTCTTCTTGCCCCGGCGCAGCACCAGCCAGCGCCCGTGCAGCAGCTCCTCGCGGGCCGGTGCCGCCTCGCCGTCGAGGACCTTCACGTTGTTCACGTACGCGCCGCCCTCCTTGACCGTGCGCCGCGCACCCGACTTGCTCGGCGCGAGACCGACCTCCACCAGCAGGTCGACCAGCGGGCCCAGCTCGGTGACCCGGGCGTGCGGCACCTCGGACAGGGCGGCGCTCAGCGTCGCCTCGTCCAGCTCACCCAGCTCGCCCTGGCCGAACAGGGCCTTCGACGCGGCGACGACCGCGGCGCACTGGTCCGCCCCGTGCACCAGCGTCGTCAGCTCCTCGGCCAGCGCGCGCTGCGCCGTCCGCGCCTGCGGGCGCTCCTCGGTGACCTTCTCCAGCTCCTCCAGCTCGGCCGGGGTCCGGAAGCTGAGGATGCGCATGTAGCGCGAGATGTCCCGGTCGTCCGCGTTCAGCCAGAACTGGTAGAACGCGTACGGCGTCGTGAGCTCCGCGTCGAGCCAGATGGCCCCGTTCTCCGACTTGCTGAACTTGGTGCCGTCCGCCTTCGTCATCAGCGGGGTCGCCAGCAGGTGCACCTCGGCGTCCGGCTCCAGGCGGTGGATCAGGTCGATGCCCGCCGTGAGGTTGCCCCACTGGTCGCTGCCGCCCTGCTGGAGCGTGCAGCCGTAGCGGCGGTACAGCTCCAGGAAGTCCATGCTCTGGAGCAGCTGGTAGCTGAACTCGGTGTAGCTGATGCCCTCGTCGGACTCCAGCCGCCGGGCGACGGAGTCCTTGGTCAGCATCTTGTTGACCCGGAAGTGCTTGCCGATGTCCCGCAGGAACTCGATCGCGGACATGCCCGCGGTCCAGTCCAGGTTGTTCACCATGACCGCGGCGTTCTCGCCCTCGAAGGACAGGAACGGCTCGATCTGCGAGCGCAGCCGGGTCACCCACTGGGCGACCGTCTCCGGATCGTTCAGCGTGCGCTCGGCGGTCGGCCGGGGGTCACCGATCTGGCCGGTGGCCCCGCCCACCAGGGCGAGCGGCCGCAGACCGGCCCGCTGGAGCCGGCGCATGGTGAGCACCTGCACCAGGTGGCCGACGTGCAGACTCGCCGCGGTGGGGTCGTAGCCGCAATAGAACGTGACCGGACCGTCCGCGAGAGCCTTGCGCAATGCGTCCTCGTCGGTGGACTGGGCGAACAGCCCGCGCCACTTCAGCTCGTCGACGATGTCCGTCACGGTTCCGTGCTCCTTATCAAGACGGGTCAGGTTTTACGCGTCAGTCAGTCTAGGCGGGTCACACCCCCCGGCTGACCGAGCTCATGTTGAAGTCCGGGATGCGCAGGGCGGGCATCGCGGCCCGGGTGAACCAGTCGCCCCACTCGCGCGGCAGCGTCTTCTCGGTGCGGCCCGCCTCCGTGGCCCGGGACAGCAGGCCGACCGGGGACTCGTTGAAGCGGAAGTTGTTCACCTCGCCGGTCACCTCCCCGTTCTCGACGAGATAGACCCCGTCCCGGGTCAGCCCGGTCAGCAGCAGCGTCGCCGGGTCCACCTCGCGGATGTACCAGAGGCAGGTCAGCAGCAGCGCCGGGCCGCTCGTCGCGGCGACCATCTCCTCCAGCGACTGCTCGCCGCCGCCTTCCAGGATCAGGTTGTCGACCGCCGGGGCGAGCGGCAGCCCGGTCAGGCCCGCGGTGTGCCGGGTCGTCGTCAGCTGCTCCAGCCGGCCGTCACCGATCCAGTCGGTCCTGGCCAGCGGCAGCCCGTTGTCGAAGACCGAGGCGCCGTCCCCGGAGGAGTGGGCGATGACGAAGGGCGCCGACTCCAGCCCGGGGGCGTGCGGGTCGCTGCGCAGGGTCAGCGGCAGCGGGGACAGCGTCTCGCCGAGCCGGGTGCCGCCGCCCGGCTTGGAGAACACCGTCCGGCCCTCGGCGGCGTCCCGGGCCGTGGAGGACCAGAGCTGGTAGATCAGCAGGTCCGCGACGGCGGTCGGCGGCAGCAGCGTCTCGTACCGGCCGGCGGGCAGCTCGATGCGGCGCTCGGCCCAGCTCAGGCGGCGCGCCAGCTCCGCGTCCAGCTCGCCCGGGTCGACGTCCTTGAAGTCCCGCGTGGAGCGGCCCGCCCAGGCCGAACGGGAGCGGTCGGGCGACTTGGCGTTCAGCTCCAGCGTGCCGTTCGGCTGGTCGTGGCGCAGCCGCAGCCCGGTGGACGTGCCGAGGTAGGTGGAGGTCATCTCGTGGTGCGCGAAGCCGTACAGCTCGCGCCCCCCGGAGCGGGCGCGGGCGAAGGCGTCGCCGAGTGCCGGGGCGAACGCGGCGAACACGTCCGAGTCCGTCTCGGCCGGCGCGTCCGTGAAGTCGGGCGACGCGGGCACCCCGCTGACCAGCGGCTGAGCGTCCTCGGCCGGTCCGGCGCCGCGCGCGGCAGCCTCCGCGGCCCGCACCAGCGGTTCCAGGTCGGCGTCGGTGACGGCGGACCGGGACACCACACCGGACGCGGTGCCCTCGGAGCCGTCGACCGTGGCGATGACGGTCAGCGTGCGGCCCCGGGTCACCCCGTTGGTGGTCAGCGCGTTGCCGGCCCAGCGCAGATTGGCCGACGACTCCTCGTCCGCGATGACCACACAGCCGTCGGCGGTGGACAGGTCGAGCGCGCGCTCGACGATCTCGTACGGCTTGCTGACGCGGCTCATCGTCCGGCCTCCTGCGTCGTATTCAGGCTGTGCTTTCCCGGGGGACGACCCCCGGACCCCCAGCCGGTCCCGTGGTCGCGGCTCATCGTCCGGCCTCCTGCGTCGTATTGAGGCTGTGCTCTCCCGGGGGGCGACCCCCGGACCCCCAGCCGGTCCCGTGGTCGCGGCTCATCGCCCGGCCTCCTGCGTCGTATTCAGAATGTTCACGCCTCGGAAGAGGGCGGAGGGGCAGCCGTGCGAGACGGCCGCTACCTGGCCCGGCTGGGCCTTGCCGCAGTTGAAGGCGCCGCCCAGGACGTACGTCTGCGGGCCTCCGACCTTCTCCATCGAGCCCCAGAAGTCCGTCGTCGTCGCCTGGTAGGCGACATCGCGCAGCTGTCCGGCGAGCCTGCCGTTCTCGATGCGGAAGAACCGCTGCCCGGTGAACTGGAAGTTGTACCGCTGCATGTCGATGGACCACGACCGGTCGCCGACCACGTAGATCCCCCGCTCGACCCCGCCGATCAGGTCCTCCGTGGACAGCCCGCCCGGGTCCGGCTGCAAGGACACGTTCGCCATGCGCTGCACGGGGACGTGGCCCGGGGAGTCCGCGTACGCGCACCCGTTGGACCGGCCCAGGCCCGTCAGCTTCGCGATCCTGCGGTCCAGCTGGTAGCCCACCAGCGTCCCGTCCTTGATCAGGTCCCAGGACTGCGCCTCGACGCCCTCGTCGTCGTAGCCGATCGTCGCGAGCCCGTGCTCAGCGGTGCGGTCGCCCGTCACGTTCATCACGGGCGAGCCGTACGCCAGCTTCCCCAGCTGGTCGAACGTGGCGAACGAGGTCCCCGCGTACGCCGCCTCGTAACCGAGCGCCCGGTCCAGCTCGGTGGCGTGGCCGATCGACTCGTGGATGGTCAGCCACAGGTTGGACGGATCCACGACCAGGTCGTACGTCCCCGCCTCGACGCTCGGCGCCCGCATCTTCTCGGCGAGCAGCCCCGGGATGCGCTCCAGCTCCGCGTCCCAGTCCCAGCCGGTCCCGGTCAGGTACTCCCAGCCCCGCCCGGCCGGCGGTGCGATGGTGCGCATCGAGTCGAACTCACCGGTCGCCGCGTCCACGGCCACCGCGCTGAACTGCGGATGCAGCCGGACGCGCTGCTGCGTGGTGACCGTGCCCGAGGTGTCCGCGTAGAACTTGTTCTCGTGGACGGTCATCAGCGAGGCGTCCACATGCGCCACGCCCTCGGCCGCCAGCAGCCGCGCGCTCCACTCGGCGAGCAGTCCCGCCTTCTCCTCGGCGGGTACGTCGAAGGGGTCGACCTCGTATGCCGAGACCCAGCTCCGCTCCCCGTGCGACGGCTCGTCCGCCAGCTCCACCCGCTCGTCGGAACCCGCCGCCGCGATCACCTTCGCCGACAGCTTCGCCATGGCGACCGCCTGCGAGGCCACTCTCGCCGCGGCGTCCATCGTCAGATCGACGCCCGAAGCGAACCCCCAGGCCCCGCCGTGCACGACCCGCACCGCGTACCCGAGGTCCGTGGTGTCGGAGCCCCCGGCGGGCCGGGCGTCCCGCAGCCGCCAGGTGGCGCTGCGCACCCGCTCGAAGCGGAAATCGGCGTGCGCCGCCCCGAGCGCCCGCGCGCGAGCCAGCGCCGCGTCGGCGAGGGCCCGCAAGGGCAGCGCCGTGAAGGACGGATCGATCTCGTTGGCCATGTAGAGCCTCCCCATAGAGTCATGGCGCGGTCCGAGTGAGTGAATCATGCGCCGACGGGTGCGGCGTGGCTTTCCCTGCAGGGGCAATCGGAATCGCAGCAGGGTGCGCAGTGAGGTGAAAGCCGCAGCATCACGGCCGGGTCGCCCGTTAGGCTCGACGGGTGATCACGGCGTACGAGTGGAAGCAGCCCTCGTACTGGCGGAAGGCTGGAATCAACGCATGAGCAGCACGGACGGGGTTTCGCGGACGTCGGATCCCCGGCTCGTACGTCTGGCCGGACAGTCCCGCAACTTCGGCTTTTTGCTGCCGCACCTTCCGCTGCTTGTCGCCTATGGAACCGCCGCCGAGAGCCACGTTTTCAGCGACCCGAACACATCCCTGATCAAATCCCGCCAGTTCGCGGAGGCCATGGCGGCCGATCTCGTCAGCCGAGGGCGGGTCCGGGCAGAGGGCACCACCCAGTTCGACCGGCTGCGGGCTCTGGACCGGGAGGGCTACCTCCACGGCGACGTGGGCACCGCCTTTCACGAGGTCCGCACCCTCGGCAACGACGCCAACCACTCGGGGCTCGACAGCGCCGACGACGCGTTCCGAGCTCTGCGTACCTGCTTCCGCCTCGGAGTCTGGTATCACCGACTGCTCACCGGCTCACGTGAGCAGCTGCCGTTCGTACCGCCCAGCCCCGACCACACCCCCGCCGCCGAGAACGCGCGTCTCGTGCAGGATGTTGCCCAGGCACGCAGGGAGCTGGAGGAGGCCCGTCTCAGCTATCACGACCAGGCATCCCAGGCCCAGGCCGAACAGGCCGCCCGGAGCGCCGTCGAACGCGAGCTCGCCCAGGCGCAGGCCGAGCGCGAGAATATGGCCCGTGCGGTCGCTGCCATGCAGCACCGGCTCAAGGAATTCCAGGCCGCCGCCGAGGCGACCCAGCTCGACCGCCGTCACACCGCCACCATTGACCGAGCCGCCGCCTCGGCCGCCGTCGCGGAGCGGGCCCGCCTCCTCGACAACGCCGAGCAGGCATCCCGAGAACCACTCAGCGAAGTGCAGGTCCGCAAGCGACTCGACGCCATGCTCGTGGCAGCGGGCTGGGACGTTCAGGACGGCGGCGCGGACCTCAACCTTCACATCCAGGGCGACCGACGGGGCAACGGTGTCGCCGTCCGAGAGGTCACCACAGCCCGGGGCCGCGCCGACTACGCCCTCTACGTCGACCGCAAGCTCGTCGGCGTCATCGAGGCCAAGCGTGAAGGCGCGGACCTCTCCGCCGCCGAGGCCCAGGCCGATCGCTACGCTGACAACCTCACCGGTGCCCAGCAGCGCTTCAGCGCCTGGCGCACCCCGCTCCCGTTCCGCTACGTCAGCGATGGCGGCGAGACCCGCTTCCGGTCCGTCCTCGACCCGGACTCCCGCACCCGCCGCATTTTCTCCTTCCACCAGCCGCGCACCCTGGCCCGCTGGGTACGCCAGGCCGAGGAGGACGAGCAGGCCCCCAGCTACCGGGCCCGACTGTGTCACCGCATGCCCGAACTCGACGAACGCCCCCTACGGCCCGCGCAGATCGAGGCCGTACGCGGCGTGGAGAACTCGCTGGCCCTGGGCAAGGGGCAGCAGGGCATGGGCCAGGCCCGTGCCCTCGTTCAGATGGCCACCGGCGCCGGCAAGACATTCACGGCCGTCACGTTCTCGTACCGAACCCTCAAGCACGCCCGCGCCGAGCGCGTCCTGTTCCTGGTGGACCGCAACAACCTCGGCGCGCAGGCGTTCGCCGAGTTCGAGAACTTCAAGACTCCGGACACCGATCGCAAGTTCGCCGACCTCTACAACGTCCAGCGTCTCGGTGCGGAGGGCATGCTCACCTCCTCCAAGGTCGTGATCTCCACCGTGCAGCGCCTCTACATGGAACTCACCGGCGCGATCCTGCCGGGGGCCGCACAAGGGGACGGGGAGGTCGAGTACGACATCGATGTGCCCGGCGGCATCGAGGTCGGCTACAACGCGGACATCCCGCCGGAGGCCTTCGACCTGATCATCGTCGATGAGTGCCACCGTTCCATCTACGGCAAGTGGCGCTCAGTCCTCGAATACTTCGACGCCCCCATCGTCGGCCTCACCGCCACCCCCGTCGCTCAGACCTTCGGCTATTTCAACGGCAACCTGGTCAGCGAGTACTCGTACCAGGAGGCTGTGGCCGACCGCGTCAACGTCGACTTCTCCGTCTACGAGATCAACACGCGCGTCACCGCTGAGGGTGGCGTCATAGCGCAGGGGACCATCCCGGTCCGTGACCGCCGCACGCGCCGTCAGCGCTATGAGGACATCGATGAGGACATCGCGTACGGAGCGAGCCAGGTTGGTGTCGGGGTCATCAGCAAGGACCAGCTTCGCACGGTCGTCCAGACCTTCCACGACCGGCTGTTCACGGAGATATTCCCCGAGCGGGCGAAGCGTGACCAGGCCACGGGAGCCCTGCTGTGGGACGAGATGTACGTGCCCAAGACGCTGGTCTTCGCCAAGAACGACAACCACGCGGAGGAGATCGTCGAGGTCGTCCGCGACGTCTTCGGCAAGGGCAACAACTTCTGCGCGAAGATCACCAGCGCGGCCCGTAACGCCGCCGAACGCCTGGCTGCCTTCCGGAACCTGCCTGACCTGCGGATCGCTGTGACGGTCGACATGATCGCCACCGGCACGGACGTCAAACCGCTGGAGTGCCTGCTCTTCCTGCGGGACGTCAAGAGCTGGGCCTACTTCGAGCAGATGAAGGGCCGCGGGGCCCGGACTCTGTCTCTCACGGAGTTCGAGAAGGTCACTCCCGGCGTGGGCCCGAAAACCCGCTTCGTGATCGTCGACGCGGTCGGTGTGACGAAGAAGCCGAAGGTCGACGCGGCACCGCTGGAACGCCACACCGACAAGCAGATCAGTCTGGAGAAGCTCCTCCGCAAGACCGCCGCGAACACCATCGAGGAGGAAGAGGTCTCCACCCTCGCGGCCCGCCTCGCCAAACTCGACGTCCAGATGACGGACGAGGAACGTGCCGAGATCCAGCGCCTGAGCGGTGGACTGGAGCTGACGAGGATCGTCCACGGAATGGTCGACGCCGTCTCGGCGGACCGGCAACTGGAGGCCCGCGAGGCCGCCCAGCACGCCGGCCGCGATCCCGAGCACGCGGTACGCGACCTCATCGAACGGGCCGTGCGGCCACTCGCCGCCCAGCCACCGCTGCGCGCCCGACTGCTGGAGATGCGGCGAGCGAAGGACATCCTCTACGACGAGACCGGCACGGACGAACTGCTCGGGGCGGGCGCGGTCGTGGAGGACGAGGACTCGGCGTCGCGGACCGTCCGGGACTGGCGCCAGTACATCGCCGACAACCGGGACGAGATCGCGGCCATGTCCATCGCGTTCAGCGCTGGCTCGGACGTGTCACCGAGCGCCGCCATGAACAGGCTCGACGACGTGGCCCGCAGCATCGCTCGCCCACCGCGCGCCTGGACCCCGGACCGGCTCTGGCAGGCGTACGAGCGGCTCGGCGAGGCGGTGATCGACGGCGCCCGTCGCACACGTACGACCTCCGACCTGCTGGCCTTGCTCCGTTACGAGCTCGCGGGCGGCGCGGAGCGGGGGGCACCGGCTCCACGTCCGTACGAGGAGCTCGTACGCGAGCGCTACCAACGCTGGATCGCCGGCCAGGAACAGGTGGGCAACCGGTTTACGACGCGTCAGCGCTGGTGGCTCGACCGCATCGCCGAAGCGACGGCCAGGCGTGTACGCTTCGACACCGCCGACCTGGATTATCCCCCTTTCACCACACGCAATGGTACGGACGGCTTCATTGCTGAATTCGGGGGGACACGGGCCGAACACATCATCACCGAACTGGACAGGGAGCTGAGCGCGTGACGACCGACTCGGGAACGGGGCCGGAGCCGGAGGGCTCGGGGGCCGAGGAGGGGGTTGCGGGGGAGTTGCCTGCGGGGTGGGTTTGGGCGACGCTCGGAGAATTGGGGGTCGAGGCACAACCGGGCTTCGCCAGCGGTAAGCACAATCGCGATGGTGTTGGAATCCTCCATCTCCGCCCGATGAACATCACCCGCAATGGAGTCTTGGATGCGCGGGATGCGCGGTTCGTTGCTGATGAGACCGGCAGGCGTGTTGAGCGAGGCGATGTTCTTTTCAATAACACGAACAGTCCGGTGCTGGTTGGGAAGACGGCTTGGGTCGACTCCATTCAGCCGCTCGCATTCTCGAACCACATGACTCGGTTGCGTGGACCGGAGGGGCTGGACGGGAGGTTCCTGGCAGTGCAAATGCACCACTTGTGGGCCACTGGGTACTTCAAGTCGATCCTGAACAACCACGTGAACCAGGCAAGCGTGTCGCGCAAGGCCCTCCTGGGTACAGTGATTGTTGTCCCGCCTCTCGCCGAACAGCACCGCATCGTCGCCAAGCTGGACGATCAGCTGGCGCATATTGACGCGGGAGAGGGGGCCGTGCAGGCTGCTTTGACTGCCTCCGCAGTTTTGGAAGACGTAATCACCGGAAGAGGTGCATGCGGCGGACTGGACGGAGTTGAGTGTTTTCCTGCCTCGCTTGAACCCGCAGATGCTGATGACGGCGTACTTCCTGATCTCCCGCTCGGATGGAAATGGGCGCGTCTCGGGGAAATTGCGGATGTGGTCGGGGGAGTCACGAAAGATGGAAAAAAGCAGAGTGACCCCGAGTACGTTGAAGTCCCGTACCTTCGGGTTGCGAATGTGCAGCGTGGACGCCTTGTTCTTGATCGCGTGGAAAAAATCAGGGTGCCCGCGAAGAAAGCTCAGTCTCTGAAGCTTGAATTCGGTGATGTCCTCCTCAATGAGGGGGGAGACCGGGACAAGCTGGGACGCGGGTGGATCTGGGAAGAGCAGATAGAGGACTGCATTCACCAGAATCACGTCTTTCGTGCGCGCGTCAGAGGGGACGTGCTCGACCCCAGATTGCTTGCCTGGCATTCCAATGCATTCGGTAAGAATTGGTGTGATCGAAATGGGAGGCAGACGGTCAATCTTGCCTCCATCAGCCTTCGAACAATCAAGCTGATGCCTGTCCCTGTTCCACCAAAGTTCATTCAGGGAGAACTGGTCAAGGCTATTGAGAGTCACCTAGCGGAGGCGAAATCTGCCCAGCAGGTGATTCAGGGCGTGCGCGAGCAGGGCGAAGGGCTGCGCAGCGGCCTCCTCCACGCCGCCTTCACCGGCACCCTCGTCCCCCAGGACCCCGACGACGAGTCCGCGTCCGCCCTGCTCGACCGGATCCGCGCGCAGCGGGCCGCCGACACCAAACCGGCCAAGCGCAAGCGCGCGCCCCGCAAGACTTCCCCGGCTGCACCCGAGACCTCCGGCCGACCGGTTCCGGCCGGTACCCAGGACACACTTCCCCTGTGAGAACGATCATGAGCAGCAGTACCGAGACCCCGGCCTCCGAGAGCCCCACCAACGCGGAGACCGAGTCCGCACCCGGCGCGGACACCCCCCGCGAGGCCGGGGTCAAGAACAAGACCAAGGCCGCCCCGGCGGCAGCCCCGGTCTCGACCTCCACCCTCGTCAACCGTCTCTGGTCGTACTGCGAACTGCTTCGCCACTCCGGCGTCTCCACGCTCGACTACGTCGAGCAGCTCACGTACCTCCTCTTCCTCAAGATGGCCGACGAGCGTGCGAACCGCCCGGCCGTCTTCCGGCGCAACATGCCCGAACAGCCCCTCGTGCCCGAGGGACGGGACTGGAAGAGCCTGATGACCCGGTCCGCCGAGGCGCTGCTCGACCACTACGAGTTCATCCTCAAGGATCTCGGCCAGCGCGGCGGCACCATGCTCGGCGAGGTCTTTACCAAGGCGCAGAACAAGATCCAGGAACCCGCGGTCCTCGAACGGCTGATCAAGGACCTGATCGATCCCCATACCTGGACCACCGAGAACCAGGACCTCAAGGGCGACGCCTACGAAGGGCTCCTCCAGCGCGGAGCCGAGGACCGCAAGACCGGTGCGGGCCAGTACTTCACACCCCGCCCCCTCATCGACGCGATGGTCGACTGCGTCCAGCCGAAGCCTGGTGAGACCATCACCGACCCCGCCTGCGGCACCGGCGGCTTCCTCATCGCGGCGCACGCCCACCTCGTTCAGCACTACGAGGACGAGCTGTACGGCGACAAGGGGCGGGCCCTCCAAACCGGTGCGATCACCGGCTACGAGCTCGTCCGCGAGACCGGCCGCCTCGCCCTGATGAACATGCTGCTGCACGGCATCGGAAACTCCGAGGCCAAGCCGCTCATCACCATTCAGGACTCACTCGCCCGCCCCCCGAAGCGGCATTACGACATCGTGCTCGCCAACCCGCCCTTCGGTGTCGGCTCGGTGACCGGTGAGTCGTACACGGCTCGCACCGACTTCTGGGCGCAGACGACCAACAAGCAACTCAACTTCGTCCAGCACATCTACAACCTGCTGAAGACCAACGGCCGGGCAGCCCTCGTCCTCCCCGACAACGTCCTCTTCGAGAGCGGTGCCGGCGAGACCATTCGCAGGAACCTTCTCAACCTCTGCGACGTCCACACCCTGCTGCGCCTGCCCACCGGCATCTTCTACGCCAACGGCGTCAAGGCCAACGTCCTGTTCTTCGACAAGACGGGCCAGCGCACCGGAGGCCGCCCCGGCACCCGCAAGCTCTGGGTCTACGACTTCCGCACCGATCAGCGCTTCACGCTCAAGCAGCGCCAACTTGGCCGCCAGCACCTCGACGACTTCGTCGCCGCCTACCACTCCGGCGGCACGGGCTTCACCAAGCGCACCCCGAGCGACCGTTTTCGTGCCTACGACTACGACGAGTTGATCGCACGGGACAAGACCAACCTCGACCTCACGGTCCTCAAGTCCGATTCCAGCACGACCGCGACATACGCGTCGCCGGACGTGATCGCTCAGGAGATCGTCGACGAACTCGAAGTGGCACTGGCCGAGTTCACCGCCGTGGCCCAGGCGTTGAAGAAGGACGTGCCGCCGCCGGTCGGTGACACGTAGGAATGGACGGCGGGCCCGTGGTTCAGGAAGAACCACGGGCCCGCCGTCGTGCCCTGCTCCACGGGCTCAGAGCTCGCCCGCTATCACGCCTGCCCGGAACGCGGCCCACTCCGACGCGGTGAACCGCAGCGGTTCCCGTTCCGGGCTCTTGGAGTCCCGTACGGCCCGTGCGCCGTGCGGCAGTTCGGCGACCTCGACGCAGTCGTTCTCACCTGCGCTCGCAGACGCCTTGTGCCACTTCGCGGCAGACAGATCCTCCGCGTACAGCTCCGCCTTTGGTTCCTTCACCTGCGACTTTCCTCTTCCAATCGTGTGATGAGGGCCATCGAGTCATCCACCGGGAGTGCTGCCGCGACGATGCGCTCGAAGGCGTCGGCGAAGACCTGTACTTCGTCGACGCCCTCAACGTAAGTCGCCCCGATGAGATTCTCCAAGAGAACGACGTCCGGCACCGGACCGGGAAAACCAACCAGGTTGAAGCCGCCGGCGCCACCTGGGTGAGGGGTCGCGGCCAGGGGCATGACCTGAAGGGTGACACTGGGCAACTCGGCAATGTCCAACAGGCGCCGCAACTGGTCGCGCATGGTGTCGGGCCGCACTGCGAACCGCTGGTACAGGACCGCTTCATGGAGAACGGCCCAGAACTTCATAGGGCCATCGGGCCGGGTGAGTACCGCCTGCCGCGCCATGCGTACCTCGGACAGAGCAGCAACCTCTCCCGGAGTACGGGTGGTTGCGTTGGCGTTTACGGGTCTCGCGCGCGTATCCAGCCGTCTGGAGCAGACCTGGGACCAGGAGCGGGCTCCAGACGTGCAAGCTCTCCGCGTCCGATTCCAGGGAGATGCAGTCCGCGTACGCCTGGGCCACCATTCTACTGTCGGTCTGCCACCAGCGCTGCTTTCGTGCGTCTTTGGCGAGGCCTTCCAGAGCGTTCACGACATCGGGATCTGTTACCCCGTAGACCTTGAGCAGCGGAGCGACGTCGGCCGGGCGGATGTGGCCGTTGGCGGTCTCGATCTGAGACAGCTTCGGGCCCAGCCAGCCGAGCTCAGCGGATGCCGCGTCGAGACTCAGCCCGGTCGTGTTGCGGTACCTGCGTAGGGCTTCGCCGAGTCGTCGGCGTCGAACGGTAGGTACGGGGCGTGCGTTTGGCATTCAAGGAGCCTCTCAGCGGAAAACCTTGACGGTCCAGGGGAATAGAGGTTCGATCCATCATATTGGGTGATAGACTTGCGGGTTTATATGAATGAAGGGCACCTTCAGGTGAGCGTAGGGCGGGCAGAGTTCGCCCCCTTCCGACGTAGGAGCCCCCATGCCCCACTCCCTCGGCTGGTACCACACCCCCACCCCCACTGGCTTCGTCCTCCGCCTCTCCGCCACTCCAGACCATCTTCGCGCCACCCGCGCCCTGATCGGCAAGACGCTCGCCGACGCGGGTGTCGGCGAAGGGCGGGCGCACGCGGCGTAGTTGGTGATGTCCGAACTGTTCGGGAACGCGGTGCGGGCCTGTGGCGACTTCCTGCCGCTCGTCGCCGAGGTGGCCGTGGAGCCGTCGCGGGGGTACGGCGAGGGGGCGGAACGCGGGGTGCGGGTCAGGCTGCACGATCCGTACCGGCTGGCGCTGCCCGTGGCCGGCGGCGTGCGGATGGACGACCCCGAGGCGGGGTCGGGGCGCGGGTTGCCCACGATCGACCTGCTCGCGCCGGGGTGGCGGGTCGAGGGCACGCCGGTGGGGAAGCAGGTGCGCTGCCGGATCCCGGGAGAGGGGGAGGCAGGGGCCTGACAGGTCTTCTCGTCACCGACCGTCAATCTTGTCGTGCTGATCGTGAAGGTATGCCTACGATGGGAGGGAGTTGATCGCCTGCGGCCCGGTCGTCCGGTCCGATGCGTTGCCGAGAGCCTTGGCCGCCGTAGTCGGCGTCTGCCCAGGACGGTGAGCGGCCGGCCGGCGCATCCACTCGAACCGGGACGCACGAGGGCGGGCGAGGCATGGCGGCAGAGCGCGACGGAATCGGGGCCAGGGGGCCAGAGACGCACTGGACGGCGAAGGGAATCTTCGAACGCTGGCAGCGTTTCTACGAACTCAAAACCAGCGCCAAGGCGCTGACCCGACTGGAATTCACCGAGCACATCGCCTACCTGCTCTTCCTCAAGATCGACCACGAACACACCCAGCGATCCGGGATGTTCGCAAGCCGGCCGATCGCCCCGGCGGAGAGCTGGCCGTGCCTCGTACTTGCCAGCGGGGAGGATCTGCACGCAGCACTGACCCGGCTGATGACGGAGCTCGGCAGGCCGAATCCGGAGGACCCGCGGAGGGCCATCGCCAGTGTCCTGTTCCAGGAGTCCCGTCCCTGGCCTGTGGACCGGATGGCAGAACTCGGACGGCTGATCATCGAGGAGTTCGACCCGTACCGCTGGGCGGACGTGAAGCGGGACGAACTCGGTGCGGCCTTCTCCCTGTTGATCGGAGGCTGCCGCGACGACATCCGGGCCAAGCGGGAGACGGGCCAGTTCCTTACCCCTCCGTACCTGCTGAAGGTCATTGCCGAGGCGCTCGCCCTCGCCCCTCAGGACCGGGTGATCGACACGGCCGTCGGGGCTGGTACCAGTCTGATTGCCGCGCACCGGGAGATGGCGGCGCACGGGGACCGCGTCGACGCCTCCGCCATAGCTGGTGCCGACATCGACGTGCAGATGTGCCGCCTGGCGACGATGAACGTGCTGCTGAACACCGGACGGCAGTTCCACGACGTGCCCCCGGTCCTGCGCGCGGACTCGCTCAGGGTGAAGGACCGGCTGGTTCGCCGGCACGAACGGGACGTGGCCGCGACGGTCGCCATCTGCAACCCGCCGTTCAAGAGCGTGGAGACGAACACCGAGCAGCGGGACGACTTCTGGGCGCAGAACGCCACGCTTCCGGCCAACTTCCTCCAGCACCTGGCCATCACCCTGCCCCGAGGCGCCCGGGCGGCCGTCTTCGTCCCGGACGGTGTGCTGTTCCAGCGTGGTGCGGCGGCCGCAATCCGCAGGGAGCTGCTGAAGAACTGCACCGTGCACACTCTGCTGCGCCTGCCGACCGGCATGTTCCACGACACCAACTCGAAGTCGAACGTTCTCTTCTTCACCAAGTCGGTGAGGCGTCCGACCGGTGAGCCGAACACCGACGAGCTATGGGTGTACGACGCTCGCGACATCCACCACACGGACACCGAGAATCCGCTTTCCGAAGACGACTTCGCGGAGTTCCTGGAGGCGTTTCGGCCCGGGGAGGAAGGATTCACCGGCCGCACCGAATCGTCGCGCTTCAAGCGCTACGACCGTGATGCCGTACGGAAGATCCTGAACAGTTCCGGCGTCAGCCTCGACCTGCGAGCCAACCTCGCCGAGGCACAGGGCGACTCCGGCGATCCACGCGACATCGCGCGCTCGATCATCGACCACCTCGGCGACGCGCAGCGGAGCTTCGAAGCAGTGCTGGATTCCCTCGGCTGAGACTGCCGTCCTCGTATCCGCACCCGTCACCCACACGCATTCGGCCGGACAGGAAGACCATGAACGCCGCCCCTCAGCAGCCCGATGTCCCCACTCAGGTCCGCCAGACCGAGCGCGCCTTCGACGAAACGTATGCCGACCTCATCGACATGAGCGACTTCGGTAACCGGCCGCCGAAGCAGACCGCGCCGGCCTTCCGCTCCCGCGCGCTGGCGGCGCACGCTGTGCGGCTTATGACGGGGTGGACGGCCGAGCAGGCGGCAGAGTGCGTCATCGACGGGGGCCAGGACCAGGGGATCGACGCCATTGCCATCGACGAGGCAGCGGCACGCATCCACCTCGTCCAGGCCAAATGGAGTCCGAAGGGGACGGCCACCGCGGACGAGACCGCCGTGCAGAAGCTCTTCGCGGGACTGACCCTCATCGACTCCGGAGAGGCCGCCCAGTTCAACCCGCGCGGTCAGATACTCGCCAAGCGAGCCCATGAGCTGATCGGTGAGAAGGCGACCCGGATCACGCAGGTGATCGTCCTCATGGGAACCGAGCCTCCCGCACCGGGCGTGTTGCGGGCCCTCAAGAACGGCGAGAGCGAATTCAACTCCCACGGCGACTACGTCGATCACGAGTTCCTGCGCGCCCCGGAGGTCCATGCTCTCGTGCGCGAGGACCAGCAGAGTGAGCCCGTCACCCTGGAAGTGATGCTGCGCCCCTGGTTCAGTGTGTCCTCGCCCTATGTCTCGTACGAGGGAATCGTGCAGGCGGAGGAGATCGCGACCTGGGCTGAGCACGGCAACGAGCTGTTCGCCCGCAACATCCGTAATCCGCTGGGGCTGACCCCCATCAACAAGGAACTGGTGGACACCCTCACCGAGGAACCGTCCCACTTCTGGTACTTCAACAACGGTGTCACGGTCCTATGTGACGCCGTAGACGCGGTGCCCGCGTCGCAGAAGTTCCCTGAACGTGGCCACGTCCGGCTCACTGCCCACGGCGCCAGCGTGGTGAACGGAGCCCAGACTGTGCGCTCCGTAATCGACGCGGCCCAGCAGGCGGAGGAAGCCGAACTCGCCCAGGTGACCGTCCGCTTCATTGTCACCGGCGGCGACGCCGAATTCGCAAACCGGACCACCCAGGCCACCAACCGGCAGAACCACATCACCGAACGGGACCGCATCGCCCTCGATCCCGTCCAAGCGGAGCTCATGGCAGATTTCCGAGCTGAACTCGGCCTCGACTACAGCGTGCGCCGTAGCGAACTCGAACCGCAGGGCGATGAGGGCTGCTCCGTCGTGGAGGCGACGTGCGCGTTGGCTTGCGCCCATACCGGGAGCCGGTTCGCCGCGCGGCTCGTGGCGGCTGGTTCCACCGATGTGCTGTGGGAACGGGGTGGCAGCGGCATTTACGACCCTCTTTTCCGCTCGGTGCCGGGTGTGTACGAGATCTGGAATGCAGTAAAGGTCCTACGGGCGGTGCGGACGGCTCTGCGTACAGAGCGCGAGCAGTACACCGGGCGGGCGGCCGCTGCGGTAGACGACGGTGCCTTCCTCATCGCCCACCTGGTGTTCCGGTGGCTGCTCGCTCAAGACGCCGGAATGGGGGAACCGGACCAGACTCTGGCCTGGGCCGCTGAAGCGGTGGCCCAAGCCCCGGGTGTCGTCAAGCGGGTGGTCCCCGTGCTTGTGCAGGTTCTGGACGACGAGGTGGGTCCCCGGACCAGTGTGCAGCGACTGTGTGCCGACCCTGGGCAGACGGCGGAGGTTGTCACCGCCGTGCTGGCAGTTCTGGACGGGGGAGGGGCCGCAGACGCTGCGGCGAAGTACCGGCGACAGGCAAACAAGCCGCGTAAGACACGCAGGCCCAACGCCGTGCATGTGATCGTCGACAGTGGTGCGCTTGACGAAGGTGCCCCCCTGAACCTTGCCCTGTATGTCCAGCCCGAGAAGGACGCGCTGGCGGACTGGCTCGCTGCGAACCCGCGACGGGCACTCGCGAAATGGACCAACACCAACCGGGCCCGCCCCGTCGTCTGGGCCGCCGATGGACTCTCGTACTCGCCCACCGGGCTCATCGCACGTATGTGGGAGCTGGCCGGCTGGGAAGGGCGCCCGGTCTCGAACCAGGGCACCGCCCGTTGGGCCACCCAGGACGGGGAGACGCTGGCAGGCCTCGCCCGGAGGCTTCTTGACAGCCTGGAGAAGGACAAGGACGCAGAGTGACGGCCAAGGGGGGTTGGGGCGGCCAGCCGCAAGTCGAGTCTCACATTTGTGGGTACAGTCGAATCTAAGTAGGCACGACTCTAGGGGCCGCCATGAGCACCATTTCCGTCCGAGAGTTCTCGTACAACCCCAGTGCGGTCTTCGCCCGGGTCGAGAAGGGCGAGGCGATCGAGGTCACCCGGCACGGCAATGTGATCGCGATACTGTCACCGGCTGGCAGTCCTATGGAGCGGTACGCGCACCTGGTGGCGCAGGGAAAGATCAAGCTGAAGCCGGTTACCGCCGCCGAGCGGGACAGCATGCCGCACTACGAGGTGCCGGAGGGCGTCGACCCCATGGCGCTGCTGCTGGCCGAGCGCGAAGAAGACGACCGTTGATCTACATGGACACGTCCGCCCTCGTCACCTGGATGACCCGGCGGAGCCACTGGGGTGCGCTCGACGCCTTTCTCCAGGAGAAGGCTGTGGAGCCGCTCGCCACCAGCACACTCGGCTTCGTGGAGACAGTGCGGACGCTGGACCTCATGGGGCATTTCCCAAAGGCCATGGAGGACCTGGACGCTCGGATCACCGAGGTTCTCCTCACCCGTGAGGTGCGTGACGCGGCGGCTCTGCTGGTCGGGCGTCTGAGGACGCTGGACGCGATCCACGTGGCCAGCGCGCTCTCGTTGCGGGACGATCTGACCGCCCTGGTCACCTACGACCGGAGGATGCTCGAAACCGCGCGTGCCGCGGGGCTGTCGGCTCACGCCCCCGGTCTGGCGGACTGAGGGGGCGGGTCACTGTAGGAACCCCACAGTGACCGGGGGGAGGCCCTGTCAGGGGGCGATTCCCCGCGGCGCGGGCGGTACCGATAGGTTTTCGAGGTACCAGACCGCTATCGAAAGGGTGATCCGTTGAGCCGCTCGGTTCTCGTCACCGGAGGAAACCGGGGCATCGGCCTCGCCATCGCCCGCGCTTTCGCCGACAACGGCGACAAGGTCGCGATCACCTACCGTTCCGGCGAGCCACCCGTGGCGCTCACCGATGCCGGTGTTCTCGCGGTCCGTTGCGACATCACCGACACGGAGCAGGTGGAGCAGGCCTACAAGGAGATCGAGGAGAAGCACGGCAACGTGGAGGTGCTGGTCGCCAACGCCGGTATCACCAAGGACCAGTTGCTGATGCGGATGTCCGAGGACGACTTCACGTCCGTACTCGACACCAACCTCACCGGCACCTTCCGGGTCGTCAAGCGCGCCAACCGCGGCATGCTGCGCGCCAAGAAGGGCCGCGTGGTCCTCATCTCCTCGGTCGTCGGCCTCCTCGGCTCGGCAGGCCAGGCCAACTACGCCGCGTCCAAGGCCGGTCTGGTCGGCTTCGCCAGGTCGCTGGCGCGCGAGCTCGGTTCGCGCAACATCACCTTCAACGTCGTCGCGCCCGGCTTCGTCGACACCGAGATGACGCAGGTGCTCACCGATGAGCAGCGCAAGGGCATCCTGTCCCAGGTGCCGCTGGCGCGTTACGCGCAGCCCGAGGAGATCGCCGCGGCGGTGCGCTTCCTCACCTCCGACGACGCGTCGTACATCACTGGAGCCGTCATTCCCGTTGACGGCGGATTGGGCATGGGTCACTGATCACCATGAGCGGAATTCTCGACGGCAAGCGCATCCTCATCACCGGGGTGCTGATGGAGTCGTCCATCGCGTTCCACGCCGCCAAGGTGGCCCAGGAGCAGGGCGCCGAGGTCATTCTGACCGCGTTCCCCCGGCCCACGCTGACCGAGCGCATCGCCAGGAAGCTGCCCAAGCCGGCCAAGGTCATCGAGCTGGACGTGACCAACACCGAGCACCTGGACCGCCTCGCCGGCCTGGTGCGCGACGAGCTGGGCTCGCTGGACGGCGTCGTGCACTCCATCGGCTTCGCGCCGCAGGACGCGCTCGGCGGCAACTTCCTGAACACCCCGTTCGAGTCGGTCTCCACGGCGATGCACGTCTCGGCGTTCTCGCTGAAGTCGCTCGCCATGGCGTGCAAGCCGCTGATGAGCGAGGGCGGCTCGATCGTCGGCCTCACCTTCGACGCCCAGTTCGCCTGGCCGCAGTACGACTGGATGGGCCCGGCCAAGGCCGCGCTGGAGGCCACCTCCCGCTACCTCGCCCGTGACCTGGGCCCGGACGGCATCCGCTGCAACCTGATCTCGGCCGGACCGCTCGGCTCCATGGCCGCGAAGTCCATCCCGGGCTTCGACGGGCTCGCCGACGTGTGGAACACCCGCGCGCCGCTCGCCTGGGACATGAAGGACCCGGAGCCGGCCGGCCGCGGCATCGTCGCGCTGCTCTCGGACTTCTTCCCGCGGACGACCGGCGAGATCATCCACGTCGACAGCGGCGTGCACATGATGGGCGCCTGACCGCTCCGCCGTACGCACCGGCCGCGCACCGCCTCCCCGGAGGCGGTGCGCGGCCGTTTCCGTGCCCGGTACGGGCTGAGGGCGCTCAGGTCGAAAAGCCGGCCGATCCACCGCAGAATGTGGAGGAACCGGACTTCCAACCGGACTTCTGGTCAGGCGGGGAGGAGATCGCTGTGCGTCGCACACATCGCCGAACCCGGTCCCTGCTGGCGTCCGGCGCGGCCGTCGCCGCACTCCTCGTCCCGGCCGGCCTGTACGCGGCCGGTCATGTGGGTGCCGCCGCCGGCGCCGCCGCGCCCCCCGCCCCCAGCCCCGAACCCTCCGGCGCCGAGTGCCGTACGGCCGTCCACGGTTCCCGGGTCGTCGCGTACTGCCACAACCCGTACCCCTCGGCCGACCGGGTCCAGCTGCACACCGAGTGCGCCCGGTGGTGGGACATCGACGCGGACTCGGCACCGGTCGAGGTCGGACCGGGCCGGACCGTACGCCTGGACGACCGCTGCTGGAAGGAAGTCGCCGCGGTGTGGATCACCCACGCGACGAGTGCCTGAGGGCTGTCCCGCCAGGAATTGCGGGACAGCCCTCAGACGCCCGTCCGGCCCCGGTCCGCCAGGCAGGTCAGCGCGTGGGCGGCCGCCTCGGCCGCCGCCGTCTCCGCGTCGCCCGCGCGGATCGCCTCGACCAGCCGGCCGTGGTCCATGTGGTTCTCCGGCCGCAGCTCACGGCCGACGTCGACCCGCAGGTAGTCCCGCAGCAGATCGCCCAGGTCGGCGTACAGCCCGGTCAGGACGTCGTTGTGGGAGGCGGCGACCACGGCCAGGTGCAGGGTCGCGTCGGCGGCCACGAACGCCTCGGCGTCCCCCGCCGCCCAGGTCTCCTCCCGGCGCCGCATGAGCGCGTCCAACTGCTTCAGATCGCGCTCGGTGCGCCGGGCGGCGGCCAGGCGGGCGGCCGACGACTCCAGCGTCGAGCGCAGCTCGGCCACGTGCCGCGGGTCGGCGGTGGCGAACCGGCGGTGCATCACGCCGGCCAGCTCGCTGGTGGCCACCACATAGGTGCCCGAGCCCTGCCGGATGTCGAGGAGGCCGTTGTGCGCGAGCGCGCGCACCGCCTCACGGACGGTGTTACGGGCCACCCCCAGCTGCTCGACCAGCTCGGGCTCGGTCGGAATACGGGAACCCACCGGCCACTCACCCGTGGTGATCTGGTTCCTCAGCTGGGCAATCACCTGGTCGGCGAGTGCCGAACGCCGCGTGGACGTCAGCGCCATGGTGCTCCTCGGTCGCAACTTCTCATGGGCCTGGATCTTCTCAGGGTTCGGTGGGTGGACGGAATGGACAACCAATCATCCCATGATTCTATGATGACCTCATGCGTGACGACGAAACCATTCCCCAGACCGCCACCGGGACCCTGAGCCCCACCACCCCGGCAGCCCCCGCCCGGCGGACCGGCACATCGCCGTGGACGCTGCGCCTGGTGGCGATCGCGCTCGTCCTCACCGCGCTCAACCTCCGCCCCGCCATCACCAGCCTCGGCGCCCTCCTCGAAGAGGTCCGGGACGGGCTGCACATGAGCGGCAGCGTGGCCGGTGTCCTCACCTCCGTACCGCCGCTGTGCTTCGCGGTCTTCGGCGTCATGGCACCCCGGCTGGCCCGCCGCTTCGGGCCCGGCGCGGTGGTCTGCGCGGGCATGGTCGCCATCACCGCGGGCCTGGTGATCCGGCCCCTGATCGGCGGCACCGCGGGCTTCCTCGCCGCCAGCGCCCTGGCCCTCATGGGCATCGCCGTCAGCAACGTCCTGATGCCGGTCATCGTCAAGCGCTGGTTCCCCGACCGCGTCGGCTCCATGACCGGGCTCTACTCCATGGCCCTGGCCCTCGGCACCTCGCTGGCCGCCGCCGTGACCGTGCCCCTGACCGACGCCATGGGCGGCAGCTGGAAGGCCGGCCTCGGCATCTGGGCCGTCCTGGCCGCCGCCGCGATCCTGCCCTGGCTCCCGCACGTACGGAACCGGTCCGGTGACCGGGGACAGCCCGCGGCCGACCGGGGCACGCCCGCGGCCGAGGCGCGGTCCGGTGCCCGCCTGCCGCAGGCGGCCGCCCTCCGGATCACCCGCAGCCGCACCGCCTGGGCCCTCGCCTGCTTCTTCGGCCTCCAGGCCACCGCCGCCTACATCACCATGGGCTGGATGCCCCAGATCTTCCGCGACGCCGGGGTCTCCGCCGGCACGGCGGGCGTCCTGCTCGCGCTCACCATGGCCATGGGCGTCCCGCTCGCCTTCGTGATCCCGCGCGTCGCCGCCCGGATGAAGAACCAGGGCCCGATCGTCGTCGTCCTCGGCGCCTGCGGCCTCGCCGGCTACGCGGGCCTCTACCTGGCCCCGTCCGGCGGTGCCTGGGCCTGGGCGCTGCTCCTGGGCATCTCCAACTGCGCCTTCCCGCTCGCCCTCACCATGATCGGCATGCGGGCCCGCAGCGGCGCCGGCGTGGTCCGGCTGTCCGCGTTCGCCCAGTCCACCGGCTACCTGATCTCGATCCCCGGCCCGCTCCTGGTCGGCGTCCTCTACCAGCACAGCGGGGGCTGGGGGCTGCCCATCGCGCTGATGGCCGCCCTCATGGTGCCGCAGATGGCCGCGGGCATCCTGGCCGGCCGGGACCGGACGATCGAGGACGAATCCTGAGATGCGAGACTGGGGCCATGTCACCTGTGCTCGATCCGAATCCCCAGAACGGTCAGAAGAAGCTGCTCCTCGTCTTCGGGGCGATGCTGCTGATCACGGTCGTCGTCGGAGTCATCGCCTCCATCGCCTCCCCGTGACGCCGCCCGGCGGCGGGGGTGGGGCTAGCACCACCGTCCCCTAGGGGGCCAGGGTCAGGGTGAAGTGGGTGGGTCACCGGATGGGAGCGGCGCCTCCGCATCCGTAGGTTCTGAGTACCAGAACCGACCACCCACGGAGGCGGACATGCCGGCCCGTACGCACCCCCGGACCACCCAGCCGGATGCGAGCAGCGTCGATGTCCGGCTGCCGTGGTGGGCCATCGCGCTGCCCGCCGTCGCCTTCGCCGCGCTCCTGCTCCTGATCGCCGGACCGGGCCAGGCGCACGCCGCCACCGGAGACTCGTCGACCGGCCAGTTGCTCCAGCGAATCGTGGAGCTGCTGGTCCGCTGACGCCCGGCGCCCGGGGCGGTGAGGCTCCCGGGAGAAGGCTCCAACACCCTGCGCCAGCTGGCACATTTCATGCGAAGCTGAGATGTATGAGCGCCGATACATCTCGCAGGATCGTCCTTCTCAGGCATGCCAAGGCGGAATGGTCGCAGGAGTCCGACCACGAGCGGCCCCTCGCCGAGCGCGGCCGCACGGACGCCCCCGTGGCGGGCCGCAAACTCGCCGATTCGGGGATCGTCTTCGATCTGGCCCTCTGCTCGACCGCCGTCAGAACGCGTGAGACGTGGAAGCTGGCCGTGCACGAGATGCCGCAGCGCCCGAAAACCGTGTACGAGGAGCGGATCTACGAGGCCTCGCTCGGCGAACTGATCGCTCTGGTCGACGAGACCCCGGACGACGTCTCCAACCTGCTGGTCATCGGCCACAACCCCGGCATGCACGCCCTCGCGGACGCCCTCTCCGGCAGCAGCGAGGGCGACGCGCTCGCCCGGCTGGCCCGCGGCGGCTTTCCGACCGCGGCCTTCGCCGTCGTGGAGTTCTCCGGCCCCTGGAAGACCGTGGAGCACGGCGTCGGCCGGCTCACCGCCTACTGGACCCCCAACGACTGACCGGCCACGCGTACGCACAGGGCCCCGGCGCACACCGCGAGGTGCGCGCCGGGGCCCTGTCCGCTTTCCCGGCGGGGGAGGGAGGCTACTCGACCAGGCCGTCGGCCGCCTCCACCTCCTCGCGGGTGACGCCGAGCAGGTAGAGCACGGTGTCCAGGAACGGCACGTTCACCGCCGTGTGCGCGGCCTCGCGGACCACCGGCTTGGCGTTGAAGGCGACCCCGAGCCCGGCCGTGTTCAGCATGTCCAGGTCATTGGCCCCGTCGCCGATCGCCACCGTCTGCGCCAGCGGCACCCCCGCCTCGGCGGCGAAGCTCCGCAGCAGCCGGGCCTTGCCCGCCCGGTCGACGATGTCCCCGGTCACCCGGCCCGTGAGCTTTCCGTCGACGACCTCCAGCGTGTTGGCAGAGGCGAAGTCGAGCCCCAGGCGCTCCTTCAGATCGTCGGTCACCTGCGTGAACCCGCCCGAGACCACCCCCACTTGGTAGCCGAGCCGCTTCAGCGTACGGATCAGCGTCCGGGCGCCCGGCGTCAGCCGCACCTCGGAGCGGACCTTGTCCACCACCGACACGTCGAGCCCCGCCAGCAGCGCCACCCGGGCGTGCAGCGACTGCTCGAAGTCCAGCTCGCCCCGCATCGCCCGCTCGGTCACCTCGGCGACCTCGGCCTCGCAGCCGGCATGGGCCGCGAAGAGCTCGATCACCTCGTCCTGGATCAGCGTCGAGTCGACGTCCATCACCACGAGCCGCTGCGCCCGGCGGCTCAGCCCGGCCGAGACGACCGCCACGTCCACGCCGATACCCGCGGCCTCCGGCGCCAGCGCGCTGCGCAGCTCCTCGGTCCCCGTACCGGACACCGCGAACTCGACCGCGGTGACCGGATACTTCGCCAGCCGGAAGACGCGGTCGATGTTGCCGCCGGTCGAGGTGATCCGGGCCGCTATGGCGGCGGTCGACTCCGCGGTCAGCGGGTGCCCGAGCACCGTGACATGGGAACGGCCGTAGCCGCGCGGCCGGTTGTCACCCGTACCGGAGATGATCTCGGCCTGGAGCTTCAGCGACTCGGCCCAGCTGTGCACGGTGGCCCGCAGGTCGCCCTCGGTGGTCCCGCCCGCGGTGGGCGCGGTGACCAGCGCGCACAGGACGATACGGCCACGCGTGACGACCTGCTCGATGTCCACGACATCGACCGAGTACGCGGCGAGGGTGTCGAAGAGGCCCGCGGTGATCCCGGGGCGGTCCTTCCCGAAGATCTTCACCAGAAGGGTCGGAATGTCCGGACCCTGCGGTGTTACGGGAGGCTCAGGAGACGGGGAGGACTCAAGGGGCTGCGATGCGCTCATGGTGCCTCCCACCGTATCGGTCCGCGCGCCGCCCCCGGCAGCCCGTCCCGAGTGCCGGACAGCGCGTCCCGCACGCACCGGTCCGTCCCTTTGGCCACGCTATGCAGGTCTCGGTGAGGTCACCCTGCGCCGCCCGGCTTTCGTATCGGGGACGGGTCCTGGAATAGTTCCCCACGATGTTCAGCATCCCTAGACTCCCTGCAACGGGGGTAACACGGGGGACAACTAGGTGGGGCGCGGAGTGCCGGAACTCGTACTGGAATTGAATGGCAGGACCTGGACGCTCGATCCGTCCAGGTCGTACACCCTGGGACGTGATCCGCAGGGGGACATGACGATCGACGACGCCAGGGTGTCGTGGCGGCACGCCACGATCAGCTGGAACGGCCGCAGTTGGTCCATCGAGGACCACGGCAGCACCAACGGCACGTACCTGCACGGTCAGCGGATCCAGCAGGTGGAGCTCGCGGCCGGCTCCACCGTGAACCTGGGCAACGCCACCGACGGGCCCCGGCTCGCCTTCAGCGGCGCCGGTGTGTACAGCGGACAGGCCGCCGGGGGCGCCGCCGCACCCGTCCAGCCGCAGCAGGCCCCGCCGCAGCGGCCCCAGCAGGGCCCCGGCCCGCAGCAGGGCTGGCAGCAGCCGCAGCAGCCGCAGCAGCCCCATGTGCCGCAGCAGCAGGGCATGGCACAGGGCCCGCCCGGACCGGGAGCCGGCGCTCCCGCCGGGACGCCCCCGGTGTACGGGGACCGCAGCCCGACCACGTTCCACCAGCTGGCGCTCGGCCGGGTCATGCGGATCGGCCGTGCCCTGGAGAACGAGCTGGTCGTCTCCGACCTCCAGGTCTCCCGGCACCACGCCGAATTCCACGCCACCCCGGACGGCCGCTTCGAGATCCGGGACCTCGGATCGCACAACGGCACGTACGTCAACGGCCAGCCGCTCTCCAAGTCCGGCTCGGCCCTCATCGGCCCGAACGACATCGTCGGCGTCGGCCACTCCACGTTCCGGCTCGTCGGCGACCGGCTGGAGGAGTTCGTCGACACCGGCGAGGTCTCCTTCGCGGCCCGCCACCTCACGGTGACGGTCGACGGCGGCAAGCAGATCCTCAAGGACGTCTCCTTCGGCGTCCCGGAGAAGTCGCTGATCGGCGTCATCGGCCCGTCCGGCTCCGGAAAGTCCACCCTGCTCAAGGCGCTCACCGGCTACCGGCCCGCCAACCAGGGCGACGTCCTCTACGACAACCGGAACCTCTACAAGCAGTTCGCCGAGCTGCGCCAGCGCATCGGCCTGGTCCCGCAGGACGACATCCTGCACAAGGAACTGACCGTCACCCGCGCCCTCAAGTACGCGGCCAAGCTCCGCTTCCCCGCGGACACCACCGAGGCCGAGCGCCAGTCCCGCATCCACGAGGTCCTCGCCGAGCTCAAGCTCGACGTCCACAAGGACAAGAAGGTCACCTCGCTCTCCGGCGGCCAGCGCAAGCGCGTCTCCGTGGCGCTCGAACTGCTCACCAAGCCGTCGCTGATCTTCCTGGACGAGCCCACCTCGGGCCTCGACCCGGGCATGGACCGCGACGTCATGCAGCTGCTGCGCGGCCTGGCCGACGACGGCCGCACGGTCCTGGTCGTCACGCACTCGGTGGCCGAGCTGGCCATCTGCGACAAGCTCCTGGTGATGGCGCCGGGCGGCGCCGTGGCCTACTTCGGCCCGCCGGACGAGGCGCTGAACTTCTTCGGCTACACCAGCTGGGCCGACGTCTTCTCGGCGTTCGAGAACTACCGCGACTACGACTGGTCGGGCCGCTGGCGCGGCTCGCAGCACTACCAGATGTACGCCGCCGACATCGACGCCGTCGCCGTGCAGTCCGTGCACATGCCGCCGCCGCAGCAGATGCGCCCGCCGAAGCCGCAGGGCTGGGGGACGCAGCTGTGGACGCTGATGCGCCGCTACGTCTCGGTGATCGCGTCCGACAAGGGCTTCATGGGCCTGATGGTGATCCTGCCCGCGGTGCTCGGCATCGTCAGCGTGGTCATCCCGTCGGACTACGGCCTCGCCCCGCCCAAGCCGCCGCACAAGTTCAACAGCGACGCCGGAACAATCATGCTGATCCTGGTGATCGGCATGACCTTCTCGGCCGCGGCCAACTCCGTACGCGAACTGATCAAGGAACGCGTCATCTACGAACGGGAACGGGCCACCGGCCTCTCCCGCTCCGCCTACCTGATGTCCAAGGTCATCGTCCTCGGCGTGATCACCGCGATCCAGGGCGTCATCATCTGCGGCATCGGCTTCGCCACCCGCGACCTGCCGGCCGAGGGCCTGATCATGCCGCCGGCCGTCGAGATCTGCCTGACGATCATCGCGCTCGGCTTCACCTCGATGATGTTCGGCCTGGTCATCTCCTCGCTGGTGAAGACCTCCGAGAAGACCATGCCGCTGCTGGTCATGTTCGCGATCGTCCAGGTCGTCTTCACCGGCATCCTCTTCCAGGTCTACGGATCGCCCGGCCTGGAGCAGTTCGCCTGGCTGATGCCGTCCCGCTGGGCGATCGCGGGCGCGGGCACGACGCTCGACCTCGCCCACCTCATGCCGCCGTGGGACCAGAACAACCCCACGGACCTGGACCCGCTGTGGGAGCACTCGGCGAGCCAGTGGGGGATCAACATCACGGTGCTGCTCTTCCTCGGCGTCATCTGCGGCTTCGCGGTCGCACGGCTGCTGCGCCGCCACGAGCCCGAGGTCATGCGCAAGTAACCGGGCCGTACGCACGCCGGAGGGCGGCACCCCACGCGGGGTGCCGCCCTTCGGCATGTGCCGTCGGCGTACGGATCGCTGCGGATCAGTACGCGCTGTTGACGTTGTCGATCGAGCCGTACTTGTCGGCGGCGTAGTTGGCCGACGCGGTGATGTTGGCGACCGGGTCGTACTGCGTGTGCGGGGTGCCGGAGACGTGGTAGTAGTCGAACGTCGGCTTGATGATCTGGAGCAGACCGATCGACGGAACACCGTTGATCGCGTTGATGTCCCAGTCGTTGATGGCGTTCGGGTTGCCGCTGGACTCACGGATGATGTTGCGGTGCAGGCCCTCGTAGGTGCCCGGGATGCCCTTGGCCTTCATGATGGACAGGGATTCCTTGATCCAGCCGTCCAGGTTGTTCCCGAAGGCGTGCGTACGGGCGGACGAGCGGCTCGCGGACTGGTCGCCGCGCGAGGCGGCGGCCTTGCGGGCCTTGGCCTTCGCCTTCTTCAGCTTGGCTTTCTTGGCCTTCGCCTCGGCCTTCTCCTTCACCGCGGAGGCCTTCTTGGCCTTGGCGGCGTCGGCGGCCTTGACCAGCTTCTCGGCGGTCGAGTGCTGCTCGATGAGGCTGTCCTGGATGGCCTTGGTCTGCTTGGAGGCGGCGGAGTCGAAGATGACCGGAGCAGCGGAGAGTGCCTGGGGCTCGGTCTCGGCCTCGGCGTTACCGGGCACCAGGGACAAGGAGAGGGCAGCGGCGGCGACGGCGGACACGCCGGCGGCGGAGAGCTTCTGGGTCTTGTTCAGGCGGCGGAGACGGCCGGTGATGCGGGACGCGGACATACAGGCTTACCTCTTCGTATTCGCGGGGGTCCTCACGGAGGACGAAGACGGGAGCGGCTACGCATCTCCGTCGGGGACGAGAGCAATTCTTAGCGCCGGCAAAATGCCATGGCAAAGGTGTGACGTACGAAGCCGGATAGTGGATTACCGCACTGTTCGCACCACGGCATCCCAGGTCAAGACCACCCAAATCGCCCTTTTTGCTCCACTAGGTAGCTTCGTAAGTGACGTGGGCCCTATGCGCGGCCTCACATCGGGCGGGTAACGGAATCACCATGTGTTGCGCCAGCAATGCGGAATGTGACGTTCCGGAAAGAGGTGGCGGACAGGGATGCGCAGCTCGGGCCCGGGTCTCCGGTCCTAGTCCTCACGCCCCGGCCCACGGCCGTCCGCAGCCCGATACGGGGCCGGGAGGGCGCCGGTACGGTGAGGCCATGAGCCACCGCCCACCCTCGGGCCTCGCAGCCGTCAGCGCCGCGCTGCTCGCCATGAGCCGCCACCTGGAGGTACGGGACGTCCTGAAGACGATCGTCGCCTCGGCCCGCGAACTCCTGGACGCCGAATACGCCGCCCTCGGGGTCCCCGACGACCACGGCGGCTTCGCCCAGTTCGTCGTCGACGGCGTGAGCGACGAGCAGTGGAAGGCCATCGGACCGCTGCCCCGGCAGCACGGCATCCTCGCCGCGATGCTCCACGGCGCGAAGCCCGAGCGGCTGGCCGACGTCCGCAAGGACCCGCGCTTCGAGGGCTGGCCCAGCGCCCACCCCGACATGTCCGACTTCCTCGGCCTGCCCATCCGGGACGGCGACGAGACCATCGGCGCGCTCTTCCTCGCCAACAAGAGGTGCCCCAAGCCCGAAGGCAGCTGCGGCTTCACCGCCGAGGACGAGGAACTGCTCTCGATCCTCGCCCAGCACGCCGCGATAGCCCTCACCAACGCCCGGCTCTACGAGCGCAGCCGCGAGCTCACCATCGCCGAGGAACGCTCCCGCCTCGCCCACGAGCTCCACGACGCGGTCAGCCAGAAGCTCTTCTCGCTCCGCCTCACCGCCCAGGCCGCCGCCGCCCTCGTCGACCGCGACCCGGCCCGCGCCAAGGGCGAGCTCCAGCAGGTCGCCGCACTGGCCGCCGAGGCCGTGGACGAGCTGCGCGCCGCCGTCGTGGAGCTGCGCCCGGCCGCCCTGGACGAGGACGGCCTCGTCGCCACCCTCCGTACCCAGATCCAGGTCCTGGACCGGGCCCACAGCGCCCGCGTCACCTTCACCGGCTCGGGCGTCCGCGCCCTGCCCGCCGCCCAGGAGGAGGCGCTGCTGCGGGTCTCCCAGGAGGCCCTGCACAACGCCCTGCGCCACTCCGGCGCCGCGCACGTCGATGTCACCCTCGCCCGCCGAGACGGCTCCACCGTGCTGCGGATCACCGACGACGGCCGGGGCTTCGAACCCGCGGCCACCCGCCAGGCCGGGCGCCATCTGGGCCTGGTATCCATGCGGGACCGGGCGAGCGGCGTCGGCGGCCGGCTCACCGTCGAATCCGAACCCGGCAGGGGCACCACGATCGAGATGGAGATACCCGGTGGCTGACACGATCATCAGGGTGCTGCTGGTGGACGACCACCAGGTGGTCCGCCGCGGCCTGCGGACCTTCCTGGAGATCCAGGACGACATCGAGGTCGTCGGCGAGGCGTCCGACGGCGCCGAGGGCGTGGCCAGGACCGAGGAGCTGCGGCCCGACGTGGTGCTGATGGACATCAAGATGCCCGGCACCGACGGCATCGAGGCGCTGCGCAGGCTCCGCGAACTGGCGAACCCGGCCAAGGTGCTGATCGTCACCAGCTTCACCGAACAGCGCACGGTCGTCCCCGCCCTGCGCGCCGGCGCCTCCGGCTACGTGTACAAGGACGTCGACCCCGACGCGCTGGCCGGCGCCATCCGCTCGGTGCACGCCGGGCACGTCCTGCTCCAGCCCGAGGTGGCCGGGGCGCTGCTGGCCCAGGACGAGCCGGGCTCGGGAACCGGCCGGGGGAGCACCCTGACCGAACGGGAGCGGGAAGTCCTCGGCCTGATCGCCGACGGCCGGTCCAACCGGGAGATCGCACGGGCCCTGGTCCTGTCCGAGAAGACCGTCAAGACCCATGTCTCGAACATCCTGATGAAGCTGGACCTCTCGGACCGCACCCAGGCCGCCCTGTGGGCCGTCCGCCACGGGGCCGCCGGACAGGACTAGGGCCTGTCCGGCGGATCTCCGCGCCCGCCACGGATTACCACGGGACAGCTCTCAGCGCGCCCGCTCCTCCACATACGCGTTGTACGCCGCCACCTGCGCCCGCCGGGCCACCCGCTCCACCGGCCGCAGCGCCTCGCCCCGTGCCGCCATCTCCGAGGCGCTCACCGCACCGCCGTGCCCGTTCTCGTACGCCACCGAGACCAGCAGCCCGACCCGCTGCGCCAGCTCCAGCACCCGCACCGCCCGGGGCGGATACCCGGGGGCCAGCACCTCGCGCCCGCGCTCGGCCCGTGCCCGGTACGCGTCCACCGCCGCCTCCGCCACCGGCCCCGAACCGGCCACGTCGAGCCGGGACAGCACGGCCGTCGCGTCCCGCAACGCCTCCGCCAGCTCCCGCTCCGCCTCGCCCAGCGACGGCACATCGGCCGGCGGAGCCTCCCGTACCGCCAGGCAGTGCCAGACCACGTCCACGTGCAGATCCCCGGCGGGCCCCGCCTCGCGCACCTCGGGCA
Organism: Streptomyces sp. Mut1; assembly: GCF_030719295.1. NCBI lineage: Bacteria > Bacillati > Actinomycetota > Actinomycetes > Kitasatosporales > Streptomycetaceae > Streptomyces > Streptomyces castrisilvae. The sequence goes on along the minus strand of NZ_CP120997.1, from coordinate 1,456,399 downwards.
CCAGTCCGTACGGAGCACCGTGCGTGACCACCGCCTCCTCCGCCTCCAGCGCCCGCGCGTTGAAATCGGCCGGACCGCTCAGCCCCAGCGGATGCCCCGGCACCGGCAGCGCCACCCGGAACCCGCTCACCCCCAGCGACCGCAGCCGCCCCAGCGCGAACGTGAGGCCGGCCGGCCCCGCCTCGCCGGGCAGCCCCTCGACGCGGTGCACCGCGTCCTCTCCGACGATCGCGAGCGCCGCGTCGTCCGGCGACACGAGCCCCGAGAGCAGCGCGTTGCCCCAAGCGGCCAGCAGCCCTGAGCGTGGTTCCGAAAGCATGCCGACAGCTTAGAAGCTCCGGCCGCACCCCCCGTCCGCCTCGCGACGACGGGCCCAGCGCCCTTTGCACTCCTGCGGTGGCGTAGGTTTTCCCTGGGAGCTGTGCCCACAGGCACGCGACGATCTCGACACTGCATGGGGAGACAACGCGCTCATGAGCGATGTACTGGAGCTGGTGGACGTATCCGTGGTCCGCGACGGACGCGCTCTGGTGGACGACGTCTCCTGGTCGGTCAAGGAGGGCGAACGCTGGGTCATCCTCGGCCCCAACGGCGCCGGCAAGACCACCCTGCTGAACATCGCGTCCAGCTACCTCTTCCCCACCAAGGGCAGCGTCACCGTCCTCGGCGAGCGCCTCGGCGGCGTCGGCACCGACGTCTTCGACCTGCGCCCCCGCATCGGCATCGCGGGCGTCGCCCTCGCCGAGAAGCTCCCCAGGCGCCAGACGGTCCTGCAGACGGTGCTCACCGCCGCCTACGGCATGACCGCCACCTGGAACGAGAACTACGACAAGGTCGACGAGGACCGCGCCCGCGCCTTCCTCGACCGGCTCGGCATGAGCGAATACCTCGACCGGAACTTCGGCACCCTCTCCGAGGGCGAGCGCAAGCGCACCCTGATCGCCCGCGCCATGATGACCGACCCCGAGCTGCTCCTCCTGGACGAGCCCGCCGCCGGCCTCGACCTCGGCGGCCGCGAGGACCTCGTCCGGCGCCTCGGCCGGCTGGCCCGCGACCCGTACGCCCCCTCCATGATCATGGTGACCCACCACGTCGAGGAGATCGCCCCCGGCTTCACCCACGTCCTGATGATCCGGCAGGGCAAGGTGCTCGCCGCGGGACCCATGGAGACCGAGCTGACCTCCCGCAACCTCTCCCTCTGCTTCGGCCTGCCCCTCGTCGTGGAGCACCAGGGCGACCGCTACACCGCGCGGGGACTGCCCCTCGCCTGAGCCGGTAGGGCGGCCCGCCCGCCGTACTCGCCGCCGTACGGGCCCGGTTGCGCCCTGTCGGTGGAGGTGCTCGCGGACCTACGATGACCACGTGGACATCGACGCGTGGGTGTGGTGGCTGATCGGTGCGGCAGGACTGGGCATTCCGCTCGTCCTCACCGCGATGCCCGAATTCGGCATGTTCGCCGTGGGGGCGGTCGCCGCCGCGGTGGTCGCGGCCCTCGGCGGCGGAATCGTCGCCCAGGTCCTGGTCTTCGTCATCGTCTCGGTGGCGCTGATCGCCGTGGTGCGTCTGATCGCGGGCAGACAGCGCGCGGACCGTACCCCGCAGCATGCCACCGGCATCGACGCCCTGAGGGGCCGTCAGGCCGTCGTCCTGGAACGGGTGGACGGAGCCGGCGGCCGCATCAAGCTGGCCGGAGAGGTCTGGTCGGCACGCGCGCTCGACGCCGGAATCAGCTTCGAACCGGGCCAACAGGTCGATGTGGTCGACATCGACGGGGCGACGGCCATCGTCATGTGACCGAACGGCCCCCGGACCACGGCGTGTTCTGACAGACTCGATGACGATCATCAACCGAAGGGCACGAGGAAACGATGCAACCGATCATCATCGTCCTGATCATTCTGGTGGTGCTCGTCTTCATCGCTCTGATCAAGACGATCCAGGTCATCCCCCAGGCCAGCGCCGCCATCGTCGAGCGATTCGGCCGGTACACCCGCACCCTGAACGCGGGCCTGAACATCGTCGTCCCGTTCATCGACTCGATCCGCAACCGGATCGACCTGCGCGAGCAGGTCGTACCCTTCCCGCCGCAGCCCGTGATCACCCAGGACAACCTGGTGGTCAACATCGACACCGTCATCTACTACCAGGTGACCGACGCGCGGGCCGCGACCTACGAGGTCGCCAGCTACATCCAGGCCATCGAGCAGCTCACCGTCACCACGCTGCGCAACATCATCGGCGGCATGGACCTGGAACGGACCCTCACCTCCCGCGAGGACATCAACGCGGCCCTGCGTGGAGTCCTCGACGAGGCCACCGGCAAATGGGGCATCCGCGTCAACCGCGTCGAGCTCAAAGCGATCGAGCCGCCCACCTCCATCCAGGACTCGATGGAGAAGCAGATGCGCGCCGACCGCGACAAGCGCGCCGCCATCCTCCAGGCCGAGGGCACCCGCCAGTCCGCGATCCTCACCGCCGAGGGCGAGAAGCAGTCGGCGATCCTGCGCGCCGAAGGTGAGGCCAAGGCCGCCGCCCTGCGCGCCGAGGGCGAGGCCCAGGCCATCCGTACGGTCTTCGAGTCCATCCACGCCGGTGACCCGGACCAGAAGCTCCTGTCGTACCAGTACCTCCAGATGCTGCCGAAGATCGCCGAGGGCGACGCCAACAAGCTCTGGATCGTGCCCAGCGAGATCGGCGACGCCCTCAAGGGCCTGAGCGGCGCCTTCGGCAACCTCGGCTCCGGCGTACCCGGCTTCAACACCGGCAAGGAACGCCGCGAGGAACCCCCGGTCGACTGACGTGTACATCCCCCGTGCATGATTCGGTGCACCAAGCACCGATCACGCACGGGGGATACGCCATGTCCATCTGGGAGATGCTCGCCGTCTTCGCGGCGGGGATCAGCGCAGGCACGATCAACACGATCGTCGGTTCGGGGACGCTGATCACCTTCCCCGTGCTGCTCGCCACCGGCCTGCCCCCGGTCACCGCCACCGTCTCCAACGCACTCGGCCTGATCCCCGGCTCCATCAGCGGCGCGATCGGCTACCGCAAGGAACTCGAAGGCCAGCGCCCCCGTGTCCTCAAACTCACCGTGGGCGCCCTCGTCGGCGGCCTGACCGGCGCCACCCTGCTACTGGCCCTGCCCTCCACGGCCTTCGAGACCATCGTCCCGGTCCTGGTCGCGCTGGCCCTCCTCCTGGTCATCCTGCAACCGCGCATCAGCAAAGCGGTCCAGTCCAGGCGCGCCCGCACCGGGACGCCGGCCCACCCGGACGGCGGCCCCCTGCTCTTCATCGGTCTGACGCTCGCCAGCGTCTACGGCGGCTACTTCACCGCCGCCCAGGGGATCATCTACCTCTCCCTCATGGGCATGCTCGTCGACGACACCATGCAGCGCCTCAACGCCGTGAAGAACGTCCTCGCGGCCATCGTCAACAGCATCGCCGCGCTCTTCTTCCTCTTCGTCGCCGACTTCGACTGGACGGCCGTCGTGCTGATCGCGGTGGGCTCCGCGCTCGGCGGCCAGATCGGCGCCAAGGTCGGCCGCCGGCTCAGCCCCGCCTTCCTGCGCGCCCTCATCGTCACGGTCGGCACGGCGGCCATCGTCCAGCTGGTGCTGCGCTGACGGACCGAGGCCCGCCTCCTCGCGGAGACGGGCCTCGGTCACGGCGCCGGGCGTACGGCGGCTACGCCGCGGACTGCGCGAGCCACTCCGGCAGCGCCGACCGGTCACCGGCCCCGAGTGCCAGCAGCATCGCGTCCGCCGGGGACGGCACGAACGGCTGCCGCAGGAGCGGCATCCCCGCCTGCTCCGGCGTCCGGGCCGCTTTGCGGTGGTTGTCCTCGGCGCACGAGGCCACCGTATTGAGCCAGGTGTCCTGGCCGCCCTGGGCGCGTGGCACGACATGGTCGACGGTGCTCGCACGCTTCCCGCAGTACGCGCACCGGTGCTGGTCCCGGACCAGCACACCCCTTCTGGACCACGGGGCCTGTCTTCGGAACGGCACCCGTACGTACCGGCAGAGCCTGATCACCCGGGGCACCGGTATGTCCACGGCGGCCCCGCGCATCCGGAGGCCGGGGTGCGACTGCTCGACGACGGCCTTGTCCTGCAGAATCAGCACCACCGCGCGATTCAGCGTCACCGTCGACAGCGGCTCGAAGCTCGCGTTCAGAACCAGCGTGTCCCGCATCCCGCCCACCTCCCGTGTGCCGGCCGCCCCCTGGCAGGCCCGGATCAACTCTGGCCGGGCGGGCCGTGATGGACAACGCATTAAAAAACGCCCTGCCCTGATCTCTCCAGGACCAGGGCAGGGCAAACGGCTGCGGGGTTTTTCGTCTCAGTCGGTTTCGGCGGGCTCCGCGTATTCGGCGATCAACTGGGCGCGGCCCAGGGTGTGGAAACGCAGGTTGAAACCGACCGCCGCGGGCGAGGTGTCGCTGTCGGGGCCGAGCTTCTCACTGTCCACCGCGTACACGGTGAACACATAGCGGTGATTCTCACCGGCCGGCGGGGCGGCCCCGCCGAAGTCCTTCGTCCCGTAGTCGTTGCGGGCCTGTACGGCACCGGCGGGCAGCCCCTCGAACTTTCCGCTGCCCGCACCCGCCGGGAGCCGCGTGACCGATGCCGGGATGTCGAAGACCACCCAGTGCCAGAACCCGCTGCCCGTCGGGGCGTCCGGGTCGAAGCACGTCACGGCGAAGCTCTTGGTCTCCGCCGGGAACCCCTCCCACCGCAGCTGCGGCGAAGTGTTCCCGGCCGCGTACACCTGTGCGTCCGCAAGCACGGCGCCCGGGGCGATGTCCTCGCTCACCACGGTGAACGAGGGCACTTCCGGGTGGAAGTCGTGCGGCAGCGGCGCCCTCTTCGGCTCGGTCACGTCAGCACCTCTCTGTCGGCTCTGCGGGTTCTGTCGGTTCTGTCGGGTTGCGCGGGAGATCTCTCTCCCCCCGCTCCTTCCGACCCTAGAGCCAGTTGCGCTGACCGCCGACCTGCGCCAGCCACTGGTTCAGGTAGGCCGCCCAGTCGGTCTCGTGGAAGTCGTGCAGACCCACCCGGAAGGCGCGGTAGGAGTCGCTGCCCTCGCTGAAGAGGCCCGCCTTCTTGTCCATCTCCAGAACGACGTCCATCTCGCGGTCGTCGGCGACGAACGACAGCTCCACCTGGTTCAGCCCCCGGTACTGGGACGGCGGGTAGAACTCGATCTCCTGGTAGAAGGGCAGCCGCTGACGCGTGCCGCGGATGTGGCCGCGCTCCATGTCCGCGCTGCGGAAGCCGAAGCCCAGCTGGCCGAAGGCGTCGAGGATGGCCTCCTGGGCCGGCAGCGGGTGCACGTTGACGGGGTCGAGGTCGCCCGAGTCCAGCGCCCGCGCGATCTCCAGCTCGGTGGTCACCCCGATGTTCATGCCGTGCAGGTGCTGGCCCGCGAACATGGTGATGGGCGTCTCCCAGGGGATCTCCAGGCCGAACGGCACGACGTGCACCGCCCCGGCCCGCACCTCGAAGGCGCCGCCGAGCCGCAGCTTGGTGAACTCGATGTCCTGCTTGGTCTCCTGGTCGTGGCCCTCGACCTCGACCCGGGCCTGAAGACCTACGGAGAGCCCCTCGATCTGCTGGTCCACCGACCCGCCCTGGATGCGCACCTCACCCTGAACGACCCCGCCCGGGACGACGTTCAGCTCGGTGAGCTCCGTCTCCACCGAAGCGCCACCGGCACCCATGCTCGCGAGCAGCCGCTTGAAGCCCATGTTTTCTCCTCCTAGGTCCTGATCCCTACATACGCGCGACGATCGCGGTCGGTTCCCGCTAACCTCGAACCTCATGATCGACAGTCCGGACCGTACGCCGCTGACGCGGGAGTTCTTCGACCGTCCCGTGCTGGAGGTGGCACCCGATCTCCTCGGCCGGACCCTGGTCCGCAGCACACCGGACGGCCCGATCGCCCTGCGCCTCACGGAGGTCGAGGCGTACGCCGGCGAGATCGACCCCGGCTCGCACGCCTTCCGGGGCCGCACCCGGCGCAACGACGCGATGTACGGACCGCCCGGCCACGCGTACGTCTACTTCACCTACGGCATGTGGCACTGCATGAATCTGGTGTGCGGTCCCGAGGGCAGGGCGAGCGGGGTGCTGCTCCGGGCCGGCGAGATCTTCGAGGGCGCCGAACTCACGCGCAAACGTCGAGTTTCAGCCCGTAATGACAAGGAACTGGCCAAAGGGCCGGCCCGCCTGGCGACGGCCCTGGACATCGGCCGGGCCCTGGACGGCACGGACGCCATCGCCCACGAGGACGCCGAGCTGTCGGTGCTCCACGGCACCCCGCCCCGGCGTGACCAGGTGCGCAACGGTCCACGCACCGGCGTGGGCGGGGACGGGGCGGTGCACCCGTGGCGCTTCTGGATCGACGGCGACCCGACGGTGAGCCCGTACCGCGCCCATGTGCCGCGCCGGAGGTCAACTTGACTCGCCCATGCGGGGCACCTAATGTTGACCGAGTCGCTTGACACGGGTACAGCTGTTGGTTCGGTCCATCGGATCGCATGCCGCGCCTACCCGGAGCGGCCACACCACTACCTACGACTCACCCCAGAGGGTGCGGATTTCGGCATGCCGGAATTCGGTCCCGCTGACTCGATTATGAGTAACCGGGAGAATCCGCTAAAGTAGTGGACACGCCGAAAGGGAAACGCGAAAGCGAAGAACTGGAAAGCGGAAAAGCATGGCCCGCTTCGACCGGGAATCGGACACGAAAGAGTCTGATAGAGTCGGAAACGCAAGACCGAAGGGAAGCGCCCGGAGGAAAGCCTCAGAAAATGTTCTGCGGTGAGTACAAAGGAAGCGTCCGTTCCTTGAGAACTCAACAGCGTGCCAAAAGTCAACGCCAGATATGTTGATACCCCGGCCTGCTTCGGCAGGTTGGTGGTTCCTTTGAAAAGTCCTACGGGGTCACTGACCTGGTAGGCAATTACACAGCGAGGACGCAGTGGACGACGGGTCTTATTCCGACCTTGTTGTTCCGCTCTCGTGATGTGTGGTCCCGATTACGGGAAAACATTCACGGAGAGTTTGATCCTGGCTCAGGACGAACGCTGGCGGCGTGCTTAACACATGCAAGTCGAACGATGAAGCCCTTCGGGGTGGATTAGTGGCGAACGGGTGAGTAACACGTGGGCAATCTGCCCTTCACTCTGGGACAAGCCCTGGAAACGGGGTCTAATACCGGATAATACTTTCCCTCTCCTGGGGGAAGGTTGAAAGCTCCGGCGGTGAAGGATGAGCCCGCGGCCTATCAGCTAGTTGGTGGGGTAATGGCCTACCAAGGCGACGACGGGTAGCCGGCCTGAGAGGGCGACCGGCCACACTGGGACTGAGACACGGCCCAGACTCCTACGGGAGGCAGCAGTGGGGAATATTGCACAATGGGCGAAAGCCTGATGCAGCGACGCCGCGTGAGGGATGACGGCCTTCGGGTTGTAAACCTCTTTCAGCAGGGAAGAAGCGAAAGTGACGGTACCTGCAGAAGAAGCGCCGGCTAACTACGTGCCAGCAGCCGCGGTAATACGTAGGGCGCAAGCGTTGTCCGGAATTATTGGGCGTAAAGAGCTCGTAGGCGGCTTGTTGCGTCGGTTGTGAAAGCCCGGGGCTTAACCCCGGGTCTGCAGTCGATACGGGCAGGCTAGAGTGTGGTAGGGGAGATCGGAATTCCTGGTGTAGCGGTGAAATGCGCAGATATCAGGAGGAACACCGGTGGCGAAGGCGGATCTCTGGGCCATTACTGACGCTGAGGAGCGAAAGCGTGGGGAGCGAACAGGATTAGATACCCTGGTAGTCCACGCCGTAAACGTTGGGAACTAGGTGTTGGCGACATTCCACGTCGTCGGTGCCGCAGCTAACGCATTAAGTTCCCCGCCTGGGGAGTACGGCCGCAAGGCTAAAACTCAAAGGAATTGACGGGGGCCCGCACAAGCAGCGGAGCATGTGGCTTAATTCGACGCAACGCGAAGAACCTTACCAAGGCTTGACATATACCGGAAAGCATCAGAGATGGTGCCCCCCTTGTGGTCGGTATACAGGTGGTGCATGGCTGTCGTCAGCTCGTGTCGTGAGATGTTGGGTTAAGTCCCGCAACGAGCGCAACCCTTGTTCTGTGTTGCCAGCATACCCTTCGGGGTGATGGGGACTCACAGGAGACTGCCGGGGTCAACTCGGAGGAAGGTGGGGACGACGTCAAGTCATCATGCCCCTTATGTCTTGGGCTGCACACGTGCTACAATGGCCGGTACAATGAGCTGCGATGCCGCGAGGCGGAGCGAATCTCAAAAAGCCGGTCTCAGTTCGGATTGGGGTCTGCAACTCGACCCCATGAAGTCGGAGTTGCTAGTAATCGCAGATCAGCATTGCTGCGGTGAATACGTTCCCGGGCCTTGTACACACCGCCCGTCACGTCACGAAAGTCGGTAACACCCGAAGCCGGTGGCCCAACCCCTTGTGGGAGGGAGCTGTCGAAGGTGGGACTGGCGATTGGGACGAAGTCGTAACAAGGTAGCCGTACCGGAAGGTGCGGCTGGATCACCTCCTTTCTAAGGAGCATCTAGATTCCGCAAGGGATCCAGAGCCACAACGTCGGCAAATGTTCGACGGTGGTCAGCTCATGGGTGGAACGTTGACTATTCAGTATCCGGTGGCTCCATCGGTCGTGAGTACTGCTCTTCGGGGCGTGGAAAACGAACCGGCGGGATTCCGGATACTGGGCACGCTGTTGGGTGTCTGAAGGTATGGCCGTAAGGCAGCCTTCAAACGCCGGCCCCAGTGCACTCGTTCGTAAGAACGGGGTGATGGGTGGCTGGTCGTTGCTTGAGAACTGCACAGTGGACGCGAGCATCTGTGGCCAAGTTTTTAAGGGCGCACGGTGGATGCCTTGGCACCAGGAACCGATGAAGGACGTGGGAGGCCACGATAGTCCCCGGGGAGTCGTCAACCAGACTTTGATCCGGGGGTTTCCGAATGGGGAAACCCGGCAGTCGTCATGGGCTGTCACCCGCTGCTGAACACATAGGCAGTGTGGAGGGAACGAGGGGAAGTGAAACATCTCAGTACCCTCAGGAAGAGAAAACAACCGTGATTCCGGGAGTAGTGGCGAGCGAAACTGGATCAGGCCAAACCGTTTACGTGTGATACCCGGCAGGGGTTGCGTGAGCGGGGTTGTGGGATCTCTTTTTCATAGTCTGCCGGCTGTGAGACGAGTCAGAAACCGTTGATGTAGGCGAAGGACATGCGAAAGGTCCGGCGTAGAGGGTAAGACCCCCGTAGCTGAAACATTGACGGCTCGTTTAAGAGACACCCAAGTAGCACGGGGCCCGAGAAATCCCGTGTGAATCTGGCGGGACCACCCGTTAAGCCTAAATATTCCCTGGTGACCGATAGCGGATAGTACCGTGAGGGAATGGTGAAAAGTACCGCGGGAGCGGAGTGAAATAGTACCTGAAACCGTGTGCCTACAAGCCGTGGGAGCGTCGCGCATCGAGCTTGCTCGGTGCGTCGTGACTGCGTGCCTTTTGAAGAATGAGCCTGCGAGTTTGCGGTGTGTTGCGAGGTTAACCCGTGTGGGGAAGCCGTAGCGAAAGCGAGTCCGAATAGGGCGGTTTAGTAGCGCGCTCAAGACCCGAAGCGGAGTGATCTAGCCATGGGCAGGTTGAAGCGGAGGTAAGACTTCGTGGAGGACCGAACCCACCAGGGTTGAAAACCTGGGGGATGACCTGTGGTTAGGGGTGAAAGGCCAATCAAACTCCGTGATAGCTGGTTCTCCCCGAAATGCATTTAGGTGCAGCGTCGTGTGTTTCTTGCCGGAGGTAGAGCACTGGATAGGCGATGGGCCCTACCGGGTTACTGACCTTAGCCAAACTCCGAATGCCGGTAAGTGAGAGCGCGGCAGTGAGACTGTGGGGGATAAGCTCCATGGTCGAGAGGGAAACAGCCCAGAGCATCGACTAAGGCCCCTAAGCGTACGCTAAGTGGGAAAGGATGTGGAGTCGCAGAGACAACCAGGAGGTTGGCTTAGAAGCAGCCACCCTTGAAAGAGTGCGTAATAGCTCACTGGTCAAGTGATTCCGCGCCGACAATGTAGCGGGGCTCAAGCGTACCGCCGAAGTCGTGTCATTCATACACATATCCTCAACGGGAGTATGGATGGGTAGGGGAGCGTCGTGTGCCGGGTGAAGCAGCCGCGGAAGCGAGTTGTGGACGGTTCACGAGTGAGAATGCAGGCATGAGTAGCGATACACACGTGAGAAACGTGTGCGCCGATTGACTAAGGGTTCCTGGGTCAAGCTGATCTGCCCAGGGTAAGTCGGGACCTAAGGCGAGGCCGACAGGCGTAGTCGATGGACAACCGGTTGATATTCCGGTACCCGCTTTGAAACGCCCAGTACTGAATCAGGCGATGCTAAGTCCGTGAAGCCGGCCCGATCTCTTCGGAGTTGAGGGTAGTGGTGGAGCCGATGAACCAGACTTGTAGTAGGTAAGCGATGGGGTGACGCAGGAAGGTAGTCCAGCCCGGGCGGTGGTTGTCCCGGGGTAAGGGTGTAGGCCGTGTGGTAGGTAAATCCGTCACACATTGAGGCTGAGACCTGATGCCGAGCCGATTGTGGTGAAGTGGATGATCCTATGCTGTCGAGAAAAGCCTCTAGCGAGTTTCATGGCGGCCCGTACCCTAAACCGACTCAGGTGGTCAGGTAGAGAATACCGAGGCGTTCGGGTGAACTATGGTTAAGGAACTCGGCAAAATGCCCCCGTAACTTCGGGAGAAGGGGGGCCATCACTGGTGAGGGAACTTGCTTCCTGAGCTGGGGGTGGCCGCAGAGACCAGCGAGAAGCGACTGTTTACTAAAAACACAGGTCCGTGCGAAGCCGTAAGGCGATGTATACGGACTGACGCCTGCCCGGTGCTGGAACGTTAAGGGGACCGGTTAGCTGCCTTTCGGGGTGGCGAAGCTGAGAACTTAAGCGCCAGTAAACGGCGGTGGTAACTATAACCATCCTAAGGTAGCGAAATTCCTTGTCGGGTAAGTTCCGACCTGCACGAATGGCGTAACGACTTCTCGACTGTCTCAACCATAGGCCCGGTGAAATTGCACTACGAGTAAAGATGCTCGTTTCGCGCAGCAGGACGGAAAGACCCCGGGACCTTTACTATAGTTTGATATTGGTGTTCGGTTCGGCTTGTGTAGGATAGGTGGGAGACTTTGAAGCGGCCACGCCAGTGGTTGTGGAGTCGCCGTTGAAATACCACTCTGGTCGTGCTGGATGTCTAACCTGGGTCCGTGATCCGGATCAGGGACAGTGTCTGATGGGTAGTTTAACTGGGGCGGTTGCCTCCTAAAGAGTAACGGAGGCGCCCAAAGGTTCCCTCAGCCTGGTTGGCAATCAGGTGTTGAGTGTAAGTGCACAAGGGAGCTTGACTGTGAGACCGACGGGTCGAGCAGGGACGAAAGTCGGGACTAGTGATCCGGCAGTGGCTTGTGGAAGCGCTGTCGCTCAACGGATAAAAGGTACCCCGGGGATAACAGGCTGATCTTCCCCAAGAGTCCATATCGACGGGATGGTTTGGCACCTCGATGTCGGCTCGTCGCATCCTGGGGCTGGAGTCGGTCCCAAGGGTTGGGCTGTTCGCCCATTAAAGCGGTACGCGAGCTGGGTTTAGAACGTCGTGAGACAGTTCGGTCCCTATCCGCTGTGCGCGTAGGAATATTGAGAAGGGCTGTCCCTAGTACGAGAGGACCGGGACGGACGAACCTCTGGTGTGCCAGTTGTCCTGCCAAGGGCATGGCTGGTTGGCTACGTTCGGAAAGGATAACCGCTGAAAGCATCTAAGCGGGAAGCCTGCTTCGAGATGAGTATTCCCACCAACTTGATTGGTTAAGGCTCCCAGTAGACGACTGGGTTGATAGGCCAGATGTGGAAGCCCGGTAACGGGTGGAGCTGACTGGTACTAATAGGCCGAGGGCTTGTCCTCAGTTGCTCGCGTCCACTGTGTTGTTCCCGGGTTGCGAACAGTTATCGCACCGGTTGAACAGCTTCACTACTTAATTGAAAAGTGTGCTTGTTCGCTAGAACCCGATAGGGTTTCGGTGGTCATTGCGTTAGGGAAACGCCCGGTTACATTCCGAACCCGGAAGCTAAGCCTTTCAGCGCCGATGGTACTGCAGGGGGGACCCTGTGGGAGAGTAGGACGCCGCCGAACAATCTTTGAAGGACCCTTGGTCCCAGCGTTCAACGCTGGGACCAAGGGTCCTTTTTGTTTTGCCGAAGCGCGTCGGATGACCGGCTGCGCAAGAATGTCTGTAGTACCCCGATGACAGGAGCCCCACCGATGTCCACCAACTCTCCCGACGATCGTTCGGAGCGCGAGCCGCGTCGCCGGGAAGGCGGCGACCGGGGCGGCTTCGGCGGCGGCCGTGACGACCGTTCGCGCGGTCCGCGCCGGGACAATGACCGCGGTGGATTCCGCCGTGACGACAGCCGGCCCACCGGGGGCGGTGGCGGTGGCGGGTTCCGCCGCGACGACCGCGACCGTGACCGTGCCCCGCGCCGTGACGACAGCCGAGGTGGCTCGTCGGGCGGTGGTTTCCGGCGTGACGACAGTCGGGGTGGCACCTCGGGCGGTGGTTTCCGTCGCGATGACCGGGGTGGGGGCTTCGACAATCGTGGTAGTGGTCTCCGGCGTGATGACCGTGCGCCGCGCCGTGAGGACGACCGGGGTGGCCGGCCGGGCGGTTTCGAGCGCCGGGACGACCGGCGTGACGACCGGCGTGATGACCGCCCCCGTGGTCCGCGCCGGGACGATGACAACCGTGGCGGCGGCTTCCGCCGCGACGACAACCGGGGCGGCACCTCCGGCGGTGGTTTCCGGCGTGACGACAGCCGAGGTGGCTCGTCGGGCGGTGGTTTCCGCCGCGATGACAGCCGAGGCGGTTCCTCGGGCGGTGGTTTCCGGCGTGACGACAGTCGGGGTGGCACCTCGGGCGGTGGTTTCCGTCGCGATGACCGGGGTGGGGGCTTCGACAATCGTGGTAGTGGTTTCCGGCGTGATGACCGTGCGCCGCGCCGTGAGGACGACCGGGGTGGCCGGCCGGGCGGTTTCGAGCGCCGGGACGACCGGCGTGATGACCGCCCCCGTGGTCCGCGCCGGGACGATGACAACCGGGGCGGCGGTTTCCGCCGCGACGACCGGCCCTCGGGCGGTGGTTTCCGCCGCGATGACAGCCGGGGCGGTTCCTCGGGCGGCGGCTTCCGGCGTGACGACAACCGGGGCGGTGGCTCGTCCGGTGGCGGGTTCCGGCGCGACGACCGTGGAGCCAGCTCCGGTGGTGGCGGGTTCCGGCGTGACGACAGCCGGCCCACCGGGGGCGGTGGCGGTGGCGGGTTCCGCCGCGACGACCGGGACCGTGACCGTGCCCCGCGTCGTGAGGACGACCGGGGCGGCCGCCCCGGCGGCTACGAGCGGCGCGACGACCGCAGGGACGACCGTCGAGATGACCGGCGCGACGACCGTCCCCGTGGTCCCCGCCGCGATGACAGCCGGCCGGGCGGCGGCTCCTCCGGCGGCGGCTTCCGGCGCGACGACCGCGACCGTGGTCCGCGCCGGGACGACAACCGCCGCGACGACAACCGTGGTGGCGGCGGCTACCGCGGCCGCGACGACCGGGACCGGGGCGGCTACCGGGGCCGGGACGACCGTGGTGGCCGTCCGGGCGGCGGGTACGAGCGCCGGGACGACCGGGACCGCGAGCCCATCAAGCGGCTGCCCATCCCCGACGAGGTCACCGGTCACGAGATCGACCCGGATGTCCGGCAGGAGCTGCTGAGCCTGCCGAAGACCCTGGCCGAGGACGTGGCCAGGAACCTGGTCATGGTCGCCCGGCTCATCGACGAGGACCCCGAGCAGGCGTACGCGTACTCGCGCATCGCCCTGCGGCTGGCCTCACGCGTCGCCGCTGTCCGTGAGGCCGCGGGCTTCGCCGCCTACGCGACCCAGAAGTACGCGGAGGCACTGGCGGAGTTCCGGGCGTCCCGTCGCATGACCGGGTCCGTTGAGCTGTGGCCCGTCATGGCCGACTGCGAGCGCGGTCTCGGCCGGCCCGAGAAGGCCATGGCGATGGCCGGTGAGCCCGAGGTGCAGAAGCTGGACAAGGCCGGCCAGGTCGAGATGCGTCTCGTCGCCGCCGGTGCCCGCCGGGACATGGGGCAGATCGACGCCGCCATCGTGACGTTGCAGAGCCCCGAGCTGGCGTCGAGCGCCGTGCACCCGTGGACCCCGCGCCTGCGCTACGCCTACGCCGACGCCCTGCTCGCCGCGGGCCGCGAGGACGAGGCACGCGAGTGGTTCGGCAAGGCGCTGGAGGCGGACAAGGAAGGCACGACGGACGCGTCGGACCGCCTCGCCGAGCTCGACGGCGTCGAGTTCGTCGACGCCCTCGACGAGGACGAGGACGTCACCGAGACGCCCGTGGTGGCCGTGTCGGACAGCGACGGCACCGACGAAGCCGACGGCACCGACGACAGCGAGATCGCCGACGCCGCCGACGAGGACGGTCCGGCCAAGGCGTAACGCATGACATGAGGAGGAGGGCGGCACCCACGGGTGCCGCCCTCCTCCTCATGTGTGGGCATGTGTGGGCTCAGCCGAGAGCGAGGCTCCGCAGGACCAGGCCCGTGGCCGGTTTCGGGCCGAAGGATGTCGACTTGCGGGGCATGGTGACGCCCTGCCGGGCCAGGTCCCGGACGAGTTCCTCACGTACCGGATGCATCAGCACCGCCGTCGAACCGTTGCGCTCGGCCTGTTCGACGGCGGCCGCGGTGTCGTGGATGTACGCGATGTGCGCCGGGTCGTCCGGGATCCGCCAGACATGGTCGAGCAGCGCCGAGTGCAGGACCGTCGCGTCCAGGGTGCGCCAGGCGTCCGGCCGGTCCGCCGGAACCGTACGGGCGAGCAGCGCCTCGTCGGGCCGGTCGACCAGATGGAAGCCGCCGTCACCCGCCAGCAGGAACGCGTTCCCCTCGGTGGCCGCGGCGGCCAGGGCGTCCAGGGCGTGGGGGAGCGGCCCCTCGACCTCGCGTACGCGGAACAGGCCGGTCAGCGCGGCCAGCGCGTCCGCGACGGGCAGGCCGTGCAGCAGCCGGTGGATGGAGCGGACCCGGAGCGGGTAGCGGGCCGTGTCGACCAGGAGGACCAGGCCGAAGTCCCAGGGGCCCGGGTCGGCGTGCTCCTGCTGGAGCCTGAGGTAGGTGGCCCAGCGGTGGTGGCCGTCCGCGATCAGCGCCTGGCGTCGGCTCAGGTCCGCCGTCGTCTCCGCGCGGTCGGCGGGATCGGTGACCGCCCACAGCCGGTGGCGGAAGCCGTCCTCCGTGGTCGTGGCGAGCAGCGGCGGACCCTCGACGGTCCGCTCGATGACGGCGGTCGCCCCCGTGGCCGCGTCCCCGTCGCTGCGGTAGGTCAGCAGCAGCGGCTCCAGATGGGCCGCGGTCGTGCGCATCAGATCGGCCCGGTCCTCGACGACATGCGCCATCACGTCCTCGTGCGGGAGCACCACGCCGTCGGCAGGGCCGGACAGCGCGAGGGCGCCGACGATGCCCCGTTGCAGGATCCCGTCGCCGCGCTGCTCGTACACGTACAGGGTGGGCTCCGCGTCGGGGGCGAGTATGCCCTCGGCGAGCCAGCTGTCCAGGGTGGCGGCGGCCTGTTCGTTGCGGGCGGTGACCGTTTCGGCCTGCGGCAGGATCAGCCGCACGATGTTGTGCGGGTCGGCCGACTCCAGGTGGAGCAGCCCGTCGGGCCGTACGACGACGTCGTACGGGGGCGAGGTCACCGCGGAGAGACTGCCGACCCGCTCGGGGACGTAACGCAGTCCACGGAAGGGGATCAGACGCAGTCCCTGCTCCGCCGTGCCTCGTGTGTTCATTTCTGCATCGTATGTGCGGCACGGCGATGCGCGATGATCGGGGGAGAAGCAGGCGATGAGGAGCGCGCGATATGAGTCAGGCGAGCAGGACCACCCCGAGCGGCAGCAGCACCGCGCTGAGCACGGCGTACGACACGGCGCTGCTCGACCTCGACGGGGTGGTGTACGCGGGCGGGCTGGCCATCGACCACGCGGTCGAGGCGCTCGGCGCGGCCCGGGACGGCGGGATGCACCTGGCGTACGTCACCAACAACGCGCTGCGCACCCCGGCCGCCGTCGCGCGGCACCTGACCGAACTGGGCGTCCCGGCCGAGCCCGCCGACGTGATCACCTCGGCGCAGGCGGTGGCCCGGCTCGTCGCCGACCAGCTGCCCGCCGGGGCGCGGGTGCTGGTCATCGGTGGCGAGGGGCTGCGGGTCGCCCTGCGCGAGCGGGGCCTTCAGCCGGTGGAGTCGGCGGACGACGACCCGGCCGCGGTGGTGCAGGGGTACGGCGGCCCGGACCTCGCGTGGGGCCGGTTCGCCGAGGCCTCGTACGCGATCAACCGCGGGCTGCCGTGGTTCGCCTCCAACACCGACCTGACGATTCCGGGCGCCCGGGGGATCGCGCCGGGCAACGGGGCGGCCGTCGAGGTCGTCCGGATCGCGACCGGCGCCGAGCCGCAGGTGGCCGGGAAGCCGCTCCCGCCGATGCACCGCGAGACCGTGCTGCGGACCGGGGCCGAACGGCCGCTCGTCGTGGGCGACCGGCTCGACACCGACATCGAGGGCGCGTTCAACGGGGGCGTCGACTCGCTGCTCGTACTCACCGGAGTCACGGACGCGGCGCGGTTGGTGGCCGCGGCACCCGAGCACCGGCCGACGTACATCGACGCGGACCTGCGCGGCCTGCTCACCGGTCAGCCCGAGGTGACGCCGGCCGGCGAGGGCTTCGGCTGCGGCGGCTGGACGGCGACCGCCCGGGACGGCCGGCTCGTGCTGGACGGCGACGGCGACCCGCTCGACGGACTGCGGGCGCTGTGCGCGGCCGCCTGGTCGCACGCCGGTGACGGGGCGTGCGCGCTGGACGCGGGAAGGGCCGTGGCCCGGCTCGGGCTGTAGGAGCCGTAGCGGGGCGGGTGGTGGGCGGGGTGAAAGCGCAGGTGGAGGGGGAATCCGGGCCAGGAGCGCGAAAGGCTGGATAGGCTAACCTAACCGGGTGTTGGTTGAGAGCCCCCCGGATTCCAGTTCCGGCCCGATAGCCGCGCCGGACAAGCCCGCCGCCCCCCGCAGACGTCACGCGGCACGAGCGGCGGGGCTCCTGGTGGCCGTGGCCGTCCTCGTGCTGGTGTGCTTCGCGAGCATCGCGATCGGCGCCAAGGCGCTGCCCCTCTCCGACGTATGGCACGGCCTGTTCCACCACACCGGCGGCAACGACGACGTCCTCGTACGCCAGGTGCGGATTCCGCGCACCCTGCTCGGGCTGCTCGTCGGCGCCGCGCTCGGGCTCGCCGGGGCGGTGATGCAGGCGCTGACCCGCAACCCCCTCGCGGAGCCCGGCATCCTCGGCGTCAACGCGGGCGCGTCGGCGGCCGTCGTCTCGGCCATCAGCTTCTTCGGTGTGACCTCGCTGACCGGTTACGTCTGGTTCGCCTTCGCGGGCGCCGCGATCGTGTCGGTGGCCGTGTACTTCCTCGGCGGCAGCCGCTCCGCCACCCCGGTGCGCCTCGCGCTCGCCGGGACGGCCGTCACCGCCGCGCTGTACGGGTACGTCAACGCCGTACAGCTGCTGGACTCGGCGGCGCTGGACCGGCTGCGGTTCTGGACGGTCGGCTCGCTGGCCTCCGCGAACACCGAGACGGTCGGCAAGGTGTGGCCGTTCATCGCGCTGGGCGTGCTGCTGACCGTCTTCATCGCGCGCCCGCTCAACGCCCTGGAGATGGGCGACGACACGGCGCGGGCCCTCGGCGCCCATCTGACCCGGACCCGCGTCCTCGCGATGCTCGCCGTCACCCTGCTGTGCGGGGCGGCCACCGCGGCGTGCGGGCCGATCGTCTTCATCGGGCTGATGATCCCGCACCTGGTGCGCACCCTCACCGGACCCGACCTGCGGTGGATCCTGCCGTACGCGGCGGTGCTCTCCCCGGTGCTCCTGCTCGGCGCGGACGTGGTGGGCCGGATCATCGCCCGCCCGTCCGAACTCCAGGTCGGCATCGTCACGGCACTCATCGGCGGGCCCGTCTTCATCCACCTCGTACGACGCAAGAGGATGTCCCAGCTGTGAACGCCACGACCACGAAGGGGCCGGCCCGCGGCGGCCGGCCGGTGCGGGCGGTGCGCACACCCGGCGGGTACTCGTTCCGGACGAACGTCCGGGCCGCCCTGGTCGTCCTGCTCCTGGCCGTCGTGGCGGCCGGGGCGGCGGTCGTCCTCATCGGCAGCGGCGACTTCCCGATGACGCCCGGCGAGGTCCTCACCACGCTCTTCGGCCACGGCACCTTCCAGCAGGAGTTCATCGTCACGGACCTGCGGCTGCCGCGGGTGCTCGTCGGGCTCCTGGTCGGCGCGGCGCTCGGGGCCGGCGGAGCCGTCTTCCAGACCATCTCCCGCAACCCGCTCGGCAGCCCCGACGTCCTCGGCTTCGGGCAGGGCGCCGCGGTCGGCGCGCTCACCGTCATCGTCCTGTTCCAGGGCAGCGCGGCGGCGGTCTCGGCCGGTGCCGTCACCGGCGGCCTGCTGACCGGTGTCGCCGTCTACCTGCTCGCCTGGAAACGCGGCGTGCACGGCTTCCGGCTCGTCCTGGTCGGGATCGGCGCCGCCGCCATGCTGACCGCCGTGACCCAGTACCTGATCACCAAGGCCGATCTGGTCGACGCGACGCGTGCCGTCGTCTGGATGACCGGCTCCCTCGACGGCCGGGACTGGGCCCAGGTCTGGCCCCTGCTCGCCGTCTGCGCCGTGCTGCTCCCGCTGGTGTACGGACACGGTCCCGCCCTGCGGGTCATGGAGATGGGCGACGACGCCGCGTACGCGCTCGGCGTGCGGGTCGAACGCACCCGCCTCCTCCTCATGGGCTCCGCCGTCCTGCTCGTCGCCGTCGCCACGGCCGCCGCCGGACCCATCGCGTTCGTCTCGCTGAGCGCTCCGCAGCTGGCGCGCCGGCTCACCCGGTCCACGGGCCCCAACCTGGTGGCCGCGACCGTCATGGGCGCGGCGCTCCTGCTCGTCGCCGACTGGATCGCGCTCGACGCGTTCGGGGACCGGCAGCTGCCCGTCGGCGTCGTCACCGGGGTGCTGGGCGGCTGCTACCTGGTGTGGCTCCTGGTGACCGAGCGCAAGGCGGGCCGCATATGAGACCCCGTGCCGGCACCGCCGCCCCCATCGAACCGTCCGACCCCCGGAGTACGACCATGCAGCGCCTCACCGCGGACCAGGTGACCCTCGGATACGACCAGCGGGTCATCGCGGAGAACCTCTCGGTCGAGATACCCGACCACTCGTTCACCGTGATCGTCGGCCCCAACGCCTGCGGCAAATCGACCCTGCTGCGGGCGCTGTCGCGGATGCTGAAGCCGAGCCGGGGCCAGGTGCTGCTGGACGGGCGGTCGATCCACGGCCTGCCCGCGAAGAAGGTCGCGAAGACCCTGGGCCTGCTGCCCCAGTCCTCGATCGCGCCCGACGGCATCACCGTCGCGGACCTCGTGGCACGGGGGCGCTACCCGCACCAGGGGCTGCTGCGGCAGTGGTCGCCCGAGGACGAACGCGTGGTCGAGGAGTCGATGGCGTCGACCGGGGTCGGTGAACTCGCCGATCGCTATGTCGACGAATTGTCCGGCGGTCAGCGCCAGCGGGTCTGGATCGCGATGGCCCTCGCCCAGCAGACACCGCTGCTGCTCCTGGACGAGCCGACGACGTACCTCGACATCCAGCACCAGATCGACGTCCTCGACCTGTGCGCCGAACTGCACGAGACACGGGGGCGCACGCTGGTGGCCGTGCTGCACGACCTGAACCACGCGGCGCGATACGCCACGCATCTCATCGCGATGCGGGGCGGGGAGGTCGTCGCGGAGGGGGCACCGGGGGAGATCGTCACCGCGGAGCTGGTGGAGCGGGTGTTCGGGCTGCGGTGCCAGGTGATCTCCGATCCGGAGACGGGGACGCCGTTGGTGGTGCCGGCCGCGCGGGGGCGCGGGGCGCGCGGGTCCGCGGCGGTGTGACCCCGGCCCCCGGGCCCCGGTTCTGTCCTCGATCGCCGGCCGGGCCCGGACCGGTGCGGCTACAGCAGCGACTTCAGCTTCAGCAGGTCCCTGAAGCCTGCCTCCAGGCGGACTCGGCCCGCGGACCAGGCCTTGGCGAAGTTCAGGTCGCCGTCGACCATGGCGACCAGATCGTCGCCGGTCATCGCGAGGCGGATCTCCACCTTGTCGCGGGGCGGGCCCTCCAGCGTGTCCAGGACCTGGATGCGGCCGCCGGACAGGCGGCCGGTGAACGTGATGTCCAGGTCCTTGATGTGGCAGCTGAGCGAGCGGTCCAGGTCGGCCGCGCGGCGCACGTCGCCGTCCGCCCCCGCGAGGTTGTCGGAAAGTCTGTCGAGTGCGCTGCGGCACTCCGCCATGGTCGCCATCGTGATCGACGGTACCCCAGCCCCACGCGGTAGCGTTTCCCGCATGAGCGACCCGATGCCCGAGCCCGAGACGGACGCCCCGCCGGAGCCGGCCGAGCCCGCGGGGCCCGCGCCCCTCGGCGTCGTACGGGCCCCGACGGGCGACCCGGGGGTGGACGCCCTGCTGGAGCGCCTGGCCGATGCCGACCACCTGTCGGCGGACGGACACGGCGAGGTGTACGAGGATGTACACCGTGGCCTGCGCGAGACGCTGAGCGCGCTGGACGCCGGGCCCGCACCCGCACCGGTACCCGCACCGATGCCCTCGTACAACCACAGGAGCTGAACCGAACGTGGCAGGAGTCGCCCGTCGCCGTCTGGACGCCGAGCTGGTACGCCGAAAGCTGGCCCGCTCGCGCGAGCACGCGAGCCAGCTGATCGCGGCGGGCCGGGTGACCGTCGGCGGCAACACCGCGACCAAAGCGGCCACCCAGGTCGAGACCAGCGCCGCCGTCGTCGTCACCAAGGACGACAGCGACCCCGAGTACGTCTCGCGCGGCGGCCACAAGCTGGCGGGCGCCCTCGCCGCCTTCGTCCCGCTCGGTCTTGAGGTCGAGGGGCGTCGGGCGCTGGACGCCGGAGCGTCGACCGGCGGGTTCACCGATGTGCTGCTGCGCGCCGGGGTCGCCCGGGTCGTCGCCGTGGACGTCGGCTACGGGCAGCTCGCCTGGTCGCTCCAGTCCGACGCACGCGTCACCGTCAAGGACCGCACGAATGTGCGGGAACTGACCCTGGAGGCGATCGACGGCGAGCCGGTGGACCTGGTGGTGGGCGACCTGTCGTTCATCCCGCTCGGGCTCGTCCTGCCGGCCCTGGTCCGCTGCGCCGCCCCCGACGCCGACCTGGTCCTCATGGTCAAGCCGCAGTTCGAGGTCGGCAAGGAACGGCTCGGCAGCGGCGGCGTGGTCCGCAGCCCCGAACTGCGGGCCGAGGCGGTACGGGAGGTGGCCCGCCGGGCGTGGGCGCTGGGCCTGGGGGTCCGGGGAGTGACGGCGAGCCCGCTGCCGGGGCCGTCCGGGAACGTCGAGTACTTTCTGTGGCTGCGGGCCGGAGCACCTGAACCGGATCCCGCGGATGTCGACCGTGCAGTGGCGGAGGGGCCTCGTTGACGACGAATGCGGCACGTACAGTCTTCCTTTTGGCGCACACCGGCCGCCCGGCCGCGATCCGCAGCGCCGAACTCGTCGTCCAGGGGCTGCTCCGCAACGGCCTGGGCGTACGGGTCCTGGCGACGGAAGCGGCCGACCTGCCGCTGCCCGCGTCCGTCGAGACCGTCACCGATGCCACGCCCGAGGTACTGAACGGCTGTGAGCTCCTGATCGTGCTCGGCGGCGACGGGACCCTGCTGCGCGGCGCCGAACTCTCGCGCGCCTCCGGGGTGCCCATGCTCGGCGTCAACCTCGGCCGGGTCGGCTTCCTCGCCGAGGCCGAGCGCGACGACCTCGACAAGGTCGTCGACCGGGTCGTCACCCGGGCGTACACGGTCGAGGAACGCATGACGATCGACGTCCTCGTGCACAGCAACGGGGAAGTCGTCCACACCGACTGGGCGCTCAACGAGGCGGCCGTGCAGAAGGTGTCGCCCGAGCGGATGCTCGAAGTCGTCCTGGAGATCGACGGCCGCCCGGTGACCGGCTTCGGCTGCGACGGCATCGTGTGCGCGACGCCGACCGGCTCGACCGCGTACGCCTTCTCGGCCGGCGGCCCGGTCGTCTGGCCCGAGGTCGAGGCGCTGCTCATGGTCCCGATCAGCGCCCACGCGCTGTTCGCCAAGCCGCTGGTGACCTCGCCGACCTCGGTGCTCGCCGTCGAGGTCCAGCCGCACACCCCGCACGGGGTGCTGTGGTGCGACGGGCGCAGGACCGTCGAGCTGCCCTCCGGGGCGCGCGTCGAGGTGCGGCGCGGTGCCGTGCCCGTACGGCTGGCCCGGCTGCACCAGGCGTCGTTCACGGACCGGCTGGTCGCCAAGTTCGCGCTGCCGGTTTCGGGGTGGCGGGGCGCGCCCCACTGACCCCTGGCGGGCCGGACGATCCGGTGCCCCGGCCGTGGCCCGTGTGCGCGCGGGCGGGGAAACCTCGTATGGTCATGTCCGTGTTGGAGGAGATGCGGATACGGTCGCTCGGGGTCATCGACGACGCGGTGGTGGAGCTGTCACCCGGTTTCACCGCGGTGACGGGCGAGACCGGCGCCGGTAAGACCATGGTCGTCACCAGCCTGGGGCTGCTGCTCGGCGGGCGCGCCGACCCCGCCCTGGTGCGGATCGGCGCCAAGGCCGCGGTGGTCGAGGGCCGGATCACGGTGGACGAGGGCGACGCGGTGGCGGTCCGGGCCGAGGAGGCCGGGGCCGAGGTCGAGGACGGTGCGCTGCTCATCAGCCGTACCGTCTCCGCCGAAGGGCGCTCCAGGGCGCATCTCGGCGGCAGATCCGTGCCGGTGGGCGTGCTGTCCGAGCTGGCCGACGAACTCGTCGCCGTGCACGGCCAGACCGACCAGCAGGGCCTCCTCAAGCCGGCCAGACAGCGGCAGGCCCTCGACCGGTACGCGGGCGACGGCGTCGCCGTGCCCCTGGCGAAGTACGCGGCGGCCTACCGGCGGCTGCGGGCCGTCGCGACGGAGCTGGACGAGCTGACCACGCGCGCCCGCGAACGCGCCCAGGAAGCCGACCTGCTGCGCTTCGGGCTGAACGAGATCGCGGCCGTCGAACCGCTGCCCGACGAGGACACGGAGCTGGCCGCCGAAGCCCAGCGCCTCGGCCACGCCGACGCCCTGGCCTCCGCCGCAGCCCTCGCGCACACCGCGCTGGCCGGCAACCCGGAGGACCCGGAGGCCCTGGACGCCACGACCGTGGTGGCCGCCGCCCGGCAGGCACTCGACGGGGTGCGTTCGCACGATCCGGCGCTCGCCGCGCTCGCCGACCGGGTCGGGGAGATCTCCATCCTGCTCGCCGACGTCTCGGGCGAACTGTCCGGGTACGCGGACCAGCTGGACGCCGACCCGCTGCGGCTCGCCGCGGTCGAGGAGCGGCGTGCCGCGCTCACCGGCCTCACCCGCAAGTACGGCGCGGACATCGCCGCCGTGCTGGCCTGGTCGCAGGAGGGCGCCGAGCGGCTGACCGAGCTGGAGGGCGACGACGACCGGATCGGTGGGCTCACCGCGGAGCGGGACGCGCTGCGCGCCGAACTCTCCGGCCTCGGGCAGGCGTTGACCGACGCCCGGACGGCGGCCGCCGCGTCGTTCGCCGAGGCGGTGACCGAGGAGCTGGCGTCCCTCGCGATGCCGCACGCCCGGGTGTCCTTCGACATCCGGCAGACCGAGGCGGCGGACGAGGCGTCCGGCATCGAGATCGGCGGCCGCGACGTGGCCTACGGCCCGTCCGGTGCCGACGAGGTGGAACTGCTGCTGGCCCCGCACCCCGGCGCCCAGCCCCGGCCGATCGCCAAGGGCGCGTCGGGCGGTGAGCTGTCCCGGGTGATGCTCGCCGTCGAGGTGGTCTTCGCGGGCTCCGACCCCGTACCCACCTATCTCTTCGACGAGGTCGACGCGGGCGTCGGCGGCAAGGCGGCCGTCGAGGTCGGGCGGCGCCTCGCGAAGCTCGCCAGGTCGGCCCAGGTCGTGGTCGTCACCCACCTGCCCCAGGTCGCCGCGTTCGCCGACCGGCAGCTGCTGGTCGAGAAGACCGTGGACGGCTCGGTGACCAGCAGCGGGGTCACCGTCCTGGAGGGCGAGGACCGGGTACGCGAACTGTCCCGGATGCTCGCGGGCCAGGAGGACTCCGAGACGGCCCGCGCCCATGCCGAGGAACTCCTCGCGACGGCCCGCGCCGACGGCTGACGGCCGCCGGCCGGGGTCGCGCCGCGACCCCGGCCGGCGCGCGGCGTACGGATGTCGCGCCGCCGCACACACTTTCACCCGTGCGGGTGGTGTGACCCGCCCGGTTTGTCGCGATGAGCACCGGAGTAACGGTTCCGTCGTGCCGGAACGTGCGTGCGGACTGGCATCCTTGGCCGTGTTCGTACCCCCGAATCGGGAGCCCCGGGAGCCAATCAGGTGTCACAGCTGCGTGCGGTCCAAGTCCTCGGCGGCGGCAGTGCCGGCAGCAGCGCCCATGTCGGCTCGCTGGCCGCAGGTCTGGTCGCCCGGGGCGTGCGGGTCACGGTCTGCGCGCCGGCCGCACTGGACCGCGCCTACGGCTTCTCCGCCGGGGGAGTCCACTTCGCGCCCGTGCCCCGGCGCAGCGACCCCGCCGCCGTCGCCGCGCTGCGCGCCGCCTGTGCCGGTGCGGACGTCGTCCACGCGCACGGACTGCACGCCGCCGTCCGGGCCGCCCTGGCGCTCGGTGGGCAGCGCGTCCCGCTGGTCGTCACCTGGCACACCCGCGCCCACGCCGAAGGCGCCCGCCGCCGGCTGCTGCACCTGCTGGAGCGAAAGGCCGTGCGCGCGGCGGCCGTTGTGCTCGCCACCTCCTCCGACCTGGTCGACCGGGCACGCAGCAGGGGCGCCCGCGATGCCCGGCTCGCGCCCGTGTCCGCACCGCTGCCGCCTCTCCCCGCGGCGCCGCCCGCCGACAAGCTGCGGGCCGAACTGGGCGCGGTGGGGCGGCCGTTGATCGTCGCGGTGGGCAGCCTCGTTCCGCACCACGGCTACGGCACCCTGCTCGAAGCGGCGGCCGCCTGGCGCGGGCTCGACCCCGTACCGCTGCTGGTCGTCGTCGGTGAGGGGCGGGAGCGGGCGGCCCTGCGGCGGCGGATCACCGCCGATGACCTGCCGGTCGAGCTGCTCGGCAGCCGGTCCGACGCCACCGCGGTCCTGGCCGCCGCCGATGTGGCCGTGCTGCCCAGCCGCTGGGAGTCCCGCTCGACGGTGGCCCAGGAGGCGCTGCGGGCCGGGGTGCCGCTGGTCGCCACCGCGGTCGGCGGCACGCCCGAACTCGTGGGCGACGCGGCGGTGCTCGTGCCGTACGCGGACGCCGAGGCGCTGTCCGGTGCGGTGGCCCGGCTGCTCGGCGACCCGGCCGAGCGGGCCCGGATGGCCGCCGACGGCCCCCGACAGGCGGCGCGTTGGCCGAGCGAGGACGACTCGATCGTCCAGGTGCTCGCCCTGTACGACGAATTGGTCCAGCCGCTCGGCCGCTGAGCGGCGGCCGGGGGCCGTTGACAGTGCCGGTACCGGCTGCGATCTTGAAAATTCGTGCCGGACGCACCGGCCGGGGCAGCGGGGAGGGCATGTGAGCGAGGACGTTCAGCCGTACGGGGACCGGGGCGCTCCCGTGGGCGCGCTGCCGGGACCGCTGGTCGGCACCGACTGGCTCGCCGCGCGTCTCGGTGCCCCCGGACTGCTGGTGTTCGACGCCTCGGTCGGCGCGCACCGGGGCGCCGCCCGGCGGATCGCGGCCGCCCGGCCCTTCGACATCGACGGTGCGCTGTCCGAACCCGCGGGTCCGCTGCCGCACACCATGCCGGACGCCGGCCGGTTCACCGAAGAGCTGCGCGCGCAGGGTCTGAACGACGGGGACACGGTCGTCGTCCACGACGCCGTCGGCATCTACTCCAGCGCGCGGGCCTGGTGGATGCTCCGGGCGATGGGCTTCGACCGGGCCGCCGTCCTCGACGGCGGGCTGCCCGCCTGGACCGCCGCCGGACTGCCCGTGGAGGAGGGCGCGCCGGGGGCCGCCCCCGAGCCCGGCGATTTCACGGCGAGGCCCCGCCCCGGACTCGTCGTGGGCGCCGACGCGGTGGCGGACGCGCTGGGCGACCCGGGGGCGGTGGTCTTCGACGCCAGGACCCGGGGCCGGTTCGCGGGTACGGAGCCCGAGCCGCGTTCCGGGCTGCGCGGGGGCCATATGCCGGGGGCCGTGAACCTGCCCTTCGGCGAGATCCAGGACGGGGGCAGGATGCGGGGGCCCGCCGAGCTGCGGGCCGCGTTCGCCGCCCTGGCCGGTGACCGGGAGCGGCTGTACTTCAGCTGCGGGTCGGGCGTGACCGCCTGCGTGCTGGCGCTGGGCGCCGAGCTGGCCGGCTACCGCGGGACGGCCGTGTACGACGGGTCCTGGAGCGAGTGGGGACTGCCCGCGGGTGGCCACCCGGTCGAGATGGGCCCCGGGCAGGACTGAGCCGGGCCGGACCGGTCCGGTCGGGACTTGGCCGGGCCGGTCGGGGATCACAGAGGCACGGAATCCCCGACCGGCCCCGCCGTCGTGGGGTCGCGCGGCTCGTGGCGGACATCGGTTCCGCGAGCAGCGGGTCTGTCCGCTGTCCCACGTCGTGCGGGACGCCCGGTGTCTTCGGCTTCGTATCGCTTCCCCGGCGGCCCTTGTGGCCACCACCGCGCATGGGCCACCAACGAGTTCGAGCAGTGCTCTTCGCTTGCCGCGGCGACGCCGACTTCGTGCCTCGCGTGGTGAGCGACGCCGTCTCAGACCCGCGGCCGCGGCCCATCGGAACCTGGGTGACCGCTTGCAGACGGGCAGGCGACCTTCCAGGCCGCCTCGATCATGGGGAAGATCTCGTCCAGAGCGGCCTGCGGGTCGGCCGCTTCGCCGGCCAGCGAGTAGGCGTCGATCACGAACCTCGCGATGGTGCGGGCGGCGGTTTCGCTCCGGGTCAGGTCGGGATCGGCGGCGATGGCCGTGGCCAGGGCGTCCGCGTGGCGCAGGCGGAGCGACTCGTCGTACTTCCGCAGGGCGGGAGACGCGTCGATCATGCGCCGGACCGGGGCGGCGCTGTCCGCGGTGCAGTGCCGCACCAGGGCCAGGATCTCGCGGTGCAGCGCGGGGATGAGCGGCTCGTGCGGCGCCCGGCCGGTGACCGCCCGCGTGAGGCGCTGCTCGAAGTCCTCGTCCTGCTCGAACACCAGGGCCTCTTTCGAGGCGAAGTGGGAGAAGAGCGTGGTGACGGCCACGTCGGCCTCGGCGGCCACGTCACGGATGCCCACCGCGTCGTAACCGCGTTCCAGGAAGAGCCGCAGCGCGGTGTCCGCGATCTTCTGGCGGGTCGCGGCCTTCTTGCGCTCACGGCGCCCGGACTGCACGGTCATGCCCGCAGGCTAT